>NZ_JAAOLG010000041.1:0-32440 GCF_011602025.1 Rhodococcus sp. IC4_135
CGACGCCGTTGACCGACGCCGAACTCGTCGACGTCGTCGACACCGCCCTCGCTCAGGTTTCCGAGGAGCTCGGCGAGCGTCCGGGGATGCGTCAGATGGGCCAGGTCATCAAGGCCGCCAGCGCGCTGGCCAAGGGCAAGGCCGATGGCGCTCGTATCTCTGCAGCAGTGAAGTCCCGCCTGTAGTAGCGCGCCACCAGCCCGAAAACGGCCGCGATCTCCGAGTCACTCGGAGATCGCGGCCGTTCTTGTTTTCAGAGCCGTCAGTTTTCAGGGCCGTCAGTTCGGCGGGGTCCCCGCAGGCGGTGCGGGTTCGCCTCCGGGCGGAGTCGCATCCGGGGGAGTCGCGCCCGGTGCCGGGGCCGCCGGGGCTGCGGGGGATGCGGGTGCTGCCGGAGCCCTCACGGAACCGTCACTGATGTAGATCGTGACGGTCGAACCCGGGATCGCGGACCCGGACGGCGAAACTCCGGTAACCGTTCCCGCCCGTGCTCCGGACGCCGTGGTCACGGAATTGACCGTGAAGCCGGACGCCTGCAGGCGGGACGTCGCGGCCGACTGGCTCAGGCCGACAACCTCGGGAACCTGGCCGTTCTGTGATCCCCGTGCGTACTTCTCGTCGATCGGAGGCAGCGAGGTGGGCCCGAAGTTGTTGGCGACCGGGTTCATTGCCGCGAACCAGGATCTCGCCGGTTCGGTACCGCCGTACAGGTTGCCGCTGTAGCAGGGGCGCAGCGGGCTCGAGCAGATCTCGCCGGGCGTCGGGGAGTCGCCGAAGATGTAGACGGCTGCGGCGAGGTTGTTGGTGAAGCCGAGGAACGCCGAGGACTTGTGGGTCTCGGTGGTACCGGTCTTGCCCGACATCGGCAGGCTCCATCCGGCGCTACTCGCGGCACCGGCCGACGTACCGGCGCCGACGTCGTCACGGCTCATGGCGTTGGCGAGTGTGTCTGCCAGGCCGGGCTCGACAACTTGCTCACAGCCCTGCTCGGTGACGGCCACCGGCTTGCCGTAGCGGTCGAAGACCGAATCGATGGGACTCGGCGGGCACCACTTGCCGTGCGAGGCGAGGGTGGCCGCGACGTTGGAGAGTTCGAGCGGGTTGATCCAGGTGGGGCCGAGGGTGAACGAACCGAGGTTCTGTTCCTTCTGGAAGTCGGCCATGCTGCGCTCGTCGAAGCCCGAGGTGTTGGGATCGGCGTACGAGCGCATGCCGAGACGGACAGCCATGTCGACCGTCGGCGTGACGCCGGTCGCCTCGATGAGCTTGACGAAAGCGGTGTTGGGGGACTGTGCCAGTGCGTCGGTCACGGACAGCGTCGGTGGGTAGTTGCCGGCGTTCTCCACGCAGTACGTCGAGACCGGGCAGCCGGCCGCACCACCGCTACCCATGCCCTTGGCTTCGAAGCGCTTGGGCACGTCCAGCGTCGCGTTGATGCCGAGGCCCTTCTCCATCGCCGCAGCCGTCGTGAAGATCTTGAAGACGGAGCCCGCACCGTCACCGGCGAGGGAGTACGGCTGCGCCTGGACGGTTTCGTCGGCGTCGGCATTGAGGCCGTACGTGCGACTGCTGGCCATCGCGATGACCTTGTGTGAATCCTGGCCCGGCCGGATCACGTTCATCACGTTCGCGATGCCGTCGAGGTTGGCACTCGCGTTCGCATTCAGGCCGGCCTTGGTGGACGCCTGGACCTGCGGATCGAGAGTGGTCTTGATGAGGTAACCACCCTCGTTGATCTGGTCGCGCGTGATTCCGGCGTCCGAGAGGTACTTCAGTGCGTAGTCGCAGAAGAATCCGCGATCGCCCGCAGCGATGCAGCCGCGCGGCAAGTTGTTGGGGGTTTCCAGGACGCCGAGGGGCTCTTCCTTGGCTGCGCGGAACTCGTCGGCACGATCCGGAATGTTCGTGATCATGGTGTCGAGAACGGTGTTACGACGCTCGGTCACGCCCTCGACGTTCGTGTACGGGTTCAGAGCGGAGCTGGACTGAACCATGCCGGCCAACATCGCCGACTGGGGAACGGTCAGATCTGCGGCATCGACGCCGAAGTAGGTCTGGGCCGCGTCCTGGATGCCGAAGGATCCGTTGCCGAACGGTACGAGGTTGAGGTATCGGGTGAGGATCTCGTCTTTCGTGAGTTCCTTGTCCAGCGTCAGGGCCATCCGGATCTCGCGGATCTTTCGGGCCGGGGTGGTCTCGATGGCGGCGCGGCGCTCGGCATCCGTCTTGGCCACGACTAACAGCTGGTAGTTCTTCACATACTGCTGATCGAGTGTCGACGCGCCCTGCTGCACTTCACCGGTCGTCGTGTTGGTGAGGAAGGCGCGCAGCGTTCCCTGCCAGTCGACGCCCTTGTGGTCGGGGAACCGGCGGTCCTCGATGGAGACGATCGCCAACTTCATGTTGTTGGAGATCTTCTCGCTCGGGACTTCGAAGCGTCGTTGGTCGTACAGCCAGGCAATGGGATTGCCTGCCGCATCGACCATGGTAGACACCGCGGGGACCGTGCCTTCGACCAGTTCGGCCGAGACGTTGTCGACGGTATCGGCAGCGCGATTGGACGCGAATCCGAATCCGCCGGCCACCGGGAACATCACCCCTGCGACCAGGACACCCGCCAATGCGGAGCTTCCGGCGAGCTTCGCCACTGTTTTTGCAATCGACACGATCTACAGAGTACGTGTGCCCACCCATTGGAACCGGTTTCAGTGTTTTGGGGGTGTTCAAAACCTCCTGAACACGCGCTTTGTACTGCCGTACCAAAAAATGCCCCCGACCGTCTTGCGTTAGGGGCGTTCTTTACCTAAATTGTGATCAGTGTGATCGACGTAACACTCGATCACGAATGTGTCTCAGCTTTCACCGTGCTACCGCGGGGACGGCTGAGATGGTGCGCTGCTCGCCTCATGGCGACGGTCAGACTTTGTAGAGGGGACCCAGAATGTACACAGCCACCCCGAGTAGCCGTTTGGACATCGAGCAGGCCGAGGCACGAATTGCCTGGGTAACTAAGGCGCGATGCCGCGAGGTCGACCCCGACCAACTTTTTGTTCGTGGCGCCGCGCAGCGCAAGGCAGCCACCATCTGCCGTCACTGCCCGGTCCTCATGCAGTGCGGAGCCGATGCGCTCGACAATCGCGTCGAGTTCGGTGTGTGGGGCGGAATGACCGAACGTCAGCGCCGTGCGCTGCTCAAGCAGCACCCCGACGTCGACTCCTGGTCCGAGTTCTTCGAAGACCAGCGCCAGCATCACTCAGCAGTCTGATCCAGGTCGATCGGGGGGATCAGCCCTTACGAGTGAGCTGATCTCCCACCGCGCGCAGCGCCTCGAGGTCCGAGACCTCGAACGGTAGCGACGGAACACCGATCAGCGGCACCCTCGGGTGAGCTGCGGTGAATCGACTCAGCAAGGCGATTTCTCGCTTCGCGATCACGGCCCGATGGGCATGGATGCGGAGAACGGCTGCGGTGAGGGCTTCGGCCTCGGTCGCATTTTCCTTCGCTTCCAGTTTGTCGGCGGCGGTCACTGCATGATCGGCAGGCAGAGCCGTCAACGTCGGGTGCGTGCGGTTGAGAACCAAACCGGCCAACGGCATCGAATCACCCGCAAGGCGATCGACGAAGAACGCCGCCTCGCGAAGAGCGTCGGGTTCGGCCGCTGCGATCACCAGGAAATGAGTCCCCGGCTGACGCAGCAACTCGTAGGTCTTCGTGGCGCGTTCACGGAAACCGCCGAACATCGAGTCCAGCGACTGTACGAATGCCGATGCATCCGAAAGCATTTGGCTTCCCACGATGGTCGAGACGCCCTTCAGTGCCAATCCCATCGCGCCGGCCACGAGCCTGGTCAGGCCACGGCCGGGTGCCGAGAGCAGCCGGATCATCCGTCCGTCGAGGAATGTTCCCAGCCTCTGTGGAGCGTCGAGGAAGTCGAGCGCATTGCGGGACGGCGGGGTATCGACGATCACCAGATCCCACGCGTCGTTCGACGCCAGCTGCCCCAACTTCTCCATCGCCATGTACTCCTGCGTTCCGGAGAACGATGTGGCAACGGTTTGGTAAAAGGGGTTCGCCAGGATCTGCTCGGCCTTCTCAGGGCTCGAATGTTCGATGACCATCTCGTCGAAAGTCCGACGCATGTTCAGCATCATCGCGTGCAGTTCGCCCGTGGCTTCGGGACCCAGCTTCACCGGCTGCGGAGTGTTGTCGAGTTCGGCCACACCCAAGGCCTGTGCGAGGCGACGGGCCGGATCGATGGTGAGTACGACTACGCGTCGGCCCTCTTCGGCGGCACGCAACGCCAGCGACGCCGCCGTCGTGGTCTTGCCGACGCCACCTGCGCCGCAACACACCACGATCCGGGCCGTCGGGTCCTTGATGATCGCCGAAATATCGAGGGCAGGAGCTGCGCGTCGGCCGGTCCTGGAACTGCCGACCGTCACGTTCTCGGTGGTCTCGGTCATCACACGCCCTGTTCCGTGAGGTATTCGGCAAGTTCGTACAGTCCACCGAGATCGACGCCGTCGGCGAGTGCGGGGAGTTGCACCCGAGCCCCGTCGATCTCGCGGAGCTTCTCGGCGCTGGATTCTTGAGCTTCGAGCACCGACGCGTGTTCGATCGTCTCGGTGAGCAGGCCGGCGAAGTCGTCGTCCGACAGATCGATGCCGACATCGGAGAGCGTCGACCGGATCGAAGCTGCATCGATATTGCCGGCTGCAGCACCGGAGAGTTGATCTTCGGGCAAGAACCTCGGGCTGGCGCGGTTGACGATGATGGCACCGAGGTTGAGGTCGTCACGCGCCAGTTCTGCGGCAGCGTCGGCAGTTTCCTGAACGGGCAGCGCTTCGAGAAGTGCAACCAGATGTACGACGGTCTCCGGCGAGTGCAGCAGCCGAACGACGCCTTCACTCTGGGAGTGCACCGGGCCGCCCTTGGCAAGATCGGCCATCGCCTTGGTGACGTCGAGGAAGCTGCCGATTCGTCCGGTCGGGGGAGCGTCGACGACAACGGCGTCGTACACGCGTTTGCCGGTTCGATCGGTGCGGATGACGCACTCCTTGATCTTGCCGGTGAGGAGAACGTCGCGAAGGCCGGGAGCGATGGTGGTGGCGAATTCGATGGCGCCGAACTTACGCATCGCCCGGCCGGCGAAGCCGAGGTTGTAGAACATTTCGAGGTATTCGAGGAACGCGGTCTCGATGTCGACGGCCAGAGCCATTACTTCACCGCCACCTTCGGCGGCCGCGACCTTGGTCTCCTGCGGTGGAAGCGGCGGTACGTCGAAGAGCTGCGCGATTCCCTGGCGGCCCTCGACCTCCACGAGGAGAACGCGCTTGCCGCCTTCGGCCAACGCAAGCGCCAACGCAGCGGCAACCGTGGACTTACCGGTTCCGCCTTTACCTGACACAAAGTGCAGGCGGGCCTTCGTCGCGGACTCGGGCCAGGTCCTGCTCAGCTCATCTTGGGATGCAACCACACCGCGAGCCTATAAGTCTGGGGCCGAAGATGTACGCGGGATAGGCTCACCGCATGAGCGAAATAACTTCCTGGGAATACACCGTGACTCCGTTGCTGGTCCACAATCCGAAGGCAATTCTCGACAACTGGGGTGTCGACGGCTGGGAGCTCGTCGCAGTCCTGCCGAGCGCGTCGGGCGAGCAGCACGTCGCGTACATGAAGCGTCCGAAGGGCTGAATCACATGGCAGAGGCAACACAGACCTGGTCGGAGCGTCTCGCCGAACTGGGCATTGCACTTCCCGCCGTCGCGGCACCCGTCGCTGCGTACGTTCCCGCGGTTCGCAGCGGCAACCACGTGTACACGTCGGGTCAGCTCCCGTTCGTCGACGGAAAACTGACGCTGACCGGCAAGCTCGGCGCGGGCGTGTCGGATGAGGACGCCAAGGCCGCGGCTCGCACCTGCGCGCTCAACGCTCTCGCTGCCATCGACGCCCTGGTCGGCATCGACAACGTCGTTCGTGTCGTCAAGGTTGTCGGCTTCGTGGCATCCGCCGAAGGATTCACCGGTCAGCCCGGCGTGATCAACGGCGCTTCCGAATTCCTCGGCGAGGTGCTCGGCGACGCCGGTATCCACGCTCGTTCGGCAGTCGGTGTGGCAGAACTTCCCCTCGGCTCTCCGGTCGAGGTGGAACTGATCGTCGAAGTTCGCTGATGTCGACGGTCCATCCCGCCTACGCGCAGCTTCGCCGCGTCACCGACATCGCTTCGGTCTTGCTCGAGAACAATCCGGGCATGATGACGCTGGACGGTACGAACACCTGGATTCTGCATGCTCCCGGCAGCGTCGAGTGTGTTGTCGTCGATCCAGGCGACAACGACGAGGAACACCTGCAACGTGTCGCTGGTATCGGTCCGGTAGCACTGACCTTGATCACGCACCGGCACTACGACCACACCGGCGGGGTGGACCGTTTCCATGAATTGACTTCGGCTCCAGTGCGTTCCGTCGACCCCACTTTTCTTCGCGGGGGCGCTTCGGCGCTTGTCGACGGTGAAGTGATCGAGGTGGCGGGCCTGAAGTTGCGGATTCTCGCGACGCCGGGCCATACCGCCGACTCGGTGTCGATAGTCGTCGAGAACGACGCGAGCGTGCTGACGGGCGACACCATTCTCGGCCGCGGCACGGCAGTCCTCGACGATTCCGACGGTGATCTGGGGGACTACCTCACCTCGCTGCGATCCCTGGCCGCACTCGGCGAAGGACTGACGGTTCTGCCCGGGCACGGTCCGGACCTACCCGATCTGCAGACGATTTCGCAGCAGTACCTGGCTCACCGCGAGGAGCGTCTGGACCAGGTGCGAGCCGCTCTGTCGACGTTGGGGGAGTCGGCCTCGGTTCGCGACGTTGTCGAGCACGTCTACTCCGACGTGGACCCGAAGCTGTGGCCGGTGGCGGAGAAATCCGTCAATGTGCAGTTGGCGTATCTGCGTCGCTGAGGCGTTCGGCGCCGACATAGCGGGCTGAGTTGTTTGACCGAACTGCCGCCATCTATGCCGATCGAGGTATAGCTGGCGGCAGTTTTTGCATTTGTTTGATATGGGTCACGGGCCAATAGTTAGTCCATGACCTCACAATGCGACGGATGGATCCGCAATTACGTGGACGGCTCCTATGTCGAACCCGACGAGTCGTCGAGCTTCGATCAGGTCGACCCGGCAACGGGCCGTGTTCTCGCCCGGGTCCACGAGGCCGACAAGGCCCTGGTCGATCGGGCCGTGACCTCTGCCAGACGCGCTCTGGGCAACGGTTGGGCCGATACGCCGGTTCGAGAGCGGACGGCTCTGCTGCGACGCGCCGCCGACCGGATCGAGGAGCGATTCGAAGAGTTCGTCGCCGCAGAGATGGCGGACACCGGCAAGCCGATCACGCAGGCACGCGAACTCGACGTCGCGCGCGCCCTGACGAACTTCCGCACCTTCGCCGACATCGTCGCCGCAGCGGGACAGGAATCGTTTGTCACGGATCTCGCGGGTGGCAAGCAGGCGCTGAACTACGCGATCCGCAAGCCGCTCGGCGTCGTCGCCGTGATCGTTCCGTGGAACTTGCCGCTGCTTCTCCTGACCTGGAAGGTCGCGCCCGCGCTCGCGTGCGGAAACTCCGTGGTGGTCAAGCCCTCCGAGGAAACCCCGGCGACTGCGTCGTTGCTGGCCGAGGTACTCGAAGAAGTAGGCCTGCCTGCCGGCGTCTACAACGTCGTCCACGGGTTCGGTGCGAACTCCGCCGGCGAGTTCCTCACCACGCACCCCGGCATCGACGGCGTCACCTTCACCGGATCTTCGGCAACGGGTTCGCATGTCATGAAAACCGTTGCGCCGCGGGTCCGTCCGGTCTCGTTCGAACTGGGAGGCAAGAACGCCGCGATCGTCTTCGACGACGTCGACATCGACGAAGCGTTGACGGGTCTGACCAAGTCGGTGTTCACCAACACCGGCCAGGTCTGCCTGTGCACCGAGCGGGTGTACGTGCACCGCAGTATTTTCGACGACATCGCCGGTGGACTCGTCGAGCGGGCAGCAGGATTGCGTCTGGGCGACCCGACGCTCGATGCAACGACGACCGGACCGCTCATCTCGCAGGCGCACCGGAAGAAGGTTCTCGACTACTTCGAGATCGCCGAGCAGGAGGGTGCGAAAGTGCTTACCGGTGGCGGCATTCCGGATCTCGGGCAGGAGCTTGCCGGCGGGTCGTGGATCGAACCCACCCTGTGGACGGGTTTGACCAACAAGGATCGCGCCGTGCGCGAGGAGATCTTCGGACCCGTTGCGGCACTCATTCCGTTCGAGACCGAAGCCGAGGCGATCGCACTGGCAAACGACACCGAGTACGGCCTCGCTGCCTCTGTGTGGACCAACGACCTGCGCCGTGGACACCGCGTCGCGCAGAAGATGAACGTCGGAATCTCCTGGGTCAACACGTGGTTCACCCGTGAACTGCGATCTCCCTTCGGCGGTATGGGCTTGTCCGGCATCGGACGTGAGGGTGGCGAGTCCTCGCTGCACTTCTACACCGAACCGACGAACGTATGTGTGCAACTGTGAACATCGAAACCGCAAAAGTTTTCCAGAAATGAGCGAGGCGTGATGACAGCCCAAGAAGACACCGTATCCGCACTCGCACGTCGCCTCGACGACGCTCAACAGAGTCGCACCGACACCCCGAGCCTCGCCGACGAACACACCATCGACATCGACGAGGCCTACCGGATCCAGAACGAACTCCTCGAACGACGCACCAGCCGTGGCGAATCGATTGTGGGCATCAAGCTCGGCTTCACCAGTCAGGCGAAGATGGCGCAGATGGGTGTGTCCGAAGTGATCGTCGGTCAGCTGACCGACACGATGTGCGTGAGCAACGGCGGCGAAGTCGACCTGAGGACGTTCATTCATCCCAAGATCGAACCCGAAGTGGCATACCGGCTGTCGAAGGACGTCGATCTCGACGATCCGAACGTCGACATCGAAAGCTGTGTCGACGCGCTGGCTCCGGCGATGGAGATCATCGACTCGCGCTACCGCGACTTCCGCTTCACCTACACCGACGTCGTCGCCGACAACACCAGCGCGGCCGGATACGTGATCGGGCGGTGGCTGCCGCTGCAGAACGTCGAGGACCGTTCCGTGCGTATGGAAGTCGGCGGCGAGACGGCACTCGGAACCACGGCGGCCATTCTCGGCGATCCGGCGCGAGCTTTGCATGCACTGCTCGACATCGCGCGTCGACGCCGAATTCCGTTGCGCGCCGGTCAGGTAATTCTGGCCGGTGCCGCCACCGCAGCTGTGCGACTCGACGAGGGCGTCGCCCAGTGCACCATCGACGGCCTCGGAACCGTCACGGTGAAATGTGTGAAGCGATGAGTGGGGCGCAGGTCATCGAGAAGCTGGCAAAGCCGCGCGGAAAGTTCCCGCATGTCAAGGTGGTCGGTGACTTCGTCTACGTCTCCGGTACCAGCTCGCGTCGGCCCGACAACACGTTTGTCGGCGTCGAGGTCGACGAGATGGGGACGACGGCGCTCGACATTCGGGCCCAGACCCGTGCCGTCATCGAAAACATCGCGGCAATCCTCGCCGAAGTGGGCGGAGAACTCAGTGATCTGGTTCAGGTCACCTCCTACCTGGTGTCGATGAACGACTTCGGCGGATACAACGAGGTGTACGCCGAACTGTTCGACGAAAACGGTCCGACGAGAACGACTGTGGCTGTTCACCAACTGCCCCACCCTCACCTGCTCATCGAAATTTCCGGCGTGGCGTACGTGCCCGCCTCCAAGCGCTCGGCGTCCGAAGATACGGAGAATGCATCATGACCACGATTCCTCCCGTCATCGACTTCAAGAAGTGGATCGACGACAACCGCCACCTGCTGCAGCCGCCAGTGAACAATCAGACGATGGCGCTCGGAGACGACTTCATCGTGCAGGTCGTCGGCGGCCCCAACCAGCGGACCGACTATCACCTCGATCCGTACGAGGAGTGGTTCTACCAGCTCGAAGGCGACATCCACGTCAACGTGATGACCGAAGACGGTCCTCAGCGTGTCGACATTCGGGAGGGCGAAACCTGGTTGCTGCCAGGAGACATTCCGCATTCGCCCCAGCGTCCCACCGCGGGCTCGATCGGCCTGGTCATCGAACGCGTCCGCAAGGAAGGCACGCTCGAGAAGTTCCAGTGGTACTGCCTCGAATGCGACCACAAGATTCACGAGGTCGAACTTCAGGTGCGCGACATCGTGGCCGACCTGCCGCCGGTGTTCGTCAAGTTCTACGAGAGCGAAGAAGCCCGCACGTGTGACAAGTGCGGCACGCTCCATCCCGGCAAGGGCTGAGCTATGAGCAACCTGATCGACATCCACACCCATTACGTGCCAAACGGGTGGCCGGATCTGACCGAAGACGCGGGGCCGCAAGCGCCGTGGCTGAAGGTCGAGTCGGAAACCGAAGCAATGATCATGATGGGCACCAAGGAGTTCCGCCGCATCCAGTCCGATGCCTGGGACGCCGAGGTGCGGCTTCGGGACATGGATGCCGACGGCGTGCAGACGCAGGTCGTCTCACCTACTCCGGCGTTTTTCAACTACGGCCGGAGCGGTGAGCAGGCAAGCCGCATTGCACGGATCTTCAACGACCTCGCACTCGAGATCGTGGAGCCGGCGAAGGATCGGTTGATTCCGTTCTGCCAGGTGCCTCTGCAGGACACCGACGCAGCGTGCCGTGAGTTGGAGCGGTGCATCGCGAACGGGCACCGCGGTGTCGAGATCGGCAATCATGTCGGCGATCTGGACCTCGACAGCGAGGGCGTGGTGACGTTCCTGCAACACTGTGCGTCGCTGGACGTGCCCGTCTTCGTGCACCCGTGGGACATGGCCAACTCCCCGCGTCTCGACCGGTGGATGGCGCAGTGGCTCACCGCGATGCCGGCCGAAACGCACCTGTCGATACTCGCACTGATTCTCGGTGGAGTGTTCGACAAGATCGACGATCGCCTGAAGATCGGATTTGCGCACGGTGGTGGATCTTTCGCGTTCTGGTTGGGACGGATGGAAAACGCCTGGCACGGCCGCAACGACATCATCGGTACGTCGGAGTTCCCTCCTTCGCACTACCTGGGAAGGTTCTACGTGGATTCCGTCGTCTTCGACGAGCGTGCGCTGCGACTGTTGGTGGACACGGTGGGGGTGGACCGTGTGATGGTGGGTAGCGATTACCCGTACCCCTTGGGGGAGCGTCCGGTCGGTGAGGTGGTTCGCAAGAGTGAGTTCTTGGACGATACTGCGCGCCAACTGATTTCGCGGGGGAATGCCGAACGCTTCCTGGGTCTCGCCTGAGGCCCCGGCTATACCCTTTCCGGTATGGCGGACGGTGAATTCGGCATTTGTGAGTCATGTCTCGAGCGAGCACAATTCCAAACACAACGATCGACGACGCTCGTGATGCCGACAATCCCGAAGACGGGGTCGGTGACTACAGATTTCATCGTCCGCCTGCCCCATCCAATCGATAGGTTCCGCGATGTCAGACAAGATATCCAACAGCACGACGAGTGACGGAAAGCCGTTGCCGGAGAAAGCTGCCCGCAGCCGAGTTGCCATGGCAACCCTGGCCGGCACAACTCTCGAATGGTACGACTTCTTCCTCTACGGCACAGCCGCCGCGCTGATCTTCAACAAACAATTCTTTCCGAGCCTGAGCCCCACGGCCGGCACGCTGGCTGCCTTCAGCACCTTCGCCGTCGGGTTCATCGCACGGCCGGTAGGTGGACTCGTGTTCGGGCACTTCGGTGACCGCATCGGGCGCAAGGCCACGCTCGTGGTCTCGCTGGTGATGATGGGCGTCGGGTCCACACTCATCGGCCTCATCCCGAACTACGACTCCATCGGGTTCTGGGCACCCGTCCTCCTGGTGGCCATGCGCGTCGTTCAGGGCATCGGTCTTGGCGGTGAAGGCGCCGGCGCGACACTCATGTCGATGGAGCATGCGCCTGCCGGGCAGAAGAATCTGTATGCAGGTTTCCCGCAGATGGGCACACCTGCCGGACTGGTTCTCGCCAACGGCATTTTCCTGACGACCAACGCCGTGATGTCGGACTCCGCATTCGCGTCGTGGGGTTGGCGAATCCCCTTCCTGCTGAGCTTCGTTCTGGTGGCGATCGGTTTGGTGATCCGCCTGCGCGTCACCGAGTCGCCGTCATTTGCCGGGGTCATGGAGAAGGGCGAAATAGTTCGCTTCCCGCTGCGTGAGTCGCTCAAGGTCGGCTTCCCCCGTTTGTCTCTCACGCTTGCCGCGTGCTTGGCGAACTCCGCCGTGGCGTACGCCTTCATGGTGTTCACTCTGTCGTACGGCACGCAACATCTGGGCTACGACAAGCAGTTCCTCGTGCTCAGCGTGACCGCTGCCGCAGTCCTGTGGTTCCTTTCCATCCCGTTCTGGACCAAGATCGCCGACAAGTACGGGCGTCGACACATGTTCATCGGCGGATCAGCCGCAATCCTGTTGTGGTGCATCGTGTTCTTCCCGCTCCTCAACACCGAGAACAAAATGGTCGCCGTCATCGCGTTCCTGGGTATGGGCCTGATCGTTCCGGTCACACATTGTGTCCAGGGCAGCATCATCGCCGACACCTTCCCGGCCAAGGTCCGCTATTCCGGCTCGTCTCTGATCCTCCAGAGTGGTGCGATTCTCGGCGGTGGACTGGCACCGATGATCGCCACGGCTCTGCTCGACGCCACTGGATCTTCGGCAGGTGTGACCTGGTATCTCGCCGGGGTGTGCACGATCAGCCTGGTCGGCGCCATCGCCCTGTTCAAGATTGTCCCCGATTCGTCGCGGGGCTTGGAGCACGAGGAAATTCGCGTCTCCGAAAACGCCTGAGTACCGGATTGATCCGATCGGCCCGTTCCCCCTGGAGGGAACGGGCCGATCGGCGTTTCACGGTCGCATGAGCTCGGCTGCAAAGGACTCCAGCGTCGCGATGAGGGCCTGAGCGGACGGACTCGACGTGCGAGTCGCCGACGATGTGATGCCGACGCTGTGCCCGATCGGATCGAGTGTGATGGACAGGGTGGTCAAGCGCGCGTCGTCGCGGGGGATGAGGCTCGGCAGTACCGCGATCATGTCGGTCTCGACCAGCAGTTGACGCACGGTGAGGAAAGAGGTTGCCTCGACCCGATTTTCGGGCAACGGCAAGCCGTTGCGGGCGAAGAACTCCTCCAGCTCGCGGCGGAGCACTGTCTCGACCCCGGGCAGGATCCAGGGGAAGCCGCGCAACTCTTCGAGTTGGACGTCCTCACGAAGAGCGAGCGGGTGATCCACGCGGGTGACGAGTTCGACGGATTCGGCGTAGAGGTTCCGTCGTATCGCGGTGTCATCGGTAGGTGAGGTGAGCCGGCCGACGATCAGGTCGATTCGGCCCGCTTCCAGATCGGTGAGCAACTGTTCGGGCGTACCTTCGCGCACGACGACGGTGAGCAGCGGGTGGTGAACCTTCAGGCGTGCGATGGCGCCGGGAAGCAGCACGTTGGATCCGGCGAGATGTGTTCCCACGATGACCGTTCCGCGATTGGCGTCGGCAAGTTCGACGACGTGCCGCCCGGCTTCGGTCAGCTGCGCGATCACGGCCCGCGCATGAGTTGTGAAGGCCTCGCCGAAAATGGTCGGGGTGATTCCGCGTGGGCCGCGATCGAAGAGCGAGACACCGAGAATGGACTCGATGTCGTGCAGACTGCGGGTCGCGACGGGTTGTGTGATGTGAAGTGCAGCAGCGGCACCGACCACACTGCCCTGACGGCTCAACGCGTCGACGAGCAGTAGATGGCGGAGTTTGAGTCGCCCGTCGAGGAGCTTGGGCATGTCCATGGAGCAATCCTAGACGGGATTGCGGCGAGTGGGTAGGCGCCCGAAGTTGCTCAGGAGAAGGTGATTCCGATCGGTTGGGCCGAGGTGTACTTCTCCCACGTTTCGCTGTTGTCCGGACTTCCCGTGTGCGCAAACGACGTCCAGTGCCGGCGTATCCGTCGGCCCAGTGCGTCGATGCTCTGCCAGTCGCTGCTGCCCAGCATCGGTGAGCCCTGCCAGGACTGCTCGGTTCCCAACACGAAGGGTAGTTCGATGCAGTGGGTGGCTCCGAAGACGTCTTCCGTCGGTGCCCAGTCGAAGCGATACGTGTACACCGACGCGCCGGCCGTGGTGAAGGCATCGGCCAGCTCCATCGCCGGCTCGGCAAACATGTTCTGTGTCAGTGCTTTTTCGGCGACGCGTTCGGGATCGGGTGCTCCCGCCACGTCGCGCAGGAAAGCGGATCCCTCGTCGCGGGTGTATCCCACGATGACGTCAGGCGCTGCGTCGAAGGTCCGGGTCACGGGTTCCAGTTCGGAAATCGGTGCGAAGGGCGGATGCACGACATTGGGGGACCGCCGGCTGAACTCGATTGCCGTGCCGCGGAATGCGTCGAGGATGTGGGAAAGTGGCGCGGTCCGAGGATCTCCGTCGAGCAGTCGGGCAAACGTTTCACCGTTCTCTATCGCGGCAGCCTGCGTGAAGTTGAGGTCCGGCCGCGGGGTGCTCTGCAGAATTGCTCGACGGAACAGAGTTCGAGAGTTGTTACTGCCCAACAGATTCACAATGGAATGAGCGCCGGCCGACTGCCCGAATACGGTGACCGAATCGGGGTCGCCACCGAATGCCTCGATGTTCTCGCGTACCCACTCGAGCGCCGCGATCTGATCGTGGACCCCGAGATTGCCTTCGCTGACGCCGTCGAGGAGGAGGTATCCGAGCACACCGACGCGATAGTTGACCGACACCACGACGACGTCGCCCGCGGCTGACAAAGCCCCGCCGTCGTACCAGGGGAGGGAGCCGCCGCCACTGGAGTATCCGCCGCCGTGCAGCCACACCATCACCGGGCGGCGACCGTTCAGCGACGGGGTTGTGACCGTGACGGTGAAGCTGTCCTCGCTGAGCTCCGGTTCGGGGAGCGGCGGTCCCATGATCCGTTCGAGACGTGAAGGTGGTTGGGGGAATACCGTTCCGAGAGCCGTGGCGTCGAAGACGTCGGAGAACGGTTCCACCGGGCGAGGTTTCTCGAAACGCCCCGCGCGGGCATAGGGGATCGCACCGAAGTAGTAGGAACCGTCACGCTTTCGGCCGCGGATCTTCCCCGAAGCCGTGGATGCGATCACCGTCTCGGACGAGAGCATGGGTTCCTTTCGTCTTGTGCGTGCCTTTTCGAGCATGCCAGGTGGATGCCGTGGCACAAATGCCTTTGCGGTCGTGCGGTATGCGTTACGGCGTGAGTGTCTGCATCAGTCGATCTTCGAGTTTCGTCGTCACTCGGCTGTATACGGCGCTGTCGTCCAGCGCTCGAGACATCACGATTGCGCCTTGGATCCCGGCCACGGCTACTTCGGCGAGTCCGATGGAATCTTCGGCGCCGGCGAGTGCCGCCGCGAGAGCGACTGTCCACTCGTCGAAGTAGGTTCTCACCTTGGTACCGAAGCGGCTTCGCTCTTCACCGAGTGCAAATGCGCCGAACAGGCAAATGCGTTGCCCGGACCGAAAGTAGTCGGCCACGGTAACGAACATGCTCTGGACACGCTGACTCGGTGGAACCGACTCTGCTCGAAGCGGTTCGAAGACTTCGGCGCGAAACCATCCGGCGACCTCGTCGAGCACCGCCTCGGCCATTTCTTCCTTCCCGCGCGGAAAGAAGTTGTAGAGACTGCCTTTGCCCAACCCGGTGTGTTCGGTGATGACGGCCAGGCTTGCTCCGTCGAACCCGTAGGTGCGGAACACGTTCGCGAGCGCGGGAATCGTGTCGGAGCGTTCAGCTACCTGTCTGACCATGGATTCATCCTTCCATTACAGGCCCATTCCATTACAGGCCCAGCTCGCTCAGGCCTGGATGATCCTGCGGGCGTGGTCCTGTCGAATCCCAGAAGAACTTTCGGTCGTTCTCCGCGATGGCGACGTCGTTGATGCAGGCATGACGGTGGTGCATGAGGCCGTCGGCGTCGAACTCCCAGTTCTCGTTGCCGTAGGAGCGGAACCACTGCCCGTCGTGATCGTGCCACTCGTAGGCAAATCGAACCGCGATGCGGTCGCCGTCGTGGGCCCACAGTTCTTTGATCAGGCGGTAGTCCAGCTCGCGGGTCCACTTCTCGGTCAGAAGTTCGACGATCTCGGATCGGCCGATGACGAACGTGGACCGATTGCGCCACCAACTGTCCGGCGTGTAGGCGAGTGACACCTTCTGCGGATCGCGCGAATTCCAGCCGTCCTCGGCGAGGCGGACCTTCTGGACGGCGGTTTCGTGGGTGAAAGGCGGAATCGGTGCTCGGACGGTCATGACATGGCCTCTCGGTTGGGCGTGTACCTATCGGTACAGACTTTACTGATAGGTACAACAAGAGTCCAGGAAACGACTTCGGCCGCCCACGCATAGTGCGGGAGCGGCCGAAAGAGTCGAGAAGGAAGAACTAGCGTGCGCGACGAGCCAGACGCTCGGAATCCGAGATCAGGACGCTCTTGCCTTCGAGGCGCAGCCATCCGCGGTGTGCGAAATCGGCGAGCGCCTTGTTGACGGTCTCGCGGGAAGCGCCGACGAGCTGGGCGATCTCTTCTTGCGTGAGGTCGTGAGTGACGCGCAGTGCGCCACCTTCCTGAGTGCCGAAGCGCTGCGCGAGCTGCAGGAGCGCCTTGGCGACACGGCCGGGAACGTCCGTGAAGATCAAGTCGGCCAGGGTGTTGTTGGTACGACGCAGTCGGCGGGCGAGAACGCGCAGCAGCTGCTCGGCGATCTCGGGGCGCTGCTGGATCCATGCCTTGAGAGCGTCGCGATCCATGCTCACGGCGCGAACCTCGGTGACGGTCGTCGCCGTCGAGGTGCGGGGGCCGGGGTCGAAGATGGACAGTTCGCCGAACATGTCGGACGGGCCCATGATCGTCAGCAGGTTCTCGCGACCGTCGGGTGAGCGTCGACCGATCTTCACCTTGCCGGACACGATGATGTACAGGCGGTCACCGGGCTCACCTTCGTTGAAGATGACATGTCCACGGGGGAAGTCGACGGGCTGCAGCTGCTTTGTCAGCGCCGCTACCGCTGAGGGCTCGACTCCTTGGAAGATGCCGGCTCTTGCCAGGACGTCGTCCACGTGCGCTCCTTGTTGGGATTTGTTCGTTTGTGGTGTCATTTTTGCGCTATCTATCTTTGTACCCGTGCTGCGCACAAACCGTCGTACACAGGCTCAGCCCTCATGAGTGAGACACTGTGTCCAATGCAATCTGTGTTCAATGCAACAGGTACGGCATCGAAGTCTACGTCCCGATAGCTCGCGGCGAGTGATTGATGCCACGTAAGAGCCGAAAATTCTTCCGGAATCCGCTGCGGTGACTACTTTGTATGGCCGTCAACTTGCCCGTTGTGTCCGGATTTCGCCCAGGCTGGCGCTCTCGGGAGCCTCCGACTGACGGCCCTTCCGCTTCCGGTGGAAGCGCGCGAAAGCATGGGGAAACCCATCGCTTGCCAGGCGGGCGACATCGTCGTGACTTGCCTGATCGAGGAAGTCTTCTACTTCGTGCTCTTGAACCGAGAGCCGACGCAATCGCCCTTCGACTCGTTCCATCGCCAGGGCAAAGAGCATCAGCAGTAGCGGAAAGAGAATTACTGCGAGTCCTTGCATAGGGGGAAGTAAACACGTCGAAGGTCTCAGAATCGACACGACGGAGTCTCCACTCATGTCGTATCCGTACAGTTGTCTGAGTGCAGACCACCCCGACAGGCAGTTCAGAGCAGCGGAAGAAACCGCGTTCGGGGGGTGCGCGGAAGGAAGAATCACACCTTGGATTGGTACGCCGGGCGCGTCGGATGAATCGTGAGCTCGCGGTAGCTTTCCCGCACGTGTACTGCGAACTCGACTTCACGACTCCGTTGGAACTGGCAGTGGCGACAATTCTGTCGGCGCAGTGCACGGACGTCCGCGTCAACATGGTCACCCCCGCGCTCTTCGCGCGTTATCCCGACGCGAAGGCATACGCGGAAGCCGATCGGACCGAACTCGAGGAGTACATCCGCTCCACCGGCTTCTACCGGAACAAGACGACGTCGTTGATCGGACTCGGTCAGGCACTACTCGAACGCCACGACGGTCAGGTCCCGAACAAGCTCGAAGATCTCGTGAAACTCCCAGGCATCGGACGCAAGACCGCGAACGTCGTGCTGGGCAATGCCTTCGACATTCCGGGAATCACCGTCGACACCCACTTCGGCCGGCTCGTGCGGCGGTGGAAGTGGACCGAGGAAGAAGATGCCGTCAAGGTGGAACACGCCGTCGGGGCACTGATCGAACGTAAGGAATGGACACTGCTCTCGCATCGCGTGATCTTTCACGGCCGACGGGTCTGCCACGCGCGCAAGCCCGCGTGCGGTGTGTGCGTACTGGCCAAGGACTGCCCGTCGTACGGGCTCGGCCCGACCGACAAAACCGAGGCCGCGGCCCTGGTGAAAGGCCCCGAGACCGATCATCTGCTCGCCCTGGCAGGGTTGTGATCGCCGATGACAAGTGCTGGAAGATGGTCTCTCGCTGCGCTCGTGGTCGTCGCGGCTCTCGTCGTGGCGATCTGGCCGCGTGGGGGAGACGACACGACGCCCACCTCGACAGGTCCGTCGTCGTCCGCGTATCAGCCGCCGACGTTCACTCCGTCGTCGGAATCGCTCGATCAACTCCGTAGCCAGGCGGCTCTGGCCCCCTGCCCGACTCCGACCGGTGAAGCGCCTGCCGGCTCGGCTCTCGCCGGAATCACCCTCGACTGCGTGTCCGACGGAGCGCCCGTCGACCTTGCCGCAGCGGTGGGCGGAAAACCGACTCTGCTCAATCTGTGGGCGTACTGGTGTGCGCCGTGTGCCGAAGAGCTTCCGTACCTTCAGGAATTCGCGGAGCGCGCCGACGGCAGCATCAACGTGCTGACTGTGCACTCGGATCCGAATCAGGAGAACGCTTTGACGCGACTCATCGACTACTCGGTGCGTTTGCCCGGCGTCCAGGACGGTGACGGCAAGGTGCGGATCGCGGTGGGCGCACCGCCGGTGCTGCCTGTCTCGGTGCTCGTGCGCGCGGATGGAACGGTCGCCAAGGTCTTGCCCCAACCCTTCCGCAGTGCGGACGAAATCGCCGCCGCTGCGGCGCAATATCTGGGAGTCGTCGTATGAGTACACCGGTTCCCGAGTGGTTGCGTGCTGTCGCCGACAATCAACCCACCGATCCCCACCGGATCAACCCCGTCCTCGAGCGTCGCGCGCCGCGCGGCACCGTAACGCGTCCGGCCGCGGTGCTCGTGCTCTTCGGCGGACCTCGCGAGGCCGACCCTCTTGCCGTCGGCGGATTGCCCGAGGGCGCAGACGTGTTGCTGACCCAACGTGCGTCGACGATGCGTCAGCACAGCGGACAGGTCGCATTCCCGGGCGGCGCCGCCGACCCGGGCGACGACGGCCCCATCGGCACCGCGCTGCGTGAAGCGCAGGAGGAGACCGGGCTCGATCCGAGCGGAGTTCAGCCGCTCACCGTGCTGCCGGAGATCTTCATCCCGCCGTCGGGTTTCGACGTGACGCCGGTGCTCGGCTACTGGGAGCAGCCGACGGCGGTGGGCATTCAGGACGAAGGCGAGGTCGGACGGGTGGCCAGGGTGCCGCTGCGCACGTTGCTCGACCCCGACAACCGGTTTCAGGTTCGCCACCCCCTCGGATACCAGGGCCCGGCGTTCCGCGCCGACGGCATGCTGGTCTGGGGGTTCACTGCAGGAATCCTCGCGGCGCTGTTCACGGTGTCGGGCTGGGAGATTCCGTGGAACTACGAGGACGTGAGAGACCTGGACACAGCGCTGTCCGAGTTCGGTGAAGGTGTCGAGGATTCGGCGGTGCCGCGATGACAGGTTCTCGTTGGGTGGACATCGCCATCGTTCTGGTCGCGCTCATCGCGGCCACGTCCGGATGGCGTCAGGGCGCGGTGGCGTCGGCGTTGGCGTTCGTCGGCGTGATACTCGGCGCCGTCGCCGGAATTTTGTTGGCGCCACACCTGCTCGTGCACGTCACCGAAGGCAAGCTGCGCATCCTCGCGGGCATCTCGCTGATCGTGGTGTTGGTCATCATCGGCGAGGTCGCCGGCATGGTGCTCGGCCGCGCGGCGCGCAGCGGAATGCACAGTCCGACGGCCCGATCCGTCGACAGCGTCATCGGTGCGGGTCTACAGGCGGTGGCCGTCGTGGTCGCGGCGTGGTTGCTCGCGATTCCGCTTACTTCCTCGTCGCAGCCGAATATTGCCGCCGCTGTTCGTGGTTCGGACGTTCTCGCCAGCGTGGACGAACTGGCGCCGCAGTGGCTGCGCCGCATCCCGACCGAGTTCTCGGCGTTGCTCGACACCTCCGGCCTGCCGGACGTCATCGGCCCGTTCGGGCGCACGCCCATCACCGAGGTCGAAGCACCCGACGCGAGCGTTCTCGCCAGTCCGTTGGCTGCGCAGTTGCGCCCGAGTGTTCTACGCATCAACGGCGTCGCACCGAGTTGCCAGCGCGCGCTCGAGGGATCCGGATTCATCGTCGCCCCCGAACGCGTCATGACCAACGCCCACGTGGTGGCCGGAACCGAGAGCATCACGGTGGACACCATGGAGGGCGCGCTGCCCGCGCAGGTGGTTCTCTTCGACTCTGCCGTCGACATCGCGATTCTGGCGGTTCCCGGACTGGACGCACCGGTGCTGCCGTTTGCTCCGGAGCAGGCTCAGACCGGCGACAACGCGTTGGTGCTCGGTTACCCCGGCGGCGGTCCGTACACGGCCAGCGCAGCCCGCGTTCGTGAGGTTCTGAACCTGAACGGACCGGACATCTACAAGGCCGGAACCACTCAACGTGAGGTCTACACCGTCCGCGGATCCATCAGGCAGGGCAACTCCGGTGGGCCGATGGTCGACGATCAGGGGCGGGTCCTCGGCGTCGTGTTCGGTGCTGCCGTCGACGACAGCGACACCGGATTCGTCCTCACCGCCCAGGAAGTCTCGCGCCAGTTGAATGCAGCTGCGTCGGCCTCGACGCCAGTGCCGACAGGCGCCTGCATTCTGTAGCGATCAGTTCTCGTAGCGGTCAGTTCTCGTTGAGGAAGTCCCCGAGTTCGCGGTTGACGCGCTCGGGGGCTTCCTGATGCGCGTAGTGGCCGACTCCGGCAATGGTGCGCAGTTTCTCGCCGGGAGCCCAGTGCTTGTCGCGTCGCACGGTACGGGTGAGCACGTACGGGTCGAGTTCGCCGTGAATCTGGACGATCGGAATGCGAAGAACCTGATCCATCAAACGCATGAAACGTCGGCCCTCGGGGCGGAGCTGGCTGCGGAAGGCCCAACGCTGGTACTCCAGTGTGGAATGTGCGACGCCCGGAATCCGGATCGCGGACCGCATCTTGCTCATGGCGTCCGCGAATTCGGGTTGTTGCGGCCAGGTGGGGCCGGACCGCGAGCGAACCAGACGCTCCACTTCGGCGCCGTTGTCGGCCGTCAGCCGTCGCTCGGGGCGCAGCGGCACCTGGTAGGCCAGGAACGAAGGCAACAGCGCGCGACGCTGATACGGGTCGCGCACGACGGCTTTCTTGAGCGCCATCGGGTGTGGTGACGAGATCAGCGCGATCGATCGCACCAGGCGTGGATGCAGGAGCGCGGTCGCCCAGCACACCAACCCGCCGTCGGCATGACCGATCAGCGTGGCCTTGCCGTACCCCATCGCACGAATGAGACCGGCTACGTCGCCGGCGAGCGTCCAACCGTCGTAGCCGCGAGGGGGCTTGTCGGAATCGCCGTACCCACGAAGATCCATCGCGACGACGCGGAAGCCCTGCTCGGACAGTGCCGTCAATTGATGGCGCCAGGACCACCAGAAATCAGCGAATCCGTGCAGAAGCACCACCAACGGAGCATCCGGCTCCGCGTCGCCTACCTCGACGACGTGAAACCGGATGCCGTTGGCGTGAATGTCCCGGTGAATCCAGGGGCCGTCGAACCTGACGGTGGATGGATCTGGGGCTGCCACTTTCGATCAGACTCGCTACCGGCGCGCGTTGAAATCGACTGACGGCTTTGCGTCGTCATGGCTGCCGGGGATGACGTTCTTGGCCTGCTTGAGCGATTCGATCGTCTTCTCCGGAGCCCTCAGCTTGCGCACCCGCAGATAACCGAGCAGCGCCAGAATCGCGGTGGTCACCACCATGATCAGGAAGACGATGAGGAACGCCAGCCAGCGCGGCACCCAGGTGTCGAGCATCTCGGCCAGGAAGAAAAAGAAGAAGAACGAGCTGAACAGCAGAACCGTGAAGGCCAGGATGAAGAAGACGCTGCCCTGCAGACCCTTCTTGACCTCGCCTGTCACCTCGGCCTTGGCAAGTTCGACCTCGGCGCGCACGAGGGTGGAGACCTGTGCGGTCGCGTCCTTGACGAGGGCCCCGATGGTGGCCTCGCCCGGCGTGCGGGCGTCCACATCGGTGAGAGGGATGGACGAGACCGTGTTCGGTACTCCATCTCCGGTGAAGCGCTGGCTCTCTCCGTTGGTCAAGCTCACTTGTCGACCTCTCCAGGTAGTTCTCTCGCGTCCGTGGCAATGGCGGTGGAAGCGTCGTCTCGAGCCGCATGGACCCGTCCACGTCGCCACAGCAGCGCTGATCCGATCAGCGATGCCACCAACGATGTCACGAGAACTGCGGCCTTCGCTATCTCGGCCTCGCTGCCATCGCCGACCCCGTCCAATGCGAGGTCTGCTACAAGCAGGCTAACGGTGAACCCGATGCCACCGAGAACTGAGAGGGCAAACATGTCTCTCAATTCCAGTGTCTTGGGTTTGGTTGCTATCCCCAATTTGATCGCGAGCAGGGAAATTCCGAAGATTCCGACGGTTTTGCCGACGAGAAGGCCGACGACAACCGATTGCCCGACGGGGTCGGTGAAGATGTCGCCGAGTACAGCCGCGTTGATCGGAACACCGGAGGCGAACAGTGCGAAGACGGGGACGCAGAAGCCTGCGGAGTAAGGCTGAATGCGGTGCTCGAGACGGCTACCGGGCGCGTATTCCTCGTCCGGATCGCGCCTGACCCGGGTGAGTAAGCCGAGCGCGACGCCCGCGAGTGTGGCGTGTATCCCCGCTTCGTGCATCGCGTACCAGGTCAGAAGTGCCAGTGGAACGTAGAGGAACGGCGTCGTGATGCGTTTGTGTTGGGCGTAGGCGTAGACAGCGAGGGCTGCGGCCGCGGTCAACAGCCACAACATCGCGAGGGAACCGGTGAACAGTACGGCGATGAGGATGATGGCGAGCAGATCGTCGACGACGGCCAGGCTGAGCAGGAAGACTCGGGCGCTCGCGGGGATCTTCGAGCCGGTGAGTGCGAGCACGCCGAGGGCGAAAGCGATGTCCGTCGCGACGGGAATGGCCCAGCCCTTGTCCATGCCTGGCGTGCCGAAACCGATGGACGCCGCGATGATCGCGGGGACCAGGACGCCGCCGCACGCCGCGATGATCGGGAGCATCGCGGCTTTGCGGTCCGCGAGTTCGCCGACCACCAGTTCGCGTTTGAGTTCGAGGCCGGCGACGAAGAAGAAGACGGCAAGCAGTCCGTCTTGCGCCCAGGTGCCCAGGCTGAGGTCCAGATGGAGTGCAGACGGGCCGATCTGGAAGTCGCGCAGAGCGATGTAGCTCTCACCGAAAGGTGAGTTCACCCAGATCAGAGCGACAGCAGCGGCGATGAGGAGTATCGATCCACCCACCGTTTCGGTGCGGAGATAGCGGGACAGTTCGGAACGCAAAGTGGAGATCACGCGTGGGGACGACCTTTGTTCGTGCACCCGAGTTCGGATGCAACAGACATGAACGTGATCGACGTTGTAAAGCATCGAATGCACGTGCCGACCAGACTTCCCGGCTCACCTTTACGGGATTTTATCGCGGATCGCCCGCTGAGCCGAATCCGCGAACCGAATTTGCGCCGGAAAACCCCGCGGGTGTTCAATTCCTACTGATTGGGACAGGATCCCACCAATTGGACATCTTTCGTATATCGGCGCAGGAGCATGCTTTGAGCACGTCAGTCAGTGAGAACCCACCCAAGCCCGAGGGCGGCGACGCAGATACCGTCGCCGGAGTGCCGCGTAGCCGCATCGTGGTCGCCAGCATGGTGGGTACGTCCATCGAGTTCTACGACTTCTACATCTATGCAACAGCGGCGGTATCGGTGTTCCCGCACCTGTTCTTCCCGAAGGGCAACGACACCACCGCACTTCTCGCCTCGTTGGCGACGTTCGGACTCGCGTTCGTCGCTCGTCCCCTCGGCTCGATCCTCTTCGGGCACTTCGGTGACCGCGTCGGGCGCAAGGCAACTCTGGTCGGCTCGTTGCTGACGATGGGCATCGCGACCTTCCTCATCGGTCTGTTGCCCACCTATCACCAGATCGGTCTGCTGGCCCCGGCGTTGTTGGCGCTCATGCGTTTCTGCCAGGGTCTCGGGCTCGGCGGTGAATGGTCGGGTGCGGCTCTACTCGCGACCGAGACGGCCAAGGAAGGCAAGCGGGCCTGGGCGGCGATGTGGCCGCAACTCGGAGCGCCCATCGGCTTCTTCATGGCCAACGGCCTGTTCCTGATCATCACGTTGTTCATGAACCACGACAATTCCAGCCCGGACCTCGAAGGTGCCTTCCTGAGCTGGGGATGGCGAATTCCGTTCCTGCTCAGCGCAATCATGGTGATGATCGGCCTGTACGTTCGGCTCAAGCTCGAGGAAACTCCGGTGTTCGCGCGTGCAGTCGAGCGCGGCGAGAAGGTCAAGACTCCGGTTGCCGAGGTGTTCAAGACCAGCTGGCGTCAGCTGATCATCGGTACGTTCGTGATGCTCGCGACGTACACGCTGTTCTACATCATGACCACCTGGGTTCTCAGCCACGGAACCGGCAAGACGCCGGCCGACGGCGGAACGGGCGCAGGCTTCAAGTACACCGATTTCCTTGTCCTGCAGCTGATCGCAGTCGTGTTCTTCGCTGCCGCCGTGCCGGTATCGGGTTGGCTCGCCGACCGGTACGGGCGTCGTATCACACTGCTGATCATCACCGGTCTGATCATGGTGTTCGGCTTGACCTTCGGTGTCTTCCTCGAACCGGACGGAATGAACGACGGCCGCATGTTGGCGTTCCTCATCGTGGGCATGCTGCTCATGGGTCTGACCTTCGGCCCGATGAGTGCCGTTCTCCCGGAACTCTTCCCGACCAACGTCCGCTACACGGGCTCGGGAATCGCGTACAACACCGCCAGCATTCTGGGCGCTGCGGTGGCGCCGTTCATCGCCGTCTACCTCGCGAAGAACTACGGCGTCGGCTGGGTCGGCATCTATCTCCTCGTGGCGGCGACGTTGACTTTTGTCGCGCTGCTGGTCATGCGTGAGACCAAGGGTGAGTCGCTCGACGATGTAGGGGCATAACCTGCTGTGCGCCTTTATCAACCCCCGGCGGTTAATAAAGGCGCACAGCAGTGGTCAGGGCTGAGCCGGCAGGACGTGCTCACCGGTCTTGTCGGTGCTCAAGGCCAAGGAGCTGATGTACTGCTTCTCGCCGTTCGGGCCGGGAACGTTCGACGCGAGCATGTCGGGACGCTCGAACTCGATTCCGCTGACGCAGCACAAAAGCGTTTCACCGGAGGGGTTTCCGTACTCGTCGAACATCGGCAGATCGATGCCGTCGTCGGTGCGTCGTAGGTAGTACTTGCCCTTGGTGGCGACGGCGAGGACCGGCGGCATCACCAGCGCGATGACGATCGCGACGATCGGGGAGAACGGCTTGATCGTCGAACCGAAAGCACCGAAGAACACCAGGATCGAAACTCCTGCAGCCAGCAGCATCGACACGAAGCCGACGGGGTTGACGTCGTAGAGCATCCCGCGTCGGAACTCGGGGACCTTCGGGGAGAGCTTCAACCAGTACTTGTTGATCGCGATGTCAGAGGCGACGACCACGACCCAGGCGATACCGCAGTTGGCGTAGAAGCCCAGGATCGTGTTGAGGAAGTCGAACATGTTGGCTTCCATCAAGATCAGTGCGATCGCCAGGTTGACCAGTACGAAGATCATGCGTCCCGGGTAGGTCTTGGTGACGCGGGTGTACGAGTTGGTCCAGGCCAGTGAGCCGGAGTACGCGTTGGTGACGTTGATCTTGATCTGGCTGATGACCACGAGGATCACGGCAAGGGTCATGGCCAGCCAGTGCGGCATCATGTCCTGGTAGATCTCGAGGAATTGGTGCACGGGCTGGTTGGCGATCGAGGAACCGTCGACGACGTTCGCGATGATGTACACGGCGAGGAACAGTCCGACGATCTGCTTGAACGCGCCGAAGATGACCCAGCCGGGCCCGGCGAGAATTACTGCAGCCCACCAACGACGGGTGTTCTCCGGTGTCTTGGGCGGCATGAAGCGCAAGTAATCGATCTGCTCGGCGATCTGCGCGATCAGCGACAGGCAGACACCCGCGGCCAACATCACCGAACCGAAGTTGACACCCTTGCCGTTTGCGCCGTCCTCACCGCCGAAGGCGAAGAACGCGCTCACCGAATCAGGGTGCTTGAACAGCAGATACAGGAACGGCAGCACCATCATGACGAGCCACAAAGGCGTCGTCCACACTTGGAGTTTTGCCAGGGCCTTCATGCCGTAGATGACCAGTGGGATGACCATCAGCGTCGAGACCGCGTATCCGATCGACAGTGGAATCCCGAGCCCCAGTTTCAAACCCTGGGCCATGATGGAACCTTCGAGGGCGAAGAAGATGAAGGTGAACGTCGCAAAGATGACGTTGGTGACGACCGAGCCGTAGTAGCCGAAACCGCTTCCGCGCGTGATCAAATCGAGGTCGATGTTGTATCGCGCAGCGTAGTAGGCGAGCGGGAAGCCGGTGGCCATGATGACCACGGCAAAGACTGCAATGCCCAGAAGTGCGTTGCCGGTACCGTACGAGATGCCGATGTTGGCGCCGATCGAGAAGTCCGCGAGATACGCGATTCCACCGAGTGCGGACGTCGCGACGACTCCGGTTCCCCATTTGCGGTAGCTGCGTGGCGCGAATCGGAGGGTGTAGTCCTCCAGAGTCTCCTTCAGTGCGGTGTTCTGACCGGGATTCGCCCTGTCCGGTGCGACTGCGGACACCTGCTCGTTCACTGCTGTCATGACGTCACTTCCCCTGGGTGCCTGTGCATGTGCACTTTGTGGTGCAGGCACCCAACCTAGGGAGGTGGCGTTACGCGGACATGTTTGAAATGTGTCGCCCACGTTGCGGATTCGATCCGCAACGTGAGCGAGCACTCATGGGGCTTTCTTTACCTGTATCTGATCACCAACTGCCCGGGCCTGCAAGGCGAGTGGCTGTGTCCCGACCGGTCGCAGGTCGAGAACGGCGCCGGCCACCGGGTCGGCCAGGACGTTCCGGATGGTCCGACGCAGACCGCGTGCGCCGTACACCGGATCGAATCCGCGTCGCTGCAGGAGAGCGACGGCGCTGTCGTCCACCTCGACGTCGATGCCTCTCCGGGCCAACCGAGTCGTGATCAGTTCGATCTCGAGCCGAGTCACCTGTTCCGCGGTCTGGTCGTCGAACTCGTCGAGGATCACGGTTTCGTCGATGCGGTTGAAGAATTCGGGGTCGAAGAACTTCTCCAACGCGCGTTGGACCAGGTGATGGCCATGGCGTGGTCGATCGATCCGGACGCGATCGGCGAGCTGCCGCAGGTGTGACCGTCGACGTTCCGCCACCGCAGCCGAACCGAGATTCGAGGTCAGGAACACGTAGCTGTTGCGGAACGAGATCTTCTGCTGACCGTTCGCCAACCTGAGTTCGCCGTTGTCGAGGACCTGCAGTAGCGCACGCAGCACGGTGGGGTCCGCCTTCTCCACTTCGTCGAACAGGACGATTCCGGGGGTGTACGGATCGCCCTCGACGGTGTTCTTGTCGAACAGTGTGAAGGACTCCTTGCTGCCGGCGTATCCAGGCGGAGCCCCGGAAAACGACGCCGCATAATGCTCTTGCGCCAGAGCATTCATGTCGATGCGGCACAGATCGTCGGGCCCCGACCGCAGTTCCGCGGCCACTCGTCGCACCAACTCCGTCTTGCCGACTCCGGTGGGGCCGACCAGAAGGATGTTGGCGAGTGGACGCGTCGGATCCGTGGCACCGACATGCGCGATCGAAATCGCACGAACCACGGCGTCGACGGCGGCCTGTTGTCCGACGATCTTGGAACTCAGGGCTTTCGAGAGCCTCCGCGCGTCGAAGGCCCCGACCGGTACGGGTTCGGATCGTTCCTCGGCCGGTGGTGTTGCTGCACTGTTCCGGTCGTGGAGCATGTCGGTGATATACGGCACAGCAGGATCCTTACGCTTCGACGGTCTTCTCGACCGGGAGATTTCCGACGCGGCAATCCGCGACGCCCACGGTGTCTCGTGTGATGGCCTCGACGCGTTCCTGAGCCTTCTGCGCATCGGTGACCCACAGCTTGTAGAACTCGAACGGGCAGTCCGCAACACCCTTGTCTCCGTCACCGGCTGCATGGACTCCGGAGTAGCCCCGGTGGAGGAGCTTGAAGATGTGGTTCTGGGATTGGTCGTTCTCGCGTGCATCACGAATGGCCGAGACGGACAGCTGCGCGTACTGGATTCCGTATTCCTCCTCGCCGGTCTCACCCAGCGTCCGACCGTCGAATCCGATGATCGCGGAGTGCCCGAAGTAGGAGTAGACGCCGTCGAATCCGGCCGCATTGGCAACTGCCACATAACAATTGTTGGCCCAGGCCATTGCCTTGGACATCATCACCTGCTGGTCCTTGGCCGGGTACATGTATCCCTGGCAGCGGACGATCAGCTCGGCGCCCTTCATTGCGCAGTCGCGCCAGATCTCCGGGTAGTTGCCGTCGTCGCAGATGATGAGCGAGATCTTCAGACCCTTCGGTCCTTCCGTGACATACGTCGTGTCTCCCGGGTACCACCCTTCGATGGGGCACCAGGGCAGGATCTTTCGGTACCTCTGAACGATTTCGCCCTTGTTGTCGATGAGGATCAACGTGTTGTACGGGGGCTTGTTCGGATGGTCCTCGTGTTGTTCACCGGTGATGGAGAAGATCCCCCACGTGTCGGCTTCGCGGCACGCGGCGGAGAAGATCGCGGTCTCGTCGCCCGGGATGGTGGCCGCTGTCGCGTACATCTCCTCCTCGTTGTACATGATTCCCTGCGTGGAGTATTCGGGAAAGACCACCAGGTCCATTCCGGGGAGGCCGGTCTTCATGCCGATCATCATGTCGGCGATCTTGCGGGCGTTCTCGAGGACGCCGGCGCGATCGTGCAGGCGGGGCATCTTGTAGTTGACGACCGCTACGCCGACTGTGTCGTTGCTCGAGGAGATGTCACCGTGTCGCATTGTCTTTCACTCCTTGGTTGTGTGGATCAGTTGAAGACTGGACGGGGTTGGGGTACTGCAGCTTTGGGTGCGGCAAGGATCTTGGCAAGCCCCAGGAGAACCAGAAGTGCTCCGGCCCAGCCGGCGGCGACCGCTGGCGTGGTGTGGAAGTTGCCGGTCAGGATCAGGAAGGCAGGAACCGTGCAGGTGGGCTGGCTCAGAAGGATCGCGGCCCAGCCGGTGAAACGGCTGAGGTTTTCGCGGCCGAGGCCGAGTACCAGGAAGAACAGCGTCCACAGCGCAGCCCAGGCGAGCCAGATGACTCCGAACACCGGGTCGTTGCTCACCGTGAACGAAAGGAAGGAATACACGAGTGCGGCGCACGCGACGAACAGCGAGAACCACCCGATTCCTTCCGGTTCGAAGCCGGCGAGATTGCTGATTCCCACGTAGAGATAGGTGAAGCCGAACAGGTAGAGCCCCGAGGCCGCCAGGACGGCGCTCGAATCTCCCTGCGCCTGAATCAACATGACGGTGGGGACGACGCATTGAAGTGCGCCGACGAAGAGGTTGAGGACCGAGGCGGATCGAACGGGAACCGTGCCGAGCAGCATCAGTCCGTTGACGAAGAGGACGGCTCCCACGTAAAGCAAACCAACACTGCCCATCGGGCACCTCCGGTTACTTCGGGACGGGTTACTTTCAAATGAAATGATTCCAAATGAAACTAAGTGATGCGCGCCACAGAAGTCAAGAGGTGGATCTCAGGAGGAGATTTCAGAGCGTTGCGATGATCGAGAAGTCGAGTCCGTCGGCGACGGCGAGCTGAATCTTCTGTCGTGCAACACGATCGCGAAACTCGACGGTTCCGCGAGGCCCGTCGTATGCGGCGCCTTCGACGACGGCGTCGAGGTCGTGTGGACGTGTGCTGTCGGCGCGTCGAACCAGGGCCGAAAGGGTGTGTATCCCTTCGTAACACGACTCGGCGGCGTTGTTCAATGCTGGGGCGTGCGCGCCGTGCAGCGCCACGTAGCGCCCGAGTAGATCCATCGAGTTGCCGTCGACCATCGAGCGGAAGTACGCGGCGGAGGCAAACAGGTTGCGGGTCGCTCTCGGCCCGCTCGCGAGCAGCATGTTCTCTTCCATCAACGGGCTGAACCGGATCATCGACTCGTCGAGGCCGCGGCGGGCGAAGGCTCGGTTGAAGTCGACGGCGTCCTGCCCGACGAGGAGCATGATCACGCCGTCGCACCCGGAGTTCGAGACGGTCTCGACCAACTGCTTCATGTTGCCGCGCCCCAGATCGACAAACGAACCGCCGACCAGGGTGAGATCGAGTTCGGTGGCGAATTGCCTCACGGCCCCGAGTGAGCTGTGAGGCCAGATGTAGTCGTCACCCACGACGAACCACTTGCGCGCTCCGACGTTGTCGCGCAGCCACTTCAGTGCCGGCGCGATCTGCTGTCTCGGGGTTTCGCCCGAACAGTAGATGCCGGACCTTTCCTCGCCGCCCTCGTAGAGCGAGGTGTACGAGTACGGAATGCGGCCCGCGACCACTGGAGCGAGTGCGTGGCGGACCGAGGAGATGTGCCAACCGCTGACGGCGTCGATGGCGCCTGCGTCCAGTAGCTGTTGCACGCGGGCGGCGACGGCGTTCGGCGTCGCGCCGCCGTCGATCACTTCGATCTGCACTTCGCGTCCCAGTACGCCACCGGAGTTGTTGAGGTCGAGGGCGGCCAGCTCGCTGATTGCTTCGCAGGAGGGGCCGAACAGTCCGGCCGGCCCTTGGAGGGGAACCACCATGCCCAGGCGCCATACCGCGCTGCGCGCGCGTTCGAGCCCGCCGGTAGCGCTCATGCGTCGCCGCCGGAATCGGAAGTCAGCGGCCTGGCCTGGGTTACTATCATTTCATTTGAAAGTATTGCCCGAGAAGTGTGAACTACGCAACAGCGGGGGAGCGATCAGTGGGAAAAAGTGACTCCGGAATTCTTGATGCGTCGCTGACAACCGCGCTGGTCCGAGCAGCCCGAATGGCCGCGGCGGCGGCGGAGAAGACGCTGGCCGCAGAGAATCTCACTCTCGATCACTGGATGACGCTCGAAGCCTTGGCGTCGACCGAGGGGCTGACGATGGCTGAGCTGCGCGATAGAACGGGAACACCGGCTCCCACGCTGACGCGGGTCGCGGACAAGCTGGTCTCGCTCGCGCTCATCTATCGCGAAGTCGGCGAGGACGACCGCCGGAAGGTGCGCGTGTTTCTCTCCTCGCGCGGAAAGTCCTTGCACAAGCGGGTTGCTGCAGATATTCGCGTGGCCGAGGAGTCCTGGCTGACGTCGAAAGAGGAAGTGAAGCTGCGAGAGGGGCTCCGCCCCTGTGCGCCTTCCTGGTAGGGGGACTGCCAGAAAGGCGCACGGGGCCGAAGGCCTTATTTGCCGCGTATTGCGTCGAATACCTTGGGGTCGACCAGGGTTGAGGTGTCTCCGAGGTCTCGGCCTTCGGCGACGTCGCGCAGGAGGCGGCGCATGATCTTGCCGGATCGGGTTTTGGGCAGTTCCGGCACGATGGTGATTTGACGTGGTTTGGCGATGGGGCTGATGTCGGTGGAGACCTGAGCCTTGAGTTCGGCGATGAGGACGTCGCCGGTGTTTTCGACGCCTTCGCGCAGGATGACGAACGCGACGATGCCTTGTCCGGTGGTCTCGTCGGCGGCGCCGACGACGGCGGCTTCTGCGACGCCGTGGTGGTTGACCAGTGCTGATTCCACTTCGGAGGTGGAGATGCGGTGGCCGGAGACGTTCATGACGTCGTCGACGCGGCCGAGGACCCAGAGTGCGCCGTCGTCGTCGTATTTGGCGCCGTCACCGGCGAAGTACCAGCCTTCTTCGGCGTAGCGGGACCAGTAGGTGTCGCGGTAGCGGTCCATGTCGCCCCAGATGCCGCGCAGCATCGCCGGCCACGGTTCGTCGAGGACGAGGTAGCCGTTGCCGCCGGGG
>NZ_JAAOLG010000042.1:0-32359 GCF_011602025.1 Rhodococcus sp. IC4_135
TTCAGCGGATGGACGCCCGGTAACCCTGCCGATTCGTGACCAGCGGACCGGCGCACCGACAGAAAAGGATCCTCATGGCCATCGAGCTCTACCTCGTCCGTCACGGGAACACCGCGTTCAACGCCGACGGACGTCTACGCGGTCTGGCCGATCCACCGCTCGACGACGTCGGCGAACGCCAAGCCGCCGCAGCCGCTGCAGCTCTGTCCGAGGCAGCAGCGGCCTCGATCCTCTCCAGCCCCTTGCAGCGTGCAGCCCGCACCGCCGAGATCATCGCCGACACAATGGGTATCGAGCACTACGTCGATGCCCGCTTCAACGACCGCGACTACGGATTCTGGACCGGGCATCGTAAAAGTGAAGTCCTCGCCGAATGGGGCACCGTCGACGCGGCACCAGGTGTGGAACCGACCGAATCCGTCCTCGCCCGCGTCCTGCCCGCTCTCGACGACCTCGCCGAACACACCTCGGATTCGACACCGTTGATCGTCGTCACCCACGACGCCGTCATCCGCCCCGTGATGAAACGCCTCGACCCGGCAATCGCGTTGACCGTTCCCACCGGGTCCTATCAGCGGCTGAGCTACTCGCAAGGACAGTGGCAGATAGATCTCGTCGATCAGCAACCCCAGATCTGACCGAAACCACCGAACACCCACTGCGCCACATACTCGACGAGGAGGACGCCATGACCCACTCCCCACACATCCACGACACCGTGCGATCACCACTGACATCTCATCTCGGTCAATCCCGCCCGCAGATGGCCACAACCAGGCATGTCGTCGTAGGCTTCGGGACCGGCGACATCAGCAAGAACGCGTTGGCGTTCGCGGTCACGTTCGCCGCAGGCCAGGACGCCGACGTCCATGTCGTGCACTGCGTCGACAGCGAAGACATGCCGATCGAAACCGACTCGCCCCAGTACGAGAACCGCTTCCAACACGCGGTCGCCGCACAACGTGATCATGCCGTGGCAGCACTACAGACCTTCCCCGGAGCCTGGACTTACGACTGTGTGCGAGCCGACCCGGCAGAATATCTACTCAAATCGGCAAAAGAGTACGGTGCATTCGTCATCGTCGTCGGCGCACCACGTACGGGAGCCGTATCGGCGCTGGGAGCCCTGCTTCACACCTCCGTCTCGAGCAGACTCACTCGTCAGGATCAATACCCGGTACTCCTGATCCCCGCTGCCGTCACTGCGACAGCATGGCCACCGCAAGTGCGCTAATGTCCACAGCCTGCACTGCCTGCCCCCGGGAAGAGAAAACAGAGACAGCGTCGCCATCTGGACACCAAACACCCGGCCATGATCGTAGCGGGTACCGACGATCCCTTGCACCCCGACGGAGCGTCAACAGGGTCTTCCGTGAAGGTTCAAACTCGTCATTCGGGAGGTTGAACGGTGTGCGCGACGATGTTCGGGAACCCTGGCATGTTGAGTTGAACGGCACGACGGGCTCGCCGATCGATGTGGTCGAGTTTTTCCTCGGTAGCCGCCAGGCTCACGCGGAGTCCTTCTGCTTCACCGATCCAGCCTTCGCTGTCTGCCTCGGCAATTCGGGCAGCAAGGTTGTCGCGTATCTCGACCAGTCGGAAACGTTGTGCGGGATCCACACGTAAGACGGGGCACCGGATGCAACTGTGTTCGTGTTGACAGCTGGTGCCGTAGGCGCGGCCGCATTCGCCGAGGGCGAGTTTGCGGCGCTCGAAGTGTCCGAGAAACTCATCCCATTCGGCATCTGTCGGGGTGCGGTACTCCTCGCTCGGGCGGAGGGCGCGTCGGCGCGAGATGAAGGCGCGGTGACCGTTGATCGCTTCCTCCGGGTAGATGGCTTTGTATCCCATGGTCGTGTTGATGTCCTTGTGCCCCAACAGCACTTGAGCGATATGCGGAGGCATGCCGTTCATGATGGCGTCGGTAGCGAAGATTCGGCGCAGATCGTGGGGCTGGAAGTACAGTGGTTCGCCTGCTGCGTCCTTCACTCCTGCTGCATCGATGAGTTCGGTCAGTGCATTGCGGATCAGGCCTGCGGACACCGCGCGGTGGTGACCGCCGCATTTCCATTGGAACAGGAGTGGGGCGGGTGCCACCCAGATACGTTCGTTCCGGTCGTAGAGAGGTACAAGAGGTACCCCTCCGTCCGCGCCGCGTATTCGGGACACGATTGTCGACAGCATGTCGGCGAGGTCCGGGCTGACCACCAGTAGGCGTTCCTCGTCTGTCTTCGAGGGTGCTATCTGCAGTAGCGGGATGAGCTCTCCGGTGGTGGGTAATCGATATTGGGTGATGCTGTGGTGGCTGATTTCGAGCATCTCTTCGATTCGAACGCCTGTGTGTCGCAGGACTTCCACGGTTGCCAGAGCCCAGAATGCCCGGTTCTCGGCTTCTCGGAGCCGGATGGTTCGTCCCTCGGAGTCGTAGATCACCGGAATGCCGTCGGCGCTTGCTTTCAACCATGGGTCCGACTTGGTGTAGGTCTTGCCGAGGACGGTGAATTTGGAGCCCGGCGATGCCGCAACAGCGGCCTCGAGGAGCATCTTGGCGTCATGGGCTCGTTGTTCGGCGATCCGCACCAGTTCAGGCAGTCGAGGTAGTCGCTCTCGTGTGCGCTGATCCATGCGTGCTTTGCGTCGGCGCCCAATCTTCTTCGCGCTCGTCTCTCCGGGGCCGATCGGACACGGCACTACCCACCGTGCCCACCGTGCGGGGTCGAGTGCTGCCCACGCCGCCAGGTCGAGATAGAACGCGCGCACAGCTGTCAGCATGTCGGTGTAGTTCATTCGTGGACTACGGGTCTCGGCGTACGTTCCGTCGGGGAGTCGGCGGCGGCTGACCTTCCACCGCATGCGTTCTTTCCACGCCTGGGCTACGCCGCGGTCGAGTTGCAGCGAGTCGATGCCCGGATGGGTGGTCTCCAGGTTTTTCCAGAAATGCAGCGCCAAATGTCGTGAGAGATTGTCCAGCGTCGTGTAATCCAACGAAGGGTGACGCTCGGACAGATAGTCCACGAGGAGATTCCGGACGTCGGAATTTGCGATGTCGAAGCGATCGACGAGTTCTGCGACGGTGCTCTGTCCTCGATACACCGTGACGAATCGTAATGTCGGTGGCGCGTCTGGTGGGAAGATCCCGATGTCGTGGAGAAGTTTGTAGAAGAGGTAGCGCGTTTTACCTCTCGAACATACGGCGAGCTCCGCCTGGCGAAGTTCGACGCAGTCACCGACGGTGATGTCGGAGAGGCCGCCGCCTTTGGACAGGATCAACATGGAGATCTGCCATCGTGCAGTTCGACCTTGCATTGCTTGGGCAGTCTCTGCACCTGCCGCGGTCTCCAGTCGCTCGAATCCTTTCGGATCTCGGCTGATTGCCGCCCAGTCGCGCCAGTAGTGCGACCGGTGCAGTTGGACTACGAAACGTAAATGCGGGCGAATCAGATCCGCGACGAACAATCCGATCAGGGCGTGGGTCAGGACCGTGGGCCGGACCGATGGCACGCCTTGTGCGTCCAGCCACGTTTCCGGTATCGAAACCCATCCGAGACCGTGTTCGGCGACGCCACTGTGGTTCCAGCGGTCTTGCCAGCTCTTTCCCGGAAACGAGTTCAGCCAACGCAAAAGCAGCCCAGCACCTCGGACGGCATCGCGCTGAAAGCTCTCGCTACCCGGAGCCCGGATCATGAGCGCTTCCACCCGCTTCAGGGCGGCTACTCGGCCGAGTTCGGTCGTCTTCCACGACGATGGCACCACACGGGGTGGATACCGGTCGAGGAGTGTGTCGATGACACTGCGGTTCGCACCTTCGCGGGCATCGACGTTCAGGCTCCAACTGGCAGGCACTTTGGAGACACGTGCAGAAACCATCAGCGTCGACCTCCGAAAAGTACGTCCAGTACTGCCGGGTTGTAGCCCGGCGCTGGCGGTGCGGGCATCGATTGGGTGTTGCCGGGGTGTCGAGCATGGTGGGCTCGGACGTGTGCGAAAACTTCGTCGCGGCTCGGGGTCAGATACAGCTGAGTGGTTGTCAGGTGCGCGTGGCCCAGGATCCATTGCACATCGGACAACGGCATGTCAGGATCGCTCGTCATCCGATAGGCGGCGGTGTGGCGCAGGTCGTGAATGGTCCAATTGGATCCCAACATCGATTGCGCCCGTGAGAACATCGCGCGCGCACCCGAATATGACAGTTGCCGCCACGGCCTTCGCAACGTCATCCACAAGGGATGATTGCAGCCGCGAGGGGCATCCTTTCCCCATGCCTCTTCTTGATAGATCCGCAACCACACGAATGCATCTGGCGACGCCGGCAACTGTTGGACCTCCCGGGTCCCCTTCCTTGTTACCGTGATCAATTGCTGGCCCGGATCCGCACACTGCTGGGACATCGACAGGAGCTCGTCGGCGCGGGCACCGGTCGAGACCCAAAAGGCCAACATTGCCCGATCTCGGTTAGAGGACAACGCCGCGAATAGTTCGTTGAAACGGTCGTCGGGAATGCGCTTCGGTATCCGTTTCGGAACCTTGGGTCTGTATCGGCCCTTCCGCTCGTTACGAAACGGATCGTGCGGATCGTGATGCGCGTTCGACCGAAAGGCACGGGGCGAGCGATCCACCGGGAACGGATTGACGACCGGCCCGGCACCGATGCTCATCTGGAAATCGTAGAACGCCCGCAACACCGTTTCCGCGTGCGCTCGAGTGGCCGGGGAGAATTTCTGTCCCTGCCGCGGCTTGCCGGTGACCTCGTTGACCATCCAATGGCCACTCTTGGCCGCGTTGCCCCCTACAGGTGTTGTGCCGGAGACTTTTTCGCCCCGTCTCCGCCAGTGTTCACGCCTGGGTTTATCCGCAATCTTCATCCAACGCGCAAAATCACGGCCCTCCGCGGGAGTGGCTCTCTCCCATCCCACGTCGACCGCTGCGAGAAATCTCCACCACCGCAACAAGTCATGTCCGTACGATCGGATCGTCGCCGACGACCGGTCACACGCGTGAAGTTCCTCGAAAAATAGTGTCGCTGTACCGATTACCTCACCGGACGCATCGAGTAACCTGTACGGTTCTGCTTCGGAACCTGTCGAAATCAGCCGCCCCACGTCGGGAACGACCAGCCCTGCAAGATCAGCCCGGCGCGTCTCGCTGCACATACTGAGGAAAGTATCAGCACCACATCTGACCTGCAATGATGCGAAACGTTAGTTCAGTTAACACGCCAGCGCTCCCCCGTCGGTGGATGCCCGAGTGTGGCGAGCATCGGCGACACTGGTTTTCCCGTGGCGGCGCTCATGACTTCTACTGTGCGCGGGTTTGTACTGGTTTCGGCCAGTTTTCCGAGGTTGAGACAATAACGAGATGACCGAGAATGCAGAACCCGATGAGGTCCAAGGGTGGAGTCCAGCCCCGGACGAGGACCAGGCCGGAACGGTGCTGACGAAGGATGGTCAGTGGCCTACCGGTACAAGGACGGTGCGGATCTGATCTTGATGAAGATGCCGGAACGTCCTACCCCGGCGTAGGAGTGCAGCAGTGAGGCCCGCACCGAATCCGTTGCGGGCCTTGCCTGTTGGTTAGCCCAACTGTGTATTCATCTTGTTTGCAAGCCATTCCGCGTCTGACTGGACCATCGGTCCGCGTAGGCAGTAGCGGCCGCGGCCGTCTTGGACGTAGTGCGTGAAGCACTCGTTCTCGTATCCGCCGTGTTCTTCGGTGCGGGGTATCACGACAAAGCGTGTGGGAGCGACTGTTTCGGTCATAGTGATGCCTTCCTGCGAGTCGGTAGAGTCGCTCCCCTGTCACCATGTCGAGTGCTTCTATCTCTTCCACAACCTCGAACAGGTCTACAACACTCCCGCTTGTTGTCACAGCGCTATCCACATTGTTACCTATTAATCGTCCTAATGCGATATAATCGTCATATGACGATTGGTAGTGATGGTTGTTCCGCAGTCTCTGCGGACAGTTCGGCCTCGGCTCTCGGAGCTGCGGTGGCGTTGTTTCACAGCCTCTCCGACGGTGCCCGTCTGGCCATCGTGCGGCGGCTCGCAGACGGTGAAGCTCGGGTTGCGGACCTTGTCGGCGAGTTGAATTTGGCGCAGTCGACGGTATCGGCGCATGTTGCGTGTCTCCGGGACTGCAATCTCGTTGTGGGGCGTCCGCAGGGCCGGCAGGTGTTCTACTCGCTGGCCCGGCCGGAGTTGATGGATCTGCTCGCCTCTGCGGAGACGTTACTTGCCGCGACGGGGAACGCGGTTGCCCTGTGCCCGAATTACGGTATCGAGAGCGGAGTTAGCCATGAGTGACGCATGCGGTTGCGGTCACGACGAACCCCGCGTCGAAGGCGAGGAGGAGCACGGTCCCGAAAAATGGTGGCAGGTAACCGAGATCCGGGCAGCGGCCGCGGCAGGTGTGCTGCTGATCGCGGCGCTGATAGTGGGTCTGGCCGGTGGGCCGGATGCTCTCGGGCTCAGTCTCGAGGTGGGCGCCCTGGTCATTGCCGGTTACACGTTCGTCCCGTCCACTCTCGCGCGCCTGGTCAAGGGCAAGATCGGGGTCGGCACCCTGATGACGATCGCGGCTGTCGGCGCGGTACTGCTCGGTGAGGTCGGCGAAGCGGCCATGCTCGCGTTCTTGTTCGCGATCAGCGAGGGACTCGAAGAGTATGCGGTCACCCGCACTCGCCGGGGCCTGCGGGCCTTGCTGTCTCTGGTGCCGGCCACCGCGACAGTTCTCCGCGGCGGCCGCGAGGAAACCGTTCCGCCCTCCGAACTCCAGCTCGGTGAGCTCATGGTCGTCAAGCCTGGGGAACGGATCGCCACCGACGGGGTCATTCGCACCGGCCGCACTGCCCTGGACACCTCCGCGATCACGGGAGAATCGGTGCCCGTCGAAGCCGGTCCCGGCGACGACGTATTCGCGGGGTCGATCAACGGTACCGGCGTCCTCGAAGTCGAGGTCACCGCTGATGCGCAGGACAATTCGCTGGCCAAGATCGTGCGGATCGTCGAGGCTGAGCAGTCTCGCAAGGGCGAGGCGCAGCGCCTCGCCGACAAGATCGCCAAACCGCTGGTTCCGGGCGTGATGATCGTCGCCGCAGTTATCGCCGCGGTCGGCAGTGTGCTCGGAGATCCGTTGGTGTGGATCGAACGCGCCTTGGTGGTGCTGGTTGCAGCTTCCCCGTGTGCGCTGGCCATCGCGATCCCTGTCACCGTTGTCGCTGCAATCGGTGCGGCGTCCAAGCTTGGTGTCCTGGTCAAGGGCGGCGGTGCACTCGAGGCTCTCGGCCGGATCCGCACCGTTGCGTTGGACAAGACCGGCACCCTCACCCGCAACCAACCTGCCGTGATCGACGTGGCCACCGCGAACGGCACCAGCCGCGAGGACGTTCTCGCTGTGGCCGCAGCGCTGGAGGCGCGCAGCGAGCACCCTCTCGCTCGGGCGATTCTCGCCGCCGTCGACGACTACGAACCCGCCGACGACGTGGACGCGGTCACTGGGGCGGGCCTGACAGGCTTCATCGACGGAGTACCTGTGCGGCTCGGTCGACCGGGCTGGATCGAGCCGGGGTCGCTGTCTGGGGATATCGAGCGGATGCAGCGCGCCGGGGCCACTGCGGTCCTGATCGAGCGCGCCGGAACGGTCATCGGGGCGGTCGCCGTGCGTGACGAGCTCCGACCGGAAGCACGTGAGGTGGTTGCCGGGCTACGCCGCGGCGGCTATACCGTCGCGATGCTCACCGGCGACAACGAACGCACCGCCCGGGCGCTGGCCGCAGATGTCGGGATCGACGACGTGCACGCCGACCTGCGCCCGGAGGACAAGGCGCGGATCGTGGAAACCTTGCGTGCGAGCCGTCCGACGGCGATGGTCGGGGACGGTGTCAACGACGCCCCCGCCCTGGCCACCGCCGACTTGGGTATCGCGATGGGCGCGATGGGTTCCGACGTGGCCATCGAGACCGCCGATGTTGCTCTGATGGGTGAGGACCTGCGGCACCTGCCGCAGGCGTTGGCGCACGCGCGCCGCTCCCGGACCATCATGTTGCAGAACGTCGGACTGTCGCTGGCGATCATCACCGTTCTGATGCCGTTGGCCTTGTTCGGGGTTCTCGGCCTGGCCGCCGTGGTCCTGGTGCACGAGGTCGCTGAGATCGTGGTCATCGCCAACGGTGTCCGGGCCGGCCGCGCGCAAGCCTTCCCTGCCGGATCGGTACCCGCACCGGCGGGGAAGGTCGAGGCCCGCACGTGAGCGAATTAGCGGCTCGATCAATCCGCACAGGTAGCACGCGGCGGGTGATTCTCGTGGTCGTCGGTCTCGCTCTCATCGCGATCGCACTGTCGGCCGAACCCGTTGCGCGCCGTACCCTTTCCGGTGCACGCACCGTCGATATGGGATTGCTGCAACTGAAGTTGGCGTACAACAGCGGTGTCGCGTTCAGCATCGGCCACCAGCTTCCGGCCTGGATCATCCTCGCGGTCACCGCCGCCATCACTCTCGGCGTCGGAATTTACGCCTGGCGCACTGTCCCCACCGCTTCACTGGTGGGGACGGTGGGTTGGTCGGCGATCCTCGCCGGAGCTGCCGCCAACGTGATCGATCGTGCCGTCGACGGAAAGGTCACCGACTATTTCCACACCGGCTGGTGGCCCACCTTCAACCTCGCCGACACCTACATCACCTGCGGCGTCGTGCTGCTCGTCGCATCACTGATCTTTGAGTCCACCCACGACCCGGCCGATCCCCCGCCCGCACAGGAGAGTTCGAAATGACAGCAATACCCGAGATCAGGCCGCGCCGCGGCAGCCGCCGGATGCGAGGATGATCGGCACCATCGCCGCGGCGGTAGCGATGTTCGCCGGCACCAACATCGACGACATCGTCGTACTGACCGTCCTGTTCGTCGCCTCCGCCAGTCAAGGACGGCCGCGGGCATGGCAGATCGTTGCCGGCCAGTACCTCGGCCTGATCACCCTCGTCGCGATCAGTGTGGTCGCCGCCCTCGGGTTGGTGATCGTGCCTGAGGACTGGGTTGGACTACTCGGGTTACTTCCCCTGTCGCTAGGAATCTGGGGACTGATCCGGGGCTTACGCAGCGACGGAGACGGTGAACCCGTAGTGGTCGCGGCCGGGACGATCAGCGTCGCCGCCATCACCATCGCCAACGGCGCCGACAACATCGCCGTCTACACCCCGGTCTTCCGCACTCTCGGTGCGCCCCAGACCATCGTTACCATCGCCGTGTTCCTGATCTGTGTCGGACTCTGGTGCGCCGCCGGCAGAATGCTCGGCACCCACAAGAAGGTCATCGACACCCTCGAGCGCGTCGAGCACTGGCTCGTGCCCACGGTCTTCATCGGGCTGGGCGTCATCATCCTGCTCGAATCCGGTGTGATCGGCCGCCTGATCGCCGCCGCGGCATGACCGACACTGCTGGCACGGTGGCACCTTGATCCGTCCCGGCTCCTCACGGTCGCCGGGGCACTCGGATGTCTGCGACTCCGCGCACCGCATCCCGGCCGGAGCCGTGCATGGCGCGTCACAACGGTCCGGCCACCGAAGCAAATGCGAGCGGAAGATCCAGTGCGAGTTGGCAGAACGACAAACTCGGACGGCGCCCGAATGATCGTTGGACCAGCGGTGGCCGCCTTCTCGGACGTCGGCACGGGTAGGGGTTGGGCTTCCTGCCCTCTGTCGGAATTATCCGATGGCCGTTTGCTGAAATCGGGGAGATCAGCCCCGTGAACCACTCGCATCGTGCGGCTTGCGCAGCGGCGGCGCATTCGTCAGGCGGGCGGTGTGTGGAGGCCGAGCTGCACGGCATGCTCGTAGTCATCGTCAATGAGGACCACTGTGCGGTGTTCACGGTCGAGAAGTGAAGCGGCGATCGATGCGCGGTAACCGGATGCGCAGTGCACCCACACTTCGGCCGCGGAAACTTCCTCGAGTCGGTGGGGTAGCTCGTGGAGGGGAATGTTCACGGCACCAGGAAGGTGGCTGTCCGCGTACTCGGACTGTTGACGCGCATCAAGGACGCTTATCTCACGTTCGCCGGTGGCCGCCGCGAGTCCGGCGAAGTCGGATACATCGTAGGAGCGGACTTTTCCGTCGCCGACCAGCGAGTGAATCTCACCGACGGCGGATCCGGAGGGACTGTCGATGCCGATCCGAGCCAGCTCGCGGGTCGCCTCGGCGATCTGGTCGGTTGTTTCACCGATCAGCGTCAACGGCACGCCCCACTGATAAAGCCATCCGAGATAGGTGACGAAGCTGGTCGACAGTTCGAACCCGAGAGAGCCATCGACGTGGCCGGCGGCGAAAGCGGTGCGTGCTCGTAGGTCAACGACCCATTGCCCGGCGTCGATGCGGCGACGTAGTTCGTCTGGATCGACGGGCTCGGGCATGGACAGGTCGATCGGGGCCGGCCCTTGGGTGTTGATGACGCCCATATGGGCGTAGTACGCGGGATATGCAGACAGGCCTGCGATGAGCTCGTCGACATAGGTGTGTTCGTCCTGAGTCAGTGCGGGGTTGGACTGCTGCTGTTCACCGATGGTGGACGAGTCCCCGCTGGTCGGAGTTGCGGCACAGAAGCTACCGAACCCATGTGTGGGGTAGACCTCCACCTCAGCGGCCAGTTCGGCCGCGATACGGCGGACCGAATGGTACTGCGCGTGGGTCAGTTCATCGGTGTGCTCGGAGCCGAGCAGGTCAGTGCGCCCGGTGGACCCGTAGAGCATTGAGCCGCCGGTGAAGATTGCGATCGGCTCGCCGCGCCGGTGCAGAACGTAACTGACGTGGTGATGAGTATGCCCTGGGGTGTGCATGACCTCGAACGTCGTCGATCCCGCGTCGACGACATCGCCGTCGACGACTGCTCGGCGCTCGTATTGGACCGGATCGCCGTCCGGGACGACGTATTCGGCACCCGTGGCGCGCGCAAGTTCCAGGCCGCCGGTGACGTAGTCGTTGTGGATGTGGGTTTCCAGCACGTGGGTGATGACAGCGTTCTTTTCTGCTGCCAGCGCCCGGACGCGGTCGATGTCGCGTTGTGGATCGATCACCACGGCGATACCGTCGTGGCTGATCAGATAGCTGCGGTCGCCGAGGCTGGAAGTTTCAATGATGGCGATGTCCGGGTCGGTCGTGCTCATGAGGAGCTCCTACATGTTGTCGGTCGGCCTCGTTCCTGACGTGAAGCGGGCGTTCAGGCCAGCGCCAGGAAGAGCTTTTCCAGTTCTGCTTCGGTCATGGGTTCTTTGTTGTCTGCCGTTCCGCCGGTCATGCACTCTCGGAGGCCGGTAGCGACGATCTTGAAGCCCGCTTTGTCGAGGGCCCTGGAAACAGCGGCGAGCTGGGTGACAACGTCTTTGCAATCGCGTCCGTTCTCGATCATGCCGATCACTCCCGAGAGTTGGCCGTGTGCGCGGCGGAGGCGGTTGAGGACCAATGCGATGCTGTCTTCGTCGCCGATCATGGGGTCTCCTTCAGATGCATGGTGATGCCAGAAATTGCCAGATTACCCCCGGGGGCATCTAAGGGGGTGCACGGTCGATCATCCGAGAACGAGTGTGTCAATGAGGACGTAACCTGCCACGACAAACACCAGGTAGGAGAACCACTGCCTAAGTGAGTCCGTGGCGATGCGTGTGCCGAATCGTCCGGCCACCAACGAACCCGCAATGGCTGCGCCTGCGAACGCTGCCGTCAAGGGCCAGTTTCCGCTGAGGCCCTCGGCCTGAGCGATGAGTCCGGCGGCGGAGTTGGCGACGATGACCACCAAAGAGGTTCCGACGGCGACACTCATCTCGATTCCCAGTAGCAGAACCAATGCGGGGATGATCAAGAAGCCTCCGCCGACGCCGAATAGTCCGGTAAGGACACCGACGCCGAATCCGGTCGGTATGGACCGAGGTGCGCATCGGCGCCAGTTGATCCCGGAATTGCTGGTCCTGCAGGCGGTTCCGGGATTGTCGGTGCTGCGCAGCATGCGTGCCCCCGCGAGGATCATGACGATCGCAAAGCCGATCATCACGGCAGCTTCGGGTAGAAGCTTGCCGAGGGCAGTGCCGGCCAGGGTGCCGAGGATGCCGGTGGCGGCGAAGATTGCCGCGAGTCGCCATTCGATGAGCCGCGCCCGCACCTTGGGAATGGCCCCGGCCGCGGAGGCGACACCGATCACCAACAGCGAAGTCGGTATCGCCTCCGGCAGGGGGAGCCCGAGGGCGTACACGAGGATCGGGACAGCGAGGATCGATCCACCGCCTCCGAGGAGACCGAGCAGGATTCCGACGGTGAGGCCGAGCGCCAGTGCCAGGGTCAACGTCATCAACTGCGTACTGCACCCTGGCTGCCGAGCGCGTCGAGGGCGGCTTGGAGTTTGGTGGTGGCCTCGGCCGCGACATCTGACAGTGCTGGTTCGCCCGTCACTTGGACCATGAGGTCCGGGTTCATCGCTTCGACGATGACCGATCCGGCGGTGGTGTCGGCACGGACGACGACGTTGCAGGGCAGTAGCAGGCCGATCTCACGCACGATTCCTACGGCGCGGTGTGCAAGCGTGGGATTGCACGCGCCTAGGATCAGATACTTCTCCATGTCTGTGCCAAGTTTGGCTTTCAGGGTGGCCTGCATGTCAATTTCGGTCAGCACGCCGAAGCCTTGCTCGGACAGTGCTGCTTTGGTGGCGGTGACCGCCGTCTCGAAGTCGGTGTCGGTCAAGGTGGTCGAGAGTGCGATGGTCATGGTGGAGAATTCCTTCCGTTCGTCGAACTGCGGCAATTGTGTGCCTATCCGTTTCGGGGGTGGCGAAGACTTGGTACGCCCGCTCTGGTGAGAAGCGCACTTGCCGGGCACCAACCGACCGCGGCGTAGAGGGCGAGGTTCGCGGCGGCGAAGGCGCTGAGCAGCCTCCACCGTGGTGCGTGGAGTTCGCCGAGGGTCAGGCCCGTGGCGGTTACGCCGGCGGCCAGTGCGGGGACGATACGTTCGATCGGCCACCCGGCAGACGTGCTCGAATGCGTGATGTTCGGATCGGTCATGATTCCTCCGTGAGGTGTTGTAATGGTCAGTGCGAGAAGCGGATCGACGGCAACATTCTGCGCAGCCAGCCCGGTGCCCACCATGCAGCGTGACCGCTCAGCCGGAGCAGGACCGGGAGCAGGATCAGCCTGATCAGGAAGGCGTCGAGCAACACCGCGACGCCGAGGATGATGCCCATTTCCTTGGGTGGGAGCGGATCGGAGAGCGCGAAGGTGAAGAACACGGCGACCATGACCGCCGCAGCGGCGAAGATGACGCGTCCGGAGTGCGCGAGGCCGTCGACCTGAGCAGCCTTCGGGTCCCCGGTCTTCTCGTAGTGTTCTTTCGCGGTGGCGAGCAGGAACACGGTGTAGTCCATGGCGATGGCAAAGATCATCGCGAAGAAGAACACCGGCCCCCAGCCGTCGAGGAAACCTTGAGGGGTGAAGCCGAGCAGCGACGATCCGTGTCCGTCTTGGAAGATCAGCTTCGCAACCCCGAACGCTGCGGCGGTCGACAGCAAACTGACGGCGGTGCCGAGGATCGCGATCAGTGGTGCCTGCAGAGCGACGAGCAGCAGGATGAAGCCGAGGGCGAGGATGATCCCGATAACCAACGGCAGGTAGTCGTTCAGGGCTTGCTGCAGGTCGAGGTTCTCCGCTGGCGCGCCGCCGACGAGCGCGGACTCCGGTAGTTGTGCGCGTAGGTCACCGAGGATCGTGCCCATGGCCTCCGAGGAGGGGTCCACGGCAGGAAACGCTTGCAGCAGTGTGTAGTTCGAATCGTCTGTTGATGGTGTGGGCGGGGTGACCATCGAGATCCCGTCGACGCTGCTCGCTGCCGCGGCGGTAGCAGCCGCATCGGAAGACGGGACAACTATCTGCAGCGCGCCGGGTGCCCCGTCACCGAACTGGGCCTGAACCAACTCGTAACCTTGCCGAACGGGCGCATCGTCGGGAACGACAGCGATGGACGGCATTGCCACCTTCAGTCCCAGGACAGGTAAGGCCAGGGCGACGAGGATGCCGACGGAGACCAGCGCGAACGGCCATGGGTACTTGTGAAGCAATTCGCCCCACGCAGCGAACTTCGGGGATCGGTGCTGTTGGCGTTTCGCGTAAGGCAGGGATGCTGCGTTGACCTTGGGGCCGAGTGCGCCCAGCGTGGCCGGAAGAAGTGTCATGGTGGCGATCAGAACGAACGTGACGGCCAGCATGATGCCTACGGCCATGGTGCGCACGGCCGGTGCGGGAACGAGCAGCACTGCCGAGAGGCTGACCAGGACGGTAAGTCCGGACAGGATCACCGCTTTGCCTGCGGTGTCCATGGTTTCGGCAACGGCTGCTCGTGGATCGGCCGTACGGAGGGCGTCGCGGAAGCGGGCGACGATGAACAAGGCGTAGTCGATGCCGAGAGCGAGGGCGAACATCATCGCGAAATTCATCGCCCATACCGAGATCGGTGTGACCTCGTTGAGCAGCACCAAACCGCCGGCGGAGGCGACGAGTCCGGCCACTGTGAGCAACAGCGGCAGCCCGGCAGCGACGAGGGAGCCGAATGCGAGCACCATGATCGCCAAAGTGACTGGCCAAGAGAATAGTTCAGCCTGAATCATCGCATCGTGGTTGGCTTTGTTGAAGTCGGACCACAACGCGGAGGATCCGGTGGGATAGACCTCGATACCGTCGCCGGAGAGTGCGGTCAGCTCGTCTTTGACATCGTCGACGGCTTTGACCATGTCGTCCGTGTTTGCGTTGGCGCCGGCGATGAGGATGCCGGTGTGGCCGTCGGGGCTGATGGTCATACCTGGCTGTGGGGCGATGACGGCACCGAACCGGGTGTCACCGTCGAACACAGCTGTGACGTCGATGAGTGTCTGCTGCACGGTGGGATCGTCGATCGACGCGGTGTCCGAATGGACCACCACCTGAACCGCGGCCGAGGAGTTCCCGCCGAAATGCTGTTGCGCGAGTTCACGGACCTGGACCGATTCGGATCCGTTGGCTTGCCACCCAGCACCCGCCAGTGACGAAAAAACCGACGGCGCTGCAGATCCGAGCGCGACAAGCGCGATCAGCCAGACACCGAACACCCATCGGCGGCGTGCGACCATCGCGCTTCCCAGGCGTCCGAGCATGCCGGGTGTAGATACGCGATCACGATCGTCACGACCGGTGGCCGTCACGGTGTCGGGCACAGACATAACTTCTCCTAAAATACGGGTGGGGGTATTCCAATAAGCGAGTTAGTCGCCGGTAAACCTGACCCAACTGGAGGGTTAGGCCTTTGCACTCGCGGCCGGATTAGCGGCGGAACAGCGATCGCAAGGCGCTGCACCGATCGATAGGACCAACGGACTGAGTAGAGCAGGTGCACTGCCGAAGCCGTGGAACATCCTTCATGACGTCGTCGACATGTCGACCGCAACCTGCCCACGTGATCTTCTCGCATATCGGACACGGGGCGGGGTAACACATGGGCAGTCCTTTCTGACGAGCGTCTACCCACTGTGGCACATACCCAGGGGGGTATGCAAGTACCCCTGGGGGTATATGATCTTGGGACCTTCCTACCCCTCGGGCGCCCACAGATGAATGGGCAGATGCTCGTCAGGTGACGATGCGGGAACCCTGACCTCTCGTCCAGCGCGACGCACCCACGTGACGTTTCGATGGCGCGTCGTCAAAAGTTCCAAACTCCCGCTGCGGAAGATCGGAGAACGACGAGGTCGCCTTCCCAGTTGCTACCTCGAAGAATCTGTGGACCGCCAAGCTGAGTTCGACAGGGCGCAACGATCTGCACCCAACGAACTTCGATCTCCGCCGATCCCAAGCCCTCGGGAATGGAGGCGCCGTCTTTCCGAGAGCAGCACCGAGACGCGAAGACGTCCTCAGGCGATAAGGATGCTGGGAGTCCCCGATATCGGAAGCCTGGCCATTTCGTCGATTGCATCCTGAGTCGCTTCCTGCGACTTCGGGTGTGCGGTTTGACCCTCGTCATACCGGACGATGAAGAACGGGCGCCTGGGCGCGACTGACGTGGCGAAATTTCGTACCGAAACGTCCAATTTGGGTGTCCGTTGAATTTGTCCGGTATGGCGTAGGCTCTAGTGGACAAATCGTGTTCGGCAGTGGGGGTGGCGTGAAAATCGGGTATGCGCGGTGCAGCACGGTCCGGCAAGACACGGCGGTTCAGGTGGATCTTCTGGTGAAGGCCGGTGTGGATCGTGACATGGTCTATGTCGATCATGGCGTCAGTGGCCGGCAGGCTCGTCGGCCGGGTTTGGATAATGCGATCAACGCGGCTCGCGCCGGCGACGTGTTTTGTGTGACGAAGCTCGATCGGCTGTCTCGCTCGGCAAAAGATTTGCATGAGACGGTAGAGCGGATCGCGGAGAAGGGTGTGTCGCTGTCGATTGATGGTCAGGTGTACGACCCGGCTGATCCGATGGGGAAGATGTTCATTGGCATTCTTGCGTTGATGGCGGAGTTCGAGTCGGATCTGATTCGTTCCCGCACGCGTGATGCTGTTGCCGCCGCGACAGCTGCTGGGAAGATGAAAGGTAGGCCGCACAAGCTCTCACCCGAGGAGCGTGCGTACCTACTGCAAATTTATGAAACGGGCCAGTTCAAGATCGAAACACTATGTAAGAACACGGGTTTGAAGCGTTCGTCGTTGTATACCAATATTGCGCTTGCGCGGATCGAGCGGGAAGCTAGCGACCGGACCCCTCGGGTCGAGAACTGAGCTCGAAAGTGGGATCCGGCCACTAGGTCAATGGTGCAGATGTTGTCGGTCTAGTTGCTCCTCAAGCGATTTCGGTGCCCGTAGTTGGATCAGGCGGGCGTGAGTGCATTGCGCAGCTGTGCTGCGATCGCGTCTTCGATGCGGGTTGCGAGGTCGATGTCTTCTCGCAGGGTTGCTGATGCATTGGCTGCTCCGATGGTGCCGGCGCATAGGTTCCATGAGAGTCGGTGTGTGGTGGGGGTGTCGGTGAGTTCGCCTTCGGTGATGGCGGTTTCGATGATGTCGCTGATGGCGTCGACCCAGCGCGCGAAGGCTGCGCCGTTGTCGATGGTGGGTTCGAGGGTATCTTCAACTGGTTGTCCGCACGTGTCACCACAGTCAACTCGGGTAACAGTCAGTCGTATGCCCTCAGCCCTTTCAGTGATGTTCATATTCGTTTGGACTGCAACATAATTCGAACGTATAACTACCAGTTGCCATAGGAATCGATCTATTGGGCGCCCATCAGAATTGCGCGACTGACCGAGGACCGGCCGACGCCGAGTGTCGAGGCGATGGCATCGAGGCTCTTCCCTTGTTCACGTAGTGCACGAGCGCGTTCGGTGCGTTCGACGATCATGCGGCGTTCCATTTGAGTGAGCGCGGCCATGAGGTGGAAAAGGAATTCGCCGCCAGCGGTGGTGGTGTCGAACCCTTCCGCGAGGGAACGGAACGCCATGCCGCGTTCACCGAGGTTGTGAACGGTGTCGATGACGTGGCGGACGGATCGTCGGAGCCTGTCGAGTTTCCAGAGGACGAGGACATCTCACCGTCATGTCGCGGAGGTAGTTCAGGCATTCGGTGAGCTGGGGGCGCTGCATTTTGGAGCCGGATTTGTAGTCGGTGAAGATGCGGATTGCGCTGGCTTGTCGGAGTGCATGTTCTTGCAGTTCGGGGTTTTGTTCGAGAGTGGTGTTGCGCTTGAGCTTGAGCGTCAGCGTAAATTCGTCGGTCTCCTGGGTGAAATCGACCTCAAGGATCGTGTATTTCTTGATCTGCTCGGGGTTGGAGACTTTCTTGTTGGTGTCGGCGACGACCGAGTCGATTTCGGCGATCAGGTCAGCGTCATCCGACTTGGTCGCGTCGCGGAACTGATCGCAGACCGCATCAATCTGGTCGGCATCGGGCGAGTGCTCGAACTCGAAGCACACAGCGCCTCACTGCGACAGGACACTCAACGAATCACCCGCGACTACGTAAAGGATAGTAACGGCCATGACATCCATTCCGCACGCAGCGCACGATGCAACATCAGATGTCGATCGCGGCGAGCAGACAATCCCCGTCGACGATGACGCTCTCGAAAACGAACCCATCACCATCGACAACAACGTCGTCTGACCTGCGTCCCTAAGAGACCTGATCGAGCAGTCAATCCCTGCCCCGGTCGACGACTGACTGCAGTTTTGCCTTTTGACGACTCTAATCCTGCGCAGCGGGATAGGACTGTGCCCGCAGCGCGCGAGAAAAATGAGCAGCTTTACGTGCAACGGTGGCGTTAGTGGACGCTGCGGTCACGAGCATGTCGATCTCTGAGGTTGGTTCCGCCGGCGTCGGTTACCCACACAGTCATCCCTGCCAACCATCCGCCCAATTCAGCCATCGGTGGTCGCGCGCTTCTCTGTCTCGATGCGGCCTAGAGTACGCCTCCCGACGGCTCGCCGGGGCCGGGATCGCTGTGCGGAAGATGCGCACGATGAGGGCTGCATGTTCACCCGTATGGAGTGCCGTGAGTTTTGTCAGCTCGTCCGCCAGTGCGGTGAGCTCGCAGGCTCGGGTCGGCGCGAGGGTGCGGAGCTGGTCTACGTCGGTGGCGTAGAGAGACACGGGTGTGAGTGGGTGCAAGGAGTAACCGAGCGATTGGGCGCGTATCCAGAACTCTTCGGCAAGTACTCCGCTGCGGATGTAGTCCGCTGCGGAAATACCCTGCTGAGTGATGACGGCGACGGCGTCACTGCAGTTCAGACGTGTGCGGGTCTGTGCTCGGAGCGCTTGCCCGGCATCCCAGTCGTTCAATTGTTCCATGACGTCCGGGCGACGCAGGAGTTCGAGGGCGGCGAGTTCTGCCGTGGGAGTGCCCAAACTGGAGATCTCGATACCACGGGTAAGGTCGCGTGAATGCGGCCAGCATAGCTCGGAGATCATCTCCCGGTGCAGAGCGTCGGTGAGGAATCGGATGCGGTCGGTGGCACTGATGTTCTCGGCCAACCGTGCGATCGTATCCCGGTCCTGGATCAGATGTACTCCTGCCGTCGTGGAGGTCAGGCTCGCCGCTAGATGTGAGACGTCCGTCAGATCGCAAGGGGTCGAGTCGGTTTCAGGCATACCGCGATGTGTGCGTCGATCGAGCATTCCGGGGAGTTGGTGAGTGAGGGAGACGTCGGTGCCGGCAGTGAATGTGATTCGCACGGAGGTCGCCGGGCCGTCGCCGGTGATCACTGTGTCTCCGAGGATATGTCGGTGTGCAGCGGCGACCCGGGCGTTGTGCAATGCGGCGCCGAGCGCGACGAAACTTCCGCGGTACTCGATGTCCGCACTCGACGAGCGGGTTTTGTCGATACGGAGGGTGAGGGCATTGTCGTCCGTGTGAATGGTCCAGGGTTGCGCGTTACCTCCGGAGGGCGCGCGTGTAGCGGCAAAGGCGACTGCTTCTTCATTGGAGAGTGAGTCGTACTGTGCCCGTAGATCGATCGGGCGCGACCCGCCCCCCGTTCCTGAGGTGATCGAGTCGTGGGGAATGTGCGGGTCGCTCAGTTGGTCGAGGTGCTCACCGATATCGATGCGCACTCTCCCTGACGGGAGGGCCTCCCCGAGACCGAATCGGCGGATCGCGGCGACAACAGAGGCCCCACCGAGCAAAACATCTCCGCCGAGTTGAGGCCAGGTGGCCAAGGTGGTGCCCACTTCCAGGATCGAGGCGGCCATGCGGGCTGAAATCTCACGCCCTTCTAGGATTCGTAGTCCGAAGGGAATTTTTTCCTTTACGCTCAGCCCGGATACGGTGGCAGCGTCGAGATCCCCGACGAGGCCGTGAAAGAGTGGCCTGGCGGGTTCGAGGTCGAATCGTTCCACGTCGAGGAGACCGCGGTCGCTGGTTTCCATGATGACAGGAATGCCACGCTGCCGGGCCCGGTCGCGAACGAGTACTTTCACGTCGAAGGAGTCGCACTCCTCGATCACCAGGTCCAGTCCTTCGAGGAAGTCGTCGATAGTGGCTTCGTCGACGCCTTCTGTCCAGGCATCGACAGGGAGATACGGGTCCAGTTCTGCGATTCGTTGTTGAGCGAGTGTTGCCTTGTTGACTCCGAGGTCGAAGACCGTGGCCGAGAGACGGTTGAGGTTGGACAGGTCGAGGTCGTCGAAGTCCGCCAGACGCATATAGCCGACGACGCCTTCGAGAGCGAGGGCATGCGCGATAGCACTGCCGACGCTGAGCCCGACCCGAAGCCGCGAGAGAATGAGTTGTTCCTCGTTGGTGATCTTGTTGCGGTTGCGATCCAGACGCAGACGGCAGAACCCGCCGGGTCCGAGAAGATGCACCAGGGTGCGGCGCCACGGGTAGTGAATCCAGCGAGAGGATTCCGCGACGTCGTCGGCATCCGACTCTTCGTTGAGAGTGAGCAGCGAATGCTGCTGGTCGGCAAGCGTATCGAGAATCATGGCTCCGGACGTGCGCAGTTCGGTCACACGGCGCATCTGCGCCGCGTCGGCTTCGTCGAAGATTTCCGCACGCCGTTGCGTTGTCTCGTTCATTGCCGAGACCTGGTCTGTGCCGGTGAAGTCCTGCATCACGATCCCTTCCGCTTCTCAGTTGTGCGGCGGGCCTTGATCACTCGTCCGTCACCTATATCCAAGCACTTCGTGTGTGAGGCGTTGCTCACCAGGGTGCGTGGTGGGGCAGATGTGTGTGTCGGGAAGCCCTAGCCGAGGCGTCGGCGGACAATCAGCGGGCGAGTGCCCGACTGGGCGGTACTCGCGAAGTTCCGGCTGCAGCTGGCCGATCCGGATTTTCTAGAAGGGGAATGTGATGACGGCGATCACCGAATACACGCTCGGTAACTTCGATGCGAATTACGCAGCTGTCGAGGTGCCCGACACCGATGGTGTCCGGTTGGTTCTCTCCCATCCTGCAGCGGATGAAAATCTCTGGGAAGAATATTTGTGCGGCGCTTGGGAAGCCTACGAGAGGTACGGAGCGCAAGCGGCCTTGGATGTACCGGCGGTGAGAGACGGCATTTCGACTTCCTTGTTCTACGCCCTCGTCGACGACGGGGCGGTCGTGGGCGGGGTACGCGCGCAGGGACCCTACGTCTGCGCTTCTCAGTCACATGCTGTGGTCGAATGGGCGGGCAACAGGGGTCTCGACGCTGTACGTGAGGCGATCGCTACCCGAATCCCCGACGGGGTGGTGGAGATGAAGTCGGCGTGGGTCTCTCCGAAGTCCCCGCATGCCGGGAAATTGTCTGCTGCGTTGGCGAGAGTGGCACTGCCGACGATGGAGCGTCTGCAATCTCGCTTCGTGATGGCAACGGCCGCTGACCACGTACTAAGTAGGTGGGAATCATCCGGGGGCCGGGTCGATACACAGATACCGGCGGCCGCGTATCCCGACGGGCGTTATCGCACGCGCATGATGTGGTGGGATCGTCGATCATTGCGCGCGGACGCAGATCCTGCCCTGTGGCCACTCATGCGGGCCGAGCACCAAACACTGAGCCCGAGCACGGTGAAACACAATCAACGAGCAGTCGACACATATCTCGCAGCGGCGCAGGGGCTTCGCTAGTGAACGGGGTCGACCGCTGATGTCCCGATCTCGAACAACGCGGGCCGGCTGACATCGCTGGGTTGCCCATGCACCAAGTTCACCCTCATCCTCGGAAGCTGTTGACACCGAACCGTATTGCGTCCCCCTGCCTTGGCGGCGTACATGAGGGCATCCACACGGTGGGTCAAGACATCCGTCAACTCCCCCAACGACATCTCCGGCGAAGCAGGGTGATCGTCGAGTTCACAGTAAATCGCCCCGATACTCACCGTCACGTCGCACGACTCGGCTACCGACGCTCGGATCCGTTCGGCGAGAGCCTCGACTCCATTCAAGTCCGAGGCGGCGAAGAAAGCGACAAATTCTTCGCCGCCGGACCTGGCGACCAGCACTCCCGAGCCCACCGCTCGCGCGATGGCCGCAACAACGCTGCGAAGCGTCTGGTCCCCCGCGCTGTGACCGAACAGATCATTGATCTGCTTGAAATGATCGACATCGATCATCAGAAAACCCATCTGCCCCGTGCTGGCGGGATAGCTGCGGTGATATCGCTCGATTCGATCGAGAAACCCTCGACGATTGGGCAGACTCGTCAACGGATCGGTGTGGGCCAGCTCCCGGTACCGCGCTTGAGTGAACACGAGCGAGCGACGCAAGGCTCCGATCATGAACACCGGCAACCAAATTACCGTCACCGACACAGTGCAGCTGACCAGAGCAGCAGCAAACCCGTGAGCCACGGTGACCGCTACCGCACAAGCGAGTGCTATCGCGACGATCGTGTGCCCGACGATGACCCGTCTACTCGACGCCATCGCCGCGATAGCCGGTATCGCTGAGAGCAGAGTGACGATTCCCCGGGCTGCCAGCGGATCTGTCACCAGATAGGCGGATGCAGCGATGCCGACCATCCCGATCAAACCCACGACGGAAAACATTCGGTCCGACAAACGACCTACGGTCAGTGTCAGAAGAAAGATTCCCAACGTACTCACCCAGATAGCGCAAAATACAGGCCTGTACCCGTTCGCGTGAATGAAGGAGACAATAACGCGATCGCCGGCAGTGGGACGGCCCCGCCCGTGCTCAAGAGCACAGCCAACGACCGAGCATCCGTTCTCTCCCGAAACCTGACATATCTCGCATACAGCCCATGTGGCCTCACTCCGCCCACCCTAGCGGAAAAAACCGCAAAGTATGTTCAGTAATGCCGGAGTAGACAATTTCCAGCTTTGACGCTAACCGGAGCAATTTCGGGCAAATCAGCAGGAAAAAACCCAATCGTTTCGTCTCACCTTTCCGTTACACTTCGAATTTTCCTATTCAGCACATACTTCGTTACCTCGGTCTCGCTGGACGCGAACCACTCGCACTCGTCTCACTGCGGTTAGTGTCCGATCCATTCTCGGACGAGGCGCCTTCGCAGAATAGCTCCATCTCGGCGCCCCTGGATTACATTCGCTGCCGACGTCTCGGTCCCGTCACGTCGACAGCGACGCCAGGCAAATTACAACAGGTTTCTAGCTTTCGGTTGCTGGCACTCACACCTAGTACCGGTAAATGGAGACCCGATGTCCTTCCCACATTCGGCCGCGCAACTAGCCCCTCCCTGCTCCTTCTCGCCGCCGGTTTCATCGCTGCGCCCAGCACCTCCGTAGATCGGGATATTCCCGGCTGCGCACTCGCTAGGTCAGGGACCGAAAGCTGGGCGGGCCCTCGGATGCCTTCTACACACTGAGTAGGAAAGTTCTGGATAACCCTAGGTAGCGCTCTCACCTACCTCGCTGAGGTCTACGCCTCGAAGCCCTCATCACCGAACTCCGCGACTTCCCCATCCGGACTTCAGTTGGTGAAGGCTCGCGCGAACGTCCACCCCCTACTGGCGGACGCCAACTGGAATGTCGATCCGATGGGCGTATTCGGCACTCTCGGTCACTGCCACCATTCCGCGCGGTCCTCCCATCGCTCGCAACGCGACGTTTTTTTGCCTGCCCGGCAGGCAAGCAGGAACCGAGGTTCTGACGAGAACCTCGGTACCGGCGGCTCGTTCACCTCTGTCACATGTTGAGCGAACTTGCTCAGCCGCCTCAAGGTGCTACTCGAGCAGGGCGGTAAGGGAGTGAAGCTTGCCGGCGAGCCGGACGCCCAGAGCCGGCAAAGGGCACGGGACCTCAAGTAGGGGTGGTAGGCAGAGAAATGCCGTGACCCGTCCCCCGGCGCCATACTCTCGGGGTTGGGTCGATAATCTGGCGGAATCCGACCCTACGTCGGGTAGTGAGCGATCGCACCGCAAACACGCCGAACGTTCTCCGACGATCGAGCACGGCATAGTCGAACGCATCCCGGAGAGCAGTCCCAGTGGTCTTCGAAAACGAGTTCCCCAGTCAGGAGCAGATACTCGTCCCTACCACTCCAGAGCGTTCACCTTTCAGCGTCGGGGAACCGTTCTATAGCAGTACGTTTCGGTCAATCAGCGCCCGCAGTGATCTCTGGAAGTTTCTCTGCGCGGCGCAAACGTTCCGCCATGTCGACGACCAGCCCTGTGGACGACTCGGAAAGGCCGACCACTGCAGCCAACAGTTGCCGCAACGCCCCCTGTTCGAGACAGTCGATGACAACCGACGGTTCCGCCCCCTCACTGTCGACCGGCAGATAAAAATACTTGTCATCGACGCCGAAGAAATTAGCAAGCACAGCGACCACATCCGGAGAAGGGTTCGTCCGCCTACTTCGACGTAACTGAGACAGATAAGGGCGGGAGAGGCGAGAGCCACTCGCGGCGAGACCGTCCGCCACCACAGCTTGCGTGACCGGACGACCGAATCGCGGCGAATCCTCGAACAACATATTCAACCGATCAGCGAACATACGATCCTCACGTCGAAAAACCTAGACAGTATCGATTTCAGAACGATGATCACATGTCGCCGCCGGTAAGAGGAGCGCTCGGACTCAGCAGCTCGTATCCTTCCCGCGCATGCAGCGGTTCCCTCGCCGCTATCGCGGTTAACCCTGCCGTTTTCTGCTTCCGACTCCCGTGCGCCCCTGTCAAGCAATGGTGAAAATAAGGACACATTGCAGCACAACACCATTACCGCCAATAGTTCGCTGTCGTGCCGACAAAACGGAAACATTGTCGCAGGCTCGGCACAGAAATTTCCAGCGGCAGCCCCGGCCGAAGCATTGAAAGTCGCCCACATCAACCACGACGACAACGAAACTGAGGCCGGTCTGTCGCTACTATCGACCCTCGACATTATCACCGCAGACGCCCACGTCTTCCTCGTTCCCGCCCCTCGGCCTGCTCCTGCGCATTGCGCGGCACCTCGACGCCGCCGCAGCATCCTTCTTGCGTGGCGCGAACCTCTCCGACGGACTCGACAAATCCAACCGCCACTTCGCCCACATCCTCGCCCAGGACGCCAACGGAATCCGCATTCTCGCACAATGACACATTCAACGAAAAATGTATCTGCTTGCAGCCCAACATGTTCAAAATGACATGGCTGATCCACGGCGAGCCCTGGAGAATGCAAACAAGCGCCATCCAGCGTGGTCGAGGAGTTAAGGATGCGTCAGCGAGTTCTCGGGAATACCGTCCAGTACTGACACCGCGGACTCGATCGGTCGAGATACGTTAGATCCAGTCTTCCGGTGATGCCGCCAGGAGGCGATCCATCATCTCCGCGGAGAATGTGGCCGCAGGAACGGAAGGCGCCTTTCGTGGTCTACGGGAATGGTCCGATTCGGGGTACAACGATCGAGAAATTTCACGGACCGCGTGGACGACCAAGGGGCGAGGCGTTCTAGCTGAACGGATTTGTTGTTGCCGCACAGGGCGATGCTGCCGACGGGTTCTTCGTATCCGCGAACCGCAGCAGCGATGCAGGCCACACCATGAGCTGACTCTCCTCGCTCGAAGGCCACACCGCGGCGCCGGCGGATGCGACTCAGTTCCTGGTGCAAAACATTGATGTCTGTGATGGTGTTTTCCGTACTGCGAGAAAGGACTGAGCCGAAAAGAGCGTCGACGCGTTCGGGGGCGATCCACGCCAGGATCGCTTTTCCGCCGGCGGTGCAGTGGGCGGGGGCGTGACCCCCGACACGCGACGGGATTGCAGCGGCGAAACGTCCGCCGACTTTGTCGAGATCGACGACGTCGGGGCCGTCGAGGACGGTCAGATGCACGACCATACCGGTCTGCTGGTGCAATTCGTGCAGAAACGGTGCGGCCGCTTCACGAAGCGAGCTGCGCCTCTCGCCGTCGCCGTCCCCCGGAGAGCGCGGCGACCGAGGCAGTATCCGAAGGAGGCGTGCTCGACCCATCCGAAGGTGGTGAGTTGATCGAGAATGCGGTGGACAGTGGAGCGAGGTAATCGAGTACGGCATGCAACCTGTTCGAGCGTGATCCGAGCTCCTCGGCCGCCGAAGGCGTCGAGAATCAACGTCAGTCGCTCGATCATCGAGGGTGGCAGGTCCTTGCCCGACTTCATCTCTGTCGAGACGCCCGGCGTTGTGCCATTCTGGTCAGCGATGCCCATGAAGCCCCTTCCGAAATTTACTAGAATTCATTCTATCTCCTGTGTTCCCCACCCAGTCGGTGGCTCGCTTGCAGAATGCGACGGTAAGCGCAGCAGACACATACATCGCGTCACAGACTTACCGGTGTCATCGGTGCGCGGGATGCGTTGCCTGCCAGTAGGAATGCGCGTTCGAAGAATTGGCCTATGGTCGATTTCGTGAGCACTGTGCCCGTCGTCGGCACCGAACTCGGACGCGACTGCCTTCAATGTAGATGTCCACTGTTTATTACCGTGCTCGAGTTCTACGCCGGTTCACCACCTGAACTGACCGACCGCCGGGAAAGTTTCGTTGATTGCCGCAGCGGATGCAGGGGCGTTATCGAACAGCCGGTCGGTATCGACATCAGCCGTTGACCGATACCACGATCTCGCCACTTCGCGGGGAGTGATCACCAACGTCTATCCGCGTCGCAACCGCTGCAGAATGGCATCGAGTTACGGGCGTGAGGCTTCGCACCGCCGGCGTGATCGAGATGAACATTCTCGGTCCCCCACCCACCCGCGCCAGCCTGGAACGAGGGCCGAACACTACCCTTCTCCGTTACTTGTCAGGAACGCGGCAATGTACTTGTACTGACGCACGGCAGAATGACGCTCATCTGGTGCAGCAGGCGACTCTGGACGACAAGGCCAGCATCAGGGAGTGCTGCCCGTCGCCTTGATCGGTTTCTGCTGGGCCTCGTTGTGCCTGCTCGACAAATACGGCGGGCTGTTCATGTTTGGAGAACAAGGCACCAGGGCATGGAGGATGTTGACCCGCCGGTTGAGTCCCCCACTCCGTCCCGGCGGGTCTTCGATCTGCGTGTCGGAGTTGTCGCCGGTTCTGACACGCACGGTCCACCGACCGATGTTCACACCTGATGTCGGTGGACCGCCCGAACTTCGCGCTCGTCGCCGACACGGCGGGCGCGTGCCCGCCCACCGAGACTCTGCTCGTGCTCAGTGTCGGTGGGCCCTTGACTACGTCCTTCCTCAATGTTCGCCAGGCACCGACCGGCCTCCTGGCCGGGCCAGGTCGGCGCTTAACGCCACCTCACTACATCTGGTTTCAATTTTGCCTATAATCTATGTCTGATGGTATAGATTCTGTGATCTATTGAACTTCTCGCACCGCCGGATCTGGTGGCTGGCCGGTGCGCAGAGCGAGAACCTAGCGAGAGAATAGGAATCACTGTGATTGTCCTCGGCATCATTCTGGCCCTGATCGGTTACTTCACCGCAATCAGTATTTTGACGACAGTCGGCATCATCTTGGTGGTGGTCGGCGCAATCCTGACACTTCTGGGCACTATGGGTCGCGCTGTGGGCGGTCGAAAAGTTTGGTATTAACACCCTATATACCTCGGCCTAACCCTCGCCTGGGACATCTGGCTCGCGCGGGTACCTAATTTGCTCGACCCATGATGATGCACCACTACCGGGATCGCCTCCTCCTGTAAGAGAGGTACTGGGCACATCCCACCTCCACGTTTGAGGGTGCCTGTCGACAGAGTTCAGTGCAGCTGGGCAACCTGCCGGGAGGCCCCGCGGAGAGTGTTTATCTCCGAATGTCGCATTCACTCTGGAAGGCTTGAAACATGCTGGTACGTCGAATTGCTCGTCCACTGCTTTCCACGATCTTCATCGCCGGGGGAATCGATGCTTTGCGCAACCCTGCTCAGCGAGCAGCCAAAGCGTCACCGCTGATCGACAAATCCGTCGAGACGCTGCCAGGAGCAGTGACGCAGAAGGTGCCTGCTGATCCGGAAACACTCGTCAAGATCAACGCCGCCGTCCAGATCGGCGGCGGTGCCCTGCTGGCCACCGGCAAGGCGCCGCGGCTCGCGTCGTTGGTGCTCGCGGGGAGCCTGGTACCGACCACGCTTGCCGGTCACGACTTCTGGAACGAAACCGATCCGTCACTGCGAGCGATGCAGCGCACAAACTTCATCAAGAACGTCAGCTTGCTCGGCGGACTGATGATCGCCTCCGTCGACACCGAGGGCAAGCCGTCGCTCGGCTGGCGCGGCCGTCGCGCCGCGAAGAAAGCCCAGGCGTCTATCGCCGCAGCACTTCCATTGGTCGCATCGCAGACCGATCACACGAGCGATCGCGTCGAGCATGCTCTGTCGGTGGCGTCCGAACGCGGTTCCGAGCTTGCCGAAACCGCGAAGGCACACGGCACGGATTGGCTCGAACTTGCCAAGGAGCGCAGCTCCGAGTTCGCGGAGATCGCGAGCAAGCGAGCCGCGGAATTCGGAGAGGTCGCCAAAGAACGCGGCCCGGACATCCTCGAAGTCGCGCAGAAGCGCGGCTCCGAACTGGCCGAGACCGCACGCGAGCGCAGCGCCGAACTGGCAGAGCTGGCGAGCAAGCGCAGCTCGGAGTTCGCCGAACTCGCCCTCGAGAAGAGCAACGAGTGGGCCGAAACGGCGTCGGAGCAGACCGAGGTGCTGGGTAAGCGTGCTCGCAAGCGCGCAGAGAAGGCGCTCGAAAAGGCTCGCGCCAAGAAGGACGAATTGACGCACTGAGCGCACCGAAAAACACGGTCACAATCGTTCAGTGACGTTACTACGAGTTTGTTGGCTAGCGTTTTCTGGCTAGATTTCGTAGCCGACGAAAACACGATGGACATGCACTCCCAGAGATAAGTGCTCCGAGCGGATGACACAGCGGGGGCACCCACTGGCTGCGCTCGCGCGAGGCTTTGTTTGAGAGCGCGACTCGGGGGGTCCGCCAACGAACACGAAGGTAGAGGCAGGTCATATGGGGACCTGGCTCGCGAAATTGACGGATGATCACGGAGAGTGGCTGATGACGGCTCGCGCCGACAAGACCAAGATCACCAGAGAAGACGTCACCCTCCTACGCGGAGGACAGGTGATCGGTGTTGACGACGGTGTCATCGGCGTGGTCGGGTCGATGCCTCTCGATCCGACCACCGCATCTCCGCGGTGGGTCACAGTACGCCGGGACCACTCAGGAGTGGTGCACGCACCACTCCCCCCTGTACAACAGCGAGGTGTGCGGCCCTAGACCTCACGCGTGAGTCGACTGCAGATCAGGAATCATAGGTCCCCGACCGATACCTCACCGAGTCGTGCGTCATGTGGTCATGGAGAACGCGTTCGTGGAGCATGCTGAAGCGGATCGGCGGACATGCTCAAGCCATTGTGCGTGGCATATGTCTTCTACTTCCGGGAATGCGGGCCCTCCCGAGAGGTCGAGGATCTGGTCCGGTCGTGGAGGTAGGTCGGCGTCGGTCACACGCTCGATGAGCCCCACTGCTTTCCATCCGCACGAGCATTGCGCCCGCCAACCGATCGTCGCTTCATCGGGCACGTACGTTCCGTCCTCGAGTCCGAAGCCCCGGGCGCTGTACGACAGTGCGGTGCGATCGCCGGCGACGATCGTCGCCGGCGCTCCTTCGTGAGCGCCGTCAGTACTCGTCCAGCACATCCCGTCTCCTTCCTGCAAACCCTTTCACAGTCGGACCACCTAATTCGTGCAAACCTCGATTACTGCGCCCGATCACCCCGCGAAGCTCTCCGCTCGTAGCACCAACGCCGAACATGCCTCCGTCAGAACTCCGGCTACATCAGACTGCATTGCTGACTAGCGCGTGCAGTCAATACGGCTGATTTGATGCTCGATCGCACAAGGGTAACGGTCACCCCGTCACGATGGGCTATCTGCCGCTGTGTCCAACCGCAGTAATATCCCTGGTAGAGGTATCTTCTTGCGCGGCAATCCCCTGTTGACCAACTGAAGCCGTCTTTGCATGCGTGGGCTTCCTCGGCCGATCCGGAGGCCTCCTGAGAGGACCATAAAGCCTCGCGCCGAGGGCGGGAGCGAATCTTTTCTATCGCTCGCCGGTGAGCAATCATGATTACCCACGCCGTAGGGCTCCCGTTTTCCGTCTTGTACTCGGGCGCGCATGCCCATACCTCGCGATACACCGACCGTGCCAGTTCGTCGCTAACTCGCTGATCACCGAACATCTGCATGAGCAGGTCGCAGGCCCAAGGGGAAGTCCGGTCGTAGAATTCGGCGAAAGCTGCACGACTCCCGGAGGAAACAGAACACAGCACAGCAACAAGGTGGTCGTCTGGATCAGCCTTTACCATCACGGTCGCCCCACTCTCACGTGAACTTACAGAGCGAGCATAGTCATCTGCACTCAGCAGGAACCTCGGAAAGTGGGGCTCGAACGTCTCGAATGAATGTCAGTTAGTACACAGCAGCCGGAAGTCGTGTAGCTAGCCCCTGCCGTATTGCTGTGGTCTCCATCACCCGCATCCGAGGTTGATGGAGCGCTCGCTCCGAATCATGGGCACACCCAAAGTCGCAACATGCCCAAGCAGGTTGGCAAAGGCATCCCGGAATGAACACGAGTCTTGTTCTTCACCAAGATCATTCATCGATCGTGCGAAAAAGACGGATTAGCCACCGGCGATTCGTGGATATCCGAGGAGGCCGAGATCGTAGGGCCGCGCCTCAGCCCCCGACGTGCGATCACCTCTTACTTCGATTCCACGTGTAACCCTCGGCTCTGGAATGAGATACACATATCGTAAACGTCCTCTAAGACTGAATCCTTAGGAAAATGCCCCCTATTCACCAGATGTCACCATGACTCCCGCGGCTTCCACACCCGCGAGCATCGAAGGCCCTTCGGTGTGGCGTGATCGTAAGAGGTACCTGTGGCCGCTCGGATTGCTGATTCCACTCAGCCCGTTCATCTCCTGGTTTCTCGTCGACAACCTTCGTCTCGGATTGTTCTGGGCGACCGGCGCGTGGCTACTGGTCATCGTCATCCCGATCATCGACATGCTGGCCGGTGAAGACGGCGAAAGTCCGCCGGACGATGCGATCCCACGACTGCAGAAGGACCGCTACTACCGCTGGTGCACTTACGCGTTCCTCCCCTTGCAATACGCCGGTCTGGTCTTCGCCTGCTGGTGCTGGATCAACGCTCCGATGGGAATCGCGGAGAAGATCGCGATGTCGTTCACGGTGGGCGTCGTCGCCGGCGTCGGTATCAACGCGGCCCACGAGCTCGGCCACAAGAGCGAGAAGATCGAACAGTGGCTCGCGAAAGTGGCGCTTGCGCAATCTCTCTACGGGCACTTCTACGTGGAACACAATTTCGGCCACCATGTGCGTGTAGCTACTCCGCAGGACCCGGCCAGCTCACGGTTCGGTGAGAGCTTCTGGAGGTTCTTGCCACGAAGTGTGTTCGGCGGGCTGCGTTCGGCATGGCGCATCGAGAGCGCTCGACTCCAGAGGAAAGGCAAACGAACCTGGAGCTTCGAGAACAATATTCTCAACGCTTGGGCGATGAGTGTTGTCCTCTTCGCGACGCTGATCGGTATCTTCGGTTGGGAGGTCGCGCCCTGGCTCCTGCTGCAGGCAGTTGCCGGATTCACCTTCCTCGAAGCCGCGAACTACCTCGAGCATTACGGCCTGCTGCGTGGCAAGCGTGCCGACGGCTCGTACGTTCGCGCCAGCCCCGCTGACAGTTGGAACAGCGATCACGTCGTGAGCAATCTGTTTCTCTACCAACTGCAGCGGCACAGCGATCACCACGCCAACCCGAAGCTGCGGTACCAAAGTCTGCGTAGCGCGGCCGAAGCGCCGCAACTTCCGGCCGGCTACGCAGTGATGATCGTGATCGCGTGGATTCCACCGCTGTGGCGCCGGGTGATGGATCAGAGATTGTTGGACTACTACGACGGCGACACAGAACGAATCAACGCCAGGAGCACGACCTGATGAACGCCCACGACCCAACAAATACAGAGTCAGATCCGTACCCGCACAACGACATAGATCGCCACCTGCAGTCTCACGCCAGATTCGCACGTGCAGCGTCGAGTCCAGAAGTCATCGCCGCCGCGCAATTCTTGCTGCAGCAACCCGATGCCTATCTATACCGCCGCCGCTACCTCGAACTCATCGTCGATACCACAGACTCAGACGGCACCCCGATCACCGACTACACCGCTGCCGAAAAATATCTGCTCACCGCGTACAGAAAAATTCTTCGATCCGATACCGGGCATCCGAGTCAGAAAGAATCACGCACCGTCGACTCCTCGAAAGACATCTCAGGAAGTTAACAGTCAAGCCGCGAGCACGAGAGGAGGTGGGAAGGCATGGGTTTCGTCGTAGGTTTGTCCGGTTTGCAGGCAGTGGTGGAGTTGTCCGAGGAATTTGTTGAACA
>NZ_JAAOLG010000043.1:0-32289 GCF_011602025.1 Rhodococcus sp. IC4_135
TGTTCGAGGTTGCGGTGTTCAGGGCTCCGGTGACGGCGGTGGAGGAGATCGTTGCGTCGGTGTTTGCCGAGGTGTTGGGTGTCGATCGTGTGGGTCTCGATGACGATTTCTTCGCACTCGGCGGCAACTCCCTCAACGCCACTCGCACGATCAAGCGAATCGCCGACGCTCTCGATACCGAACTTTCGGTTCGAGTTCTGTTCGAAGCGTCCACGGTGCAGGATCTCGCGGCACATGCCGAAAGCCGGACCGGTTCGGGCGGGCGAGTCGCGCTGACCGCTGTCGAGCGGCCAGAGCGGATTCCGCTTTCGTTGGCGCAGCAGCGTATGTGGTTCCTCAACCGATTCGACGGGAGCGCTGCGGCATACAACATCCCGATGGCGCTGCGCCTTCAGGGTGATCTCGATGTCTCGGCGCTGAGCGCGGCCATCTCTGATGTGATCGGGCGGCACGAATCACTTCGAACCGTCTACCCGGAAATCGGAGACGGTCCGGTGCAGGTCGTCAAGCCTGTGTCGAGTTGGTCGGACGAAATCGTCGCAGAACCGACCGGCGTGGACGAACTCGAAGGTGAGTTGGTTGCACTGGCGTCGACGCGCTTCGACGTCACGCGCGAGATTCCGATTCGTATCCGGTTGTTCCAGTTGGCTTCCGACGAATACGTACTCGGTGTCGCGATTCATCATATTTCCGCCGACGGTTCCTCGATGGCGCCGTTCGCTCGAGATGTGGTGACCGCATACGCCTCGCGGGTTGCCGGGTACACGCCGTCCTGGGCTCCCCTCGACGTTCAGTACGCCGACTACAGCCTGTGGCAGCGAGAGGTGCTGGGCAGTGAGGAAGACCCGGGATCTATCGCTTCGCAGCAGATTGCGTACTGGAGCGATGCTCTCGCCGGGCTGCCTGATCAGCTTGCACTTCCCGCCGATCGGCCGCGCCCCGCGACGCAGTCCTTCCGCGGCGGTTACCTGCACTTCGATATCGAGGCAGAGTTGCATGCTCGGCTGAGCAGTCTTGCCAGGGCAAACAATTCGACGTTGTTCATGCTCACGCACACTGCGTTCGCGATGTTGTTAGCTCGACTGTCCGGAACCGAGGACATCGCGGTGGGTACGCCCATTGCCGGACGTGGCGAGCGGGCACTCGACGATCTCATCGGCATGTTCGTGAACACCTTGGTGTTCCGTACGCAGATCGACAGCGGTGCGCCGTTCCTCGATCTGCTCGGACGTGTCAGGGAGACCGACCTTCAAGCGTTCGCACATTCGGACGTTCCGTTCGAGCGACTCGTGGAGGTGCTCAACCCACCGCGCTCGACCGCTCGTCATCCGCTCTATCAGGTCGGCTTCCTGTTCCAGAACATGGAAACCGGAGGGCTCGAGCTTCCGGGACTTACCGTCAAGGGCGTCGATATCGACAACGGGGTCGCGCAGTTCGATCTTCAGTTGATCGTCAGTGATCGGTACGACGTCAACGGATCTGCAGCCGGCATCACGTCGATGTTCAGCTACGCGCATGATCTGTTCGACGAGTCGACCGTGCAGGACTTCGCCGATCGATTCGTGCGATTGCTCGGGGAGATCGCGTCGGATCCGTCGTTGACCGTCGGCGACTTCGCGCTGCTGGACTCGTCCGAGAGCGACCGGATCCTGAACCGCTGGAACGACACCGATCACTCCGTCCCGGGAGCGACTCTGGTCGAACTGTTCGACGAGCAGGTCGGTTCGAACCCAGGTGCGGTGGCGTTGGTCGCCGGGAACACGTCGCTGACCTACGCCGAGTTCGATGCACGTGTCAACCGTCTCGCACGCCATCTGATTGCAACCGGTGTCGGTCCGGAGTCGTTGGTCGCGTTGTCAATCGAGCGATCGGTCGAACTGCTGGTCGCCATGTACGCGGTGGTGAAGGCAGGTGGTGGATACGTGCCGATCGATCCGAACCACCCGGCGGATCGCATCGAGTACGTGTTGACCATGGCAGATCCGGTCTGCGTCCTCACTGCCTCGACCACTGCGAAGAATCCGGCGTTCGGTGATTCCGTGATCGAGGTGGACACGATCGATCTCGCGTCCTACGCGGAAGCGGCGGTCACCGATGCGGATCGCAGTGCTCCACTGCGAGTGGACAACACCGCTTACGTGATCTTCACGTCGGGATCGACGGGGCGGCCGAAGGGCGTCGCGATCTCGCATCGGGCGGTGGTCAACCAGATTCTCTGGAAGCGCGATCAGTACGGCCTGGACCGATCCGATGCGATGGTGCTCAAGACGGCGGCAACCTTCGACCTCTCGGTCTGGGAGTTCTGGTCGGCACTGACTTCCGGTGCACGACTGGTGATCGCCGAACCCGAAGGTCACAAGGACCCGAGTTACCTGCTCGACCTGATGACGCGGGAGAAGGTCACGACGCTCCACGTCGTGCCGTCGATGCTCGCGATGTTGCAGTCGGCGTCGGAAAATGGCCTTCCGGAATCGCTTCGTCAGGTGCTCGCGATCGGTGAAGCGTTGCCGGCCGCGACCGCGACCGAGTTCGCAGAACTCAGCGACGCGCAGTTGGTGAATCTGTACGGGCCGACCGAGGCCGCGGTCTCGGTGACAGCGCACGTCGTCGGTTCGGGTGATGCGACTGCGGTTCCCATCGGTGCGCCCGAATGGAACACGCAGCTGTTCGTGCTCGACACGCGTTTGCATCCGGTCCCCGTCGGAGTCACCGGGGAGCTTTACCTCGCCGGTGCCCAGCTTGCTCGCGGCTATCACGGGCGCGCGGATCTGACGTCGGAACGATTTGTGGCCAACGTCTTCGGTGACGCGGGTTCGCGGTTGTACCGCACGGGCGACCTTGTCCGGTGGACGGAAAACGGTGAACTCGACTACGTGGAGCGCGCCGACTTCCAGGTCAAGATCCGTGGCTACCGCATCGAACTCGGTGAGATCGAAGCGCTTCTTCGCAAGCAGACCGGTGTGGACTCCGCTGTGGTGGTGGCCAAGTCGGATGCGCGTACCGGTGATCGACTTGTCGGCTATGTCGTTCCTCAAGGCGGGGACAGCATCGATGTCGAAGCATTGAAGCGGACTCTTGTGGCGGAGTTGCCGAGTTACATGGTGCCGGCGGCGTTGATGGTGTTGGACGAACTACCGCTCAACATCAACGGCAAGGTCGATCGCAAGGCACTGCCCGACCCCGAATTCGAGGCGACCGAGTTCCGTGCGCCGACCAACCCCGTCGAAGAGATCGTCGCAGGTGTGTTCGCTGACGTACTCGGTGTCGCGAGGGTCGGACTCGACGACGATTTCTTCGAGCTCGGCGGAAACTCTCTCGTCGCGACGCAGGTCGTGTCGAGGCTGGGTGAGGCGTTGGATGCGCAGATTCCGGTCCGTGTGATCTTCGAGGCGTCGACTGTCGGTGCATTGGCGTCGAGGGTTCTCGAACACGCGGGATCGGGTGGCCGCCCACCGTTGGTGGCTCAGGTGCGTCCGCACGAGATTCCGCTGTCGTTGGCGCAGCAACGTATGTGGGTGCTCAATCAGTTCGACAAGACGTCGGGTGCGTACAACATCCCGGTCGCGATTCGACTGTCCGGCGCACTCGATGTCGACGCACTTCGCTCGGCGGTTTCGGATTTGATCGAGCGACACGAAGTGCTCCGGACGGTGTACCCGGACCAGGGCAACGGACCGGTTCAGATGATCGTGCCACGCTCCGCGGCGACCGTGGGCCTGGAAGTGATCGCAACCGACGAAGCGTCGGTCGCCGAACAGGTGGCTGACACAGTTCGCGAGGGCTTCGATGTCACGACGGCCGTTCCGTTGCGAATCCGTCTCTTCGAGGTCGACGAATCCGAGCGGGTTCTCGTCGTGGTCGTTCACCACATCAGTGGCGACGGCTTCTCGATGGCTCCGTTGATCAGAGACACCATGGTCGCGTACACCGCACGTACCGGCGAGGAGACGCCGGAGTGGGCTCCGCTCGAAGTGCAGTACGCCGACTACACGCTGTGGCAGCGTGATGTCCTCGGATCGCCGGAGGACGCGAACAGTCAGCTGGGCCGTCAACTCGCGTACTGGGTGAACGAACTCAAGGGCATTCCGGAGCTTCTGGAACTGCCGACCGATCGGCCGCGGCCGGCGCGCGCGAGCATGCGCGGTGCGGAATTCGAGTTCGCGGTCGATTCCGAGACCACGGACCGGCTCGCGACGATCGCACGGGAGCAGAATTCGACAGTCTTCATGGTGGTTCACACCGCCCTGGCCGTTCTGCTGGCGAAGATGAGTGGATCGAACGACATCGCAATCGGAACACCGATCGCAGGTCGAGGTGAGCGAGCTCTCGACGATCTTGTCGGGATGTTCGTCAACACGCTGGTCCTGCGAACGGAGATCGCTCCTGCTTCGACGTTCGTCGACCTTCTGGCGCACGTGAAGGACAAGGACTTGTCGGCATTCGCCAATGCCGACGTACCGTTCGAGCGGTTGGTCGACGAACTGGGGCGAGAGCGCTCTCACGCATACTCGCCGCTCTTCCAGGTCATGCTCACATTCCAGAACATGGCTCTCGGTACGTTCCAACTCCCGGGTCTCGAACTCTCTGCGGTCGACAACGGTTTCGACCAAGCGATGTTCGATCTGCAGCTCACCGGTATCGAGCAATTCGACGATGCCGGGGTGCTGTCCGGGCTGAGGATGCGTTTCACCTATGCGACCGACCTGTTCGACGAATCGACCATCGCGCTTTTCGCGGCGCGATTCGGGCGGGTGCTCGAAGAACTGGTGACCGATCCCGAGGTCGTGGTTCGTACGATCGACATCGTGACCGAGCAGGAACGCGAGGAAGCGAGCGCTGCCGAGCCGAAGTCCGCGGCAGATCTACCCGACCTGGCAGCCGCAGCGGCGGCCGCCGATCCTGAGGCAGTTGCATTCACTCACGGTGATCAGGCGGTCACCTTCAGTGAGTTGTCGACCAAGCTCGTTGCCATGCGTACCGCCATGGGAGCTGCTCTGGCCCCCGATGCTCTGGTGTCAGTGTCCCTCGCCGGCCTTGTTCCGGGCATCCTGCCGGCACTCGGCGTCGACGGTCTCGCCACACTTGTGAGCTCGGTGATAGCTGACGCACAGTCGGTGTCAGCGGGCCGTGGGGGTACGGCCGGGTAACATTCAGTATTTGCCCAGTGAACGCCTCCGGCCGAGCAGAACGCTGTGCTCGGCCGGGGCGCACTTCACGAAAGTCAGTTGGAGGAAGTGTAGATGTCCGTCGGTATTCCGGGACCGCAGTCGCTGACGATCGAAGATCTGCCGAAGTTGGTAGCTGCAGTTGCGGCGGTAGATCCTGATCGTGTGGCTCTGAGCCACGGTGGAACCGAAATCAGCTACGGACGACTCAATGACGAGTTGGTCACTCTCGACACCGCGATGGGTGGCGCGTTGGGGGCGGATGCCCTGGTTCCTGTTGTCGTTTCCACGGTGCTGCCAGAGTTGATCGCCAGCGAGGCCGACGGTCTCGGCGCGGTGGTCGACCGGCTCATCACTGACGGCACTTCGGTCGTCGAGGTAGCGTCGGAGTCCGATGCCCACGTGACCCTCGCAGGACTCTTCGACGAGCAGGTCGGGCGGACGCCGGACGCGCTCGCGCTGGCTTACGACGGAACTCAGCTCACCTACGCACAGTTCGACGCTCGAGCGAACCGCCTCGCCCGTGAACTCGTCACGGCAGGTGTCGGACCGGACAGCCTCGTCGGTCTCGCAATGCGCCGATCGATCGATCTCCTCGTCTCGATGTACGCGATCGTCAAGGCCGGCGGCGCGTACGTTCCACTCGACCCGGATCATCCTGCCGACCGTCTCGCTTACGTGCTCGAGATCGCGAAGCCGACGGCCGTGCTCACACGTACGGCCGATGCAGTGGTACTCCCGCTCGGGACTCCGACGCTCGACGTCGACACTGTCGACTTGTCCGTTCACGCCGAGACAACCGTCACCGATGCCGACCGGTTGGCGCCGCTGCGCGCGGACAACACTGCGTATGTCATCTTCACGTCCGGATCGACCGGACGCCCCAAAGGCGTTGCAGTCTCTCACCGTGCCATCGTCGCGAACCTGCAATGGCGCCAGGCCGAGTACGGATTCACTTCCGACGACGTGATCTTGCAGAAGACACCTTTCACTTTCGACGTGTCGGTGTGGGAGTTCTTCTGGCCGCTGCAGGTCGGTGCATCGTTGGTGATCGCAGAACCGGACGGACATCGTGATCCGGCGTACGTGGCTCGCACGATGATCGAGCGCGGGGTGACGGCGGTGCACTTCGTGCCGTCGATGCTCGCAGTGTTCGTTGCCGAACCCCTTGTCGCGCAGGTCGAAACCCTTCGCTACGTGTTCGCTTCCGGTGAGGCGTTGCCGGCTCGGACCGCGGCACGTCTGCGCGCGGTCAGCGGTGCTGAACTCCACAATCTGTACGGCCCGACCGAAGCTGCCGTCGACGTGACGTACTACGAAACCGGTGAGCGAGATCAGGTGTCGGTGCCGATCGGCGCGGCCGTGGCAGACACCGAGCTCCTGGTGCTCGACGACGCGCTCCGGCCGTCGCCTTCGGGAGTGGCAGGAGAGCTCTATCTTGCCGGGATTCAGCTGGCCAGAGGATACGTGTCGCGACCGGATCTCACGGCAGACCGCTTCGTGGCTCGGCCGGGCGCTACCGACGGATCGCGGATGTATAGAACCGGAGATCTGGTGCGCTGGCGCGGCGTCGGAGCGAACCGCCAGCTCGAATACATCGGCCGCACCGACTTTCAGGTCAAGCTCCGCGGTCTGCGCATCGAGCTCGGTGAGATCGAGGCGGCACTGCTCGACTGTGACGGTGTTTCCCAAGCCGTGGTGGTCGTCCATTCGGACGAAACGATCGGCGACAACTTGGTCGCGTACATCGTCGGCGAGGCTACCGATTCAGCGATTCTGACGTCGTCGCTGGGTGAACGGCTACCCGAATACATGGTCCCTGCCATGTTTGTCGAACTGGACGAGTTTCCGCTCAATGCCAGCGGCAAGCTGGATCGAAAGGCCTTGCCGGCACCCGAATTCGCGTCGAAGACGGTTGAGTACCGCGAGCCCGCGACACCCACCGAAGCCGGTGTGGTCGCGATCTTTGCCGATCTACTCGGACAGGATCGGGTAGGGGCAGACGACGGCTTCTTCGAACTGGGCGGCAACTCGTTGCTCGCCACCCGCGTGGTTGCGCGTATCAATGCCGAACACGGCATCTCCATCGACATGCGTAATTTCTTCGACGCACCCACGGCCGCGGAACTTGCCGTCTTCATCGACGAAGCGAAAACTTCAGAAGACCGCAAGGTTCACGTTCCCCTGATTGCTCGCGAGCGCCCCGAGTTGGTTCCGCTGTCCTTGGCGCAGCAGCGCATGTGGTTCCTCAACCGATTCGAACCAGAATCGGCAGTCGACCATATTCCGGTCGCGCTGCGGCTCAGCGGAGCGCTCGATGTCGATGCGTTGCAAGGCACACTCGAGGATTTGATCGAGCGGCACGAGATCCTTCGGACTGTGTACCCGGAGGTCGACGGCGTCGGATATCAGCGCCTGGTCGACATTGCAGCCGTGGTACCGAACCTGACTCCCATACAGGTAGACGAGTCGGCGATCGTCGAGCGCGTAACCGACTTCGTCACTCCGGGATTCGACGTGACCACCGAGGTTCCGATTCGGGCGGCGCTTTTCCAACTCGCCGCCGACGAGTTCGTCCTCGTGTTCGTCGTCCATCACATCAGCGGTGACGGGTTCTCCATGGGACCGTTGACCAAGGATATCGTTACGTCCTATGTGTCTCGGACACAGGGAATTGCGCACGATCTGGCTCCGCTGCCCGTACAGTTCGCCGACTTTGCACTGTGGCAGCGCAAAGTTCTCGGCAGTGAAGACGACCCGGATTCTCTGATCACTCGCCAGGTCGACTACTGGCGCCACGCGTTGGCCGGTATCCCCGATCAGCTCGATCTCCCGTCGGACCGCCCGCGTCCGCGCGTCGCGTCGAACCGGGGAGCCGGGCACACTTTCACGATCGAGCCTGAGCTCCACCAGGCTCTCGATCGAATTGCGCTGGCCAACAACGCATCACTGTTCATGGTTTTGCACAGTGCTGTGGCGATTCTGCTGGCGCGGTTGTCCGGGACTTCGGACATCGTGATCGGCACTCCGGTCGCCGGTCGAGGCGATCAAGCTCTCGACGACCTGATCGGAATGTTCGTCAACACGCTCGTCCTCCGCACGGAGGTTGACCTCGCAGCTTCGGCAAAAGACATGATTTCGCGGGCCCGCGAATCCGACCTCAACGGGTTCGGGCACGCCGATGTGCCATTCGAGCGACTGGTAGAGGTACTCAACCCGGCCAGGTCTCAGGCACGGAACCCTCTGTTTCAGGTGATGCTCTCGTTGCAGAACCTGGGACAGAGCATGCAGCAAAGTCTCGAGGTTCCGGGACTGCGCATTTCCGGACTGGACGTAGAGTCGTCGGCTGCGAAGTTCGACCTCCAATTCACTGTGTGGGAATCGGATACCGCGGACAAGGTCGGTGGGTTGACCGTCGCGCTGGTCTATGCGACCGACCTGTTCGACGAGTCATCTGCCAAGTCAATCGGAAAGCGGTTGATTTCAGTTCTCGAAGCAGTGGTTGCCGATCCGTCGGTTCGGGTTGGTGATGTGGATTTGTTGGATTCGGGTGAGCGTTCGTTGGTGCTCGAGTCGTGGAATGACACGGAGCATGAGGTCGCGGATGCGTCGTTGGTGGACGTGTTCGATGCTCAGGTGGTGCGGTCGCCGGGGGCGGTCGCCGTGTCGTTCGACGGTGTGTCGTTGTCGTATGCGGAGTTCGATGCTCGGGCGAATCGTGTTGCCCGGTATTTGATTTCGGTGGGTGTGGGGCCGGAGGCGCTGGTTGGTGTGGCGGTTCGTCGGTCGGTTGATTTGTTGGTGGCGGTTTACGGTGTGCTCAAGGCTGGTGGTGGGTACGTTCCGGTGGATCCGGACCAGCCTGCCGAGCGCAATGCGTACGTGCTGGGGGCGGCCTCGCCGGTGTGTGTGATCAGCACTTCTGATGTTGGTTTCGATGCTGGTGTGGCACCGGTGGTCGAGGTTGATGTTGTTGATGTGTCTGGTTTTTCGGATGCTCCTGTCTCTGATGTGGATCGGGTTTCGCCGTTGCGGTCGGAGAATACGGCGTACGTGATTTTCACCTCGGGGTCGACGGGGCGCCCGAAGGGTGTGTCGGTTTCGCATGCGGCGATTGTGAATCGGTTGGCGTGGATGCAGAGCGAGTACGTGTTGGGCTCGTCGGATGTCGTGTTGCAGAAGACGCCGTTCACGTTCGACGTGTCGGTGTGGGAGTTGTTCTGGCCGTTGCAGGTTGGTGCTCGGTTGGTGGTGGCGGTGCCGGACGGGCATCGTGATCCGCAGTATTTGACTTCGGTCATTGTGGGGGAGGGTGTGACGACGGTGCATTTCGTGCCGTCGATGCTCGAGGTTTTCGTGGCGGATTCGTCTGTGGCTGCATGTGTTTCGTTGACTCGGGTGTTTGCGTCGGGGGAGGCGTTGCCGGCGAGTGTTGTAGCTGATCTGTGGGCTGTGTTGCCGGGTGTCGGTGTGCATAATTTGTATGGTCCGACCGAGGCCGCAGTGGATGTGACGTTCCACGAGGTGGTGGCGGGGGATGTTGCTGGGGTGCCGATCGGTGCTCCGGTATGGAATACGCAGGTATTTGTTCTGGACTCTCGGTTGAATCCGGTGCCGGTGGGTGTTGCGGGTGAGTTGTATCTGGCGGGCGTTCAGTTGGCTCGTGGGTATATGGGGCGGCCGGATCTGTCGGCGGATCGGTTTGTGGCGAATCCGTTTTCGGGTGATGGTGCGCGGATGTATCGCTCAGGTGATGTTGTGCGGTGGACTGCGTCGGGTGAGCTGGAGTACATCGGGCGTAGTGATTTTCAGGTGAAGTTGCATGGTTTGCGAATTGAGCTCGGTGAGATCGAGTCGGTGATTCGTGAGCACGAGTCGGTGTCGTCAGTGGTTGTGGTGGTGCGTGACGAGGTTTTGGTTGCGTACGTTACCGCCGCTGCTGTTGGTGGTGTGGTGGACGTTGACGAGTTGAAGAGGGTTGTTTCGGGTCGGCTGCCGGGGTACATGGTGCCGGCGGTAGTGATGGTGTTGGATGAGTTGCCGTTGGGTGTTTCGGGGAAGTTGGATCGGAAACTTCTTCCGGATCCGGTTTTCGTGGCGCGCGAGTTCCGGGCACCGTCCACTGTCGCCGAAATCGCGGTGGCCGGAGTCTTCGCAGATGTTCTCCGGTTGGAACAGGTCGGTCTAAATGACGACTTCTTCGCGCTCGGCGGAAACTCTTTGGTCGCAACGCAGCTGGTGGCTCGCGTAGGTCAAGCGCTCGACACTCAGGTTCCGGTGAGGGTGTTGTTCGAGGCTTCGACTGTCGAAGGTTTGGCAGCGCAGGTTGAGTTGATAGCAGGGGCAGGAGGGAGGGCCGCGCTCGTGGCCCGCCCACGGCCGGCGTTGATTCCACTCTCACTAGCTCAGCAGCGAATGTGGTTCCTCAGCCGCTTCGATCCTGATTCTGCTGTCAATAACATTCCGATCGCCTTGAAAATCAACGGGGTCCTGGATGTTTCGGCGCTGAGGCATGCGATCTCGGATGTAATCGAACGCCACGAGTCGCTCCGGACCGTCTACCCGGAGCAAGGTGGACAAGGACAGCAGGTAGTCCTCCCGTCGTCCGAAGTGCCGGTTGAACTGACACCGAAGGTCATCGACGCCTCGCGCGTTCACAACGAACTTCTGAGTTTCGCGCTCCAGGGCTTCGATGTGACGTCAACGGTTCCGGTTCGGGTCGGGTTGTTCGAACTTGCCGAGAATTCGTACGTTCTGGCCTTCGTTGTGCACCACATCGCAGCGGACGGGTTCTCGATGCGTCCGTTGACTCGGGATGTCATGGTTGCCTACGCCGCTCGGGTTTCGAACGGCGTTCCGAATTGGATTCCGCTCGAGGTGCAGTACGCCGATTATGCACTCTGGCAGCGGGAGGTCCTCGGCGACGAGGACGACCCGGATTCGTTGATCTCGGCTCAGTTGGACCACTGGCGCTCCGTCCTCCGTGATTCTCCGGAAGTGCTTGCGTTACCGGCTGACCGCCCCCGTCCGGTCGTCGCCTCGAATCGTGGCGCTACGTATCGCTTCTCCGTCAGCGAAGAGATTCGGTCGAGCTTGGACTCACTCGCACGCGAGCGGAACGCATCGCTGTTCATGGTGATGCATTCGGCCCTCGCCGTGCTTCTCGCAAGGTTGTCCGGTACCAGTGACATCGTGATCGGTACTCCGGTTGCAGGGCGAGGCGAAAAGGCGCTCGACGATGTGATCGGTATGTTCGTGAATACACTGGTCCTGCGGACTCCTGTTGACCTCGCCAGTTCGTTCAGTGCGCTCGTCTCGGCAACGCGGAGGACAGACCTTCAGGCGCTCGGCAACGGCGATGTTCCGTTCGAGCGGTTGGTCGAGGTGCTCGATCCCACCCGTTCGCAGGCACATCACCCGCTGTTCCAGGTCGCGCTGTTCTTCCAGAACATGTCGCAGGATGCTTTGGAGCTTTCGGGATTGGAGGTCTCAGGCGTCGAGTTCGATGCTGGTATCGCGAAATTCGATCTTCAACTTACTCTCGCTCCCCGCGTCGAAGATGCGCTCGAAGACGGCATGTTCGCCGAGTTCGCATACGCCACAGATCTGTTCGACGAGTCGACGATTCGTGGATTCGCCGATCGGTTCACCAGGATCCTCGAACAGGTGGTCGTGGATCCGTCGATCACCGTGGGTGACATCGAACTGTTGGAGGAGGCCGAGCGCGAGTCGCTGTTGACTGCGCGCAACTCCACCGCACATGACATCGGGAACAGTGAGACATTGGCTTCGCTGTTCGACACTCGCGTTGCGTTGGCACCCGATGCTGTTGCCGTGGTGTTCGACGGCCAGTCGCTGACCTATGGCGAGTTGTCGGAACGTGTGAACAAATTGGCACGCAAGCTGATCGAAGATGGTGTCGGGCCCGAATCGTTGGTGGCCTTGGCGATGCGTCGATCGCTCGATCTCGTAGTAGGTATTTACGCGGTGATCGCCGCGGGCGGAGCCTACGTGCCCTTGGATCCCGATCACCCCGCCGAGCGAATCGGGCACATCCTCACGACGGCCGATCCAGTCTGTGTGCTGTCGACGACGAGGGATGCTTTCGTAGCGCCGAACGGCGCCGACGTGTTGTTGATCGACGGTGTCGATCTCTCGAGCTATTCAGCTTCAGTCGTTTCCGATGCTGATCGGCGTGGTCGACTGCGTGATGTGAATGCCGCCTACGTGATCTTCACCTCGGGTTCCACGGGGAAGCCCAAGGGCGTTGCGGTCTCGCATCACGCCATCGTGAACCAGGTCCTGTGGATGCAGGATCAGTACGCCATCGGCACGGAAGACGTCTATCTGCAAAAGACTGCAACGACATTCGACGTCTCGTTGTGGGGATACTTCACTGCGCTTTTGTCCGGTACGAGAGTGGTGCTGGCGTCTCACGACGGACATCGAGATCCCGCGTATCTGGCTGGTCTGATCGAAGATCATCGGGTGACGTTGACGGACTTCGTTCCGTCGATGTTGACCGTCTTCGCGACGTCGGTTCCGGAACACGCATTGGTGTCGCTGAGGGACGTATTCGTGATCGGTGAGGCATTGCCGCTCGAGACGGTGCGTGCATTCGCTCGGGTGTCCTCTGCAGGTTTGCACAATGTGTACGGCCCTACCGAGGCTGCGGTCTCGATCACCTACTACGAGGTCGACGGATCGGAGTCGACAGGTACTCCGATCGGTGTGCCAGAGTGGAACTCGCAGGTCTACGTGTTGGACAGTCGGTTGCATCCGGTGCCGGTAGGCGTTGCAGGTGAGCTGTATCTGGCCGGTGATCAACTTGCGCGCGGTTATGTCGCGCGACCCGATCTCACCAGTGATCGCTTTGTCGCGAACCCATTTGTGGAGGCGAGCGACACGAACAGTGAAGTCAATGCCGGTGGCAGTCGGATGTATCGCACCGGGGACTTGGTGTGGTGGAACACCGCAGGCGAGCTCGAGTATGTCGGGCGTACCGATTTTCAGGTCAAGTTCCGTGGTCAGAGAATCGAACTGGGTGAGATCGAATCCGCTCTGTTGGCGCAGGCTACGGTGGCTCAGTGCGTGGTCGCAGTGGTGCACACGGACACCGGCGACCAGCTCGCTGCGTACGTTGTCGCATCACCGAGTTCGGTCATCGACTTGGCTGTTTTACGGGCATCGCTTCCGAAAGTTCTGCCGGCGTACATGATTCCGACGGCAATCGTTGTGCTGGAAGAATTGCCGCTTAACTCGTCAGGGAAGCTCGACCGGAAGTTGTTGCCTGAGCCGAAGTTCGAGGTCGCGGTGTTCCGAGCTCCGGCGACCCCTGTGCAGGAGATCGTGGCGTCGGTATTCGGCGAGGTCTTGGGTGTTCCGAGGGTGGGCCTCGATGATGATTTCTTTGCTCTGGGTGGGAATTCTCTGATCGCCACGCAGGTAGCGGCGCGGTTGGGTGAGGCTCTGGATTCGAGGGTGGCGGTTCGGCTGTTGTTCGAGGCGTCGTCGGTCGAGTCGTTGGCAGCGCGGGTGGAGTCAGAAGTCGGCTCAGGTGACCGGGTGGCTTTGGTTGCTCAGGTCCGGCCGGAGCGAGTTCCGTTGTCGTTGGCGCAACAGCGAATGTGGTTCCTGAACCGTTTCGAACCTGAATCTGCAGTGAACAACCTTCCCCTGGCCATTCGATTGACGGGCAGCTTGAATGTCGCTGCCCTGCAAGTTGCTGTCGCTGATCTTGTTGCACGGCACGAAATTCTGCGGACCGTGTATCCGGAATTCGATGGCGAGGGATACCAGCGAGTTCTTTCTGCAACCGAGTCTGTGTCGCTTGCGGTTCCAGTTGAAATCGCCACGGACGACGTCGTGAAGGTTGTGACCGAGTTCGTATCGGTGGGTTTCGATGTCACCAGTGAGGTGCCCGTCCGCGCACGACTGTTTCGCGTAGATGATCACGAGCACGTACTTGTTTTCGTGGTTCATCACATTGCGGGCGACGGATTCTCCTTCGGGCCGCTGTCGCGCGACGTGATGGCCGCGTACGCAGCGAGGCTGTCGGACGACGCCCCGAATTGGGAACCCTTGGCAGTGCAGTATGCCGACTACTCTCTGTGGCAGCGACAGGTATTGGGTGCAGCGGACGACCCTTCCAGCGTCCTGTCGCGTCAGTTGCACTACTGGACGCAGACGTTGGCCGGCGCTCCTGATGTTCTCGATCTGCCTGCAGACCGAGTTCGGCCGAAGGTTGCATCGAATCGGGGAGCCGACTTCGCATTCCGGATCGACCGACGGATCAACGAAGCCATGAATGTGATAGCCCGGGAACGTCGGGCGTCGTTGTTCATGGTGGCGCACGCGGCACTGGCAGTTCTCTGCGCGAGATTATCGGGGACATCGGACATTGCGATCGGTACACCCGTTGCGGGGCGTGGTGATCGAGCACTTGACGACATGATCGGAATGTTCGTCAATACCCTGGTGCTTCGCGCAGATGTACCTTCGGACGACTCGTTTGAAGCGCTACTGGATCGAGTCCGCACGGCGGATCTGGGCGCATTTGCGCACAGTGACATACCGTTCGAGCAGCTGGTAGACGTACTCGACCCGGAGCGTTCGCAGGGGCGTCATCCACTTGTGCAGGTTGTTCTGACGTTCCAGAACATGGCCCCGAGCGTCTTCGAGTTGCCTGGGCTGTCAGTTTCGGGCGTGGACCCGGACACGGAGTTCGCGAAGTTCGACTTGCAGTTGACGTTGGCTGAGCAGTTCGACGAATCCGGAGCCGCTGCTGGATTGGCAGCGAAGTTCACTTATGCGACAGATCTTTTCGACGAATCGACCGTGGCGTCTATGGCATCGCGCCTCGTTCGAGTGCTCGAGGCCGTGGCTGACAATTCGGGTGTTGTGGTAGGCGACATCGAATTGCTGGAGCCCTCCGAGCGTGCGGATGTGTTGGGCGAGTGGGCCGTTCCAGGTGTCAACGTGAACGCGGATGCGACTCTCGCGGCGATGTTCGAATCGCAGGTTCGCGATACGCCGGATGCGATTGCCGTGGTTTTCGAGGGTCGGCGCCTCACATACAGTGAGCTGGATTCCTCGGCGAACCGGCTGGCGCGCAAGCTCGTTGAGTTTGGCGTTGGTCCGGAATCGCTGGTGGCCGTCTTGTTGCCGCGTTCGGTCCAGTTGGTGGTTGCACTCCTGGCAGTGGTCAAAGCTGGAGGTGGATACCTTCCGGTGGATCCGTCGTATCCGGCGGAGCGTATTGCGTACACACTCGCTGATGCGCGGCCTTTGGTTGTGCTCGGATCGGCAGATCTCGCGATCGATATCGAGGTGCCGGTTTTGGACGTCACCACCGAAGATCTTTCCAGCTACGACGCGGCCGCTCTCACCGACGCAGACCGTTGCGGACGACTGCGCGCCGATGACGTTGCATACGTGATTTACACATCCGGTTCGACCGGTCGTCCGAAGGGCGTCGCGGTTACCCACCGAAATGTCGTCGAGTTGTTCGCGAACTCTCAACCGAATTTCGAATTCGACTCGTCAGATGTGTGGACGTTGTTCCACAGCTACGCATTCGACTTCTCTGTATGGGAGTTGTGGGGTCCGTTGTTGTACGGCGGTACTGTTGTGGTCGTCGACTACCTGACCTCGCGATCGCCGGAGCAGTTCCGCGAGTTGGTTGTACGCGAGAAGGTAACCGTCCTCAACCAGACTCCGTCTGCGTTCTATCAATTTGCCGAAGCTGATCGCGCCGTTGGCGATTCTGCTGGCTCTCTGTCCTTGAAGCATGTGATTTTCGGCGGCGAAGCGCTGGATCTGTCTCAACTGACGCGCTGGTACGACCGGCACGGCGATTCGTCGCCACGGTTGGTGAACATGTACGGCATCACCGAGACGACGGTTCACGTCTCTTTCCTGGGCTTGGATGCGGAGATGGTCCGTGGAACGTCGGCCTCCGTGATCGGCCGTGGGTTGGGTGGGTTCTCGGTGTTCGTGCTCGACGACAGATTGCGCCCTGTCCCTGTCGGAGTGCGCGGTGAGATGTACGTTGCCGGGGCGCAACTCTCACGTGGTTACGTGGGGCAACCCGGATTGACCGCAGGGCGATTCGTGGCTAATCCTTTTGCCCGCAACGGTTCTGGTGGGCTTATGTACCGCACTGGAGATGTCGCGCGTTGGAATGTGGACGGAATGCTCGAGTATGCCGGACGCAGCGACTCACAGGTCCAACTGCGTGGTTTCCGTATCGAGATCGGTGAGATCGAGGCTGCCCTTCTTCGCGTAGAGGGTGTCGCCCACGCCGTGGCGATGGTCCGTGCGGACGATACGCTCGGTGAGCGGTTGGTGGGATACGTAGTGCCCACGGCCGGCAGGGAGCTCGAGGTGTCCGATGTTCTGGCCTCCGTGTCGCAGTTCCTTACCGGATACATGGTTCCGGATTCGCTGGTTGTGCTTGACGCACTTCCATTGACGGTGAACGGGAAGCTGGACCGAAAGGCGCTGCCTGATCCGATCGTTCAATTGCGTGAGTTCCGGGCGCCTGTTACCCCGGTCGAGACTGTCGTGGCAGAAGTGTTCGCGGATGTGCTCGGGGTGGAACGAGTCGGCCTCGACGACGATTTCTTCGCCCTCGGGGGCAATTCGCTGGTAGCCACCAGGTTGGCTGCCAGATTGGGGCAAGCGTTGAATACGCAGGTGGCTGTGCAGATCTTGTTCGAGAACTCGACTGTCGCGAGTCTGGCGCGATCGGTTTCGGCGCTGGCCGGATCCGGAGCTCGGAAGGTGTTGGAGGCCCGCGACCGTCCGGAGCGCATCCCGCTGTCGCTGGCTCAACAGCGTATGTGGTTGGTCAACCAGATGGATTCGGCATCGCCGGCGTACAACATCCCGTTGGCGCTGCGATTGAGTGGTGAGTTGGATGTGGAGGCGCTCCGGGCGTCGCTTCGAGATGTTTTGGTGCGGCACGAATCTCTTCGCACCAAGTACCCGAGTGATGTGGATGGTCCGACACAGGTGATCGTCACCGTCGACGACATCGCGCCGGCTCTCGAAGTCGTCCAGCTCGAAGATGGCGGAGAAGCGTATGAACGAGTGGCGCAGTTCGTGTCGCGCGGTTTCGACGTCGCTCGGGAGATCCCAGTGCGAGCTGAGTTGCTGCAGCTCGCGCCTGGTGATTTCGTCTTCGTGCTCGTCGCACATCACATCGCTGCAGATGGCGAATCCATGGCACCGCTTGCGAGAGACATGATGGTTGCGTACGAGTCGCGTGCGCGAGGCGCATCTCCCACGTGGGCCGCCTTGCCTGTGCAGTATGCGGACTTCGCTCTGTGGCAGCGTGAGGTGGTCGGTTCGATCGACCAGGTGGGCTCTCCGGCTGCGAAGCAACTGGAGTTCTGGCGCCGAAACTTGAGTGGACTCACCGCGATCGGCGGATTACGGGCTGACAGACAGCGCCCGGAGCACATGTCGACCAAGGCGGGCGTTGCGGAGTTCACCGTCGATGCTGCGACTTCGGCCCGTCTCAACGAGATCGCTCGCGAACACAACGCGACGCTGTTCATGGTGGCGCACGCAGCCCTCGGTGTCCTGATCACGAGGATGGGTGGCAGTCGGGATTTTGCGATCGGCACCGTTGTGGCCGGTCGGGGCGAAAAGCATCTCGACGACGTCGTCGGCATGTTCGTCAACACTCTGACTCTTCGAACCGCGCCCGATCTCGATGCAGGCTTCGGTGAGTTTGTTTCGTTGGTGCGCGACACCGATCTCGAAGCGTTCGCGAACGGAGACGTGCCGTTCGAGGAGGTGACCGGTGCGCTGGGTGTTTCAGCGAACGACCTGTTCCAGATTGCACTGTCGGTCGAACCGATGGCCGGAGCCGAATTCAGCCTGGGCGGGTTGAAGATCACTGCCGTCGAGGGCGTCGAAGCAACAGCGAAATTCGACCTGCAACTGACACTCACATCGGATCCGCAGACGGAGGGGATGGTCGGGCACTTGGTCTACGCTGCGGATTTGTTCGATCAGCACACAGTCGACGGGTATGCCCAGCGCTTTGTCCGCGTCATTGAGCAGGTGGTCGCAGATCCGTCGCGTCCTATCGGCGACATCGAAATCATGAGTGTTGAAGAGCGGGACGCACTGATCGGTCTGTCAGAACCGGTGAGTACTCGGTCGGGCGAAACTTCGACGCTTCAGTTGCTTCCACAGCTCTTGGCTACGGCGGTAGAAGCCGACCCCGAGGCTCCGGCTCTTGCAGTTGACGGAGAAGAGTTCACGTATCAAGACGTTGACATGCGCTCGTCCCGACTTTCTCGCGAAGTAATCGGTGGCGGAATCGGCCCGGGAGATTTGGTAGCTCTGGTCGGTTTGTCAGGCTTGGACGCGGTTGTAGCAATGTGGGCGCTGTCCAAGGCAGGCGCTGCGATTGTCGCGGCGCCTGGTGGACATTCCATCGAAGGAGAAGTATTGCCGGATGCTGTTCGGATGGTAATCACATCTGTCTCGTCAGCAACGTCGATCAGTAGCCCCGACGTCACTACATTGCTACTTGACGACCCAGAAGTCATGGAAAGAATCGCTTCTCTCTCCGCTCGCCCAGTGAACTACGCAGATCGGACTCGTCTCCTCGGAGTCGACGACGTTGCGTTATCGTCGGTGACAGTAGACGCTGACAGCGTCAGTTACGGACAGCTCACCGAGATCATGGCGAAGCTTCGCAGCGCACACGACGTCGACTACGAATCGCGGCTTATGTACGCAGGGCCTATCGGTGACGAGTTAGCGGTGAAGACGGTGTTCCTCGCAGCCTCCACCGGTGCTGCGGTGGTGTTGCCCCCGAAGATACTCAACGGTACGGATATCAACCAGATATTGGCTGACGAATGGGTTACGCACGTGGTTGCGCCTTCCGAACGGCTCTCGTCGATCGAGTCTGAAAGTTTGCCCGATTTGAGATTCGTTGTCGACAGTGCCGACTGGGACAATTCCTAGGCATGTCTCGCGCCGTTCGTAGGCAAGGGGCTACTATTCGGCTCGAATAGTCGACCGGCTTCCACGCACAATCTGACGGGTTCGAAGCGCTGGTTCGGGACCCCTTTGTGCGCAAGGAGAAGCAGTGTCGGAGCATGTTGACGTCCGCGTCCCCAAACGGGAACGGCGTACACGCCGTTCCCGTCTCGTCACCCCGTTACTTCATCAGTTGATGGCAGCTGCAGTCGAAGCGAACCCTGAGGGGATCGCAGCAGTGTACGCCGGTCGGACGATGACCTACCAGGAACTCGACGAGCGGGCGTCGGTGATGGCGCGGGGTTTGATTGATCAAGGGATCTCCCCGGAGGACAGGGTTGCACTCGCGATGCCGCGGTCGCTGGAGTTGTTGGTGGCCATCTGGGGTGTGGCCAAGTCGGGTGCGGCCTTCGTTCCGATCGATCCCAGCTACCCTGTCGATCGAATCCGCCACATGCTCGACGATTCACGCGTTGTCGCCGGAGTGACAACTGTCGGCGTAGTCAGAGATCTTCCGACGAGTAGTGTCAATTGGTTTGTTGTCGAACTGGATTCGATATCTTCGGCAACGATGGATGCAGATCCGCACTACGAACGTGATGTAAGAATCCGCGCCGATAATCCCGCCTATGTGCTCTACACATCGGGGACCACGGGGGTGCCCAAGGGCGTAGTGGTCACGCACTCCGGATTGGCGAATCTCGTTGCGGAGCAAGTAGTGACGTTCGGATTGACGCGTCGATCGCGCGTTCTGCACGTGGCATCGCCGAGTTTTGACGCGTCGATCTTCGAATTCTTGATGGCTATCGGTGCTGCCGGGACGCTGATCGTCTCACCGCCGGCGGTGTTCGGAGGCGCAGATCTTGCGGAATTGATCTCTCGAGAAGGTGTTACACACGCTGTAATCACACCCGCAGTTCTGGCAACGATCGACCCTCACGCACTCGATAGTTTGGAAGTGGTGTTGTCGGCCGGTGAGGCGTTGCCCCCGGAATTGGTCGACCACTGGGCCGTGCCATTGCCGGCAGGCGGTAAACGCCGTCTGCAAAACGGATACGGGCCTACGGAGGCCACGGTCATGAGTACTTGTTCAGAGCCTTTGTCGCCGGGCGATGCAATCGTGATCGGTTCTGCGGTGCGGGGCGTATCCGTGGTAGTTCTGGACAAGCGGTTGCAGAAAGTTCCGATTGGCGCGGTGGGTGAGTTGTATGTTGCGGGCGCGGCAATTGCGCGGGGATATCACGGAAGAGCGGATCTCACGGCCTCCAGTTTCGTTGCTCTGCCGAATTGCTCGTTTGGTGAACGTGCATATCGCACAGGTGATTTGGTTCGATGGGTGCATGTTCTCGATGTGGGGGGTAGGCCGCAACTGGAGTATGTGGGTCGTGCGGACTTTCAAGTCAAAATCAGGGGGATGAGAGTTGAACCGGGCGAGGTCGATGCGGTCATCAGCGGCCACCCAGACGTTGCATTTGCTGTAACGATTGCCTGCGCACGTGGTAATGGCGACACTGTGCTTGTTTCGTATGCTCTCGCGCGACAGGGATGTCTGCTCGATCTATACGCGGTCAAATCGTGGGTCTCGAGTCGGCTGCCGAAGCACATGGTCCCCGCAGTCCTATGTCCGCTCGATCGGATTCCGCTGACGCCGACCGGAAAGCTGGATCGACTGGCCCTCCGCGCACCGACCTTCGACTCAGTGCCCTTGGTTGCTCCTCAAACCCAACTCGAATGTGAAATCGCACGTGTATTCGAGGAAGTGCTCGAACTCGACGCCGTCGGACGCGATGACAACATCTACAGTCTCGGTGGCAACTCGCTTTCAGCGCTGCGGATCTCGGCTAGGCTAGGCGAGACGCTGAATACGGTCGTGAGTGCCCGACTACTTTTCGAGTCCGCTTCCCTCAAAGATCTTGCTGTCGCGATCGAGCCGACGCTCGGGAGTGGAACGCTACCGGCGATCACCCGAGTAGTCAGGCCCGATCTGATTCCACTTTCTTTCGCCCAAGAGCGGATGTGGGTGCTCAATTGCTTGGGCCCGCAGTCTTCGGCGTACAACATTCCGCTCGGGTTGATGATTGACGGCCACCTTGATGTGAGTGCTTTGGAATCTGCTCTACAGGATGTCATCCGCAGACATGAGGTTCTCAGAACGATCTACCTCCAAATCGACGGTCTTCTAGGTCAGCACATCCTGTCTCCTGAACATGCGGGGCTGTTCTTCGAACTCCAGCAGGTCGATGAGGGCGAATTGGCCGATGCTGCTGCGGCGGCGGCCTGCCTGCCTTTCGATCTGTCGAAGCAGATACCGTTGCGGGTCAAACTCTTTCAATCGAGTCCTTCACATTATGTGCTGGTCCTTGTAGTGCACCACGTCGCAACTGACGGTCTGTCGATGGCGCCCTTGGCGGGAGATCTGGCGGCGGCGTACTCGAGTCGCAGATCCGGGACCTCGCCGTCGTGGATTCCGCTGGACATTCAGTATGCGGATTTCGCCTTGTGGCAGCGCCAAATCATGACTGATCAAGATGGGAACTCGCCGCGGGTCGGCCGTCAGCTGCAGTATTGGGTCAGAACACTGGACGGCATTCCGGACGTTATCGACCTTCCCCTGGACCGGCCACGCCCGACTGTCTTGACGACGGCAGGGGGCGTTGTCAGCTTCGAGCTCGGAGCGCGGGTCCATCAGAGGATGTTCGATCTCGCAAATGCTGCCGGAACTTCGCTTTTCATGGTTCTGCATGCGGCGTTCGGGATCTTGTTGGCCCGTCTGTCCGATAGCTCCGACGTGATCATCGGTACGCCTGTTGCTGGTCGTGACTATGCTGCTCTCGACGAAATGATCGGGATGTTCGTCAACCTCCTCGTGCTGCGACTACGAGTTGACCTGGACGTGGACTTTTCGGAAGTTCTCGATCGAGCTCGCCGCGGTGACTTCGACGCGTTCGAGAACTCGGACGTCCCCTTCGACCGGTTGGTGGACGAACTCGCCGTCCCGCGTAGTCCGCATCGCCATCCGCTGTTTCAGGTCGCACTAGCTTTCCAGAACATGTCCGAGCCGAAGTTGGAGCTGCCGGACCTCGTGGTCTCGCCCATTGCTATAGGCGGTGTGGTGTCGAAGTTCGAACTTCAGCTGACTGTCGTGGAGTGTGGCAACCCCGGCGGAGGCCATGTAGGTCTGGCCGCGTCGTTCACGTACGCCACCGACTTGTTCGAGCACTCCACGGTGCTTGCGATGGCAGATCAATTCCAGCGAATAGTGTCCGCGATATGCGAGAACCCGAACGTCATAGTTGGGGACATCCCACTCCTTGACAAGAGCAGCGAAGCCGCGTTGACGAGACGAGCGGGGAGTTGCGAAGTCTCCCCGCGAACACTTGCGGACCTGCTCTGGCATGCGGCGGAGGTCGACTCGTCACGGGTTGCAGTGGTCGATGGGCCCAGATCGATGACCTATCGCGATTTGGTATTTCGATCGTCGGCAATCGCCCGAGAACTTACAAATCGTGGAATCGGCGCCGAAGACTGTGTGGCAGTGTGCGTGCAGAGGTCAGTCGAATCTGTGCTTGCCGTGTGGGCTGTCAGCGCTGTGGGTGCGGCGTTCCTACCGATCGATCCTCGGTATCCAGCCAGGCGCGTCGGTTACATGCTGGGTGATTCATCTGTCGCATACGGGCTCACGACCGCGCGGGACTGCGTCGGTTTGCCGCAGACCGTTGACTGGATTCACATCGACTCAATTCCCAGCGATTCGAACGGGGCCTTCACCGCGTCCGATCGTGTTCGTCCGGTTGACACGGCCAATTCGGCGTACGTCATCTACACCTCAGGCTCAACCGGGCAGCCGAAGGGCGTCGTCGTCTCGCACCGAGGGCTCGCCAGCTTCGCGAGTGAGCAAATGTCTCGATACCGACTTCGTCCAGAGTCACGGACACTCCACTTCGCTTCGCCGAGCTTCGATGCGTCGGTATTGGAACTTCTGCTGGCAGTAGGGGCAGGCTCGACCATGGTCGTTGTTTCGCCGGAGATCCTCGGCGGTCAGGAGCTGTGGGACGAGCTCGCGCGCAACAAGATCACTCACATGTTTGTGACACCGTCAACACTCGGATCACTGCCCTCCACCGGACTGACGGATCTGGACGTGGTAGTCGCCGGTGGAGGGAGTTGCCCATCGGAGCTTGTTGATCGCTGGTCGCGGGAGGTTTCGTTCTTCAACGGATACGGTCCGACCGAAACTACCGTGATGGCGACGATAAGTGAGCCGCTTACGCAGAACCTACGGGTGGATATCGGTGCACCTATCGTCGGGGCCACCGCGTACGTGCTGGATCGGCGGTTGCGGCCTGTGCCTGACGGCGTGGTCGGCGAGTTGTATCTGGCTGGCGCCGGTGTCGCCCGTGGATACCATCGCCGTTTCGGGTTGACCTCGTCACGATTCGTTGCAAATCCGTTTGGTCCGACGGGCGACCGGATGTATCGGACCGGGGATATGGCGCGCTGGTGTGTGGGGGGAGTGATCGAATACGTCGGTCGGTCAGACCTCCAAGTTTCAACTCAGGGGAATCAGAATCGAACTCGGCGAGGTGGAATCGGCGCTGCTGGCCGGCCCAGGGGTTGCCCAAGCTGCGGCAGCAGTCCGGGGGAGTGCCGCGTCCCCCGATCGATTGATCGGATATGTCGTGGCAGAGCCAGAGGCCGGACTGCATTCCGACTCGCTTGTCGCGGCCGCAAGGGCGGCCCTGCCTTCGCAATTGGTTCCTGCGGAAGTCGTTGTTCTGGCAAGTCTTCCGTTGACGAGAAATGGCAAACTCGATCGCGAGCGGTTGCCCTCGCCGACTCCGAAGTCGCGCCACGTTCGTCCTCCCATAACTCCGACCGAACGCGTTGTCGCATCAGTGTTCGGAACCGTTCTAGGGCTCGAGTCCGACGTCATGGTCGGACTGGACGACGATTTCTTCAACTTCGGCGGAACTTCGTTGCTTGCAACGTGTCTCGCGGATTCTTTGCGCACAGCAGCGGGGACGAGCGTGCCGGCTCGTTTGGTGCTGGAATTCCCACGGGTTTACGATTTGGCTGCAGCGATCGATCGCGGAACGGATTCGGGTCCCGATCGAGCACTCGAGGTACTTTTGCCGATCCGACCGACGGGTGCGTCCACACCCGTCTTCTGTGTCCATCCGCTCTCTGGGTTTGCCTGGTCCTACGCGGCACTTTCGCCGTTCATCAACGCCGACACTCCGATCTACGGACTTCAGAGCCCGTACATCCTGGAGTCGGAGGGGTTGCCGACAAGTTTGGATGAATACATTTCCCGGTATCTGGCAGAGATCGTGGCCGTGCAACCCGAGGGCCCCTATCGCCTCCTCGGATGGTCGTTCGGGGGATTGCTCGCTCACGGCATTGCGACCAGACTGCAAGAGAGCGGGCGGACGGTGGAATCCTTGATCATGTTGGATTCGATGCCGACCCGAGTAGGCGGATCCATTTCAGACATGCTCGTGGATGAACTTCGATCCGCGGGGATCGAAGTAGGCGACCCGGAGCACGCAGGATTCTCGCGCCATGCCATGACAGATTTGTACGAGATGATTCGCGATCACGCCGAATCGTTGACGGCTGATCGGCTCGGGCGTTTGATGAACAGTCTTTCGTGCCTCGGCGACTGCATTGACAACTACCATCCTCAGCTATTCGCCGGTAATCTCAGTTACATTAGCGCCGCGGAGCATCCAAACAGCAAAGATGCAGCGCTCCTATGGCAAGTATTCGTCACTGGTGAGATCCAGAACGTGTACGTGCGCGTTCCCCACGGAAGCCTCCTCGGCCCGGCAGGTATTGCCGTCGTTGGCCCTGTCGTTGCGAGCTTTACCAACAATGCCCTTTGACCGCCCATTAGTTGTGGTTGCTAACCATCGAGCGCCACATCGAAATAACATCTCCTTTGTGTAACGAATCCACCCCCTAGTCGATATCTCCGACAAGTCCGGAGTGTCCGACATCGACCAGCCAGGGTGAGTGGGGGCCACTAGCTACCCGTGAACCGGTTGACGGCTATCTTGATTAACTTGGAACGCGCAAAGATCGGAACGGCCGGTATGCGCGCGGGTAGTTACGTTCGAAACGGGAGACACGATGGCCGGCAGTACAGGGAACTCTGACGTCACTTCCGCTCGCTCCGTGCGAGCTCCCCGGAGCCGAACTCCGCGCAGTCGAGGTTCGAGGGCGTTGTTGTTGCCGCAGTTGTTGGTGGCGGCTGTCGAGTTGGGTCCTGAGCGGGAGGCTTTGCGGTTCGAGGGTCGTTCGCTGTCGTATGCGGAGTTGGATGAGTGGTCGTCTCGTTTGGCGCGTGTGTTGATTGGTGTTGGTGTGGGGCCGGAGGATCGGGTTGCCATTTCGATTCCGCGGTCGATTGAGTCTGTTGTGGCTTTGTGGGCGGTGGCGAAGTCGGGTGCGGCGTTTGTGCCGGTGGATCCGAATTATCCGGCTGATCGTGTGGCTTACATGATCAGCGATTCTGGTGTGTCGGTCGGTTTGACTGTTGAGGGTGTGCGTGCTGGGTTGACCGATTCGGTCGGGTGGATTTCGATTGATGCTTTGGATGTTGTGGAGTCGTTGGGTGCTGTCTCGGGTGAGCCGGTGTCTTATGGCGAGCGGGTGCGGATGCTGCGGGCTGAGCATGCTGCGTATGTGATCTATACGTCGGGTTCGACGGGGCGGCCGAAGGGTGTTGTTGTTTCGCATTCGGGGTTGGCTGTTTTGCAGCAGGAGCAGATTCGTGTGCTTTCGCTGGGCAGCGATTCGCGGGTGTTGCATTTTACGACTCCGAGTTTCGATGTGTCGATTTTCGAGTTGCTCGAGGCGATCGGGGCAGGCGCTGTCATGGTGATTGCCCCGTCGAGTATTTATGGTGGGCCCGAGTTGGCCGAGTTGATCAAGGCTGAGCGTGTGACGCATGTCGGGGCTACTCCTTCGGTGCTTGCTTCGGTGGATCCTTCGGGGCTCGATGATGTTGCTGTGGTGGTTGTTGCGGGTGAGGCGTGTCCGCCGGAGTTGGTTGCGAAGTGGGCGCCTGGGCGTCATTTCTTCAACGCGTATGGTCCGACCGAGATGACGATCGTCACGAACATGACGGAACTTGTTGTGGGTGAGCCGGTTACGATCGGTGGTCCTATTCGTGGTGCGGTGTCGTTGGTGTTGGATGCTCGTTTGCAGCCTGTCCCGACGGGTACTACGGGTGAGCTGTATCTTGCAGGGCCTCAGGTTGCGCGCGGATATCACAATCTGGCGGGTATGACGGCTGATCGTTTCATTGCGAATCCTTTTGGGGCGCAGGGTGAACGGATGTATCGCACGGGGGACGTAGTGCGGTGGACGGAAAGTGCTGTCGGCGATCGTAGCGTCGAATACGTCGGACGGTCCGATTCCCAGGTCAAGATCCGTGGCTTCCGCATCGAGTTGACTGAAATCGACGCGGTCATCGCACTCGACGACCGGGTCGAGTTCGTGACAACTCTCGGGCGAGTGTTGCCCAGCGGTGAAACGGCTCTCATCTCGTATGTGCTTCCTGCAGTTGGAGCCGTGCTGTCCGGGGATGACGTCCTGGCAGTGGTCAAGACGGATCTTCCCCGTCACATGATTCCGGCGGCTGTCGTTGTCATCGACGAGATCCCCTTGACGCCTGTAGGAAAGCTGGATTCGGCAGCACTTCCTGATCCCGTATTCGAGGCCCGAGAGTTTGTAGCGCCATCCTCCGCTGGTGAGGTCGTGGTCGCGCGCGTGTTCGAAGAACTCTTGGGGGTGGACCGAGTCGGCGCTGAGGACGATTTCTTCGAACTCGGCGGCAACTCGTTGATTGCTGCGAAATTGGCCGGGCGTCTCAGTGCGGCTTTCGATGTGCGGGTTCAGGTCAAAACGCTCTTCGAGTACTCGACAGTCTCCGGTCTTGCATCTGTTTTGTCAGATTCAGCGGGGCGTGTGCGAATTGCCTTGGCCCCTCGCTCTCGTCCGGAGCGGATACCTCTTTCCCTTGCACAGTCGCGGATGTGGTTCTTGTCGAGATTCGACTCTGTGTCTGGTGTGAACAACATTCCGATCGTGTTGCGGTTGTCCGGTGCCGTCGATGTTTCGGCACTGTCCGCAGCGCTGTCGGATGTTGTTGCGCGGCATGAGGTGTTGCGGACCGTCTACCCGGAATTCGAGGGCATCGGGTTCCAACAAGTACTTCCGGTGGACGAATTCGTGGGAACTGTATTGCCCGAAACTGTCGACGCGGCCGACTTGCTCGGTGTGCTGACGCCAGTGGTGGCAGAGGGGTTCGATGTCACGGTCGAGGTGCCATTGCGGGTTCGTTTGTTCCAGACGGGTTCGTCGGAGTTTGTGTTGGCGTTGGTGATTCACCATATCGCTGCTGACGGTGTGTCGATGGGTCCGTTGGTGCGTGATGTGTCGATGGCGTATGTGGCGCGTGCGGGTGGACAGGTTCCGGGGTGGGCGCCGTTGGCGGTGCAGTATGCGGATTACGCGTTGTGGCAGCGTGAGGTGTTGGGGTCCGAGGGTGATCCGTCGTCGTTGATGTCTGAGCAGTTGGGGTATTGGACGTCGGTGTTGGCGGGGTTGCCGGAGCGGATCGAGCTGCCGGCGGATCGCCCGCGGCCGTTGGTGGCATCCAATCAGGGTGCGAGTTACCAGTTTTCGATAGACGCGCGGTTACATCGAGCGCTCGAGCAGTTGGCGCTTGATCGTAATGTGTCGTTGTTCATGGTGGTGCATGCGGCGTTGGCGGTGTTGTTGGCGCGGCTGAGCGGTAGTGACGACGTTGTGGTGGGCTCTCCGATCGCAGGGCGGGGTGAGCCGGAGCTGGACGATCTGATCGGTATGTTCGTCAATACTTTGGTGTTGCGGACCGAGGTGGATTCTTCGGAGTCTTTCTCGGCGTTGTTGGGTCGGGTTCGTGAGGTCGATCTGGGGGCGTTCGGCAACGAGGACGTGCCGTTCGAGCGTTTGGTGGAAGTGCTTGATCCGGCGCGGTCGCAGGCCCATCATCCGTTGTTCCAGGTTGCGTTGTTCTTTCAGAACATGGCGCAGGATGTCGTGGAGTTGCCGGGACTGTCGATTGCCGGTTTCGACGCAGGTGTGGAGATCGCGAAGTTCGATCTGCAGTTGACGGTGACGCCGGTGGAGGAGGGCGGCGTCGGTGTGGGGATGCCGATGTCGTTGACGTATGCGACGGATTTGTTCGACGAGTCGACGGTTGTTTCGTTTGCGGAGCGGTTGGTGCGGGTTCTGGAAGCGATGGTGGCGGAGCCTGATTCGGTTGTCGGGGATGTGGAGTTGCTCGGTGAGGGCGAGCGTTCGCAGGTGTTGGTGGCGGTCAATGACACTGTTCACGAGTTGACTGTTGGTGCTTTGTTGCTCGACGGTTTTGTTGCGCAGGTGGCGGCGACGCCGGATGCGGTGGCGGTGGTGTTCGAGGGGCAGTCTCTGACGTATGCGGAGTTCGGGTCTCGGGCGAATCGCCTTGCACGGTATTTGGTTTCGGTGGGTGTGGGGCCGGAGTCGTTGGTGGCGTTGGCGATGCGTCGGTCGGTTGATCTTGTAGTGGGTATGTATGCGGTGGTTGCTGCGGGTGGGGCGTATGTGCCGCTGGATCCGGATCATCCGGTCGAGCGCAATGGTCATATTCTCGGGACCGCGGCACCGGTGTGTGTGTTGTCCACTGCTGGTGACGGTGTGGTGTTGCCGGGTGAATTCGATGTGGTGTTGATCGACGAGTTGGATGTGTCCGGGTTCTCGGATGCGCCGGTGTTGGATGTGGATCGTGTTGCGCCGCTGCGGGGTTCGAATGCTGCGTATGTAATTTTCACGTCGGGGTCGACGGGGAAGCCGAAGGGTGTGGCGGTTTCGCATGCGGCGATCGTCAATCAGATGGCGTGGATGCAGGGTCGGTATGTTCTGACCGGGTCGGATGTGTATCTGCAGAAGACTGCGACGACGTTCGATGTGTCGTTGTGGGGGTTCTTCTTGCCGTTGGCGGTGGGTGCTCGGTTGGTGGTGGCCACTCATGACGGTCATCGGGATCCGGGGTATTTGGCGTCGGTGATCGCTGATCAGGGTGTGACGGTGACGGACTTCGTGCCGACGATGCTGTCGGTGTTCGCGGGGGAAGTCTCTGCCAGCCAGTTGGTTTCGCTGCGTGATGTGTTCGTCATCGGTGAGGCGTTGCCGGCGCAGACGGTGCGCGATTTCGGTGTGGTGTCGGGCGCGCGGGTTCACAACTTGTATGGTCCGACCGAGGCTGCGGTGTCGATCACGTTCGCGGATGTGACGGGCGCCGTCGATGGTGGTGTGGTCTCTATTGGTGTGCCGCAGTGGAATTCGCAGGTTTTTGTGTTGGATTCGCGATTGCGTCCGGTGCCGGTGGGTGTTGCGGGTGAGTTGTATCTTGCGGGTGATCAGTTGGCTCGTGGGTATGTTTCTCGTCCGGATTTGTCGGCGGATCGGTTCGTGGCGAATCCGTTCGGTGGGGCGGGTGCGCGGATGTATCGCACGGGGGACTTGGTGCGGTGGGGTGTGTCGGGTGAGCTCGAGTACATCGGTCGTACCGATTTCCAGGTGAAGTTCCGTGGTCAGCGGATCGAGTTGGGGGAGATCGAGTCGGCGTTGGTGGCCGATGTGTCGGTGTCTGTGTCGTCGGTGGCTGTGGTGTCGACGGTGACCGGTGATCAGTTGGTGGGGTATGTGGTGCCGGCGTCGGGTGCGGTGGTTGATACTGCGGCACTGGTGGATTCGTTGGGTGCGGTGTTGCCGTCGTATATGGTGCCGTCGCAGATCATGGTGTTGGATGCGTTTCCGCTCAATGCTTCGGGGAAGTTGGATCGGAAGTTGTTGCCGGAGCCGGTGTTCGAGGTTGCGGTGTTCCGGGCTCCGGTGACGGCGGTGGAGGAGATCGTTGCGTCGGTGTTCGCTGAGGTGTTGGGTGTCGATCGTGTGGGTCTCGATGACGATTTCTTTGCACTCGGTGGTAATTCGCTGATCGCGACGCGGGTGGCGGCTCGGTTGGGTCAGGCGCTCGATGCGCAGGTTCCGGTGCGGGTGTTGTTCGAGGCGTCGTCGGTGGAGTTGTTGGCTGCGCGGGTGGAGTCGGAGGTCGGTTCGGGTGCGCGGGCGGGGTTGACGGCTCGGGTGCGTCCGGAGCGGGTGCCGTTGTCGTTGGCGCAGCAGCGGATGTGGTTCTTGAACCGTTTCGATACGACGTCGTCGGCGAACAATATTCCGGTGGCGATTCGGTTGTCGGGATCGTTGGATGTGGCGGCTCTGCAGGCTGCTGTCTCGGATGTTGTTGCGCGGCACGAGATTTTGCGGACGGTGTATCCGGAGGTTGATGGTGTCGGGTTCCAGGACATTCTGTCGGCGGATCGGGTGCGGTTGGATTTGTCGCCGGTTGGGGTGTCGGAGTCCGGTGTCGTTGGTGCGGTGACGGAGTTTTTGTCGGCTGGTTTCGATGTGGCGGTGGAGGTTCCGGTTCGGGCGCGGTTGTTCGCGGTGTCGGAGTCGGAGTTCGTGTTGGTGTTCGTCGTTCATCACATCAGTGCGGATGGGTCGTCGATGGGCCCCATGACGCGAGATCTGATGGTGGCGTATGAGGCTCGTTCTCGGGGTGAGGTTCCGGGGTGGGCGCCGCTCGAGGTGCAGTATGCGGATTACGCGTTGTGGCAGCGCGAGGTGTTGGGGTCCGAGGATGATCCGTCGTCGTTGATTTCGCGGCAGGTCGAGTTCTGGTCGGGTGCTCTTGCGGGGTTGCCGGATCAGTTGGATTTGCCGGCGGATCGTTCGCGGCCTGTGGTGGCGTCTAATCGTGGGGCGAATCATTCGTTCGTGGTGGGTGCGGATGTTCATGCTGGTTTGAATGATGTTGCTCGTGAGTCGAATTCGTCGTTGTTCATGGTGGTGCATGCGGCGTTGGCGGTGTTGTTGGCGCGGTTGTCGAGTACGTCCGATATTGCGATCGGTACTCCGGTGGCGGGTCGTGGTGAGCAGGTTCTCGATGATTTGATCGGGATGTTCGTCAATACGTTGGTGTTGCGGACGGAGGTGGATTCTTCGGAGAGCTTCGTCGATCTGCTCGCAGGTGTGCGGGAGGCTGATCTTCAGGCGTTTGCGCATGCGGATGTTCCGTTCGAGCGTTTGGTGGAGGTGCTCAATCCGGCGCGGTCGCAGGCTCGGAGTCCGTTGTTCCAGGTGATGTTGGCGTTCCAGAACATGGAGCAGTCGGCGTTGCAGTTGGGTGATCTGCGGGTTGCGGGTGTCGATGCCACGGCGGTGGCGGCGAAGTTCGATCTGCAGCTGACGGTGGTGGAGCAGTTCGACGAGTCCGGTGCTCCGGCGGGGATGGCGGCGTCGTTGACGTATGCGACGGATTTGTTCGACGAGTCGACGGTTGCTGGGTTCGCAGACAGGTTCGGGCGGATTCTCAGTGCCGTCGTTGCTGATGAGTCGGCCGTTTTGGGTGACATAGACATGTTGGATTCTGTTGAGCGTTCGTTGGTGCTCGAGGGGTGGAATGACACTGTTCACGAGTTGACTGATGGTGCTTTGTTGCTCGATGGTTTCGATGCGCAGGTGGCGGCGTCTCCGGGTGCGGTGGCGCTCTCGTTCGAGGGTGTGTCGTTGTCGTATGCGGAGTTCGATGCTCGGGTGAATCGTTTTGCCAGGTATTTGGTTTCGGTGGGTGTGGGGCCGGAGTCGTTGGTGGGTGTTGCGGTTCGGCGTTCGGTTGATTTGTTGGTTGCGGTTTACGGTGTGCTCAGGGCTGGTGGTGGGTATGTTCCGGTGGATCCGGATCAGCCGGCGGAGCGTAATGGGTTTGTGTTGGCGGCGGCGTCGCCGGTGTGTGTGGTCAGTACGTCTGATGTTGGTTTCGATGCTGGTGTGGTGCCGGTGGTCGAGGTTGATGTTGTTGATGTGTCTGGTTTTTCGGATGCGCCTGTCTCTGATGTGGATCGTGTTGCGCCGTTGCGGTCGGGGAATACGGCGTATGTGATTTTCACGTCGGGTTCGACGGGTCGGCCGAAGGGTGTGGCGGTCAGTCATCGCAGTGTGGTCAATCAGGTGTCGTGGT
>NZ_JAAOLG010000044.1:0-29248 GCF_011602025.1 Rhodococcus sp. IC4_135
CCGAGCCCACCACGACGACGACTGAGCCCACGACGACTGAGCCCTCGGCGAACCCTTCGGTGTCGCACCGTCCGAGCAGCAGCGTCTCACCGGCGACCAATGCAACCTCGCCGGCCGAGAGTCCTTCGAGCGAAGCGCCCTCCGAGTCGAAGACCTCTGAGACGCAGTCCCCTTCCGAGTCGCAGGAGAGCTCCGAGGAGTCTTCGGCGGTAGCAGTTCCACCGGCGGGGCCGTCCGATCCGCAAGGGCCGTCGGTCGGCGGCGGAGCACCGGCACCGTCTGCTGGTGGACCGGCGAACGCAGCACCGGGCGCAGTCGCAGCGCCTTCCGCGCCCGAGGTTCTGGCCGCACCGGCACCCGTAGCTCCCCAGGTACCGTCGAACGCTCCGAACGTCGCGAGTCCGAGTGAGAACCCGCAGGCATTCCCGACGGCGTTCACTCAAGGGCTTCCGCCGATTCTCAATGCTGCCGCCGTCGCCGGTGGTGTGGGCGGCATGGCAGTTGTAGCGGCCGGTGCGGGAGCTATGACTTTCCGTGGAGCTTCGCTGCAGAAGGCGCGATTGGCTGCGGCGCGTGCCGAATTCCTGGCACCCGGATCACAGGGAGGTGCGTGAGTCGTGCCGGACAGACGTTCACATCGCCGCGTTCTGGCTGCGGTGGATGCTGTATGTGACGCAGCAGCGTCGTCGGAGGCTGTGTCACTGCTGACAGTGGTGCAGACAGTCGCCCGCGAGCGTGGTCGCCCGATCGAGATCGATCTGGAAACCCCGCTCGCCACCGGAGTGTGCGGTCAGCGCCGGGCCTACGACGATCACGACGTCATCGTTTTGGCCCCCGGGTTGCCCAATGTCGAGCGGACTCTGGCACATGAGTTGGGGCACATAGTTTTTCGTCACGAGGGTGCCGAGATTGCCGAGGCAACGCTCGAGGTCAGTGACGATTTGATCGCGTACATGCTGAGTCAACGTTCTCTGCGGCGCAATGAACCCGTGCCGATGGATGACATCGCGGAGTGGGAAGCCGAGACGTTCGCGTCGATGTTGATCATGCGTCTGCGAACGATGAGTGGCCGTGGAACACCGCTGTCGGTATTGCGGTACGACGAGGCGATCGGATGATCTTTTGGGCTGTGGCCCTTCTCGTCTGGGTTGCAGCCGGTGCGAGATTGGGTCGAGTTGTCGCGCGCACCGCGACGCCTCTGCGGATGTCGATGGTCTTCGCAGGCTTCTCGGTCGCATTGTCCTCGACGGTCATGGTTCCGGCGGTGTGGGACATCGTCGATCGCATTGCGCCGGAGCAACATGCCGCAGCAATGATCGTCATCGTCTTGTGGACCGCGTTGTCTGCGGCCAGCGCAGTCGGCGCCGTGTCCGCTTGGCCGGTGATGTCGCGTCCAGCCATGCGCGGTCTCGCCACGGTGCTGTACTCGGTGGGGTTGCTGGTGGCGATCGCGGTGCTCTTCGGTTACCCGGCGCCGGCGCTCATCTTTATCATCGTTGCACTGTCCCTTGTCATTTCGACGGGGCTACGGCACGTCGCGTGGGCGCCATTGGGGCGTGGAATCGCGTTGATCGTGACCGGTTCGTCGATCCTGCTCGTCGTGGTCGTCGTGATGCTGGTCGAATCGATCGGTGGCACCGGCGCACTCGAATCGGATATCTGGACGGGCGCAGGAGTGTGGTTCATCGCTGCGTCGAGTGTTCTGATAGCGCTGGGCATCACCTGGGTGCTTCTCGAGACCTGGGTACGTGCGCGACGTGATCTGTACCGTCTGCGGCGGATGCACGCGCTTCTCGTCAAGCGATTCCCCGAGGTAGTCGACGCGGACAGTGCCGGGAGTACGTCCGTGCTGCGGGCATCTGACATGATCGCTCAGATCATGGATGCGATGTACATCCAATCCGGCGCCGGGATGTTCGACGTCGGTGGACAGGAACCGCCGCGGGCGGTCACTGCACACGCGGGGATATTGGCTGGGTGGATCGCTGATCCCTTGGCCTCGGATGTGTTGGACACCAGGTGGATTGCGCCACCGGAGAAGATGTCGGCGCGCCGATGGGTGTTGTTGTTGGCGAAAGAACTCGATGAAACGACAAAAGTAGGTCGACGTTCATAGTCGACCTACTCCATGTCATTTCAGTACTTCAGGTCAATGCAGTGCTTCAGGTCAATGCAGAGCTTCAGCACATTCGCATCAGCGCGACGCGTCAGGCGGAACCTCTGGCAAACCTTCACTCGCGCGGAGCTTTTCAGCCATCGTGGTGAGTAGATTCTGCGATTCTTCCGAGAGGTCGAATGCACGGCTCGAGAGGCGGCGAAGACCATAGCCTTGGAGCTGCGAGAGCAGTTCCAGGTCGTGATCGATCTTGGCTGCGTAGATGTCGTTGAAGAAGTAGTCGGGCTTCACCTTGAAGAACCGGGCGAACGCCGCGACTGTCTCGTCGGAGGGGTTGGTGCGCTGTCCCGAGCGGAGCTGCGAGATGTACGGCTTGGAGATCTGATGGCCGTCTTCGATGAGCGCTGCCGCAACCTCGGCATTGGTGTGGGGTTTGCGCCCCGGAGGATGAACACTGTCGAACAGTTTGTTCAATCGTTCTGCAAAGTCAGCCATTGTGAACCGCCCCGTAATCCTCTCTAGCTAGCAATTGTCCGTTCAGTGAATCCTACGGTATCACGCGGATAACCGATCGGTAGCTCACCGTAGTCTGTTTAGTGGACTAGTTGTCAAATGTGTCCGAGATTCGATTCGTCCGGCCAATGAGTGCTCAGCTATGTCTCAGCGCACATTGAGTTTCCGCCGCGCGGAAATGCGCAGCTACGACTGCGCTATTCGAACCTTCCAGTACTTGGCCAATCTGCCCAATATCAAACCTTTTACCCGTTTTGGCGATATTAGCTATGCGTTAGCCTGGTTTTCCGCGACTATTTCGATTGAAAAACTGCAGTTCAAACGAGGTTTGAGGGATTAGGGCCGCAATCGGGGCCGCTGTTTACGGTGTCGCGCGGATCACCTGCGAGTTGAACCTTGAACGGTTTGCCGGATTCCAATCTGTGCTAGCTAAACCCTGCGAGCAGGCGCAGAATTGTGACATGAAACACACGATGAGCGATGATGAATTGCGCCGCGCAATCCGTGAAATTCAGGATCGAGCCCACGATGCGCGCAAGCGTGGGGACGATGTAGCGGCGGAAGAACTCGACCGTACGGTCAGGGGTTATCAAGAGCAGATGATGCAGCGTCTGTAGTGATCGCCGCGGTCGTCCCATGCAAGGTTTGCAGAGTGCGACCGCACCCCGTCGGCCGTCTTGCGTGTTTCGGGGCGGTCGCACCGCGCGTGCGTAGACTTTCCCGCATGTCCACAGTACGAGTGCGGGGGAGTGTTCATCCATGTCTGTAAGGTCGCTCGACGGCAAGAAATGCCTGATCACCGGCGCTGGTAGTGGAATAGGACGCGCAACTGCGCTCCGTGCATCCGAGGCCGGCGCCGAATTGTTTCTCACCGATATCAACAACCTCGGATTGGAAGAGACAGTCGCGATGGTCGGCGCCGCCGGCGGCACGGTCAGCATGGCGAAGGCGCTCGATATCTCGGACTACGACGAGGTCGTGAAATTCGGTACCGAGATTCACACTCAATTCTCTCCGATGGATGTCGTCATGAATATCGCCGGTATTTCGGCGTGGGGAACTATCGAGAACCTCGAACACCGGCACTGGAAGTCCATGGTGGACGTCAACCTGATGGGGCCGATCCACGTCATGGAGACGTTTGTTCCGCCCATGATTCGTGCCGGCAAGGGTGGGCACCTGGTCAATGTGTCTTCGGCCGCCGGGCTCCTGGCCCTGCCGTGGCATGCCGCCTACAGTGCGAGCAAGTTCGGCCTTCGCGGTGTCTCCGAAGTGCTGCGATTCGATCTGAAGCGGCACGGAATCGGCGTCAGTCTGGTTGTGCCGGGTGGCGTGAAGACGCCATTGGTGGGAACAGTGGAAATTGCGGGTATCGACAGAGGCGACCCGCGGGTCGAAAAGCTCACGCATCGATTCGAGAAGCGTGCGGTTTCGCCGGAGAAGGTGGCGTCGTGCATTCTGCGGGGAATCGAGAAGAACACGTATCTCGTATATACGTCCAATGACATCCGATTCGGATACTGGTGGGCGCGTAAATTCGCACCGCCATACGAGTTCGTGATGCAAAAAGCGAACGACCAGTTCAGTAAATTGCTCAAGCGATGAGCGTTAACTCCGCCGGGACTTTTATCTAGTCGAATAGGGACCAAAGTCATGCCGAAGAGTTTTCACTTCGATATCGAATTCAAATATCCCATCGACGACGTTCATCGAACTCTGACGGACCCGCGTTATTGGGAAGTCCGACTCGGAGACCTCTATGCCACCTCGGACATCGACGTTGCAGACGGGTCGATTCAAGTATCGGTGTCCGAGGAAATCGACTCCGCCTCCCTCCCGAGCCTGGTCGCCAAGGTTGCGCCGAGTCGACTCGGTCTGACACGGGTCGACCACTGGGGACCCCTGTCTGACGGGAAGGCCGCTGGGTCGGTCACCGGAATCGCGCACGGACTGCCGATACGAATCGAGACGACGCTCGACCTCACAGCCGCCGAGTCCCGCACGCGACTGGCCGTCGACGGAACGGCCGAAGTGAAGATGCCGATTATCGGTGGTCAGATCGAGAAGTTGCTGAAGAAGACCGTTGAGGACTTGCTGGGGCGCGACCGAGACGCTGTCGAGTCATTTCTCGCCTGAATCGGCGTCGAAATCGACCTCCAGCACGCGCGCACCGGGGCCGGCGGCCGCGAGTTGATCGTGAGGGTTGGCCAGTGAGCACCCCTCCAGTGAGAGACACCCGCAGCCGATGCAGCCGGTGAGGTTGTCCCGCAGACGTTCCAGTTGCTCGATACGGAGATCGAGGTGGCGCCGCCATCCGGTCGACAACCTCTCCCAATCTGCACGGTTCGGGGTGCGGCCCTCAGGAAGTGTGCCGAGGGCTTCCCGGATTTCCGACAACGGAATCCCGACGCGCTGCGAGATTCTGATGAAGGCGACGCGTCGAAGCGTGTCTCGTTGGTATCGACGCTGGTTGCCGCTGGTCCGGCGACTGACGATGAGGCCTTCCCGTTCGTAGAAATGCAGGGCCGAGACGGCGACACCGCTGCGCTCGGAGAGCTGACCGGGAGTCAATTCCTTGGCTTTCCACGAAGGCATCTCCATGGCGACTACCGGTCCGTGGCCCGGTGAAGGGTGGCGTGGAGGTGATGCGTCAGCGGGGTGTCACCGTGCGCCATCCACAAGTCGTACGTCAGCGTGTCGCCCTGGACCCGCATGACCCGCCGGACGTCGTGGACCGGTTTGGCGTCGGGCGATGATGCGAGCGTGTGACGGGTCAAGGCGAGAGTGCCTTCGGAGTCGACGGTTCCGCGATGGATCTCGACAAATCCGGTGGGTTGACTGACCAGCAGTTCGAGCTCGCCACCCGGTGTCGGGCGTAGGTAACCCGATTCCATGTGAAGCGGTCGGCCGTCGGGGAGCCCACGAGTGCGCGACGAGTAGGTGACAAACGGTTTCGGAGTCGGAGCGAACTCGATCTCCTCGGAATATTCGAAGTCGTCGATCGTGGGGAAATGTCCGGCTCCAGCGCCGACCCAGCGTCCGGTGAACCGGTCGATTCCGGCGCCGCTCAGCGCCGCCTGATCCGTACTGCCCATTTGGTGGTCCTCTCGCCTGCGTCGGACAAGACGTTACGCGGGCCGGTACGGCAGCTGCTCCTCCCTGCTGGGTGGGGCCCACGGGATTAGTGTTCAGTCATGAACGCTTCTGGCTCCGTCCCCCTCGGTGTCGATTCCGAGGTGGGCCGATTGCGATCGGTCATTCTTCATCGTCCTGGCGACGAGCTGAAACGGTTGACCCCACGCAACAACGACGAGTTGCTTTTCGACGCGTTGCCGTGGGTGGACCGTGCGCAGGAAGAACACGATCAGTTCGCGACCGTCCTTCGTGAGCGCGGCGTCGAGGTCCTGCTGTTGTCCGATCTCCTCACCGAAGCGCTCGAGGTCAGCGGCGCTGCGCGGATCCAGGGGATCGCGGCCGCCGTCGACGCACGCAAGATCGGGCACGCGCTCGGGCAACACCTGGCTGCGTACCTGCGAAAGGTGGAGCCGAAGGAGTTGTCGTCGATCCTCACCGCGGGAATGACGTTCGACGAGCTGCCGATCGATGCCGACTCGACCTCGTTGGTACGCAGGATGCATCACGGCGGTGACTTCGTGATCGACCCCCTGCCCAATCTGCTCTTCACGCGAGACTCGTCGTTCTGGGTGGGACCAAGGGTGATCATCACGTCCTTGGCGTTGTCGGCGCGAGCTCGCGAATCCTCGATCACGGATCTCGTGTACGCGCATCACCCTCGATTCAAGGGCGTGCGCCGCGCGTACGAGTCGCACACGGCTCCGGTCGAGGGAGGAGACGTACTGCTTCTCGCATCAGGGGTGATCGCAATCGGTGTCGGTGAACGGACGTCGCCCGCTGGAGCAGAAGCGTTGGCGCGTAGCGTGTTCGACGATGGTCTCGCCCATACGGTGCTGGTCGTTCCGATCGAACAACGCCGAGCGTCGATGCATCTCGACACGGTCTGCACCATGGTCGAGGCCGACGCAGTCGTCATGTATCCGGCCATCCAGGACACGCTGTCGGCGTTCACCCTGCGCAAGGAAGACGACGGGGTGAGTATTCGCGGGGCCACACCGTTCCTCGAAGCGGCAGCCGACGCCATGGGAATCGGAAAACTTCGTGTGATCGACACCGGACTCGACACGGTGACGGCCGAGCGTGAGCAGTGGGACGACGGGAACAACACGTTGGCCGTCGAACCGGGCGTCGTGGTCGCTTACGAGCGCAACGTCGAAACGAACGCCAGGCTCGAGGCCTCGGGTATCGAGGTCTTGCGAATCGCGGGTTCGGAACTGGGGTCCGGCCGTGGTGGACCTCGGTGTATGTCCTGCCCGATCGCCCGCGATCCGCTGTAAGCCGTCGACGCTGTCAGAGAATTTCTTCCACCTTGGCTGCCGGACGCGCGAGCACGGTGCCCTTGTCCGTAACCACGAACGGGCGTTCGATCAGAATCGGGTGCTCGATCATCGCGTCGAGGATTTCGGATTCGGAAGCATCGGCGAGTCCGAGTTCCTTGTACTGCGTTTCGCGCTTGCGAACCGCTTGGCTGGGCTCGAGGCCGGCGTCGGCGAGGAGTTTTTCCAGCTCGGATCGGGTAGGCGGAGTATCGAGGTACTTCACAATTGTGGGTTCGATGCCCGCGTCCCGGATGAGCCCGAGAACAGTTCGCGAGGTGTTGCACCGTTGATTGTGGAAGATGGTTGCAGATGCCATGTCCGTCATTCTGCCTCTGAGTCCGAACTCGTGGGACAAACAGGGGAACAACGGACACCTCCGGCGCGCTGCACTTGAAGTACCGACTTGTGAGGAGAAAACGATGACGGAACATCGCAGTGTGGACGAACGACGCGTGGTCATTGCCGGTGGGCACGGCAAGATTGCGCAGCACCTGACGTACTTGCTGGCAGGGCACGGTGATCGGCCGGTAGCGCTGATCCGCAATTCCGCGCACGAGGGTGCCGTCCGCACACTCGGCGCGTTCCCCGTGGTGATCGATCTGGAATCGTCCACGGTCGAGGAAGTTGCGAAGGTACTCGACGGTGCCGACGTCGCGGTCTTCGCCGCAGGTGCCGGACCTGGTAGCTCGATCGAGCGCAAGGACTCCGTCGACCGGGCCGCGGCGGTGCTGTTGGCCGATGCTGCCGAGAAAGCCGGAGTGCGTCGGTTCATCCAGATCAGCGCCATGGGTGCTGGTGACGAAATACCAGAGAACACCGACGAGGTTTTTGCCGCCTATCTACGAGCGAAGACTGCAGCGGAGGAAGATCTCAAGACTAGGACTTCGCTGGACTGGACGATTCTTCGGCCAGGGCTTCTGACGGACGACGATCCCACCGGTGAAGTCCTTCTAGCCGAGCCGCCCGTCGATCGAGGCTCGGTGCCTCGTGCCGATGTCGCCGCGGTGGTCGAAGCGCTCATCGAGGCCCCGTCCAGTGTCGGCAAGATATTGGTTCTGACCTCCGGCCCGCATACGATCCGCGAAGCGATCGAGGGCCTGTGACCGAGAAGATACGACGAGGGTGACGATGAAGATCGCGATCGACCACGATTCCTCCACAGCTCCGTACGACCAACTGCGGCAACAGATTATCGAGCAGGTGCACGGCGGTGGGTTGATCGCGGGAACCAAGATTCCGACGGTGCGTGCGTTGGCGTCGGAGCTGGGATTGGCGGCAAATACCGTCGCGAAGGCTTATCGCGCGCTCAGCGATCAGGGCGTCATCGAGACGCGAGGCAAGCAAGGGACATTCATCGCTTCGGGGACTGATCCGGTGCAGGCGCAGGCAGAACAGGCGGCGACCGCGTTCGCGCATAACGTCCGCTCGCTCGGGTACTCCGACAGTGAGATCGTCGCCATGGTGGAGTCGGCATTGAGAGGTGCGTGACACAATGATTAAGTTGACGCTTCAACTTAAAGCTGTCAGTCTTGGCTCATGAATTCGTCGATTGCTCGTGACCTCGGACTCCTCATCGCCCGTGTTGGCCTCGGGATCATCTTCATCGCCCACGGCTGGCAGAAGTTCTTCACCTACAAGATCGCTGGAACGCAGGCTGCATTCGAAGGGATGGGGGCCCCGCTCCCCAAGATTTCGGCAGTTCTGGCTGCGTCGATCGAACTCGGCGGCGGCATCCTGCTCATCGCAGGTCTGCTGACCCCGCTCGTCGGAGCGCTGCTGTTCCTCGACATGGTCGGCGCGTTCTTCATCGTGCACGCGGACAAGGGCGTCTTCATCGACAACGGCGGCTACGAACTCGTCGTCGCACTCGGTGTCGGATCGCTCTTGATCGCCGTGATGGGCGCAGGACGCATCAGTATCGACGGATTGATCGGCAAGGGCAACGGTTGGGTTAAAACCCCAGCTTGATCGGGGTGAGAAGGCGGGCTCAACGGACGTTGAGCCCGCCTTCCGGCTTGCTTTTGGCCCACAAAGTGACGAACGTAGTCATCTATGGTGACGAAATCTGATCGATCCGAACAAGATTCCGGGGCCAACGAAGAGCGCCCGGAGACGGGCTTTACTCGGGTAGGCGTTCGGACCGACTACGTGGTGTTTTCCGTCGCGGCTGCAGCCGTGTCGGCAATCGTCGTATGGGGTCTCGTAGCTCCCGACAACCTCGATTCGGTAACCGGAAGTGTTCTCAACTGGCTGGTGACCAACATCGGTTGGCTCTTCGTGCTTGCGGCTTCGGCCTTCGTGCTGTTCTCCATCTACCTTGCCGTCAGTCGATTCGGCGACATTCCGCTGGGCAAAGACGGCGAGAAGCCCGAGTTCCGTACCGTCAGCTGGATCGCCATGATGTTCAGCGCCGGCATGGGTATCGGCCTGATGTTCTTCGGTGTCGCGGAACCGCTGGCGCACTACGTGACTCCGCCTCCCGGCACCGACGGTGGCGTCGGAACTGCCATGGCCACCACCATGTTTCACTGGGGTCTTCATCCTTGGGCGATGTATGCCGTTGTGGGCCTTGCCATTGCGTACGGGTCGTATCGCCGAGGACGCAAGCAACTGTTCAGCTCGGCCTTCATCCCGTTGCTCGGTCGCAAAGCCGAAGGGCCGATCGGCAAGGTCATCGACATCCTGGCGATCTTTGCCACACTGTTCGGTACCGCAGCATCTTTGGGGCTCGGCGCACTTCAGATCGGCTCCGGTTTCGAGGTAGTCGGCTGGATGGAAGAAGCCGGCGTATTCCTGCTCGTGGCCATCGTTGCGGTACTGACCCTGGCGTTCGTCGCGTCGGCAGTTTCCGGTGTGGCCAAGGGAATTCAGTGGCTGTCCAACATCAACATGGTGCTCGCGCTGATCTTGGCCCTGTTCGTGTTCGTTCTCGGGCCGACCGTGCTGATTCTCAATCTGCTCCCGACGACCATCGGTGCTTACGTTTCCGACCTTGCCCAGATGTCCGCTCGCACGGGTGCATCGTCGAATCCTGAAACGGGCGCGTGGCTTTCGTCGTGGACGATCTTCTACTGGGCATGGTGGGTGTCCTGGACGCCGTTCGTCGGCATGTTCCTGGCGCGCATCAGCCGCGGCCGCACGATCCGCCAGTTCATCGTCGGCGTCATCGCCGTTCCCACGACTGTCAGCTTGCTCTGGTTCGCGATCTTCGGTGGCGCGGGTATCGGCGAGGAACGCGACGGAATCGGCTTGTCCGGCCGAGGCTCGGAAGAGGCTCAACTGTTCGGCATGCTCGACAATCTGCCGCTGGCCGGTGTCACGACCGTCCTGGTCATGCTGCTCGTCGCGGTATTCTTCGTCTCCGGCGCCGACGCTGCGTCGATGGTGATGGGGACGCTCTCACAACGCGGAACGCTCGAACCGAGTCGCTGGGTCGTGGTCTTCTGGGGCATGTTGACCGGTGGCGTCGCAGCGCTTCTGCTCTGGACCGGTGGTTCCGAAGCGCTCGACGGCTTGCAGACGATGACGATCATCGCGGCGGCGCCGTTCGTGCTGGTCATGATCGGCCTGTGCTTCTCGCTGTACAAGGATCTTTCGCACGACCCGATCATCGTTGCGGCGAAGGAACAGAAACGTGCCCTCTTACGCCCGCGGCGGGGGCGCCGCGTCGGCAAACCGGCGGAGTAATCGTGAAACGAAGGAGGCACCGAACCCGGTTCGGTGCCTCCTTCGTTTGTCCCCCTATTTCCAGCTCGGCAACCACAAATGGTTCTGCCACGATTCGGGCGTGATCGGCATGGCTGTGAGTATCGGCCAGAGGTAGACGAAGTTGGCCACGACCAGACCGATGTACAGACTGACTGCAAGAAGTCCGGTGGTACGACGCTCGACGGACGCGCTCGCCTTGCCCAGAACGTCGCCGAGGACCAGCGCGAATCCCATGACCATGAACGGGGCGAGCGCAACGGCGTAGAAGTAGTACATCTGGCGGTCGAGCGTCGCGAACCACGGAAGGTAAGCGGCGCCGTAACCCGTCAGGACCACTGCGTATCGCCAGTCACGGCGCACGAACGTCTGCCAGAGCGCCCACGCCAACATCGGTAGCGCCAGCCACCACATTGCCGGTGTGCCGATCAGCATGACTGCCTTGACGCAGCTGGCGGCCCCGCAACCGGTGACCTGCTCGCCGTCGGCATAGTAATAGAGCATCGGTCGTAGCCCCATCGGCCACGTCCACGGTTTCGACTCCCACGGGTGGTGGTTTCCGGCGGAGTTGGTCAGACCGGCATGGAACTGCAGAACGTTTCCGCTGTAGTACCAGAGTGAGCGCAGCGCAGACGGGATGAAACTCCACGTACCGCCCTCACCGATCTCGTTGCCGACGGCATGACGGTCGACGCCGGTCTCGCTGGTGAACCAGGCCCAGTAGCTCGCGAGGTACACACCCAGCGGAATGATCACCAGCGCATACAGAGCTGGACCGATGTCGCGAACGGCGGTGCCGACCCAGGGGCGCTGAACACGGTATGCGCGGCGCGCCGACAGGTCGAAGGCAACACTGAGCAACCCGAAGAAGAGAATGAAGTACATGCCGGACCACTTGGTTCCGCAGGCCAGGCCGAGCAGGATGCCGGCGCCGAACCTCCACCACCGGAAACCCAGCCGTGGACCCCAGACAGAATCGCCGATGCGGCCCTCGTCGTACACCTTCGCCATTCGTTCGCGGACTTGGTCGCGATCGACCACCAGGCATCCGAGCGCCGCAAGGACGAAGAATGCCAGAAAGATGTCGAGCATCCCGAGGCGTGAGGAGACGAAGGTGACGCCGTCCACGATGAGCAGGATTCCGGCAATGGCGCCGATGAGCGTCGACCGCGTCATGCGGCGCACGATGCGGATGATCAGCAAGACCATCAGCGTTCCGACCAGGGCCGACGAGAAGCGCCACCCCCAACCGTTGTAACCGAAGAGTGCTTCGCCGATCGCGATCATCTGCTTGCCGATCGGCGGGTGGACCACCAACCCGTAACCGGGATTGTCTTCGATGCCGCCGCCGGTGAGGACCTGCCAACCCTGCGGAACGTAGTGCTTCTCGTCGAAGACCGGTGTGCCCGCGTCGGTCGGGTAGGCGAGCATCGTGAAGCGGGTGATCGCTGCGACGGCGGTGATGAAAGCGGTGACGATCCAGCCGCGCAATCTGTCTGTCGGGCCGAAATCAGGATCCGGTACCAGCGGGCCGGGACTACGCACTACCCGATCGCTCGTGGCGGGCGTTGGCCGCTCGTCCGTCTGCACAGTCACCTGGCAATCGTAGGCTGTCAGGTATGACTGGTCGTTTGGTACTCGCCGCAACACCCATGGGAGATGTCGGTGACGCATCCCCGCGTCTTCGGTCTGCTCTCGCAACCGCCGACGTCGTCGCTGCGGAGGACACACGACGCACCAAGTCTCTGGCGTCCGCGCTCGACGTCACCATCACCGGGAAGATCGTCAGTTTCTACGATCAGGTCGAGATTTCGCGGCTGCCCGCGCTGGTCGCAGATGTGGCCGAGGGCAAGACCGTCTTGCTGGTCACGGATGCAGGCATGCCGTCGGTCAGTGATCCCGGGTATCGCCTAGTTGCCGCGTGCGTAGCCGAGAACCTCGCGATCACGTGCCTGCCTGGTCCGTCGGCGGTGACGACGGCGCTCGCGCTCTCGGGCTTGCCCGTGGAACGGTTCTGCTTCGACGGGTTCCCGCCGCGTAAGCAGGGGCAGCGCAAGACGTGGCTCTCTGCCTTGGCAACAGAGCAGCGAGCATGCGTCTTCTTCGAAGCACCCCATCGCCTTGCCGATTGCCTCGCAGACGCGGTGGACATCCTCGGACCGAATCGCCGCGCGGCCGTGTGCCGGGAATTGACCAAGACCTACGAGGAAGTGAAGCGCGGCACTCTCGGAGAGTTAGCTGCCTGGGCGGCCGAGGGTGTTCGCGGCGAGATCACGGTGGTGCTCGAAGGCGCCGTGTTGGTGGCATCTGATCCTGCCGATCTTGTCGACGAGGTGGAACGGTTGGTCGAGGGGGGAGCGCGCTTGAAGGACGCGTGTGCTCTGGTCGCAACGGCCGGAGTCTCCAAGCGTGAGTTGTACGAGACGGTACTGGCCGCTCGAAAGGACTAGCGGGAGCGGTGCACTGCAGGGGCACCGGGACGCAGGTTGGCGTCGTCGGCCGCGGCTTGGCCGGCGTGCCAGCCTTCGGCGTCGACGGATCGTCCGCGAGTCTTGCGGGTTGTCGGGAACAATCGATCGAACTCGGCGTCGACAGCCTCGGATGTGGTGGCGAGAATCGGCAGAAGGTCCGCGACGTCCATCGATGCCGCGTCGGCCGCTTCGGCCGTGGCTTTGGTGCCGGCGTCGCGTAGGCGGTGTCCGATTCGGCTGGCGAACCCGGCGAGGAAGCCCTTTCGGAACGAGGTGGTGCGTGAGCCGCCCCGATTGCTCGAGTCGGCGAATTGCATTGCACGGGTTGCCTGTACGAGCAGGGAAGTGAACAGCATGTCGACTTGCTGAAGGTCGACCGGAGTGCCGACGACGGTCGCGAGTGCGATGTCGCTGAACCAGACCGTCCTGACTCGATTCGATTCACCGATCTCGGTCAGGAGGTGAACTTTTTCCTTCACGTACGGGTTCTCGATGTGAATGCGTCGGGCATTCACGGACGTGTCGGTGACCCCGGCGCGACTGTGGAGCAGCGCGGAATCGATCGCGTATCGAGTCATCAACTCCTGTGCCTTCGCGGTGAAAATCTCGGCTTCTTCGGCGAAGTTGGTGGCTTCCGCTTTGGCGAGCAGCCCACGAATTCGCTTGAGTACCTTGGCGTCGACCTCGGTATCACCGACGCCGGCATAGCTGGTGTCGGTGCGTTGCGACGGCCAGGTGGACGGTGGCGCGAGCAATACCGTCCACTGAGGCAGGCGCATCCACGATCGCGCGGCGTCGACGATCTGCGAAACGAGGAAGTATGGATCCTGGAACAAGAGGCCGGCCGCGAGGGAGCGAAAAACGTCGTCGTCCACGGTGATTCGAGAAGCGATGTGCCGAGACTTCGGATACTGCTCGCCGATCGTCTGCAACTGCCCCACCCATTCGAGCGGTGCGCGATCGGAGGCGCGCGACGCTTTCGCGTCGAACAGGATGGTGGTGGCCGCGAGATCGGCGTCGGACGCGTCTTTGCTTCGGCGCGCCAGATGAATCAGATCCGCCGGCTGCCATCCGCGGTCGTACGCCGCGGCCAGTTCGGAAACGAGATCTCGCGCCGCGGAAACGGATTGAGGGCTGACCTCCTGAGTGGACACCCGTGCTCCGTTCCATGGCAGTGTCTGCGCCGAAGCGCTGGTTCGAATGTATGTTCTATTCGGCGTCATGGCTGGAGTGTGCACGTGGGGTCCGACACATCCGCCTGTAACCGGATATCTCGGACCCCACGTGCGGCACTCTCGCCTAGCTCATTCTTCGACGAAGCGGGGAAAAACTGGCGCCGGAGCAGGTAGTTTCCGGTTCGCGTCGATGCGAACCGCAATGTCGGCGAACTGACGGTTCTCTTCGCTCTGGCCGAGCAGGTCGAGGATTCGCGACGCGGCGTCGGGCATCACCGGCTGAACGAGAAGCCCGACAATGCGGACCACTTCGAGCGTCACGTACAGAACCGTCGCCATGCGTGCCGGATCGGTCTTGCGTAGAACCCACGGTTCCTGCTTGGAGAAGTACCGGTTGGTCTCGCCGAGAACGCCCCAGATGGCTTCCAACGCGAGGTGCAGAGCCTGCACGTCGAACTCGCTGCGGCACTTGGCAAGCAAGGCGTCCGCCGACGCCAGCATCGCCAGGTCGTCCTCGGTGAACTCGCCGGGGGTGGGGACCTGGGCGTCGCAGTTCTTCGCGACCATCGTCAGTGAACGCTGCGCGAGGTTGCCCAGTTCATTGGACAGGTCTGCGTTCATACGTGTCACGATTGCTTCGTGGCTGTAGCTGCCGTCCTGGCCGTACGAAATCTCGCGGAGCAGGAAGAAACGGACCGCGTCGAGGCCGTACTGATCGACCATCGCGATGGGGTCGACGACGTTGCCGACGGACTTCGACATCTTCTCGCCCTTGTTGTACAAGAACCCGTGGACGAAGACCCGCTCCGGTAGTTCGATGCCCGCAGACATGAGGAACGCCGGCCAGTACACGGTGTGGAACCGCGTGATGTCCTTGCCGATGATGTGCAGGCTCGCGGGCCAGAACTTCTCGAACTCCGCCGAGTCGACGTTCGGGTAACCCACGCCGGTCAGGTAGTTGGTGAGCGCGTCGACCCAGACGTACATGACGTGGTCGGAGTCGCCGGGAACCTCGACGCCCCAGTCGAACGTGGTGCGTGAGATCGACAGGTCCTTGAGGCCGCCCTTGACGAAGCTGACGATCTCGTTGCGGCGCGTCGTGGGGGCGATGAATTCGGGGTGCTCTTCGTACAGCGCGAGGAGGCGGTCCTCGTATGCCGAGAGTCGGAAGGTGTAGTTCGACTCCTCGGTCCACTCCACGGGCGTGCCGGTCTCGGTGGACTGACGTGTGCCGTCCTCCAGCAGTGTGGTCTCGGCTTCGGTGTAGAAAGCCTCGTCACGAACCGAGTACCACCCCGAGTACGTGTCGAGGTAGATGTCGCCCGATGCGGCCATCTTCTCCCAGATCGCCTTGCTGGCCACCTGATGATCCGCGTCGGTGGTGCGGATGAACCGGTCGTACGAGATGTTCAGGACCTTGTCGAGGTTCTGGAACACGTCGGAGTTCCGGGCCGCGAGTTCGCGGACGTCGATGCCCTCTTTGATCGCTGTCTGCTGCATCTTCAGACCGTGCTCGTCGGTGCCGGTCATGAAGAACACTTCATGTCCGTCCAACCGCTTGAAGCGGGCGAGCGCGTCCGAGGAGATGTACTCGTATGCGTGGCCGATGTGCGGAGCGCCGTTGGGATACGCGATCGCTGTCGTGATGTAGAACGGCGGTCGTTCCGCGCCTTCCTGGGCGGCGGAGTCCGGGCGCGGGGTCTGGGAGGGTGAGGCAGGCACAGTCATGGTGCGCTTACTCTATCGGGCGTGAGCAAAGACCGTCCCGCCCCCGATGCCCCTGAGCCCTTGTCGCCTCTGATCGACGCCCATACGCACCTCGACGCGTGTGGTGCGCACGACGCTGTGACCGTGGCCGAAATAGTCGATCGAGCCGAGGCCGTCGGCGTCGGACGAGTCGTCACGGTGGCCGACGACCTTGATGCCGCGCGATTTGCAGTCGAAGCGGCTCATTGGGATTCGAGAGTCTACGCAGCCGTCGCAATTCATCCGACCAGGGCAAACGTTCTCGATGCCGGCACGCGAGCCGAGATCGAGCGGCTGGCGGCCGATCCACGAGTCGTTGCCGTGGGGGAGACGGGGCTCGACCTCTACTGGCCCGGCAAGCTCGAGGGGTGTGCCACCATCGAGGAGCAGGTCGACGGTTTCCGGTGGCACATCGATCTGGCGAAGCGTCTCGGAAAGACGCTGATGATTCACAATCGCGAAGCCGATCAGGATTTGCTACGGGTGCTGCACGAGGAAGGCGCGCCGGAGACCGTGGTCTTCCACTGCTTCTCCTCCGATTCGGAGATGGCCCGTGCGTGCATCGACGCGGGCTACGTGTTGAGTTTCTCGGGGACCGTGAGTTTCAAGAATGCGAAGGCGCTGCGTGAGGCCTCGCTGTTGGTGCCCTCGGATCAGCTGATCGTCGAGACGGACGCGCCGTTCTTGACGCCGCACCCGTTCCGTGGCGCCCCCAACGAGTCGTACTGCCTGCCGTACACGGTGCGTGCGCTCGCGGACATCCGCGGCGAGGATCCGCAGGCGCTGGCTGCTGCGTCCACGGCGACAGCGGAGCGCGTGTACAAGCTCTGACGCTATTGTGGTCTGACAGGTAACTCCGCGCCCGGGACCGTCGTGTCCCGGTTCGTCTACTGCGCGGAGTATTCAGATGGATGACTACAACGTGGTCACAGTCCGCATCGAAACGTGGGAATTCGAGTGCTGTGCACCGTTGCCGGTGGTCGGCGAAAAATCTTCGTGGGCTTTGCACCCGATTCAGAAGTCGCTGTGGTTCGACGGGTCGGTTCATGGAGGAATCTATCCCGACGAGGTGGAACCTACGGCCGGGATCGTTCGTTCGATCCGGCTCGAGCGCGGTGAATTTCTCGAACAAGGGTCCGGGCGCTGGTTGTTGGTGCCTGGGAGCATCGATCTTGTTCGAGTCGAGAAGGTCCCACGGTCTTTTCGCGGCATGTCATCACTGGTTGCCGGTCGTCGTGGCTGGATGGAGACGGCCGTTGTCGTCGAGCTTGCTGTTCTTGCGAGGGGATGAAGGGGCACAGCTTCACTGAGCCGACTCCCGTCGACTCTTCGGTCCGGATTGTCAGCGTTCATGTCGACGCGGTCGAAGTCGAGTGCTGCGGTCCGTTTCCTGTAGTCGGTGAACCATGCTCGTGGACATTGACACCGCGATCGCAGGTCGACGAGTTCGACGGTTGGGTTCACGGCGGGATGCCGGCAGCAGGAGTCCAGACCGCCGGCGTAGTCCTCGGGATTCTGGTGGAGACCACCAGCTACGTGGAAGTCGGAAACCCGAAGATGTGGTTACCCGTCGAAGACAGCGAGACATATCGAAGGGTCGACGCCAGTCCTCGGTGGTTCCGCAGGTTCGGCGACTTCGACTTCGAGCCGCAGAATCGGATGGAGACCGGACTGGTCGTCGAATTGGCCACCACCCGTGCGCCTTTCCGGTAGTCACCACTACCGAAAAGGCGCACAGGGGGGCTTGGCCCTAGAGAACCTTCGCCAGGAAGTCCTGGGTGCGCTGCTGCTGTGGGTTGCCGAACAGGCTCTCCGGCTTACCTTCTTCGACGATGTATCCGTCGGCCATGAAGATGACGCGATCGGAAACCTCACGGGCGAAGCCCATCTCGTGGGTCACGACGACCATGGTCATGCCCTGCTTGGCGAGGTCGCGCAGCACCTGCAGAACCTCACCCACCATCTCCGGGTCGAGGGCGCTGGTGGCCTCGTCGAACAGCATGATGTCCGGGCTCATCGCCAGCGCGCGGGCGATGGCGACACGTTGCTTCTGCCCACCGGACAGGCTGGCGGGCTTGGCATCTGCCTTCTCTGCGAGGCCGACCTGGCCGAGCAGTTTGACGGCGATCTCGCGGGCCTGTTCCTTGGTCGATCGCCCGGTCTGTACCGGAGCGAGCATCACGTTTTCGACGACGCTCATGTGGGGGAACAGGTTGAAGTGCTGGAACACCATCCCGATGTGCTGGCGAACCTTGTCGATGTCGACGTCCTTGTTCGTGAGGTCGAACTGGTCGACGCGCACGGATCCGGCGGTGATGTCTTCGAGGCGGTTGAGGCAGCGCAGGAAGGTGGACTTGCCCGAACCGGAAGGTCCGATGACGCAGACCACTTCACCGCTCTTGATGTCGACGTCGAGGCCTTTGAGAACCTCGTTGTCGCCGAAGGACTTCTTCAGTCCCTTGACCGAAATCTTGACCTCGGTGTCTGACTTGCCCATGTTGACGGCTGTTTCGGTCACTTGTTGATCCTCTTCTCGAGGCGGTTCGACAGCTTGGTGAGCGCCATGATGATGATGAAGTACATGACGCCGATGATCAGCCACATGTTGAACGACTGGAAGTTGCGCGCGATGATGATGCGCCCTGTCTGAGTGAGCTCGGCGAGTCCGATGACCGACAGGATCGACGTGTCCTTGAGGGTGATGACGAACTGGTTGATGTACGACGGGATCATCGTGCGAATTGCCTGCGGCATGATGACTTTTCGCATCGACTTCATGTAGCTGATGCCCAGGCTTCGTGACGCTTCCATCTGTCCCTTGTCGACGGACAGGATGCCGCCGCGGACGATTTCAGCCATGTACGCGCCGGCGTTGAGCGAGAGCGTGATGATGCCTGCGGTGAAGGCGGACATCTGGAAATGCAGGGCTGCCGGGATGCCGAAGTAGATGAAGAATGCCTGCACCAACAGCGGTGTGCCGCGGAAGATGTCGACGTAGGTCGTGCCTATTCCGCGGACGAACACGTTGGTCGATACGCGGCAGAGGCCGAAGATCGCACCGAGAACCAGAGCGATCGCGATCGAGACGACCGAGAGAACGATCGTCAGCCACAGACCTTTGAGGAGTTGGGGGTAGGTGCTCTTGATCAAGCCGATGATCGAGTTGTCCGACGTCGATGCGCCCTGGCCGAGATAGGTCGAGACGATCTCGTCGTACTGGCCGTCGTCGCGCAGGTTCTGCAGACCGGCGTTGAACATCTGGAGCAGTTCGGCGTTCTGGCCCTTGTTGACTGCGAAGCCGTAGCTCGCGCCCACCTCTTTTTCGGTGACCGTCTTGAGGCCGTTGCCCTGGGTGATGCCGTAGGCGAGGACGGGGTAGTCGTCGAAGACTGCGACGGAGTTTCCGGTGCGGACCTCGTCGTACATGCTGGCGGAGTCGGCGAAATAGACTGTGGTGAAGCCGTATTGGTCCTTGATGGACTCTGCGAAGCTGGCGCCCTCGGTGCCGTTCTTGACGGCGACGCGCTTGCCTTTCAGGTCTTCGTACGACTTCACGTCGTTGTCGGTCTCGAGAACTGCCATCTGGACGCCGGACTCGAAGTACGGGTCGGAGAAGTCGAACACCTGCTTGCGGGCGTCGGTGATGGACATGCCGGCGATGACGCCGTCGGCCTGTCCCGCCTGCACGGCCTGAAGCGCAGCGTCGAAGCCGAGCTGCTTGATGTCGACCTTGAAACCTTGGTCCTCGGCGATCGCGTTGAGCAGGTCGATGTCGATGCCGACGAGTTTGCCGTCTTCGTTCTCGAATTCGAACGGGGCGAATGTCAGATCGGTGGCGATCGTGTAGGTGCGTCCGGGTTGCGCGCTCGCTATTCCTGGGGCGAACAGCGCTGCGATCAGCGCCAGCAGGATGGCCAGGATCGGCCACCTGGCATTACGTGGTCTGTCGAATCTTCTTCGCACTATCGCCCAGCTTTCTTCTGTCGCGCCCGGGATCGCCGGACTGCTTTGAACCAGACGAGAACATACTGCGCCCAGAGCTGAATCGATACACGGGTATCGGAGCCGGAAAGTGCAGAACACACGACACGCCGTTGCCGTTCCGTGACAAAAGTCGCATTTCGTTGTGATTTGGTTGCCGATGCAACGCTCGGTCGTTACCGTATTGTGATCGAACGTCGTCTGCCTTGGGATTTCCTGTGTCGCCTTTTGCCAAGATCAACTCCACGAAGTCACCACTTCTCTATTCAGTGGTGGGTGCGTTGCTTCTGACGCTCATCGTCGGAGGTGCGCTCGCCGTGGTTCGGCACAAGACGATCACCCTCGACGTCGACGGCGACATGATCTCGCTGTCCACGATGTCGAGCAGCGTCGGTACCGCCCTCGAGGACGCCGGATACCCGGTCGATCCCAAGGATGCTCTCGCACCCAGCGCCGATTCCTCCCTGTCCGACGGCGATACCGTCGTTTTGCGCCGTGCCCGTGAGTTGGCTCTGACCGTCGACGGCCAGCCGACCACAATCTGGACCACCGCATTGACGGTCGACGAGGCACTCAAGCAGGTCGATGTTTCCGACGACTTCGCAGTCTCGGCTTCGCGCTCGCATCGTCTGCCCCTCGAACGTACCGAGCTCGACGTCGTCAGCCCGAAGACCGTCAGCGTCAGCGACGGTGGCGCTCCCGCGGCGGAGATCAAGCTCGCCGCCGTGACCGTCGGTGATCTTCTCGCGGCCAAGAATGCGCCGCTCGAGCAGGCCGACTCGGTTGTTCCCACCGCTGACACACCGGTTACCAACGGCCTGACCATCCAGGTCACCCGCGATCGCACGGACACCCGCGTCGAGACGCAGCCGATCGCGCCGCCGGAGAACAAGGTCGAAGATCCCGAGCTCGAGAAGGACAAGACCGTCGTCGAGAACCCCGGTGTTCCGGGTGAGCGCACGGCCACCGTCGAGGTCAAGACCGTCAACGGCGTCGAGGCCGGGCGAACCGAACTGTCCGCGACCGTGATCAAGGAACCCGTCGCAGCAGTGGTGAAGGTCGGTACCAAGCAGGCTTTCGCTCCTGCCGTTTCCAACGCGTCGACGTGGGACTCCATTGCGCAGTGTGAAGCGACCGGAAACTGGGCCATCAACACCGGCAACGGTTTCTACGGAGGACTTCAGTTCACCCAGAGCACCTGGGAAGCATTCGGCGGTGGTCAGTACGCAGCTCGCGCCGACCTCGCATCACGTGAACAGCAGATCGCGATCGGCGAGAAGGTCCGCGCCGGTCAGGGCTGGGGTGCGTGGCCGTCCTGCACCAGCAAATTGGGCCTGCGCTGACGCGGCCTCACTCCACACAGAACTCAGGAACCCATGTCACCGTTCGCCAAGATCAACTCGACCAGGTCGCCGTTGTTGTACTCGGTGATCGCCGCGCTTCTCCTGACGGTTCTCGTGGGTGGCGTTCTGGCCGTCGTCCGGCACAAGACCATCACCCTCGACGTCGACGGTGAACAGATCCGCCTGAGCACCATGTCGACCAACGTCGACGGCGCTCTCGAGGATGCGGGTTACCCGATCGGTGACAAGGACGCAGTTGCTCCCGCGGCCGACGCGTCTTTGTCCGACGGCGACACCGTAGTGCTCCGTCGCGCTCGTGAGATCACGCTGACGGTCGACGGTCAGCCGCAGAAGCTCTGGACCACTGCCTTGACCGTCGACGACGCGCTCGAGCAGTTGGACGTCGCGGCGGATGTGCACGTGTCGGCGTCGCGCTCGCAGCGTCTTCCGCTCGACGGCGCTGCTCTCGATGTCCTGACACCGGTCGTCGCAAAACTGGTCGACGGCGCAAACGCAGCAGCAGACGTGCGTATCGCGGCGCCCACGGTCGGGGAGTTCCTCACCGCCAACGGCACCCCGCTCGAGCAGTCGGACACCGTGGTTCCGGCTGCCGACGCTCCGCTGACCGAGGGCCTCGAGGTCACGGTGACGCGCAACCGCACCGAGAACAAAGTCGAGACCTTGCCGCTCGATCCGCCGGATCAGCGCATCGAGGATCCGACGATGAACCAGAGCCGGACGATCGTCGAGAACCCGGGGGTTCCAGGCGTGCGTGACGTGACGTTCGCCGTGAATCTCGTCAACGGTGTCGAGGCCGGACGTACACAGGTATCGGAGACGATCACCACACCGGCGCAGCCGAAGGTCGTGCGTGTCGGAACGAAGCCGGGCACCGAGGTGCCGCCGGTGGAGAACGGTGCGACGTGGGATGCGCTTGCACAGTGCGAAGCCACCGGCAACTGGGCTATCAACACCGGCAACGGTTTCTACGGCGGCGTGCAGTTCGATCAGAACACCTGGGAACGGCAGGGCGGGTTGAAGTATGCGCCTCGCGCCGACCTCGCAACCCGTGAAGAGCAGATCGCGATCGCGACGCAAACGCAGCGCACTCAGGGCTGGGGCGCATGGCCGTCGTGCTCGGGTCGCCTCGGACTGGGATAAGTTCTACTGGTGTCAGACGCCGAACAATCGAACGAACCCATCGCTACTCCGCGCGGGCAGGCAGCCCTGCTCGGTCCGGTCGAGGTGCGCGCTCTTGCCGAGGAATTCGGTGTCCGGCCCACGAAACAGTTGGGGCAGAACTTCGTTCACGACGCCAATACCGTGCGGCGCATCGTCACCACGGCAGGCGTCACACGTGACGACGTCGTTCTCGAGGTAGGGCCTGGTCTCGGTTCGCTGACGATGGCGCTGATGGACGTGGTCGATCGGGTCATCGCAGTCGAGATCGATCCCAACCTCGCGGCTCGCCTGCCGAAGACGGTGGCCGAGCGAGCGCCGGAGTTGGCCGATCGTCTGACCGTCGTCGAAGCCGACGCGATGCGTGTACTGCCTTCACAGATTCCCGGCGAGCCGACCGCGCTGGTCGCGAACCTGCCGTACAACGTCGCGGTGCCGGTGTTGCTGCACCTGTTCGCTTCGTTGCCGAGTTTGCGGACCGCACTCGTGATGGTGCAGGCCGAGGTCGCCGATCGCCTGGCGGCTGATCCGGGGAGCAAGATCTACGGTGTTCCCAGCGTCAAGGCCAACTTCTTCGGCGAGGTTCGCCGCGCGGGTGCCGTCGGACGCAACGTCTTCTGGCCGGTGCCCAAGGTCGAATCCGGTCTGGTTCGTATCGACCGGTACGCGGAGCCGCCGTGGCCGATGGACGAGAAGCACCGCAAGCAGGTTTTCGCGGCTATCGACGCCGCATTCGCGCAGCGCCGCAAGACTTTGCGTGCCGCGCTCAGTGGTTGGGCAGGTTCGCCCGCCGAAGCCGAACGACGGCTCCTCGCTGCCGGTATCGAGCCACAGACGCGTGGCGAGATGCTCGACGCGGCAGCCTTCGTTCGGCTGGCTGGAGGCGAATAGCCCCGTGCGCGGTTAAGGAGTGCAGGGACTCCCTAACCGCGCACAGGGGGCTTGCCCCCTACTTGAACCGCCGCAACCTCAGGCTGTTGCTCACCACGAACACACTGCTGAATGCCATTGCGGCACCGGCGAGCATCGGGTTGAGTAGGCCGGCCGCGGCCAGCGGGATCGCAGCCGTGTTGTAGGCGAAAGCCCAGAACAGGTTGCCCTTGATGGTCTTGAGCGTCTTGCGGGACAGCCGAATTGCATCGGCTGCCGACCGCAGGTCACCGCGCACCAGGGTGATGTCGCTGGCCTCGATTGCAACGTCGGTGCCCGTGCCCATTGCCAGACCCAGATCTGCCTGAGCGAGGGCTGCCGCGTCGTTCACGCCGTCGCCGACCATGGCCACGACGCGTCCTTCCGCCTGCAGTTTCTTGACGGCGTCGACCTTGTCGGCCGGCATGACCTCGGCGAAGACGGTGCTGATCCCGACCTGATCCGCCACGGTGCGGGCAACAGTGGCGTTGTCGCCGGTCAGCAGGACCGGTTCCAGGCCGAGTGCCTTCAACTGCGCGATTGCTTCGGCACTTGTGTCCTTGACCGCGTCGGCGATCACGAGGACGCCGCGCGCCTGGCCGTCCCAGCCCACCGCGATTGCGGTCCGCCCGGCCTTCTCTGCTTCAGCTTTCGCCTCACGGAGATTTTCCGGCAACGGCATCGACCAGTCGGCCAGCAGTGCGTCTCGGCCGGCGACCACGGCATGACCGTCGACCATTCCCTGCACGCCGCGTCCGGCGACGTTCACGAAGTCCTCGACCGGAGGCAACTCGCCCACGACTTCGGTCGCGCCCTTCGCGATTGCTGCTGCGATGGGGTGCTCGGAGCGATGTTCGAGGGCGCCGGCCAGCCGAAGCACCTCGTCGATGGTTGTACCTTCGCCGACCACGGTGTCGAGCAATGTCATTTGACCGGTGGTGACGGTTCCCGTCTTGTCGAGCACGACGGTGTCGACTGCCCGGGTCGATTCGAGTACCTCGGGACCCTTGATCAGGATTCCCATCTGGGCTCCGCGGCCGGTGCCCACCAACAGGGCTGTGGGCGTTGCCAATCCGAGGGCACACGGGCACGCGATGATCAGCACGGCGACAGCAGCGGTGAAGGCCATCTCGATGGGGTTGCCGGTGCCGAGCCAGTAGCCCAGGGTCGCAACGGCAATCGCGATGACGACCGGTACGAAGATGCCGGCGATTCGATCGGCGAGGCGCTGAACTTCGGCCTTGCCGTTCTGTGCGTCTTCGACCAGAGCCGCCATCTGGGCAAGTTGGGTGTCGCTCCCGACGCGGGTGGCCTCGACGGTCAAGGTTCCGCCGACGTTGACGGTTGCGCCGACGACAGTGTCCCCGACACCGACTTCCTCCGGCACGGATTCGCCGGTCAACATGCTCATGTCGACGGCTGAGTGGCCTTCGACGATGATGCCGTCGGTGGCGATCTTTTCGCCGGGCCGAACGATGAAGGAGTCGCCCGCTGTCAGTTCTTCGGCGGGGATTCGTACTTCCACACCATTTCGCAATACCGCGACGTCTTTCGCGCCGAGTTCCATGAGCGCGCGTAGTGCGGCCCCGGACGTGCGCTTGGACTTGTGCTCGAAGTAGCGTCCGGCCAGCACGAACGTGATGACGCCCGCGGCAACCTCGAGGTAGATGTTGGCGCTGCCGTCCATCCGGTCGACCGTGAGTCTGAAGGCGTGTTTCATCCCCGCTTCGCCCGCGGTGCCGAAGAACAGTGCGTAGAGGGACCAGATGAATGCCGAGATGGTGCCCAGGGAGATGAGCGTGTCCATCGTGGCGGCGCCGTGACGCAGGTTGACCCATGCGGCCCGGTGGAAGGGCAGGGCTGCCCACACGATGACCGGTGCGGCCAGCGTGAGGGAGAGCCACTGCCAGTTGTCGAACTGGAGCGCGGGAATCATCGCCATCGCGATGACCGGGACGGAGAGAAGGGTCGAGATGATCAGGCGCGCGCGAAGCTCGCGCAGATCGCGATCCTGCGGTGTTTCCGCATCCGGGTCGACGGTGTCAGTCGAGCTGGGCGGCTTGGGGAGCGCGGCGGCGTAGCCGGCGTTCTCGACGGCAGCCACCAACTCCTCGACGGGTACCCCGTCCGGGAAGGTGACCTTGGCCTTTTCCGTCGCGTAGTTGACGGTGGCCGTGACGCCGTCGATCTTGTTGAGTTTCTTCTCGATTCGTGACGCGCAGGAGGCGCAGGTCATCCCGGTGATCGCGAGTTCGACGCTGCTCGAGTTGGCAGCATTGTCGACCGCAGTCGGTGACGTCATCAGTGCCCTCCCTCGTGATTGTCTGGAACTGAAGCTGTGGAAGTGCCTGCATCAACGGTGAATTCGGCGGTGCGAACCACACCCTTGTGCTGGAAGTCGAGGAACAGTCGGTAGGTGCCTTCGCTCGGCGCCTGCGCGTGGAAGGAAATGTCCGGACCAGGAGCTGTGACGCCGTCGCCCGGCTCACCCTCGGGGTGGACGTGCAGATAGGCGAGGTCGCCGGTGCGCAGAGCCACAAGGTGACCGTAGGCGCCGAGGTACGGGTCGAGATCGGTGACCGGGGCTCCGTCGCGAGCAACGCTCAGCGTGATCGGGCCGCCGGCAGTGCTCAGATCACCGTCGAGAGTCACGGTGTATCCGTCGACAGTTGCGGTCGCGCTCTTCGCCGGCAACGGCGCAGGAGTGAATTCGCCTGCCACGTCGAAGTTTCGGCCGAGTGTCAGTTGGGTGCCGTCGGTGGGATCGAAGTCCGCGAACACCCGGTAGGTGCCGGCGACGGGCCAGGTCCAGTCGATCGACCAGGTGCCGTCAGCGGCGAGTGAAGGATGTACGTGGCGAAATTCGCTCGTGTCGTTTCGGACGACGATGAGGTGGAGCTTCTTCTCGTGCAGGAGATCGAAATCGACGACGGGTGCGTTGTTGCCGTCGAGAATCCGGAATGCCAACGTTCCCTGCTCCCCGGCCCGACCGGGTGCGGTCACTTCGGTGAGTGTGTATCCGCCGGAGGAGACTTCGAGTCCTGCAGGTGTTGCGGAATCCATGCCTGGCATCGATTCGGTGGTTGATTCGTGGGTGCTGTGCTGGGTGGTGGACATGTCTATCGGGCTTCCGATTGCGGCCCCCACGCCGAGAGCGGCGCCGAAGACGGCGACCAACCCTACGGCGTAGGCGGCAAGTGTTGTCGAGGTGCGCACGGCTGACTCAGCTTGGTACGACTGTGTAGCCGGCTTCGTCGACTGCTGCGACGACGTCGGCTGCGGAGACGGGAGCATCGCTGGTGACGACGACGCGTCCGCTCGCCAATTCGACATCCACCTCGGTGACACCCGCGATGTTGCCGATCTCTTCCTTGACGGATCCGACGCAGTGTCCGCAGGTCATTCCGGAAACGGTGTATTCGGCGGTGGTCATCGCAGATCCTTTCGGTTGTGGAAAACTCATTTTACGGATACCCGGTGTAGGTATCGCTCTGCATCTGAAGGTACCCCCAGGGGGTATACCTGTCAACGGCTTGGGCAGTGACGAAGGCCTCAGGGAAGACAACAGGGCGGATGTGTGGTCTACTTGTGTTGGTCGTAAGTGTTTGTGTTTGTGTTTCCACGCTCGCAAATGGTTAGGTTGCGAGCGTTTGGACATCCTCCACGGATTTGTCTCAGAACGGTCGTAGTAAGTGACCCGGGCGGTCGAAGCGACTGCCTGTTGACACTGTGTTAGAGGAGATTTACATGGCAGAGGGCATCGTGAAGTGGTTCAACTCCGAGAAGGGGTTCGGCTTCATCGCTCCCGAAGACGGTAGTGCTGACGTCTTCGTTCACTACTCCGAGATCCAGAGTGGCGGCTTCCGCACTCTCGAGGAGAACCAGCGCGTGGCGTTCGAGATCGGTCAGGGCAACAAGGGCCCGCAGGCCACCGGCGTTACCATCGTCTAAGACGTCCATGTAAGTCGGGCAACCGACGCATGACGTACTGACAAGACCCCAGCTCTTCGGAGTTGGGGTCTTGTTGTATTTTGCGCGAAAAGTGCTGTCATGCATTGAGATACCGCTGAGCGGCTACTGCTGTTTCCGCCGCGATCGTGCGACATTCCTCGCGGAGTTCAGGTGGATTCACCACCGTGAAATCGGCGTCGAAGGCCCTGAGCCACTGTGCGATCGACCGCAGGGAAGTTCCCGAAAGCACTATGACGCAACGGCCTTCGTCGGTGGACTCCACTGATCCCCACTGTTCACTGACCATGGGTGCAATCTGCTCGATGGGTGCATGCAGTAGAACTGTTGCGCGCGTGGAGGAATAGGCACGAGCAACACCGCGCGAGACGAAGTCTGCTGCGCCCCCGGCCGGTAGGTCCCGGGGCGTGAATCGTGGACCGGTAGGGATCTTGGGTTCCATTCTGTCGACGCGAAACGACCGCCAGTCTTCGCGAGCGAGATCCCAGGCCACCAGGTACCACCGAACTCCCGACCTCACGAGTCGGTACGGTTCCACCTCGCGCCGACTCTGCGTCCCGTCGTGCGTGCTGTAGTCGAACCTCAGGCGTTCGTGGTTGTGGCACACCGACGCGATGGCGGACAGGACCGACGCGTCGACTGCGCTCGCTGCCGGCTCTCGCGGCACCACGTCGATCGACAGGGACTCCAGACGGTGCCGCAGTCTCGACGGCATGATCTGTCGTAATTTCGCGAGCGCGCGCATCGAAGCCTCGCCGATGCCGACCACGGATCCGGTCGCCCCGGACTGCAGAGAGAGCGCCACCGCGAGCACTTCCTCGTCATCGAGCTGAAGCGGGGGCATTTCCGCACCGGCTCCCAGGCGATATCCACCGCCGACGCCGACCGTCGCGTCGACCGGGTAGCCGAGATCGCGGAGGCGGTCCACGTCCCGGCGGACTGTGCGCGGGGTGATCGCGAGCTTGTCTGCGAGTTCGGCACCGGACCAGTCTCGACGCGTCTGGAGCAGTGACAGCAACCGCAGTAGGCGAGCCGATGTCTCTTTCATGGAAGGAAGTCTGCCAAACATTTAGGACCGTATGAGTCCGCAATTGATTCTAGGTTGGTCCACATCCGACCAGCCGAGAAGAAATTGGGGCCACATCATGAGTCGCGGAAACGACAGACCGATGATCGAGACGAAGGCGCTCACCAAGCACTTCGCCCAGGGTAAGAAGCTCGTGGAAGCCGTCAAGGGGGTCACGCTCGACGTAGCGGAGGGTGAGTTGGTTGCTTTGCTGGGACCGAACGGCGCCGGAAAATCGACGACGTTGCGCATGCTGACCACCTTGCTCGAGCCCACGTCCGGAAGTGCGCGGATCGCAGGCTTCGACATCGCTGCGGCGCGAAACGAAGTGCGCTCCAGCCTCGGATACGTCGGTCAGGGGAACGGCGCCGGCCATAACCAGCGGGTTCGCGACGAGTTGGTGACGCAGGGTCTGTGCTACGGAATGTCGAAGGGTGACTCGCAGGTCCGGGCCGACGAGCTGCTGGGTGATCTCGAACTCACCGATCTGGGCACTCGAAAGACATCTCAGGAAGTTAACAGTCAAGCCGCGAGCACGAGAGGAGGTGGGAAGGCATGGGTTTCGTCGTAGGTTTGTCCGGTTTGCAGGCAGTGGTGGAGTTGTCCGAGGAATTTGTTGAA
>NZ_JAAOLG010000045.1:0-26181 GCF_011602025.1 Rhodococcus sp. IC4_135
CTATTGTGGTCCGGTGACCTTTCGCGGCGATGATCCCGGCCTCGACCTGGCAGCGCTGCAGGCACTGCGGCCTCCCACCGGTCGCACCGACGCAGTCGCTCTGACCGTGATCGGTGATCGGATCGGCGAGCACCTGCGCCGCCACGACGGATATCTCGCGTTCTCCGGCGGCAAGGATTCCCTCGTCGTCCTCGACCTGGTCCGCCGGGTCGAACCCGACGTACCGGTGGTGTTCTTCGACAGCGGTCTCGAATACCCCGAAACCTACGACTACATCCGCGATCTCGCGCGGGATTGGTCGCTGGATGTGCACCGGATCCCAGCCGATCCGCCGCTCCTCGACGTCCTCTCCGCCTCCGGGCTGTGGGACCACCGCGCCAGCAGTCGCGTCGGCGCGTTGCCGGATCTGCACGAGGTGTTGATCAGTGGACCGTCGCGGCGAGCGCACGCACTGCTCGGGCCCGGTGAGCTGTGGGGTGTGCGGGCGGACGAATCCGCCGGCAGACGTGCGATGTACACACGAGGTGGCCGGCGTGACGGGATCGTCGAACGTATCGACGGAACGACCGCGTACGGGCCGATCTGGAATTGGAGCACCGCGGAGGTCTGGTCCTACATCCGGCGACATGATCTTCCCGTCAATCCCGTCTACGACAAGCTCGTGGCCTTGGGGGTTCCCGAACGGCACCAACGGATCTCACACATCATCGACGGCAACCACCTCCAACGAGGCCGGCTGACCTGGCTGCGGCGCGGATGGCCCGCCCTGTTCGAACAACTCGCCCACACACTGCCCCGCATCAGGCAGATGACCTGATCCCTGTCGAACCTCTGCAAGCTCTGGCGGTTTGTCAGCTCAGTCGTCGACGGCGTGTGTCATCGAGCATTGCCTCGGTCTTCCGGTGCGCCGTGCGGGTCTGTGTCCGCGGGCAGGGGCGGTAGCTCCGGCCATCTGTCGGGAACTGGTGGCCGGTGATTGTTGTAGGAGCCTTTGCGGATGAGGTACACGAGGAAGTAGCCCCCGAGCAGTAGTCCTCCGAGCGTGGGGACAATCATGGCGTTCCTCTTTTCGCGTGTTCGTTCTGCGGTTTTGTCACAACATGATCCATGCGAACGCGGAGAACGCGAACAATGCGCCGCTCACGAATGCGAAGGCAAAGTATCGAAGGGCAGGAATCAAGGCCCCTACCGCCGTCGCGAGTGCGGTGAACAGCAGTATCGGCACCAGGAAGAGTTGAGGAAACCAGTGCCAGGACGACGGGGCTATTCGCCCGCTGAAATTCCAGGCGATTGCCCCCAGCACGACGCCGATCAGTATCTGCGCGAGCGCGAAAGCAGCGTGCGCGAACCTACGCACGACTGCGTTGTCGGTCGGTGATGTCATCTGAGTGCGGCAATTCTCTGTGCGCGTCAACTGTCCTGACCTGCCTGCGGATGCCCTGGCCTGCGGAGACGCCTTCGGCACCAGAGCATGGGGCTCCGGTGCCGAAGATCAGTCAGCGTAGGTGATTCACCACTCCTGGTAGAGGGTGATGAACCGCTGCTCCCCGGGCTTGGGTACCGACAACTCGAAAGCGACATACCCGCCCTGAGCGACAGTTTCGTCGATCAACTCGTCGACGGTGGCGTAGATGTCTCCGCCGTCGTTGCCGTGAACACTGCCATCGCCGAGCTCGACGTACCAGTACTGCGAAGGGATCGATTCGAGCGCGTTTCCGATATTCCACTGACCAGCGAAAGCGGTCTCACCGTTATCGAGGACGATACCGGCGTAGTCACTTCCGGAGTACGGAATCGCGGCAGAAGCTGCGCCTGCTCCGGAGAGTGTGGCGGCGGCGATTCCTGCGGGGATGATCGCCGCTGCTGCAATAGCTTTGAACGTGCGAGACATAACTGGCGCCCTTCGTTGGTGCGTCGAGCCGGACACGATCGCGAACGCAATGTACGTGTTATGTCCGGTTTCAGGTAAGGACAGTAAACGGCACGGCGCTAACTTTCAGCAACCAGACCGATCGGTTCGAGATTAAGCTCACACCAAATCGTGAGTGCCGTTGAACGCTCAACAAAACTGCTCGACAGCGATGGCTACCTCAACGCGCGAACAAACGAATTCCGAGGCGACTATGAAGCGTTACTGCCCCGGCGCAAGGCTGCCTCGACAAGGCGGACATAGGAAGGTGAATCCGCAGGAACCGCTGGACGACGTTCGGAGATGCGAAGTTTGGTGGCCAGATCCGCCAGTAGTTCCAGCGATGGCGCGGAGAGTCCGTTGGCTGCAAGCAGTAGGGCTCTGTGTGCCGGGTCGTCGAGTCGCTCGGCAATATCGGCGTCGTCGACGTGAACGTCACCGCTGGCTGCGACGGGAACCGAAACGGTGAAGAAGTAGCCACGCGATACATCGAAGAATGCCGCGAGGGCGTCGATGACCTCGTCGGACGGGCTGGTGCGGTGCCCACAGCGCAGTTGAGAAAGGTACGGCTTGGAGATCCGGCAACCATGTTCGACAAGGCCGCGCGCGACTGCCGAGTTGGTGAGGTTCGGGTCCGCGGCGGCGAACAGTTCGTTCAGGCGCGTGCGGAAAACGTTCCCGCTCGCCGCGTGTCCCGCGGTCACCGAGACTGTGTCTTCGTTGACGGACGTCATGTCCGCAGCTTATTGGAGAAAGACTCGAAACCTCGGAGGTCGGTGTAGGTGGCGGCGACGAACGCAGGCTCCTGGCACCCGCCCAGGCTGTATTCCGCGTCTTTCGCTTGTAGGATCGTGGCACTGCGGATCCACAGGATGAGCCGGAGGTTTCACCCCTTGTCGGGGGTGCCTCCGGTTTTCTGCTGTTCGGACGTAGTTCCCGCTCTCCGTTTGCGTTCTACAGCCGCCTTTTTCGCCGCTTGCCGCGCCGCGATCCTCTTCTGATCCTTCTCGGTCAGTTGAACGGGCGGATCTTCCGGCTCGTCGACCGGTCGGTAGTTCGCGAGACCGAGCTTGATGTCCGGGTGGACCAACAGTTCTGGTCGGCCTTTTCCGTCGATGAACGGCATTTAGTTCTCCTCGGTGATGTCTCGTAGTTGGATGATGTTCCGCCGGCCGAACGACCCGTCGGGGCGCTGGTAGCGGCCTTCGTGCGAGCTGACGACCTGCCAGCGCATCCCTCGCGGCAGCAGATGGGAAGTGTCGTCGACCGAGTCGGAACCGCCGAGGTACATCCCGCGTGCGGTTTCCATTTCGAAGATCACTTCCCGATCACCCACGACCGGGTCGAGTTCGTGGATGGTGTGGGTGGACATGGTGAAGCGGTCGAACTCGATGCGCGAACCGGGCTGCAGCGCCCTCGGCAGGTTCGCGGATTGTTCGGGCAGCGAATGCGGCACCGAGACCGCGCAGTACACGACATGCCCGCGGTCGTTGCCTCGTTCGGCGGTCTGGATGGCGCGGTCGATGCGCTGAACCTGCGATCGGGTGTGCTCGTCTAGCCCTTGAGCATCGCCGCGCGCAGCGGTGAGGGCTGCACCGGTCGTCTTCCATGTTGTGGGATCGGAAATCAGGGCCTCCACGGCTTTGTATCCGATTCTGGGCAGCGCTGTCTGGGTTGCGTTTTTGGCGACCGATCGGGCTTTGCGTTGCCGCGAGGACAGCGGAAGCCGAATCGCGTCCGGAATCGGCAAGGTTCGGCGTTTGCGTTCATTCACCTGCGTGACCACGGGCCGGGGGAAGGCGCGTTCGAGGTCCTTGCGGGCGCGGGTGAACTCTCCTGCTTCGACCATCCGATCGAGATCGCGAGCGGAGCTGCGGTCGAGAGCACGGTCGTCGAACTCGTCGACGGGGCGGTAGCCGCTCCGTTTGGATACAGGGCTGTTGTCTCCGCCGGCTTCCGGGTCGAGGTGCGAGGGGCGTTCGGTGTCTGGGCTGATCGAATACGCCACCCGGTCCCCCTTCGCTGTCGGTCGTCCCCCTGCGAATCGCCTGGGGTTGTGTACGCGTGCGGCGTGGCAGGCTTCAACATCCCAGTTGGTGCCTGCCACGCCGTTGCCCGCCTCTGGACGGGTGCGCTGAGGGTGTGAGTCGTCCGGCGACCAAACCGTCGTCACACTCAGCGGGCCGATGCATTGCACCGGACGGGGTTCAGCATATCTGTTGCCGCCGACAAGGGCACTGCTCGACGCGAACCTCTTACTCCTCGGTGGCTGCAGCGACCAGTATTGCGCAGCAGGCATCGTTGTAGCGGCGGAGCAGTTCGGTCATTTCTTCGTCGGGGTGAGCCAATTCGGGGAGATGGCTACCTTCGCGGATCGTGTCGTTGGTGAATCCGATCTGTTGGGCGCATTCCCGCAATGTCTTTGCAGTCATGGGTTTTTCGTCGAGTTTGCGGGTGAGGTAGTCGGTGAATCCGCCGATGCTGTGTCGCAGGTTCTGAATTCCGCTGCCCCCGCGGCGTGTTGAGGTCGTCTCGATCCACTCGGCAAGCTCTGCCAATGCGTCATCGTTCTGCACTGCTGCGCGTAGGGATGCGTCGAGAACTTCCGGGTCGGCCATGTCGGCGCAGGGATAGCCGTGGCGGGCGAAGATGTCGGCGAGTTCCAGGTTGGCGAGGTCGTCGTGGCGACTCCACCACCATGATGCGCGTAGGTGGACAGAGCCCCGCGATGGTGGTGTGGAAGCGGTGTCGGTCATGTGCTCGTGAACCTTTCGAGGCCGGGGTGTTTGTAGTGGGTGGTGCTCGGCGGTGGACAGGGCAATGTTCGGCTGAGCGTAGCGCCGCAACGCCTCCGGGGTGTCCCGCCGAACTGCGCGACCCTTGCTTATACGAAAAGCAGGTCGCCGCACCGGCCGACCGGATGAGTGAACATCGGGCCGGGACCGCGGGTGGGGAATGCGGTCGGGAGTCAGGTGTGGCGACCTGCTTTCTCGTCGCACACTGAGGTTAGATCACACCCCCGACAGGTTATTGCCCTTCCGGCGGGCGGGATCTTCTATCGCGCGTGTTCACGCATATTGCATGGACGGGCGCCACGTGATTCCCCCGTTGAGCGGAATTTCGGGAGGGCGATTCCGGCGTCTGCTGATGAGTTGACGTAACGCGGACGCTTCGTCGCGTTCGACGATGTCGCCAGGGAAAAGTCCGGCGAGCTTGAGAATGCCATGAAATTCTTTTGGCACCCACTGAGTTTGGTCGTCCGGAATGTAGTCGGATTTCCAAATTTGGATAGGGCCTTGCTCGATGACGAGCTGGTAGACCGTGCGAGATCCGAACCCGCGCACCACTTTCAGTTGCTCTGGTGTACCTCGCCGCTGCGGTATGTAGTCATCTGCGAATCCGGATTCGCGGGCTGCTCCTGGTGTGGTGAAGAGGGTGGCTTTGCGCGGACCCTTCAGCCAGGGTGGCGGGTTGTCGAGATATCGGATCAGTCGTTCGGCGGTGGTGAATCCGTCGACGGGGTGTGCTGGGAAAACTCCGCCGCATGTGGGGTCGTCGAGTTCGTCGATCGATCCGGGCCGGGGTCCGTTGACCGGCACTGAGCCCTTGATCGATCGACCGAAGCGGAAGCAAAAACGCCCGTTGTCGATCGCTTTGGGCAGGGGAAGATGTACTGCCGGCCACACTCGCCCGTCGATCTTCCACTTGACGGCTTTTCCCGCAGCGTCGAGTACGACATGGGAGACGCGATTGTCGTATGCGATCGTTTCGGCGATGTCGTCCGGCACCCCAACCCCTTTGAGTGCCCCCGCAGTATTGGTAGGGCCGGTGCCTTCGTAGCCCACGGACGCGTTGTCGAGCGCGACCCAGTCTCCGAGTCCTGCGCAGCGAACAATGACGTTCGGAGCGCGTAGGTGTCCGTCGACGACGAACCGCGCGAAAGGCTCTTCGGAGAGGTACACGACGTCGGACGCCTCGAAACCGGCGATGATTTCGGTTATCGGCCCGTGGATTCGAACGTAGTTGATGAACGGTCCACCGGTGAGCCGTCGGATCTCGTAGCCCGTGTCCGACACTACGATTCCTGCACTTTTGGCGTCTTTGACGAGCGCATTCAAGGTTGCCCGGGGCATGCCCAGGTGGCGGCCGACTTCTGAGATGGTGATGCCGTACTCGTCGCGGGCGCGGTCGATGAGCGCCCCGACCTGCAATCCGTGATAGCGAGCCTGTGCAGCACTGGCTTCTCGGAGCGACGAACTGAGCTCGATTTGGCGAAGCATTCGCTCACGTGCATCTTCCGGATCATTCATATCGATACCGTACACGAAGAAAGACAGACTTTTGACATTCTACGTAAAACAAATGACATAAATCTGTCACTGTTCCCGATTTTGGCACGTCAGGCGACCGGGTCGACGGAAACGCGGTGCGAGTTACGCAGTTTCGGATTCGTCTGACGCCCGGTGCAGGTATCGCATCGTCCGCAAGCGCTGCCGTCGAGTTCGGGATCGTCGAGCTGGCGGCGAAGGAAGTCCATGCGGCATCCGTCGGTGTTCTGGTAGTCGATCATCGCTTGCTGCTCGGCGCTTCTGGCGTCCTCGAGTCCTTCGAATCGGTGGGTGTCGTATGTCCACGGTGTTCGTGTGCGGGTCCAGCCTCGGGAGTTTCGCGCCACGACGCCGTCGACTTCGAGTACGCGAAGGACCATGTCGACGCGGTTCCTGTGGAGCTCGATTTCCTCGGCGACAGCCTTGATCCTTCGAGGCGTCTTTTCGTCCAGGGCGTCGAGGATCTGTGAGACGACGTGTTCTCGGGGGAAGGCGAGGGAGCCGAAGTAGTCCCAGATCGTGCGGTCCTCGGCGCCGGGGATCAGTATCACGTCGGCGCGCTCGGTGGCGCGGCCGGCGCGGCCGATCTGTTGGTAGTAAGAGATCGGGGAAGCCGGGGCACCGACATGGATGACGAATCCGAGGTCGGGTTTGTCGAAGCCCATTCCGAGTGCCGATGTCGCAACGAGCGCTTTGACGTTGTTGGCGAGAAGATCCGCTTCCATAGTTATGCGTTCGGTGGGGTCTGTTTGGCCGGTGTAGGCACTGGCTTTGTGTCCCAGCGCGGTGAGTGCTTCGGCGAGGTCTTGTGCCCCACGGACGGTGAGGGAGTAGATAATTCCTGATCCGGGCAGTGTGTTGAGCCGGTCGGCGATGTAGGTTGCCCGGTCGATGTCCTCGTCGAGGTGTACCACCGACAGGTGCAGGGACGGGCGGTCCAGTCCTCCGCGGAGGACGAGAGCGGTGTCGTCTCCTCCGTTTGTTCCCACACCGAGCTGAGCAGCTACGTCGGCAATGACTCGATCGTTCGCGGTGGCTGTGGTCGCGAGAACCGGGATGCCGCCGGGGAGTTGGGTCAGGAGCGCGCCGATAGCGCGGAAGGATGGCCGGAAGTCGTGACCCCAGTCTGAGATGCAGTGCGCCTCGTCGACGACGACGAGCCCGGCGTGTGCGGCGAGGAGCGGAAGAATGTGTTCACGAAAATGCGGATTGATCAGTCGCTCTGGGCTTATCAGGAGTACGTCCAGGGTGCCGGCGGTGAGGGCGGCGTGGATGTTGTCCCACTCGTCGAAGTTGTCGGAGTTGATCGTCGGTGCGCGCACTCCCCCTCGTGTGGCTGCGGCAACTTGATTGCGCATCAGCGCGAGCAGCGGGGAGACGATGATGGTGGGCCCCATGCCGCGTGAGCGGAGCAATTGAGCGGCCACGAAATAGACCGCGGATTTTCCCCACCCGGTTTTCTGCACGACCAGGGCACGTCGCCGATGTACGACGAGCGCTTCGATCGCGGTCCATTGGTCCTCACGCAGAACAGCGTTCGGGCCTGCAAGGGCACGCAGTTTCGTTTCGGCGAGTGTACGTAGGTCCGAAGTCTGATCGTCGGGCACGCCTGTGGGCCTCGGAGTTGTGCACAGTGGGCAGTGGTCCTCGTTGCCTTGGTGTATCCATCCCGGTTCGATGCTGGCCGCGATGTCGGCGCACGTCGATGCGTAGGTGGCCGAGATTTCACGGCCGGTGCCGCAGCTGTCGCAGGTCAGTGTGATCGACATCGACATGTCAGGGAAGCTCTCGGTTGGGGAATTCGTCCCAGATTCGGCCGTCGAGTTCGCGGCCGGCGCTCTTTTTGCCGACTTTTCGGACGGACTCAGCAGGTTCGAGGCTGAATTCGTGGAAGTCGGAGTATCGAACTCCGGTGAGCGGTGCCCATTCGCCCCATTGCTTGAACAGGAACGCGACACCGGTGTTGGCGGCCTGGTCGCGTAGTGAACGCGCCCATGCCGGGTTCATGGGTCTGGCCTGCGGTCCGGATTCCCCTCCGACGATGATCCAATCGAGAAAGGTGCGGCAGTCGTCGAGGTGCTCGTGGACTGCGCTGCGCAGAATGCCTGCAACTTCGGCGTTTTCCGCTACCGAGGTTGCGCCGTGGGGCCGGCAGAGGTTCGCGTTGGGTACGAGGAACGGCCACAGCTCGATCGGACCGAGAAGTGGTTCGGCGGAGATGAATCGGACTGCCGCGGGGGTTGCGAGTAGTTCAGGGATACGGATGTCGGCCCATTTTTGGTCCTCGGTCGAGACGCCCAGCCACACATTTTCCAGAGGCCACAGGTCTTGAACGGCGACGTCGACGATGCTCACGAGATCGTTCGTCAGGTCCAGAGCGCGGGCGGCGTCGCCGACCTGTCGACGAAATCTGCTGGACCGCAGCAGTGAACGCATCCGGGCGGGCCTTTTGGTCAGTATCTGGAAGGTATGCCGCGGCGTGGCTGCCATCACCGCCCACACCTTGGCGATGTATTCGTCGGGGATGTCCTTGTGGAACAAGTCGGAGGTGCTGTTGACGAAGATCTTTCGGGGCCGCGTCCAGCGGATGGGCTGGTCCAGGCGCGCGGGCCACAGGGTGACGTCGAAACCGTTCGGGTACGCCTTGGTTCCGGAGAACCGATGTGCGATGTTTTCGGCGTAGCAGTGGTCGCAGCCGGGTGAGAGCTTCGTGCAGCCGCTCACCGGGTTCCAGGTGGAGCCGGCGGTACCGTCCTCGCTGCGAGTCCATTCGATGGCTGTGGTGTTTCCCATGGTCAGCTCTTTTCCCCGGTTTCCGGCTCGCGGGTTTTTCCTGACGCTGGGTCGCCGGGGGTGGGATCGCCGGCAGCCGGGCGACTGCTCGCACGTTCTGACCGGGTCGGGCTCAATCGCACATTCACGTACACCACACCCGCCAAGACCAGCATGATCTGCATCCCGTAAGCGTGAATGAACGTGTAGTGCAGCGGATATCCCTGCGGCACCTCGGCCCTCGGCCCTATGGATATCCACGCTACGAAAAGCACAGCGGCGACGACGCCGTCGTACCACCGGATTGCCCGGACGAAGTTTTTGATCGTGGTGGCCATATGTGTTGTCTCGCTTTATCGGTTGTCTGTGTTCTGGTTCTGTTCGAGTTCGGCGAGGAACGTGTCAGCGCGTTGTCCGTTACTCAGTGCCAGACCTGTCGCCATCGCGGTGGCCGGCGACTTCCCCGCACTTAACCGCAGTACTGCGTACAGCACCGCTGCCGCCAGAGCAGCAGCCACGAGGTCGGAGACCAGGGATTGATTTATGGTCACGATCTGAAGCGTGGCGAGGGCGGCAACGAGAAGAGCGAAGGTCGCGAGGATCAGAAGGCGCAGACGAGGGACGTCGGTCAGCGCGAGGTTTCGTTTGATGGCGCGCAGTTCCCGCGTGTGGGTGCCCGCGTCGGTGCGGGAACGCTGAGCGAGGTAGCGGTCGTGGAGGGTGTTGGTGGTGATGTTTCCGGCGCGGACGGCCTCACCGAACAGCAGCGACGTCAGGAGGCGGTTCTTTTCCGTGTTCGCGCGAGACGACGTCACGGGAATTCGGCTCGACCATTCGATCGCGTTGTCTGTGCTCTCGTCCGAGTCGCCAGATGTCGACGTTTCGAAGCCGACGAGGATCCGGTCGGCCTTTTGTGCGTGTTCCATCGCAAGGCCCCGCGGATAGTCTCGCCACACCACGTATGCGAAGCCTGCGACCACTACGAGCATCAGGTAGATCTGAGGCATCGATTGCTCCGCCGCCACTTTGACGATGGTCAACCCGAAGAAAGCGAGGAACGGCGCCATGATGGCCGCGACGCGATACTGCTGGTACCTGATCGAGGATTTGGTGATGTTGCGTCGCAACTTCTTCAGCTCGGCACTGGCATGCTCGAAACCTTGTGCCGTAAGCAGTCTTTGATGACGCTGCTGCAGGGTGTCGTGGCCGACTTCCCCGTTGTGGAAGCGGACGCCGAATCGGGCGTGGTCGATGGTGCGGTCGAGGATCTGCGCTGTTGCGGAGCTGTGCATAGTTTTCTCCTACCTGGATGGGGTGTGAGTGCGGGGGCGGCGATGTGGTGGCCATACGAATCCGGCACGTTTGAGGTGCGCGAGGCTGTTTCGACGGGATCTGTAGTCGCTGGCGGTTCCGGGGAAGGTGGTGATCAGGTGCCCGGCTTTGTAGATGCGGGGGTGTCCGGAGCGGCTGTAGCGGATGAGGAATCCGGCGTGCTCGAGAGCGCGCAGAATGGCGCGTGTGTCTTTGTCCCCGCCTCGGTTCTTCCTCGTTGACGCCATCATCAGCTCATCGACAGAGGTCAGGTAGGTGGCAGCGTCGACCACATGGGGATGTTCCCGGTCACGACGCCGATGATCAACCCCGCCGCGATGACGACGCCGCCGGCAAGCTGGATCAGCGCTGATACAGGTCTCTCGCGCACCGCGGCCGAGATATCGCGGATGATCCACCACGCCATGACCGCAACTGCCGCAGGCACGATCAGTGTCGATCTGAGCCTCTCTCGCACCGTGGTATCGCTGGCGGTGGCACCGATTCGTGCCGCCGGGAGTTCGCGTGAATTCTTCAGTACCTGAGTCTCTTTCATTTTCGTCAACTACTCCGCGGCGAGCTGATCGGCTCGCTTGCTGAGCCCGTGGTTCGTTGCCGCGCGCGGCGCTGCGTGGCCTTCGGTACGCGAGTGGGCGATGACGGTGCGTCCGACTTCGAGTGCGCTCAGGTACCGATCGGCCATGTGGGCGCGATGAATGGCCAGGGAAGGTGCGAAATGCTCGCGGACCAACATCCACATCAACATTCCGCTCGCCACCGTGCTCAATATGCGCAGCACCACATCGTCGCGGTCGGGCACTGCAGCGGCGATGAAGACGAACCCGATCACCAGGGCAGCTACGGTCACTGCCGCACCGAGTTGTCGCTGTGTCCTGCGAAGAGATGTTCCGGCGATGACTCTGGAGATCCGTTCGAGCCGTCGACCTTGCTTTTTCGAGTGAGGTACATCGAGGACGCTCTCGTATCTGCGGCGCAAACTCTCGGTCGTGACATCGCCGCGCAGGTATCGGACACGGAATTCAGCGGCAGCGAGGTTGGGTCCGAGGCTGGACGGCGTTCTCTGGTGAATGGTGTCGGTCATCGTGGATGTCTCCTTCGCTATTTTTCGGTGCAGGCGGTGCGGGCGGCAGCGACGTCCCCGGCGGTGACGGCGAGCTGGTACGTGGCGGCGACAGTCAAATATTTTTCGGCGTATTCGCACTGAAACGCCGCATTGGACGGGAGCCAGGTGTCGAGACCTTGATCGGACTTCGACTGGTTCGCTTTGCCTTGCGAGGCAAGGAGGTTGAGGTCCGTGTCGTTGGCGAAGTTGATGCGTTTCTGCGGTGTCCATGCCGATGCTCCGGCGTCCCAGGCCCGCGAGAGCGCGAATGTGTGGTCGATTTGAATGGCGGAGGGATTCGAGGTGGAGAACGCGATATCAGTCCCGGTGTACGGGTCGTGGAGGGTGCCGGCAACGACTTTGCAGTCGCGGGTTCCGGGCTTGAATTGAACATCGACAAGTTGAATTTTTAGGACGTCATTACGCGTGTCACAACCATTTCGGGCTAGCGGGCCCTCGTATTTATCGGTCCACGCTGTTCCGAAAACGCAATTCTCGCCTGTGCCACAACCTCTTTCGTAACCGGGCACGTTCGGGAGCGTGTCGACGACGGTCAGGGTCCCGATCAGTTGGTCGAGGCCCGGGTTCGTCGCCTCCTGAACCGCGACAGCAGGTGCCGTTGTCGTTGCAGCTGCAGGGGCCCACTGCACCCCCGAAGCGACCCCTGCGCATCCGGACACCGCGGCGACAACGAATCCCGCCAGCGCGAAGGAAGCGGCACACCTCCTTTTCATCTCGGGTCCTTGGCAGTCCGGAAAGATAGTGCGCTTCGCAATCCGGGTGGCGGTGACCAGATCAGTGCCGCCAACACTGCCGCGAGAATGAGGATCCCGGAGACTGCCGGCCACTGGTAGAGAGCACTGAGCGGGAGTGCGACGATGGCCGCCAAGAAAACTGCAAGCTGGAACCATGTCGTCGGTGCGGGTGCCCTGCTCATCGTGCCCTCTTCTCGTGTGCGGTGCGGCGCAGTTCGAGATCGCCGCGTGAATGTGGGGTGGGTGCCTTCATCGCGTCACTTTCTTCTCCGCTCGGGGAAAGGGCTGCCGCTCCCATGTATCCGGGATGACCGGGGTACGTGTATTCGTCGAGGAACAGCACTTTCATCGGCGCTGGGGTTGTGGTGGCTGGCGGGGGCGTGTCCCACGTTCCGGGTGTGGGCAGCATCAAAACCTTCTCGCCGCGGCGTGCCGTATTCACGCCACCAACGGAAAAGTCCTCCACGCTTTGCGTTTTCGCTCTCCTCCTGGTCGCGGAGTCGAAAGTGGATTCCGACCGCCAGCTACGCGGATCAGGTTGATTGTCAGGTGCTTGGGGCATGTTCATCATCGGCTCCGCTTCTCGTTCGAACCGGCAGGATCGGCGGTCGGGGGGTTCCACATCAACTCCGCTGCGGAGGAGCGTCCGGCCAACGAGAGTCGGGCCGTGAAGTTGTCCCGGAACGACGGCGACATCGCGGTGCTCATGCGGTTTGCCTGATCGGCGCAAGCATTTTCGGGTGTCCGTAGGAGGATTTTCCAAATCCAGGCGGACCGATGATCGGAGAGTCCTCTGGTATCGGGGCGCAGTCAGGATGAGTCCCTGAGTCGAGGTTGAAGCGGAATGTTCGGCCTGCTCGCGCGATGCGTTCGTACTGCGTCAGAGAGTCGTTGGGTGAAGGTGTAGCCGAGTCGGTCATGTTGCCCCCTTGGGTCGTGGTGGTGTCGGGTCAGCGGAGGGTGGATGCTGCGACGGTCATCCACAGGTCGGAGAGGGTGGAGGTTGTTGTGGCCCCGTCGTACTGGACCGAGTGGAGGACTTCGCGGAGGTCACCGTCTCGGCCGGTGACGGGCAGCGGCGGCGATGACAGGACGATCCCGGTTCGTCCAACGAGTGCCGGATCGACAGCGTGGCCGTCGATGTCAGATGCGCTGATTTTGAAGCGGGAACCTGCGGGTAGGCAACGCAGTTCGTATTCCTCGAATGCTGCGCTGGCGCTGTCGGCCATCATTTTTTCGATCTCGGCCTGCACCCGCTCGGCGTATCCCGGTGTGTCGCGCTTGGGGTTGGCGGTGGAATCACTGAAGAGTGCGACGACGTTCGAATTGCTCATCTGCGGGCTCCTTGACTGTGCTGTGTGAGTACCGCGCAGCGGTTCTTCCGGTGTCGATACAGTTCGGGGCGATCGCTGTAGGTGGTAGCCACCTTCGGTGTAAGGGCAGGGGTACTCGTTCAGTCCGTTGCGCTTGAGTTCAGGTGTTCGTGCGGCTTTGGCGTCTTTACGGCTGAAGTACAGGCGGGTGTGGCAGTGGGTGCAGGTGCGCCAGCGGGCGGCGGGGTTGTGGGATTTTCTGGCCACGGTGGTGACTCCTGTCCAGGTTGACGATCTGTGGATGGTTATGCGGCGCGGGTGATTTGAAGGTTGAGCCAGTCCGATATCCAGGTGATGGCGTTGCGGCCGGCATTGTCGACGACGAGCGATCCGTAGCTCTGATGCGCGCCGGAGGTGAAGAACTGGGCGACGTCGAATCCTTCGCCTACCAGCTTGGCGAGATCATCGGCGCCGGGTGAGGTGGCCATGGCGGTCAACGAGTTCGTCAGGCCCGGGAGGTCGAGGGTCTGCGCCTGGCTGGTGATGCTGGTTGCTGCGGTGGTTGACTGCTTGCCGAGCAGCGAGGGATCGGTTTTGGTGACCTTCCCCGAAAGCATGTTCGTGGCCACCGACGCGAGGTCGAGGCCGATGGGGAGCAGTCCGGCAACGGCGGCGAGGTTGCCTTCGAGGACGCTCCAGCCGACTTCCTGGATCTGCCCGACGAGGTTCGCGAGGCGGATGACGTCGACGTTAGCGAGGATCGAGGTCACCATGGCGGCGATCTGGGCGTATCCGGAGGGGTCCGGGATGATCGAGAGCACCTGCGAGACCCATCGAAGATCCACACCTGCCGCCATTTTCACCAGCGGATTGAACTGGTTGTTCAGATCTCCGGCGATTTTGTGGGCGCCTTGGACATCCAGGGCTGCGATTTTCTGGGGCAACAGGTTCAGGTTGTTCAGGATCGCGGGGAAATCGAGTGACGTCACTCCGGTGGCGACGGTCAGCACCTGGTTGACCACGACCGACGGCTTCAGGACGGAGAGGACGCTGCTGGCGTTGCCGAGGACATCGCCGGGAGTCGATGCCAGGGGTGCAATTTGTCCGGTCAACGAGTCGGCAGCGAGAGCGAGCGAGGCGACATCCGAGGACGTGCTCGGCGCCGACGCGGTCCCCTTGTTGGCGAGGGTGGTGGCGGTGTCGGCGATGGTGTTCACCGTCTGCAACGCCCCGGAAAGGTCTGACTGCCCGGCCTTGGCGAGGACCTCGCTTGCGGCGTTCTTCGGCGAGCCCGCGGGCTGGGCGGCGAGCTGACTGGTCGCGGCGGGATTCGCTGCGCCGGAGGCCAGGAGATCAGCCATGGGGCTGATGGTTTTGCTCAGTTTCGTTGCGGTGTCCGCGACCTTGGTCAGATCAACGTTTCCGTTCGAGAGCTGGCCGGTCAGGTTCGAGACCTCAGTACCCAAAGCAGGAAGATCTGCGGCCGAGAAATCTGATGTCAGTGCGGTTGCGACGCGGGAATTGCCCCCGACACCAGTCGTGTCCGCACCGCCGGCACTGGGGGATTTGCTCAGGATCGATCCGAGAGCACCGAAAAGGGTGTTGTCGCCTTTGTTGATCGAGCAGTACATGTCTTTGGGATCGCAGATCGAGGCCACTCGGCCGGAAAGCTTCCCCATTCCTTGGGGCCGCGGGTCGGCGATACCGTTCCCGGCGGTGCGGGGTCCGACGACGGCTTCGCCCTTCGTCCCCGATCCAGGATCGGCGAGCAATGCCACACCGAGTACACGTTCAGGAGTGACCGGTCCGGAGCCGTTGCCGATCGCGGATGCGAGATCGCCTGCGACATCAGCGCCTTGGGAGTAGCCGGTGATGGTGAATTTCGTGTTCGAGCATTTGGCGGCGATCTCCGACAGCACTGCCGTCGCTTTGGTGAGACCGTCAGATTTGCTGTCCGCGTACGTTTTTCCGTTGTCGAAAGCACGTGCCATGTACGGCAGCGTGTATGCCTGCACGGTGGAACCGTTTTGCTTCTCGACAGCCTCGGCAATGGGGGCGAGCATGCCGGTCGGCTGGTTGGGATCAGCGTTTTCGTCAATTTCCCAGGTGCCGGGGATGAACAGACTGAATGTTGAAGGGCAGCTGGCGGGGTCTGCGTGCGCGATGGCGGGGACTACTGCAAATGCAGTACCGCTCAGCATGGCTGCGGCCACCGCCGCCGCGAATGCCCGACCTGTTATCGACCGTTTCGTTGTCATCGGACCTCTCACACTGCTTCAACCAGGACTTTTGGTTGTCAGTCTCGAGGAACATCCGTTGAGCGACAAGGACGTTTCGCACGCGGTCGGGCGTGTCGCGGTCGGCGGTGGAGGTCGTGAACTTCGCAGGTCAGTGCGAAGCGGAGTTCAATTCTTCCTGCCGTGCGGTCCACCGGCGCAAGAACTCCGCCTCTGTTGCCTCGTCGACGTCGATGGTTCGGTGTGCGAGCCACCGGAGATAGAGACGGTCGTTGAGCTCGTGGGAATTCGTGCCGGGGCGGTCCGCTGGTTCTTCCAGTCTCCGTCCAATGCTGTATTCGAGCAGGTACGGGAGTGTTCGCCCTGGTCCGCCGTTGCGTTCGAGCGTGTCGATGACGTGCGGGAGAACTGCGCTGGTCGTGACCGCTCTCAGCCGTTTGAGCACCACGTCGAGTTCTGAATCGGGATCCAAGTCTCCGAGCGCGTCAGCGAACTGATCTGTGACCTCAAGCAATTCGGTGAGGGTGGTGACCGCGATCTCCACTTTCCCGGTTCCGAATTTGACTGCTCGATCCGGGTTGGCTTCTTCATTCACTGTCATGGTCTCCCCTGGTTTGGCTGTGTCGGTGAACAGTCTCGCAGGAATTCGCCGGCCATCGGGCGTGCCGAGTGGCCACGAGTGCCCATCGAATATTGGTGCCAGCCGAGTGTGATGCCGAAAACCACTGTGTGACTCACTCAGCGGGACGCGGGTCGAGCTATCAAGCAGAAGCGCTATCTGGTCGTTTCTGCAAGGAATTCGACAGCTGTCCGAAGGTCCGGCAGATAATTTTTGATCACGCCATGAATGATTGAGGGGTCCAAGCGAAAATACTCGTGAATAGCGAGGTTTCGGAGACCGACGATTTTGCTCCATTCGATGTCTGCAGCAAGCGCTTTCAATCCCGTATCGATACCGTTCGCAGCCTCACCGATGATTTCGAATTGCCGAACGATCGCGTCGAAAGCCATCTCGGCGTCTGTCCCGGTCAACTTCGCTCGGTACCGCTCGATTTTGGTGATTGCACCAAGGATGTCCTGGCATCGATCGAGGTCGCTCCGCCTCACACATCGACCATATCGGCGTAAGCGGTCTCGGTGACAGCGTCTTTTGCGATTCCACGGGCCACGACGTCGACGTGTGTCCCGAGTAGCTTCGTCAGCTCTTCGCCCAGTCCGAGCATCGACATCAGCTGTTCGTAGTCCGGTCCGTCGATGGTCACCATCAGATCGATATCGCTGTCGGGTCCTGCGTCGCCGCGTGCCACCGAGCCGAACATCTTCACATCCGAGGCCCCGTAGCGGCGACACACGGATTCCACTTCGGCGCGGTTCGATCGCACGACAGATTGCAGGAGCACACTGTATGCAGATGCGCTCATGTGCTGTTCCTTCCGTGCGATCGAGGTACAGCGATGATAACTCCCCACCGGTACTCGGGTCGTCACGTCCAGTCGATGTGGACTGATTCGATGGAGTCGAAGTGGAATCCGAAATCGTTGCTGTACTGGTCGAATCCCTTGTTCTCGGGGTAGTCCAACGTCGCGTGACGCTCCAGTAGTGCGACGACTCGTGCGTGGTCGTCATTGGCGAGGGCTGCTGCGAGTTCGCGTGACTCTTCCGCGGTGAACGGGGCATCGGAGTTCGCGAAGTCCAGTGTGCGGACGCGGTAGTCGTAGCCCTCTTCCGACCCGTTGCGCACCGACACTCCACCTTTGACTCGGATCGTCGCTTTCTTCGGGGTGCCGTCCGGGCGCAGAACGCCGGCACGCTTCATGACGTCGTCAGCTTTGACCTTCTTGAGCTTCTTCTTCGCATCGGCGCGCAGATCGTTCGTCTCCCCTGACCGGTACCGGGACACGGCCGACGGTGAGCGGCCGATCTTCTTGGCCACCTCCCCGATCCCGCCGAGACGCTCGATCGCCGCGCGGCGTTGCGCACGCTCGGCAACATCCGCGTGCGGGACGCGGCCCTGTTGCGCCCACCGGCGCAACGTGCGATCCGAAGGCGGTTTACGGCCGGCGTCGATCGCTGCCTGGCGCAGACCCTCGTTGCCGATCTCTTTACGCACTTGCCGCACGGACACCTTGCTGGTGAGCCCCGCCAGTCCCCCGGATTTCACGGTTTTGGACTTCTCGACTCCGCTGGTCGCGGCATTGGAGACGGACACCTTGAGCCCATCCAGGCCGACGGCCTGTTGCACGGGCTTCTTCGACCGCGGTTTAGGGAGATGCAACGCCATCGCTACTCCCCTTCCTCGCCTGGTGTGAATGCGCCCTTGATGGCGAGATTCATTTCGTGTGTGTCATCCGCGCTGGTGAACGCCTCGATCAATGCTTCGGTGAGGACAGTACGTTTCTCCACGGACATTTTGCCGAGCGCGTCACTGTCGTCGGCGACGTCTTTACCGTCGGCGAGCAGGTAAACCCAGGAGTCTGTCACCGTGCGCACCGGCCATCGACCGGTTTCACGCGCAATGCGCATTGCGACCCTGCGACCACGCCAGCGGCAATGCGCAATGATCGACGCCCGCCAGAGCGGCTGATGGTGATGTTGCATCTGTTTCGCAGTCCACATGTCCGGGTTCACCATTCGCCCGATGTAGCCCTTGTAGCAGGCGCCGAGGAACCGTTTCATCGCAACGTCGCCGGTCTCGACTGCGACCTTGCGGCCCTCGCGCAGGATCTTGGCCCACTTGTCGAGAGCGCGCCCCTGCTCGGGGTAGACCCAGGCTTCGACGATGTCGAGATCGTCGAGTTCAGCGCCGATGCCGCCGTCCACAACAGAGGCTTGCAACGCGTCCAGGCTCACGGACGTGACCCACGTCTGCACAGGCTGATCAGCGAGCATGTGCGGGTGCGGGAGTGGCAGTTTCGCAGGCAACGAGAGCATGTTCCCCGCAGGCAGCGTGATGCGCCACAGCCCGAAAGGTGCACCTTTCGCGCCCGATGCTGCTGCGCTGACCGCACTCTCACCAGTCAGATGGCGCGGTTTCCCGTAGCCGAATTCGAGCATGCCGGCCGAAGCGAGATACGCAGCCCGCTGGTCAATCGAGACCAGCTGCGCCGCGCCGGTGAGGTCCTCGGAATCGCAAACCCGTGTCCATCCGACCTCGGGCTCGAGGTCACCGCGGGGTTCCCCGTTGAGCGGCGGGATGGGGCCACCGGTCGTGACCGCAATTCCCTTGCCGCTGCGGGTGCGTTCGCGCTTGATCTTGTCCAGGACCGCAGCACCGGTGCGTGCGGGGGTGGGACCAGGCAGGACACCCAGGTAGCGGGCGCACCACGACAGCCGTCGTCCGAGTTCGCGGGCTGCCGACAGGTCGTCGTCCGGGAGGTACGTGCCGGCGGTGGGAGATCCGAGGATCCCCATGTCGCCGACGCGGTTGTTCCAGCCGAAGTCCTTGTTCCAGTAGGTCCACACGTACGGCTCGATGAAGATGTCGACCATCGAGGTGAAGGTGCCGGTCGTGCGCGAGAGGTGCACGACGTGGCCGGGATCGCCTCGCAGTTCCCACCCCGCGGTGAGCATCGGTGTCAGCGTGGCCTGGAGTACCGCGGTGAGTTCTTCGGCAGCGCGGGTGCGCAGAACTTCCATGTCGTCGACGTCGTCCTCGTCGCCCGGGTCGATGATCCAGCCGAACATTTCGCATGCGTCGATTCCGACGACCCACACCTGCGCGGGGGCACCCAAGGGTGTGAGGGTGGCCCAACGAATCAGTTTGTCGAGCTTTTCCACCGAGTCCACCGGCCCGGTGAGCTTCTCACCGGACGGTGTGTAGGAGCCGGCGGCGGTGACGATGATTGCGTGCCCGTCCGCATCTCCACTCGCGGCCGGCAACACCGCAGCCGCCGGTGTTGCCGAGTTCGTTGCTTCGGATTCTTCCGTTGCGGGTGTTGCTGCAACAGGCTCCGGGGTCGTTGCGGCGTCTTCATTCTCCGATGCCGCGGTTGCCTCAGCGGCTGCACTCTTCTCCTCCGTTGCATCGGCACCCACAACAGCGTCCGCAACGTCTGCACCTGCGGTTTCAGCCGCTTCTTCTGCGGTGGCAGCAAGGTCGAAAAGCGCAATCTGCTCCGCACTTTCTGGTGAGGACTCGCCTTTCCGGTTCATCAGCTGTGCACCAACTGGGCTTCGAGCTCGACCTGCGGATCGCCTTCGTTGCGTCCGTCGTCGTTGCGCTCACTTTCCAACGCCTCACGAGCGACGTCGTCGAGGGCCGGCAACGGCGGGATGGTGAACCCGGCCGCAATTGCGGCATCTTCTGCCCGGTTGTAGCGGCGCATTGCGGTACTTGCAGCTCGAACATTGGTGGCTTCGGCCAGTTCGGCGAAGGTCAGATGCGGCTTGTTGATCTTGAGTGCCGCTGTCTTCTTCACCATCGGATCGAGATCGGAGCGGTCGATGAATGCGAGGAGCTGTGCAACCGTCTGAGACTCAGCTGGTACCTGGTCGCTGACGAATTCCGCCGAGTCCGACTCCGCCTCGATCGGCGTTGCGCCGGTTGGCGCAACAGGAGCAACGACCGGTGCAACATCGAGATGCGCATCAATGCCAGGTGCAACGTCGTCGGGAGCAATGTCAGGTGTCGTCTCGGCCGGTGCATCGGCGGATCGGGCGGATGCAATGCGGCGGATGAGCCACCATCCCGCGGTCAACCCTGCGGCCAGGATGATGACCACAAACGGATCCCGGACGATGAGAGCTGTCAGTACTGCAAGTGCGCCGACGACTGCAAACCCGATCCGCGACTTAGCCGAGATCATGCCGTCCGTGAAGGTGGGCCTGGACGCGGCGCTTTCAGCGTCGTGCGTAGCGGCAACAACAGACGCAACGTCTTCAACTGCTGCAACGTCGACGTTGGTCTCGATCGAGGGAGCATCGAGACCCGCATTCGTAGCGACCGTGTGGTCGGCCGCGCGAACGAGTTCGGAGTATTGCGCGTGTGCCGCCCCGATTGCCTTGATCAGAATTCCGACGCCGTGAGTGAAGGCGAGGACCAAGACGGGCGGGATGATCGCAATGGCTGCTGCAACGGCCGGTGCCAGCGGAACGAACCCGAGCACTCCCCCGCTGTCCACTGTTGCTTGCGCCGCAACGGCGGCGTGAAACGCGTGATAGGCGTTGCCGAGGATGCTGATCGCGACGACGCTGACGGCGAGTGCGATGTAGAAGCCTCGGTCGCGCTTGTTCATGTTGAGCTTGCTGATGATGACGATGGCGATGGTGGCGCCGAGGATGGCGCTGTCGACGATCGCGGGGAAGATCCAAGTCAGGTGTTCGGGGATCAGTGCTTGCCGTGCGAGGTCGCGTTGCACAGCGAAGGAAAGTACGAATGCGCCGGTGGTGATACCGAGCGCAATGACGATCGCGAGTGCCAGTGCGGCGAGCAATGCGCCTAGCTGAATACGAGCTGCCCGAAGGCTAAAGTCGGTCATGACTGGGTTCTTTCCTAATTGGTGTGTAGAAGCACGGACCGACGGGCAACAACGCTCACGCTGGTCTGCTGTTTCTGCGGGTGCACTGCCAGGCGGACTCCAGGGTTTTCCCGGCGCATGCGACGCCTTCTGGAAGAGAGGCAGCGCCGGGCAGTGCACCATTCGGCGTGGTGAAATCTCGTGGTACGAGCCCGCCGCAGGGATGATCTCTTCTTCTGTGTTCCCGAGCCGTGAGCTCTTCGGCAGATCGAGCGCCCTGCGGTGCGCTGGTGTCACGAACGGCTGGTGAGATGACGGACCGTCGAGTCCTGCAATTAGGTCGCCGCGTGCACCACACGGGTTCGCAACCTGCACATCGACATTGGGAGGCGCGGTGGGACTGTACTGCGGAATCGATTGGGCCGAAAACCATCACGACTTCGCGATCCTCAACGACCTGGGCGACGTCGTGAGCCGGGGACGAGTCGACAACGACGCTGCCGGGTTCGCCCGGTTGCTCGAGGCATTCGCCGAAGCCGGCGACACCGCCGAAGATCCGATCCCAGTCGGGATCGAAACCGATCACGGCCTGTGGGTTGCCGGACTGCGCGCGAGTGGCCGGGTGATCTACCCGATCAATCCGCTCGCGGCCTCCCGGTACCGGTCCCGGCATTCGGTCTCCGGATCGAAATCCGATTCCGCCGACGCGGTCATGCTGGCGAATATCGTGCGCACCGACGCCGTCGCGCACCGCCCACTGCCGGCGGATACCGACAGCGCTCTGGCCATTCGGGTTCTCGCCCGCGCCCAGCAGGACGCCGTCTGGTCTCGGCAACGCTTCGGCAACGAGATCCGCTCGCTCCTCAAGGAGTACTACCCAGCAGCTCTGGTCGCGTTTCAGTCGCTCGAAGACGGATTGACCCGCCCCGATGCCCGCAGCGTGCTCGCTGCCGCTCCGACTCCGACCGCAGCTGCCGCGTTGACCCGGCCCCAACTTCGGGCGGCGCTCAAGAGGGCCGGACGCTCCCGATTCATCGACCGCGACGTCGAACGACTGCGGGGCATCATGCGCGCCCCGGAGCTTCGCCAGCCGCCGCAGATCGAAGCGGCGATGGGAATCAGCCTGATGACGTTGCTGCGGCAATTCGATGCCGCCTGCGCAGCTGCCGAGACCCTCGCCGAACACGTCAGCATACTCTTCGCCGAGCACCCGGATGCGAAGATCATCACCAGCTTCCCCGGGCTCGGCCCACTCGCCGGCGCCCGAGTACTCGCCGAGATCGGTGACGACCGCACCCGATTCGCCACCGCTCGCGGTCTCAAGGCCTACGCTGGCGCCGCCCCGATCACCCGCGCCAGCGGGAAGAAAACCTTCGTCCTGCACCGGCACGTCAAGAACCGGAGACTGGCTGCAGCGGGAACAATCTGGGCATTCAGCGCCCTGCAAGCATCCCCCGGAGCCCGACGGCATTTCGACGCCCGCCGCGCCGGCGGAGACTGGAACCATCAAGCTCAACGACATCTGTTCAACCGATTCCTCGGCCAACTCCACCACTGCCTCACCACCCGCGAACTCTTCGACGAACTGCACGCATTCCCACCTCCCCTACCGATCGCGGCTTGACTCCTATACCCCGTGAGATGTCTTCCACGGGTTCCCGGTCGACGAAGCCCTGCCGGAGTGGGTTCCGGTGGGGCTTCTCTTGTGTCTTCACAACGATGAGAGCAATGACAGCAAATTAGCTTGTTAACATCCTGACTAGTTCGCTTGTCAGCTTTCCCGCTTGAGAACTTCGTCGATGCACTTGTTGATCTCTGCGTCCATCGTGGTTCCGAGCTGCGCGAGTTTCGCTTTGAATGCCGCCCGTCGTGCACGGGTAACCCGCGCGGAGACCTGCGCAGTGCGGGCTCCCGGATCATCAGTCAGATCGGGACTCGACGACGTTGCAGGCTGGACCTCTTCCGGCCGGGGTGTGTCGAGAATTTCGCGCTGTTCCACCGGAATGGCGGGGTGGCCGGTACGGCGAGCACTCAAATTGGATGCGCGAGGTTGCGGTTTCGTGGCCATTTCAGCTCTCCTCTGCCTTCAGCGAGGTCAGGATCGTCGTCAAATACTGCACATAGGTCTGATGAAGAACGGAGGCTTTGGGGGTCCCCCACTCGTCGAGCCCCTTCCCGGACTCCTGAGCCTCGGCGATGAAGGTCGCCCGCTGAACCGGAGGGTCGAGAAGCGGGACAGGTTCGGGGAGCTGTTCGAGAATGCTCGCCAGCTCACTACGCCAGTGCTCCATGCGCTTGGTCTGCTGAGCGTCGTTGATGATCGCAGCGACAATTTTCAAGTCGGCGTTGGTGTATTCCTGGATGATCTCGATCGTGTCGAGCAACCGGTCCAGTCCGTCGAGCGCGAATTGCCCCAGTTCAGCGACCACTACCAACCCGTCAGCTGCGGTGAACGCGTTGATCGGCAGCTGATCGAGGCTCGGGGGGCAGTCGATGAGGACCAGGTCGTAGCGGTCTTCAATTTCCGCGATCGCCTTCTTGAGTCGGCTTTCGCGGCCGGCCTTCATGGTGACCAGACTCTGGGCCGCGTCCGCGAGATCGTCGCTACCGGCGGGAACGACATCCAGCCCATCCCATTCGGAGGCGACAATCGCCTCGGACATGGGGGTGCTCTTGGCCTTGTCGAGGACGGTGGCCAGTGACCGCTCCAGAGAGCCTTGATGATCGGGGGCGAGAACCTTCGTCGCATTGCCCTGCGGGTCGGCGTCTATCACCAACACTTTGAGGCCGTGGTCTGTGATCGCGGCGCGCGCGATGTTGACGGTAGTCGTCGTCTTGCCGACACCGCCCTTCTGATTGGCGAATGCAATCGTCCTGGTCATCGGACTCCTTCGGGTTGACGATCAACTTCCTTCTGCCAACTTACACGCTTGTTAACTAATCAACAAGCGCACAACGCAACTTTCTCACTTGCCTGCTTGTTAACTTGCTAGCTTAATTGTATGCCAGATTGTCGACATGCGACCAAGTCGATTTGCGAGCAAGTGGACAGTGGAGAACGTATCCATGCAGCTCACTAACGCGCACTGGCCGAGGGTGGGCTGCACGTCGGGACATAACTCGGCAATCTGGCAAGTCAGCTTGTTGACAAGTTTGGTGCTATGTCGGCTCCAACTTCATTCCGAAACTCGTGTTACCTAGATGAAACGTTAACTTGCCAACATGATCACTTGTGAATGAGCGGGTTTGTGACCTTGTTGGCTTGCGGCCTTGCCGTCTTGCGAGCTTGTGGGTTTGTCGGCTTGCCTGCCTTGCTGTTCGAGGTTCGGCAAACCACCAGGGAGACGATGTGGGGTTGCCGGCACGAAAAAGCGGCCCATCTCCAGGGAGGTGGGCCGCTCTGACGATGGAGGCTTCAGTTCTGCGAGTAGTGGTACAGATCGATCCGCGAGGGAGCAAGGATGGGGCCGTACACATTCGCTCCGGAGCTGCCGCCTGGGGCCGCTGTAGCCAGGTCCAGCGAGCGCTGGAGACCGTCGCCGAGCAAGAGTCCGTTATCGAGGCGGACAGGGAGAACGGTGTTCAGTACCGGGGCAACGACGTGAGCGTTGCCCAGGGCCACAGTTTCGTCGCGGGTGAGGTCGATCTTGTTTCCACCAGGCAGGGGCGACACGGTGAACGCAGACGCAGCGCCGACGCCCACGGCGAGGGCAGCGCCCACGCCCACGGCTACTGTCGCCATTCGGATGGATGTCTTGAGCGTATTCACCGCTGGCCCTCCAGTTCTCATCGCCGCTTGTCGGTGACGTCTACATCTACCTGACCATGGCGAACGGTCCGTTTTCCAGCGGTGTATGTGACGACACATAACAGTTGTCCGGTCTGCACCTTATGCCGCTTTTTCAGTGAGCAGACTTGGACCCAACTAGTTAACAAGCTAGCTAGCCGACAAGTGAACAAGATGATCTGTTGCCATGTGGTCAAGCTGAATTGCCGTCACGTGACGTTTCATCAATGACTCTCCACAAGGGCGGATCACAGGACCTGATCCGCACTGAAAAACACTCGGCCGTGTGCTGTCATGAAAGACCGGCACCCGCGAAGGTGGTGTCTAGGGCGAAACCAGACAGTAGGGGAGTGCGCGGCGGGGATCCCCTCGGGCACTCACCGCGAGTCGGGCAGCAGGCCGCCGAGTCTCCGCCGGAAAGTCGAGACGGACTCTTCGCCACGACGATCTATCACTGTCAGGGCGAGGTCGGGGAACTGAGCCGCATCCTCTGAGTCGAAGAGTGCGCGGGCATTCGTCGCACATGTCGATAGGGGATGTTCGTCCCCATAACTCAATTGGATCGCCGCCGGCGGGACGAAACGTCCACCTAAAGCGCCATCCTTGGTTCGATCAGCGACGCGTGCACCCCACCAGCGAGAGAGAGCCTGTTCGGCCGCGACGTCGAAGGGAACCTCGACATCGATGATGTGAACATTCACGTACCCGGCACTGGAGAGCTGCTCGACAATCCGCACTCCTTCCTCTGCCCAGGTCAGAGTCCCTTCGATGATGAGGTTCTCGCGTCTGCTTATGCAACGACTGCGAATGTCCGCGACGACGTTGGTCGATTCTCTGTGCACGAGTGTGGCGAGTTCACGAGGCGAAATCGGGTAGCCATCCGCGAGTTTCCGTTCGAGGAGGTCGTCGTAGATGCCGTCCACTAGGGCGTGTCTCCCAATTGGCGTAGCCAGGTGAGAATTGCGCAGAGGGTGACGGCGGCTCGGTAGGTGATTGCGAGTTTGTCGTAGCGGGTGGCCAGGGCTCGCCATTGCTTGGCCAGAGCGAAGGATCGCTCGACGATATTTCGGCCTCTGTAGAGGTCAGCGTCGAGTTTTGGAGGTCTGCCACCGCGGCGGCCTCGGCGTTCGCGGGCGGCGATGGTGTCGCTTTTCTCCGGGATGACAACGGCGATACCACGGCTGCGGAGC
>NZ_JAAOLG010000046.1:0-25434 GCF_011602025.1 Rhodococcus sp. IC4_135
CGAACCGGTCGACCGTCACACGAACTGACCATCGTCACTCACATAACTCACACCGTCGACATCGAACAATGGGGGCCTACCAGCAAGGTTTTGAGATATGTCAAAACTGCGTGCAGATAATGCGTGTGTCACAACCATTTCTGGCCAGAGGTCCGTCGTACTTGTCGGTCCATGCGGTTCCGAAAACGCAACTTTCGCCTGTGCCGCAGCCTCTTTCGTAACCAGGGATGTTCGGCAACTTGTCGACGACAGTCACCGATCCGAGTAATTCGTCGAGGCGAGGTGTCGACTCGCCGGCCACTTTTGCGACCACGAGAGGTGCAGCAGGTGCACTCGTCTCGATTCCCGTCCAGGGGCCTCCTTGAGCAACCGCTGCGCACCCCGAGACCGCGGTCATAAGAAGCCCCGCTGCGGCAACACACGTGGCGACCTTGCGCCTCATCACGGGTTCTTCGTTTCCGCTGACGGCCACATCAATTCGGCGGCGTTAGGTGCGACGGACGAAAGGCTGACTCTGCGGGCGAAATTGGAGGCCACCTCGCTCGGATCCGCAGCAGGAGCAAACGCGGGGTGTTCGTCGAGCATCACGATCAGTCGACCGCTGTCTTCGTCACCTTGGGATTCGGAGCTGTCCTGCTGTTCCTTTTCGGCCGCGTTTCGTGCTGCGGCGGCAGCTTCCCTGGCTCGTGCGGCGAGCGTGGCGACAGTTGTATCGGGGGGTTCGATCGGCGTGGTCATGGTTCTCCCTTTCCTGGCGAGCCGATGCGGTGCGTCCGGCATCGCCGCACGCTAACTCCGGACCTGGACTGGTTGACGCCGTGCACGCACCTCCGTACAGAACCTGCAGCTCAGGCTCCTTTCATTTCGCCGTCAGCCGGGGAAATTCAGCCGGTATCCGGGTGCACAAGTTTCAAGAGGCGGCCCCGATTCGGTACAGGCGAATGGCAGGACCGGCCGAGTTGGTCCACCGTGTGGGGTAGTGTCGGCGGCACTGAGAATGCACCGGGTGAGTCGGGGGCACACCATGTGGTGGCCTCCGACTTTTCTTTTGTGTGCGTCCTTCAGTTCTCTTGCGCGCCGATATCGCGGACTGCGTCACCGGCTGTGTCGGGACCAGCTTCTTCCGCTCGGCGGGTGTCTACGACTCGGAACTGTGCCGGGATCCCGAGAATGTCAGGATGAAATGTCAGGTCCGGCCGGCGACGGCGCGACGTCTGGTCTTTGCTCATCGTTGTTCTCCTTCGGGTCTGTGGTCAGTCAGTTGCACGATCAGGCGTTCGCCAGGTTGTTGTCCAGGTCGCTCGTACGGCGCGAAATGTGCACCCACCACATCCAATTGGATTCCTCTCGGAAGCAAATGATGCGAGTTGTTCATCCGTGAAGACTGCCCGTAGTACATTCCCCGTTCTGTCGAGATCTCGAAGACGACATCAGTCGGGCGAGTGGTGGAATCGAGCTCGTGTAAGGAGTGCGTCGCCGCAGTGAACCGGTCGAAGGACAGCACCGTGCCGGGTTGAAGCGTGGCAGGCAAGTCCGCCGGGTTGACCACAGCATTGGGAACGCTGACGGATGTGTAGACGAGATGCCCGCGGCCGGATTCACGTTCGTACCGTTGAATGGCGCGGTCGACACGTTGCACCTGCTTACGCCTGTTGTCGTCGAGTTCAACGGCATCGCCGGCAACCGCAGAAAGCGCGTTGTTCGTTTCCTTCCAAGCGTTCGGATCCGACGTCAATGCCGACAGGGCGTTGTACTGCGCCTGCGGCATCGAATCGAGCACCTGCCGTTTGGTGGCAGAGCGTGCGTTTTTCTGCCGCGCAGACAACGAGCGACGCAGTTCGATCGCGGCCGGCAGTTCTCGGCGCAACCTTTGGTTCTCGATCTGTGCCGGCGTCGGGCGTGGATAGGCCCGGTTGAGGTCTCGACTTGCGCGGGTGAGGCCGGGCAAGTTCTCTGTCGCATGGTCGAGTTCGCGTGCTCCGCTGCGAATGTCGGCACGAGTGCTGTAGGCGTGTTCCGAGATCAAGGCACCTTCTTTGCGGGTGGCGATGTCGCTCTCTCCCCGATCTGGGTCGAAGACGCCGTTACCGCGGTCCGGGCTGATCCTGTCGTGACTTCTCCCCATCAGTCCCGCTCCTCGAATTCGTAGAGCTCTCCGCGTAGCTCCGCCAACGCGGACTCTCGTGCGCGCCGAAGGTCTGTGAGGTCGGTCGCCAACTGGTCTATCGCCGAAGCCGCCACATCATCGCCGGCCGAGTTGACCAGAAGGCCCTCGATGGCCCGGTCCCCGTCGTGAATCCTGTCGAGAGATTCACCGGCAGTGATCGATTCCTGCAGCTCGAGCAGATGACGACGATAGCTCCACAGCGCAGCTACACGTGTGAGCAGCGAACGCTCGACCCGCTCGAGCCACCGGTTGCTCACCAGGTGAGCTTCCCTCGCTGCGAGGGCTTGCGGACTGCTACCCGCCGCCGGGGCTCCCAAAGTTGCTCGCACTGTGGCGAGTTCACCGGCATGCGCGAGAATTTCGGCCAGTTGCTCGTCGAGATTCAGGCGTATGCGACCTATGTCGAGATCCTCACTGGCCCATACAGGGACGGTGCGGATCTCGTCGACGAGTGCCGATGCCGCCAACGCCAACCGCAGCTCGACATGCGCTCCGCCCGCTGAGATCAACGTCTGCAGAGCTGTCACGGCGACGCCGATCTCGGTTTTGTCCTCCGCGCTCAGGCGGAGTGGATCGCGCCGGGTCCACCACCACAACCCCACCGCCTCTATCCCTGCGGCGAGACCAATGCAGACAAGTAGTGCGACGAATGGGTTCGCCGGCGAAGTCACGCCGGCAAGAACCGGGACAAGTCCGATCAGAACCGGCGCGAGAAGAGCGAGCGGAATCTTCACCTCCTCACCGCCGGCGGTGCGACCGGTATGTACCGTCGTGCGCCACACATCGCGCCGCGGGTAGTAGTCGAGCGACGAATTTCCTTCCCATCCAGGCTCGTCAGCACTCCACGTCTGCTCACGCCTGAGCCCGACGATCTCCGCCGCGCGCTCGCTGAGCATCTGCTCCCACAACCGGTCGAGCGCGCACAAGAATTCTTCGCTCTCCGGGTCCACGTCGATGTCGGCGATCATGGACCGCACTGCGGTTGCTGCACTATCTACGCTCACGTCACGCTCCGACCAGATCCGTTGTAGGTGAATGCTCCCGGTGATAGGTCTGCGCACGGACAAGCAGCCGATCGAGCGCTTCGCCGACGACCTGCGGTTGCTCCAGACCCACCATGTGCCGGCCACCGGCGACGGCAACGAGTTCGGCATTCGGCACAAGCGCAGCCAGCTGCTGTGAATGCAGGATCGGAGTGACCCGATCTCTGGTTCCGCACATGATCGATACCGGGATGCGCCCCAGCGCTCCCACCGCGGCAGACGCGTCGTAGAGACGCAGGTCCCGCAAGAATGCCGCCACCGTCGCAATCGGTGTCGCGTGGACCATCTCGTACGACGTCGCTGCCGCCCGCAGGCCCGAGCTCGGAGCCATGGGACAGGTCGCGCCGATGACGGGCGTCAGCAGCCGTCGCGAGAGACTCCAGCTGCGCCCCACCAATCTCGGTGCATGCGCGCACGCACCGCCGAGCAGTGAGACTGCCGGGGTATTCAACGCGCGCCCGATGCCGGCGCCAGCGACGTTGCTCAGGGCTGTCGAGATCAACCCCACCCCGACCACACGAGATGTCGAATCGGCGTGTTGTGCGAGGTACGACAACACCGCCATACCTCCCATCGAATGACCTACGAGGACAACGGGTCCGGTGGGCGCTGCCGCACCAATGATTTCCTCGACGTCGCGCCCGAGCTGGCTGATCGTGTAGGTGCCGGCATCGGCACCCCCTGAGCCACCGTGACCTCGGTGATCGAAGAACACCAACCTCGCCCGCTCGCCCCACTGCCTACTCACATAGCGTTGCTGAGGCTCCCAAGCACCGCCGTGTAGGCAGAAGCCGTGCACGAAGATCACCGTCAGCGGCGCCGTTCGGGATCCGACCTCGCGGACCGCGAGTCTGGTTCCGTCCGCGACAACCAGCGTGTGCGAGCGACCCTCGCCGCCGTTCACAGCGGCCCGCCCAAAGTCCTGGTGAACGGTCTGAAGCCGGGGCTTTCACCGCTGTATCGCAATGTGCGGCACCCCGGATGTTCCCACGTCGTCGGAGTATTCGGCTCCCTCACCTCGAACCCCAACTCGCGCCAGAACTGCACCCGTTCCGGAAGGTCCTCCGTCGAGCCGTACAAGCAACCGTTGCCGGCCGTGTCGTCGGTGAGCTCGGCGATCAACCGCTCGATCAGCGCTGCTCGAACCATGCCCGCGTCGGGAACATCCGGGTTGACGACGAGAGCCTCGACGATCCGGGTGTGTGCAGCAAGCCGCTCACAACCCTCCGCAGACCAACCCGCTTCACGCGCGGTCCGAATCAGCCCATGAGGCGCCGAAGCCAGCGCGTACCCGAGCTGCCGGTACTCCGACGATGCGACGATGCCCACCGTTCCTGCTCCCCCAAGCCCCGCCGGAGCGTCAGTACCTGGTGACCAGTGCCGGTGGAGTCTGCGCATCTTCTTCGCTTCGGTCGGATGAATACGAACAATCTCGACAGTCATCAGGCTCACTCCTCGTCGTCACAAACGGCATGTGGGAGGACCATAGGTTCGGACCTGGACAACTCAGCGCCAACCACCGTCCCGCCGATCCATGACCTGGTCAGCGAGTCCGAGTTGCACAGGGCCGGGCACGTGACGTTTCCTTGCGGCGGACGACGAAGCGGGGGGCGGCACGAGATAGGGAACTCGGTCCCGAACTCGCGCACTCATGCACTCGAACCGGAAAGGGCCACCGCTGTGCCCGAAAAGTCCCGAACAACCTTCGGTGAGCTCGTACACACGTATGCAACGCCACACCGGTTCGCCGTCTTCACGATCGGTCTTCAACGGGCGCTCTCGGGGTTCTGCCTTGGCGCATTTCTCATTTACATGACAGGCGTACCCGTGGTGTCCGCTCAAGAGGGCAACATCGCATCTTTTGTCGTACTGGTTGTCGCATTCGTATTCGGGGCTGTGCTGCTCCTGTCCCTCATGCGGCCGATCTTCGGTGTCGCTACCAAAAACACTCGTATCGTCCTTGCCCGAGCCCGGTGCGCTGCACGCAGCATCGGCTGCGTACTCCCACAACCCCCAACCGTCGCGAACCTTGTCGCCGTCACCATCGCCACCTTGGCGATCACCGCACTGCTGCAAGGACCGATTCTCGACCTCGTAGTCGAGACGGTAGGAACACACCAATCCCCTGAACAACTTGCCGCGGACGCCGAACGATCCACCTGGTGGACCGCGGGCTGGGCATCTCACATCCCTGGTCTCACACTGATCTCCGGAGTCGTCACAGAAGAAATCCGGTGGCGTGGACCGCTGATCGCCGCAGTCGTTCTCGCACGCCGATACTTTCGCAACGGCTGGCCGAAATGGGCAGCACTCATGATGGTCACCGGACTGTGGATCCTTCTCGGCTACAACTTCGGCATAGGGCACGACACCTTCTCCGCCGCCAATGCAACACACATGGTGATCTCCGGACTTCTCTGGGGCGGTCTTGCCATCTGGACAAGATCACTGATTCCCTCGATCGCCAGCCACGCCGCCTACAACGCCCTCGTTGTCTAGTAATGATCACTTCGCCGCCAGCCTGACCGATTGACTAGGTGCCACGGCACCCAGCTAGGGGACACGGCCTGCGTTCAGGCGGTGCAGATCGCACACCAATCCTCACGGACGAAGTCTGCGCTCACAACCTGATCAAACCAAGAGCCGCTTCAGTTTTCGTGATCCTCGACGGCCCTCAAACGGTCTCCCGTTAGGGGTGCAACGCCCGGTGATCCAACTGCGCCAGCGTGCTGCTGAACGTATACGGCAACGACGCCTTTGCTTCGCTGATCTTTCCGAACGTGTCCCAGTGCGGTCGCGCAATTACATCGTTGTCAGCGATAATCCAGTGGAGGCCAAGCGAACCCGTAAACTCGGACATCGCTAAGTGCGCATCCTCCAGCCCCAATATCTGCAGTTTCAACGTCGCAGAAACGCATGCGTAGTAGCGGCTGTCGCGGTCACGGTAGGCATCAGAGTCCCGCTCCATGGTCGGGTTATTACTCGACACCAACTCATCAGCCCGGTTCATCGCCTCAAGCGCAGACAAGAGAGCGTCGGTCACCTGCTGTCGATGCTGGACTGCACGATCCTCACCAAGCGTGGCCTCATGCAACGCTCTGTCGGATCGGGCCTTCACAAGGATTCCCAAGAACGCGATGCTCGCCGCCCCCAATGCGATCCCCGCCGCGATGATCGTTGCCTGCCCCTGCGTCAAACCTTCTCCGAGCGTCATGATCAACACGCTGCTATTCACCCTTCAAAGAGTCTGTTGCGGGACCTATTCAACGAATCGAGGAACAGGGATGTCACGTCCCACTAACGGCCACGCGCCTTCAGCGGTCCGGCCTAGCGGAATCTCGGTGCTGACGATATCGGCTACCGAGTAGGCGATACGCCCACATCGTCGGCACTGGCCGGGCAACTGCTGAAATCGGATCATGGCCCAATGTTCGTCGCAGAGTAAGTAGTCCACGGGGGCGTTGCCATGACAACAGTCTTTGACGACCGCGGCCCACCTCGCTGCGCGCACGAACCCGACAGGGTCACCGGCGAAGTACTGCGGATGCTCCGCGCAGAACTCACACGGAAGTTCGGTGTGAACGATGCCTGACTTCACGTCCCTAGCTGTAATGACCGGGGACGTTAGTCGACGCTTGCGGCGCTGGTAGAACTCGCGTCAGGGCCGCGGCATCGCCGGTGACATCCACGCCCTGCGCGATAGCGGCGGGCAGAGGCATTGCGCCTTGTAGGAGGGCAACCAGTACCGGCCCGGGGCCTGTAACACCCGCCAGGGGGCTGACGTCGCGCCGGCAAGGGTCCACCGTGATGGTCCCGTCGGCGGCGGTGAGGTCGAAGCCGTCGTCGAAGGTGCCGAACCGGATCACGATCGGTGGCTCGTCCGGCCTGTGATCCGCGAGGAGGAAGCGTGCCGGTTGGCTGAGCCAGTGCATCTGGAAGATCGCATCACTCGGCGCGTCTGGAACCGTCGGTGCACCCCACTTCAGAAGCTCGCGCAGCACTCCGTCCAGGGCCCGGCCACGCTCGGTAAGCCGATACGTTGGCGTGCCCGGGTTTCCTGGGGCGGGCTCGCGGGCGACGACACCGTTGGTCTCGAGGTCCCGCAGACGCTGGGTGAGCAGGTTCGTCGCGATGCCAGGCAGGCCGCGCTGGACTTCGCCAAAGCGCAATGCGCCCCCGATCAGCAGCTCACGCACGATCAGGAGAGTCCACCGGTCACCGACGACATCCAGGGCGCGAGCGATCGAGCAGAGCTGTCCGTAGGACTTCACCTGAACCCCCTTGACTTTATCAAGTGCCTGCTTGAAAGTATCAAGCACCATTCTCACACCAAGGAGAGCCATGCCCGCCACCCTGTCTTCTGCCGCACCTCAGACCCTCAAGGACTATTACCGGATCCTCGAGTCCGGCATCGACAGTTACCAGGACGGGGCTGACCTACGGCCTCTGCTGGGTGACCACCTCGACTTCACGGGCTCCCTCGCCGGACACCTCCCCGACGCCACCGATGGCTTCCTGGGCGGGGTTGCCGGTTTCATTGCGACGGTCAAGCAGATCGAGATCATCCACGACGTGCACGGCCCTAACGGCTCCGCCGTGCTCTACACGGCGACCATGCCCGGCGGTCCCATGACCTTCGCGGAGTTCTTCACCTTCGACGGCGGACGCATCGCGTCCTTGAACCTTCACTACAGCGGCCCCGAGTACATCGAGAAGGGTGGACGATGACAGCACAGAAGGACCTGGTCGAGCGAGTTCGTGACGCGCTAAGAGCTCGCAACCCTCGTGAGGTGTCGATGTTCGGGGGAGTGTCGTTCATGGTCGAGGACCGGATGGTCGTCGCCGCTCGTCGGGAAGGGACACTCCTGCTACGCATCGACCCCGCTGACGCGGAGGACCTACTCGCCCGTCCTGGTGCTCACCCTGCGCTCATGGGTGCAGACCGCCCCATGGGCGAAGGCTGGATCAGCATTGAACAGGCCGCCCTCCAGGGACCTGGGCTCGAGTCCTGGCTTGCGCCAGCACTCACCTTCCACGCAGCGCAAGGCTCCAAGTAGAAGTCTCTACTCCAACTCCATCATCCGGTGGCCGGTCGCAAACGCGGCCGGCCACCGATCTATCTCAGGAGGCACTTTGAGTCATCGCAATGCCGCACTGACCCCACGTCATCGTCTACGAGTCGCCCGCCTCGTCGTCGAGGAAGGATGGCCGATCAGCGAAGTCGCTGCCCGCTTCCAGGTGTCGTGGCCAACCGTGAAGCGGTGGGTCGACCGCTACCTCGCTGGCGAGCCGATGCAAGACCGGTCGTCACGTCCGAAGTCCTCACCGAACAAGACGAGCAAGAAGACGACAAAACGGTGCGTGAGCCTACGAATGCGCCTGAGGGAAGGGCCTGTTCAACTCGCAGCCCGACTCGGCATCGCCCCGGCCACGGTCCACCGCATCCTCACGACCGCGCGCATGAATCGACTTTCCTACGTCGACCGTGCCACCGGCGAGCCGATCCGCCGATACGAACACGACCACCCTGGCTCGCTCGTGCACGTGGACGTCAAGAAGCTCGGGAACATCCCCGACGGTGGGGGCTGGCGATACGTCGGGCGACGTCAAGGATCGAGGAATCGTGCCGTCACTCCCGGCAAGCCGAAGAACAAGTGGCGCAACCCCAAGCTCGGGTATGCGTTCGTGCACACAATCATCGATGACCACTCGCGCGTCGCCTACACCGAGGTTCACAACGACGAATCCGCTGTCACCGCCGTCGGAGTCCTGCATCGAGCGGTCGAGTGGTTCGCCGACCGAGGGGTCGCTATTGAGCGCATCTTGTCCGATAACGGTGGTGCGTACCGCTCTCACCTGTGGCGAGACACGTGCGAGGCTCTATCGATCACTCCGAAGCGAACGCGGCCATACCGCCCACAGACCAACGGCAAGGTCGAGCGATTCCACCGCACCATGGCCGACGGCTGGGCATATGCGCGCTGCTACACGAGCGAGAAAGAACGCCGCGATGCCCTCACCGACTGGCTCCACGAGTACAACCAGCACCGACCGCACACCGCCTGCGGAGGCCAGCCGCCCTTCTCACGATTGATCAACGTCCCCGGTCAGTACACCTAGCTCTGTCGTCCATCCTGTTCCTCTCCTCCACTTTCCCGTTCGATACGTCGCTGGACGATTTACTACCGCCGGATGCTTCTGACTCGATCGAGATGCCAGCTGGCTCGCTCGGAAAGGTGACACACCGTTGCGTGTTCGAGGACGTGCGGGCTGGGCAACGCATCCCGCCCAGTCTTGGTCAGTCTGGCTGCGTACTGATCGAAGAACGCGACCAACGCACGGGCACGCACCACCGGCATCCGACGCCCGATCGGGCCCGACGACTTGTCCGCCAAGCGTTCGAAGTGCTCGACCAGCCCGCGAATGTCCCGATCAGGGACAGGGACGTTGAGAAGTGCACCGAATCTGCCGACCTCACGCTCATTCTCGGCGGCCACTACTGGAGGTTCCTCGCCGCGGTGAGCCTGTCGTACCAACTCCGTCAGCGCCTTCACCCCCTCCGGGGAGGTAGGCATTCCGTGAACCCTGACAGTGATGCCGGTGGCTGCTTGAACAGCATGGAATTCGTCGAGCGCTGACAGCCTTTCGTCATCACGCCCTGGAGTGTCTTCCGCATCGAGATCCGCCGCCAGTCGTGCAGCGCAACTGTGCGCGGTCATTACGTAGAACTGTCCCAAACTCGCCGACTCGAGAGCGTTACTACCGCGGGCCTCACGAGTATCGACGTGCTCCTCCAACTCGCGAATCAAGATGGCCACCACATGCAGACGCCGCACACCGGCCGATCCCGGTGCATCCGATTCCGGCAGAGTGCGTTCGGCGACCTTGTGAACGTGGTCGAGGAACTCATCCACCAGTTCCACCCGGTTCGGTGATTGGAAACGATTCCGCCGGCGGCGCCACCTCATGTCCAGTTCCTCTCGTCTACACGGCCGCATTTGCTCAGATTCACAACATCCACCAGCCCGCGGGCAAGGCAATAGCGAGTGCTGTGCCGACGACGAGGTACGGAGCGAACCCGAACTCCACACCCCGGACCTTTCTGCCTCCGGACACCTTGGTTACCACCACCCCTATTACGGCCAAGACATTTGGTAGCAGCACTGCCGAAGCCACGTTCATCCACCCGACCCATCCGACAGCTGCAGTGAGAATGAAGCTCAACCTCACATCCGCCAAACCGGGGTGACCGCGAGTAATGATCGCGAACACCAGGTAACTGGCGAATATCGCGGCGCCGGCCACCACAGCACGAAGACCCGCGGCAGGGTCCTGATCGATCACCACTGCCATCGCGCCGAGCAACAGACCTGCCGCGGTGACTGCCCGGATCAGCGGCAAGGGGAACCGCAAGGTGAAGTGGTCAATCCACGCGGCCCAAACAGACAAAGCCGCCACCGTGAGCCATGCCGGCAAGATCGCGTCGCCGCCGGCGATCATCACCGCCCCGAACCACAATCCTGCTGTTGCTACTGCCGGGACGATCGGGCGCCCTGTCGGCGTCACGGGAATCTGCACGAGTGCACACAAACTTGCCATCATCTGACGCACCGCCACGCTCACCGCCGCCCCAGCCAGAGCAGCGAACGACGCGACCGACCACAGGCCAGCAGCCTGCTCGTGACGACCGAACGCCCAGCGAGCAGCGATCCACACCGCCACACTCACAGCAATGACACCCAGGATCGGCAGATACGTCGAGAGAGGGGGTTTCCGCCTTCCTGCGTCGGCGGCGCTGACGAGCCCCGGTCGATGACCAGGGCCGGACGCCGTGGGCTCGGCCTCCTCTGCGGAGAGAGAAGTCGAAGCACCGTCGGCAGTATTCTCCGACTCCACATTCGATTCGGCCATCTCGGAAGGCTCCTTCAGTGCGTCCATCACCCGTGGTCACAGGCAGAACCCGACCCTAACCGCTCTACCGGACAGCGCGGGCTTCCGAACTCATCGTTTGGCCGCTGGGGCGTGCGCTGTCCACTGACCGCGCATCTCAGATGCCTGAAAACCCGCTCGTGCTGCTCTCGAACGACGATGTTCCCGCATCGTGACCGGACTCGCCGCAACCAAAACCACTCGAAAACTCACCAGTAGAGGCAACATCACCCTATGAACGCCCCAATCGGAAAAGCTGCCCGCCACCGCGCCCGACTCCAGCCGGCACGTTCCTCCCGTCCAGCATTGATCGTTCACACCTTCAGCGAATACACCCACCACATCCGCGGCGGCGCCAAACGACTGATCATCGACGCCGACCCTGACCTGTGGTTCGACCTCGGGCATGTCCCGCACGGAGTCGACGTGAAGATCATCGGCCAATCGTGTGCCGGAATCAGCGGAGGATCCATCGCTGCCGCCGGTCGATGCTTCCTCCAGGCCTCCCACCGCGCCCGTGTCACCGCCTACGAATTCGCGCACGTCGAAGCATTCGATGGCGTCACCATCGAAGCGCGCGGGAAAAGCCACATTGTCGGGACCGATCACGCCAAGATTCGCGCCGAAGATCAGGCTGTCGTCTTCGCCCACTCCCAGTGCCACGTCCAAGCGGCCGGCCATACTCTCGTCGCAGCGACAGACACTTCCTCTGTCTCCATGAACGGCGACGCACACGTCCGCGCCAGCTCAGGGGTGCACATCATCGGAGTTCCTCAGCCGAGGAATCTGAGCATCGAGCCGCGCCCGATCAGTCGACTGGCCAACCAGCTCAACATGTAAGGCCCCGCAAGCGGCAGTTAATCGCCGAGCTTCAGCCAGCCGACGACCGATACACCGTGAGATCAATCGACTCCGGATCGCGGAAACTCGACTCCAACAATTCCACCGCCGGCACAATCACTTCACTCTCGATCTTCCACACCACCGACGTCGTCCACCCCACCAACCCGCCAGGCCCGGGCGTCGCTTCACCGAACAAACCTTCCAAGGCGTCCCGCCGGTAACCGAAGGTATCCACCAGGTCATCAGCGGTGTACCAGTACTGCCGCAAAGGATCCGGGTCATCGGCGTGCAGAGCGCTGCCTTCGCTGATTCGAAATGGTTCGGTACTCATCTACCTGCCCTCTCTGTGGTGCGGTCCGCCCTGCGCCGTCTTCACGTCGACAATCCGCACGTGTGCATAATCCGGGTTCTCCACAACGTATTTCGAACGCTCGATGCGCCAACGAGCGACAAGCATCTCCAGCTCCTGAACCTCCCGTGGGTCCTCGAGGTACTCACACGCGAAGTCGAGCCACGGCACATAATGCCGCAGGCTTTGACCGATCCGTCCGGACTGGCCACCGATCACGCTCTCGAGCACGATCAGTTGTCGCTCGTCCTTCATTCGTCGGCGCAACGCTTTCTGATTCACTTCGACCAGCGCGAGTTCTGCCGCAGCCACCGACTCGCCTACCCCGTCGACGCGCGAGCCCATCTCGTGGCGGTGGTCGACGGCATCGACGAACTCGCGACAGACCGACGCTTGAACCCCTTGCGGGAGCATCGACATAAGCGCAAAGCCGCGTTCCTCAAGGAGCTCGAAGCCGTGTCGATTACCTCGGGCATACCAACAACTCATGACTAGTGACCGCTCCCACGCCAACGCCAAGCGCCTCTCGAGAAAGGGAAGCGTTCGGGCGGCCGCCACGAATTGAGAATCACACTTTCCAGCGATCTCACGCGCCGATTCCCAGTCCACACTGCCTGTAGGAGAGCTGATCTCACGTACAGCGCGCATTCGCCCACGAAGATCCGCAGCAGCAGCGGCGATGTCGACTCTCACCGCGTACTTGTTGGATCGAGAGCGCAAGAACCAGAGGGTCATGCGGCTGAGCCTAATCTCCGCACCTCCAAGCAGGGGTGCAGTAGCATCGTCAGCGGCGCATTGCTGGCGTAGTGTGCTCCGGCTCACCGCATCGATGTCCATCGTCGGTGCGGTGAGCCACCTTCACAGAATGGCTCAGACGCGAACAGCTCCATCGCCATCCACTCGTTGATCCTGTTGGCGACTCCGCATTCGTTCCGCGTGCCGTTTCTGCCACCGCGCGTGTTTGACCTTGAAGCGCTCGTCGAATTCCTCCCACCGCGGCAAAGCCTCCGCCTTCCTCGCAGCGAGAACATCAACGGGTTCCGGTCCGGATGCAAGCGCTGGAACCACATCGCCGACTTTGAGGCGATCGAAGAGCTCCGAGAACAACCACGCCGGGCAGCCCTCCCCCCGAAGCGCGTCGACTGCGTCTGGTTCGTCGTCGATCCAGGCCACTATCGGGCTCGTCTCTGCGTAGTGGTTTTCCCACCGCCACCAATGCCGACGTTTGACATCAAACGCCCGACGCACAGTTCCGTCCACCCACAAGCTCCGTGATTCGATGTGACCGGGCGGCAACGACTTCGCCCGGATCCACCGATCAGATGTCCGATTGAATTGGTCCAAGCGGGTTGTGCTGTAAGCAATGGTGAAGCCTGCACTGTCGAGCGCCCGAACCAACTTTCCGCCCGCGCGGTTCAGGGAAGCTTCACCGAAATGGGTATGAAACCGCTTCCAATCTCGATCGGCGTATGACGGCGCGGCGATCAACCCCTCGAAATTGTGCATATCCGCAACGACGCCATCGATGTCGACAACGACAGTCGGCCCCGGGCGGGGAGCATCCAGCCACGGTTTCGGACGATCAAGAAAGCTTCGATTCTCCGTCATATCCCCAACGATATGGGCAGACACAGACATTGAGCACGGTCCCGCGACCCACCCGTACGAATCCTCCGATGCATCTAGTTGGCAAAAGGCCCTGTTCACGCACTCGAACAGGGCCTTCTTTGATGCTTCTGGCCTTTAAGGCTCACCGGTCAACACAACTGACCGCGATTGCCGATCGCCCACGTTTACCCCACCCTCAGTGCCCAAACGAGAACCGCGCGACCTCTCGATCTCTGCGATGTAGACAACAGCAAAGCCGACCACTACGACCGCGACGGCCACGACCAACCATCGCTGTCCCAGCCAACCCGCCGCCACGCCAAGATTGAAAATACTGTGAGGCACAACTAATCCCAAGAGCGATCGATAACGGTAGTACGCGAAAACAGCAAACCCTCCCCACAACATCGCCCCGACTGCGAACTCCCACCCCTGATATATGTGCAAGGCTCCACGAAGAATCGCTGAAATGCAGATCACCACGATGAGGTTGATCCGGAATCGCAGACCTACCAATACCGCTAGCCCGGCAAAGAAGACCTCTTCCATCAACCCCGCCAGCAGGACCGGCTTCACGACGTCCCAGGAGAACCAGCCACCCTCGACCGAGGGACTGCCAGTTGAGCCCTCACCGACAAATACCCGAAACGCAATTGCCAGAGCCTGACCGACCGCCCAAATTCCTGCAGCTCCGAGGAACCGCCGACGACGGCCCACACCTGCGAGCCACGGCGCAGATCGATCGACCGGGCCCCAGAATCTGCGAACAACCAAAAACGTGAACCACCCGCACGCCACCGCCACGCTAGTAGCGATAACGTCCTCCGCAATTCCAGGATCGGGCGAAACATCCACTGCCGCCCCCGAAGTTGGATTGAGATACTGGTCGATCGACGTCCAAATTACGTTGAACCAGAACAACAGTAGAATTATCGCGAGGACACCGATCAGCGGGACCAACTGTTTCCGCCACGCCCCCCAACGGCCCGTCCCCCCGACTGAAGCGCTCTCCTCCTGAATCGAAGTCGGCAGCTGCCTCATCCAAACTCCCCCGCCTGCTCGAATTTCACGATATTGACAACCCACACTCAACCAGACTGGCGATCCACAGTTCTACACCGTCACAAGGTAATCCAACACGCAACGCAAGCGCGCAACTGCAAGCAATGGCGAGACTGGACGACAGCTCGGGGAGATGAATCAATCAGGGTGCGCTGTAGTCAACTACCCAAGCGCCCTCGGTCCGGCGGAGAGGCACCAGCCAGCGGTGGCGATGATCTCGCACGACCACCTCAGATCCCTGCATTCCCATCACCAGCGGAGTCGAAAATACGGCCGATAGCGGAACCAACTCAGCCAACAAAATCCCCTCACCGTCACGCGCGAAATCCAAGGCAACCTCCAATTTGGTCGTAAACGACGACAGCGGCTGCGCGCTGTAATCATGAGGTGCCCGGCGAGCCGCTAGTTCAGGCCAAACGTCGCGCCGCGGGCTTACCCCGAACTTCCCCAGCCCCCGCCACAATAAAATATAGCGACCCCGAACACCGATCTCGGCGAATTCGCTGCGCACCACCATCGGGATCGCAACTGCCAAAGCTGCAGCCAATCGCGTCTGGGTCTGCTGCACGATCAGGTGACAGGTTGAGTCACGCAGCCTGAGTGGCTGGTGTGGTCATGATGGTCTCGTATTCTATGGGGGTCAATCGGCCGAGCCCGACTTGGCGGCGTCGGCGGTGGTAGGTCCTTTCGATCCAGGTGACGATCGCGATCCTGAGATCGTCACGGGTGCGCCAGGGGCGGCGGTCCAGGACGTTCTTTTGCAGTAGAGAGAAGAAGCTCTCCATGGCGGCATTGTCGCCGGCCGCAGCGACGCGGCCCATCGAGCCGACCATGTGATGGCGGCTCAGAGCACGGACGAATTTTTTTGATTGAAATTGCGATCCTCTGTCGGTGTGGACCACGCAGCCTGCGACGAAATCTCGGCGGGCGACGGCGTTGTCGAGCGCATCGACCGCGAGCCGGGACTTCATCCGATCGCTGATGGAGTAGCCAACGATCCGGTTGGAGAATACGTCTTTGAACGCGCACAGGTAGAGCTTGCCTTCGCTCGTCCAATGCTCTGTGATGTCGCCCAGCCACAGCTGATTCGCAGCATCGGCGGTGAAGTTGCGTTGGACGTGGTCGTCGTGGACCGCAGGCCCCGGGCGCTTGGCTTTTCCGCGTTTCTTGCCGAACACACTCCACCAGCCGTTGTTCGAGCAGATCCGCCACGCTGTGCGCTCGGCCATCACCTGGCCGGCGTCGCGAGCCTCGTAGAACAGGAACCGGTAGCCGAACTCCGGGTCGTCCTTATGGGCCCTGAACAGAGCGTTCGCCCGGTAGGCCTCCGCGAGGTCGGCATCGGTCACCGGGTCAGCCAGCCACCGGTAGTAGGGCTGGCGAGCGATCTCGAGTACCCGGCACGTCACCGTGACGGGAATGCCGTCCTCGGCCAGCTCACGAACGAGCGGGTACATCATTTTCCCGGCAGGTTCGCCTGGGAAAGATAGGCGGCAGCACGGCGCAAGACTTCGTTCTCCTGCTCGAGCAACCGGATTCGCTTGCGCAGTTCCCGGTTCTCGACCACGTCCTCACCGGTAGTTCCTGATTTGATTCCGTCCTCGATATCGGCCACTTTCAGCCAACCCGTCAGGCAGGATTCACTGATCCCGAAGTCGGCGGCGATCTGCTTCAACAGCATTCCGGGCTCGCGACTGCGGGCAACCCGAACAACGTCCTCACGGAACTCTCGGGGATAGGGCTTCGGCATGGTGCACATCCTTCCAGCGGCACCTCTCGGCACCACAGATCAGATGTCACCTATCCGTGCAGCAGACCCTCTCTCCCCGATCGACCGTCGACAGGCTGTCCACGGCCAGATACCTGCTTGTGCTGTCAACGGCGCGGTGCATCAACATCGGCCACGGAAGGTTGACCTTCGCATCCCATTCCAGCGCCAGCCTGTTGATCGCAGAACCCACCGGATCCCCGAATTCAGACCTGAGCGCATCCTCAAAGGACGTGGAATAGGAAGATTCCTCGTAGGGGATCAACGTCGCCGACAAGTCCGAAATCAGCTCCGGGTCAACCGCATTCACGCAGGCGCGCAATGCCGAGACGTGGACAGCAGGATCAGACGCTTGCCTGTAGCCCTCAACCCTGGCTGTATTACGGGATGCCCCACGAGCATGAACCGACCACGCACCCAGATACGAGAGCTTTTGTCTCGCCGTCAGAACTGACGATTGCGCTATGGCCCTCCGGATTTAACCCAATGACAACGATGTTTCCTCGCTCGGATCGGGGGTCAGCACGTGTAGTTACATCCCCTCGACAATGATGTTCGGACAAGCGGCGTCTGCTTTGCCTGGCGAGCTGGCCGGTACCAGGTGAGGAAGTTCAGGTTCGTCATCAAGGGACACCGGGCCGTCCCACGGAGCTACCAGTGACGAGTCGTATTCCCAACCGTCACAGGACAGGTCGTCGACCCAGATCGCCGTCAGGGAACAGTCGAAATACTTCTCCGCGAACGCCATGATGGCCGGGAGCCGATTCTGATCAAACCAACCTCCCCTACCGACCTTGATGTCGCATCCGAATGCGCTCGGCCTTATCCTGGCGACGTATTCGCCTGGCGCTGAGCGTAGGACCACGTGATGATAGGTGCCCACCTATGATTCCCTTCTCGTTCTGCCGACAAAGATGCCCGCGTCACTCGAACTGGACAGTTCGTAATGACGCGGGCATCCATTGGCTGAATTCAGTTCGGTGTGACCAAGACCTGCAATTCGCCTACCCGCCGGTCGTACATCGACGTCAACGGAGTGGGGGCTACACCACCCATCGTGCCGCCTGGCCAAGTGGCAGTCCACGTGACCACCCAGTTGCTGGTCGCGCTGACCTTGAAGACGTCTTGCGGCTGTCCGATGGACGATTTTGCGAGACGATGCCCGCATGTGGGCGATGGAGTTCCGCTGGCGGGCGAAAGAGGGCTGGCGTCAACAGCATCGGTATACGGAGTGAACGGCAGCAATGCACCCGGGCACAGTTGCACGTCTCCATCGCCGTGATTGATGAGGACACCGGTGTTGATGGCGTTCGCGGTGACGGTTACAACACCCGAGGTGGCTGCTCTGTTGACCGGGCCTGTCGTGGATTCGCGAACGTCGTTGGGGCACATGAAAGCCCAGCTCTCCTTACCCACGAGACCGGTACGTTGACCTCCACCTGAGTTCGCAGGTTCAGGTGTCCAGCACATTGGAGGCTTTTCGAGCTGCATAGCGGTGATCGCCATAGACACCGTATTCATGATCTCCGCCATTGAGGGCGGCGTCGGCGGGACCTCGATACCGGGTGCCGCAGGCGGTGCGGGGCATCCCCCCGGTGTGCCGAGACATGCGCCTTGCAGGATCGCGTTGAGGGTCCCGGACGGAGGTGCAGCAGCGGGGCCGGCGCCGCCAGTACCCGCACCGCCTCCGCCTCCTCCTGCGTTGCCAGCCGCGCCGCCTCCCGCGGCCCCCGCGCCGGCGCCTGAGCCCGCGGGAGCACTCACGTAGCCGCCACCCACTGTCACATTCACACCACCGGGCGAGGACGATACGTCAACTCCACCTCCACCTACGCCTGGCTGCGCCAACGCTGACTGACTCCCCGTGACCAGAACGCCGCAAACCAGTGTCGCAGTGGCGAAAATTCTCATTGCTAGTCGCATGATTGCACCTTCTCAACTGTTTGACTTGTGACGCGCCAGCCATTCGAATCAGGCCACGCGGGGTTCCGAACGGTGATGTTGGTGGACTCGAACTGGCCGCGGTCGGGCTTCATCGCACTTGATCCGTCCGGAAATACGGCATTCCAGCCGGAGATATCAGTGCAGGCCTGAACGTGAACCCAGGCGGCTTCCGCGCGGGGTTTTCCCTGATCATCTACTGGAGCGCTCAGATCAGTCACCGAGGATTTGATGACGGAAATGGCTCCGGTACTGGTGATGCCTTGTGACCGTCGAAGCATGATGTCCCCGACTCGGTCGTTCAAGACTGGGTCGCCAGCCACACCGCTGATCGCATCCACAGAAGCTGTTGGGTCAGCTTCAATGCTTCCGAGGGCAGCATAAAACTCGTTGACCTTGGCGATAGCTTGGCTCCGCGCTTGCTCGTCGGGCGTCTTCGCCTCGGTCTTGCCGTCTGGACCATCGAAAGCGGGGTTTCCGGTCGCAGTGAGAGTGACGTTCGGCTCGTCGGAATTGCTGGAACAAGCTGCGACGCCGGCTAGTAGGGCAACAGCTGCGACTGCTGCTGCTGTGGTTCGTCGAATTCTGTTGTGGGCCATGTTGTTGTCTCCTAGAAGCTTCCGGCGCTGCAGGGTGTTCCGGGTTGTGTGTAGTCGGCTGTGACTCTCCATCCTGCTGGGTCGGGCCATGACGGGTTCGTCAGGATCGGTTTTCCGAGTTCAAGTTTGTCCACAGGCTTGCTGATGCAGACGTCCATTTGGAGCGTGGCAGTTCCCGCTGTCGGTGCGCCGGTCTCGTCGATGGGGATGTCGTGTTTGGTAATCACGTTCTTGAGTACTTTGAGATCGCTTGGTGGCGTCGGGTTTCCGTTGCGACTGGTTGTGATCTCTTTCTTGGTCCTGTCGAGGAAACGGCCGGCCGCAACGGCATCGAGGTCAGAGAGCGGGGCAGCGGGGTCGGAGTTCAATCGTGCGAGCACGGTGTAGTACTCGCCGATCTTGGCGAGGGCACCTTCTCCTGCTTGCTGTTCAGGTGATTTTCCCGATCCAGGGGGGCCGGTAAAGGTCGGGCCGCTGCTGGTGTCGAGGGTGCCGGGCTCCGGGCTGAGGATGCTGCAGCTTGCGGTCAGGCAGGCCGCCGCAGTGAGGGTGAGCATGGCTGCGAGGCGGCGGTTCATGATGCGGCTCCGATGCGGTAGTCGGTGGTGGTGTCGAGCTGTCTGAGGAGTTCGTTGGTCTCCGGGTGTGCGTCGACTTGCAGTTCGTCGAGTTCGCTTTTGAGGGTGTCGATGAGGGTTTGGGTAGTTTCGATGTCCCCGGAGAAGTGGGTGGCGATGATGGCCGCTCGCCAGCAGCCTTCGTGAGCACTGTCGACCGTGAGGCCGGCCCGGGCTGCCTTTCCTGCGGCATCGAGGTCCTGGGTGACCTGTTCGCCGCGGATGTAGCGGCCGGCGAGCTCTTCTGCGACGTCGGTGATCGCGGAGATCATTTCCTGCTTCATGTGATCTGCCCACCGGTAGGCAATCGGGTCGTCGCTGGTGAAGGGCTGACCGGTCACCAGCGCGAGTGCGGATTCAAGGCGTTCGGTTGTCGTCGTCGCAGGGTGAGCGTCAACGAGCTGGTTCCAGTAGTCCCAGTCTGTGGTCACTGAAGGGTGGAGGCGAAGTGGCGTTCGGCCGGTTCGGTCTCCGGACTTGATGAGCGCTGCGTCCCCGGTGTCGGTATCTCCCATCCAGCTGCGCAGTCGTGTGACGGCTTGGTTGCGGCGGCTACGGAGCCGCGCGTTTGCCGTCTTCGCTTCTTCGGCTGTGCTGGCCGCGTTGACGAGTTCGACGTCGTGCGGCCACATCTTTGCGGTGAGCTCAGTTGCGGGCACTCCGCCGTCGCTGAATGCCAGTAGAGCCGCGATTTCGGTGAGGCTTCGCGAGTTCTCGCGGTCCGTTGAGCCCGGAGTAAGTGGCGCGAGGGTGGGCTCTCCGAGGACGCGAATCCAAATGTGTGGAGCCGCGGGAAGCTCGGGATGGGACGCAACAATCTCGGTTTCGGTCTCAGCCGCAGAGTCGGTGTCGATGTCGATGTCACCGACTGTCTCGGAGTTGATTCCCTCAATTACGTTGTCGTCGTTGCGAACTACGGTGAATGCCGCAGGGTCGGCACTGGTGATGAGATTTTCGGTCCTGATGTCGAAGTCGAGACGTGCCCCCTCCCAACTGAAGTCCGCAGTTTCGGGTTGGGTAGCTGGGGAAGGATCCTGCGTGGTCGTGGCATACAGACTGACGATGCTTTCGTAGCCGGCTTCGTCGAGTGTTGTGACAGTGAGCTGTGCGGTTGCGATACCTGGGCGGACCAGTGTTGCAGTGCCGTCGTCGGCGACATCCAACGTCCAGTCGGAGCGAGTATTCGCGTTCTGCGTCGTGACTGCGGCGAACGCGATCCGCGGTGCGTTCTCGGCGATCGCGGCCAGAATTTCTGTTTGTTCAGCTGTCAGCGGGTCCGAGATGAGGACGACTTCCGGAGCAGTCAGCTCGCTGGTTTCGTACACGCTCCGTGCATGTGCGATGGATTCGATGTCGTTCTCGTCGAGGATGTCGGCGTCGCGTTCGAGGTGGCGGGCCAAGCGCGCCAACACCTCGTCGGTGTTGTCCGAGTGCGTGATACGGCCGGTATTCACTGCGCCTGCGAGGTCGCCGCAGTATCCGACGACGTTGAGGTGAAGGGAATCGGCTAGAGGCGATACGGCAAGCTCGACGGCCATCGCGCGAAGCACATTTGCGGTCGCGGTGGGTGTGCCGGTGATGGAGAGATGCCCGATTTCCTCCAAATTGAGCATGAGCTCTCGTCCGTCGTCGCTGGCTCCCATCGCAGTCAGGGCTGGGTATGGGCTGACGTCGATGTCCGGGACCGAACGAGGGAACGCCCGTGGGTCGACCATCCACGTGTCGTCGTCTGATTGCATCCAGGGTTGGGGCAGCGAGATTTCCTCGAGTAGTCCGAGTTCGATGGTGTCGTCGCCGATGAAAACCGCAAGCAGTCGGGGGATGGGGATTTCGTTGGCTCGGCAGTACTGCGCGAGGTTCCGCAGTGCAGTGTCGACGTGAGCGGTGGTTAACGGATCGACGGCGGCCGTCAATGCCTGTTCGGCAAGGATTGCTTCGTTGGCGGGCAGGGCGATGCGCTCGCCGCGGCGGCGGCGATGCTGCTGTTGTCGGCGGCGTAGTGAGAGGTGCCCGGTCAGGCCGGCGGCGGCGAGTGCGGAGATACCGAGGGCGATGTAGACGACGTCGGACGAGTTGGAGGAGTCGTCTTCCGTATCGGCGGTGGTCACGGACGCTTCGGCATCAGTGGCCATGTTCGCAGGCATCTGGGGCTCGATGGGGTCGAGTTGCCAGTTGGGTGTCGCTGCAATTTCCGGGAGGGGTTCCGGTGCAGGGTCGGGCATCTGCGCCTGAGCTGGTTCCGGTGCCGCCGCCTCGGGGGCTACCTCCACCGCCGGCGCAGGTACGGCCGCCGGCTGGGGGGCTGCGTCCGCTGCCGGCACGGGTGTTTGGGCGGAGTCGGACGGGATGATCAATTGCTGTCCGACTGTGATCAGGTCTCCGGCGGGCGACCCGTCCGCAGTGGTGATCTCAGAGAAACGCAAAGGATCGCCGAGCTCTCGGTCGGCGATGTCCCAGAGTGTGTCTCCAGCTTGGACGGTGTAGGCGCCTTGTACGACGTCCTGGGTTGTCGCAGGGAGTTGCAGCGTCATTCCTTCTGCGAGGAATCCCGCTTCGGGGACAACGTCTTTGTTCAGTTCGAGCAGTTCGGTGAACAGTCTTCCGTCGCCGAGGTGAGTGTGGGCGAGTCCCCACAGGGTGTCTCCGCGTTCGGTGGTCACGGTCGGGCCGGCGGGTTGGACTGCGGGCCGTGCAGCGCGGGGGTCCATCTGAGTGTGGGCGGGGCCGCTCGGGTCTTGTTGTGCGGCGATCGGTGCGTAGGGCGCAGGTGATGCGCTGTCTGCTGGTTGCGAGAGTGCGGGTGTAGCGGTTGCGGTGCCGGCTGTCAGTAGAAGCAGTGCACCACTGACGAGGAATGTCGCCGTTTTCTGTTGCGATCCGAGAAGTCGGATCTTCGGTGCCTTGACGCCCCGGAGTGTGGCTGCGAGCTCGACAAGGATCGGGAGGGTGAATGTCGCCCAGGCGGCCCAGCCGACGAGGGGCAGAAGTGCGACGAGGAGGCTGCCGTCGTCGGGGCTCGAGAGCAGACTCTCGAGATCCGAGAAGGGGATGTCGAGAGGATTACCGCGCAATGCCCACAGTGCTGCGGGGATCCCTGCCACGAGCAGTAGCAGGATCAGGAGGTACCCGAGTCCTGCGAGGCGGGATCGGACTGTGCGAGCACTCATGGCCGGTACACCTCCCCTGCGTTGGTGCGGTTGAGGTTCACGGTTGCGCTGCCTGTGATCACTTTCGAACCAAGGGGCAGGAGCTTGTTGTCGTAGATGATGCGGGTGGTGATCAGCAGTGTGCGAGGTCCTGTGGGGATGACCTCACCCTCGACACCGGCGTCGGCGAGGTAGCGTTTCGCGGCCGCCACTGCGCGTACGGGGTCGACAACCGTATCGATCCCTCGCGCACTGAGCGATCCGACGATCTGCTGTCCGGACGCGCGGGCGGCGTCTTCGGCGACGTTGTCCGCGCGTTGAGCTGCGGTGTGCATTCCGCCGCCGTCGACGATGAGTCCCCATACGAAGAATATGAGGATGGGGGCGAGTATCACGGTCATCAGCGTCACGGCGCCCTTGTCGCGTTCCTCGGGGAGCCTGGAGGTGAGTCGCTTACGCAGGGCGGTGATCATCTGGTGCGCTCCCGGAAGGTGTCGATGGGTGAGATTGCAGTGACCTCGATAGTTCGTCCTCCGCTGACGCCGGGCCATCCGAGGGCGTCGTAGGAGACTTCACAACTGACGGTGACTTCGACGGTTGCGGATACTCCTGGGCGCGTGCGGAATCCGGAGGTGTCAGCGTTGACGTTCATGGTCGTGCATTTGAGTCCTTGACCGTCCATGGAGTCCAGGGCCGCTTGGTATGCGAGGGGGTTGGCTTGAGTAGCGGTGCGTGAGAGTGATGCTGCTCGGGCGGCTTCTCCTGCGGCGTGCTCGACCTTTTGATGTGCCTGGCGGTTGACGCCGTATGCGTACATCCAGCCGAGTAGGACGAGGAGGACGACGATCGCGAGGCACAACTCGATGGTCACATCTCCTCGATCGTTTGAGCGGGCGCGAGCGATCCACTGGTTCAGGTTCATCCGACACCTCCGGGATTGGTCACGCGCTCTGTGGGTTTGGTGTGGTCGACGGTTATGGCGAATTCCAGCCCCGGGACGAGGGACGGGGACTTTCCGGTGATCGTGACGGTGCTTTCGCGGAGTGTCTTGTTCACCGACACGACCGGCGCTTGAAGGTCGCCTGATCCGGATTTCGCGATGCACGCGTTCGCTGCCGCGAGCCCGAGCGCCTGGTTCCCTTGCTGGGAACGTGTGGCTTGCAATGCTTTTTCGCCGCAGGTGTTGGCGACGTCCCGTGCGTGGAAGAACAGCGCGGTTTGCAGCAGTACGGAGAACATCATCAGGAAAGCGACCATCGCGATGACGGTGACGAGCGTGGTAGGCCCCCGGTCGTCGTGGCGCCACCGGTCGATCAACTGTTCCAGTGTCATGACTGTCCGTTTCTCTGCGGTCCGGTTGGTGGTGGGTTAGGTGGCGAGCTCATTTCGGGCTGCGATTCTGCGTTTGGTATCCACACGATTGCGGACGAACGCGGCAGAACAGGCCACTGCGGCTACCAGGGCTATGGAGAAAGGGAATGCTGCGGCAAGGATGCCGAAACGTGCTGCACGTGAAGTGTTTTCGTCGGCGATCAGGTCGGTTGCCAGGAACGGCAGGACGATTATCATGCTCGCCGCAGCCATGGGGACGTAAATGAAAGCCATGGAGTGGTCATCGATGATGGCGCCTATCATCAGCAAGAGCGCGGTCGTGACGAGCAGTACGCCGAGCGTGGTGATCATCGTTTTTTACCTTTCAGTGGGCCCTGGTGGCCGGTGAATTCTTTTGCGTATGAGGACGATCCAAATCAACCGAACGGATGTCTTCGTTTCGATGTAAGGGGTCAACGGACACCTCGGTGGGTCCTCGCCGACGTTTGATCGTTGTGTCGATGAGGTGGCGGAGACCGACAAGCCCCCAGACTCCTAGGACCACGCCCCCTAGAGCGAGCAGCGATGAACGCCACGGGAAGACGAAGGCGAAGAAGGTCATCACTAGTGCCAGCCACATTGCCCATAGAATTACGTTCTCCATAGTCCAATCACCGATGTCGAAGTAGACAGCGCTTCCCAAGCTGCCGAGGACAAGTGCGGTGGCGAAAATGCTCATTGCGATCGACAACCTCGAACACCCCTTTCTCTCTTCTCTTGGATGGATGGACTTGGACGTTAGGTGCCGGTCTTCTCTCATGAGGGGGTGGGTCCGGCGACCCCATCGATGAGCCGAAGCGCTGGAACGCTACGTTGCACTCCAGCGCTCGGCGCGATCGATAGAGCCATGTGTTTTGCTCCTCCGGGACTGTTTCGTAATCGGTGTTTTGGCCCGAGACGCTGAGTGAATGCTCGGCGAGGAGGTGCCGAGATGACGACACTGGAGAATGTTACGAAGAAGAGGGCCGAGCCCTCCGCGGAAGCTGCGGCG
>NZ_JAAOLG010000047.1:0-22718 GCF_011602025.1 Rhodococcus sp. IC4_135
CGCCAGGCACTTCGTACAACCTCGTGTCACTCACCCTCGCAGGTGGGAGTCGGTGTCCGTGTCGCTCTGACCTGGACAAAGTTACGCGAAGATCAACACAACACCAAATCGCCAGGTCAGAGCACTGCGGTCGGTAAACTTCACGGAACCCAGTACCTCTCGGCCAGTTCTTCGACGATCGGATCGCCTTCCTCGGCCTGTTCCAACGCTTCGAGGTCGTCGTTGATCGACACCAACCGGGGATCGTCACCCTCAGCTTCCTGGATCGGGTGCCGACCGTCCTCGGCAAGTTGCCTCAGCAGCTTTTCCTTGACGCGGGCTTTCAACGAATCAGCCATACCGTCAGCATGTGCCGCTCGTGCCCAGTTGTCGAGACCTACTCGTCGTCCTTCTTGCCGAAGACACGTCGTGCCGTCGGAATCAGGATGATCAACGCGCCGAGCAGAACGATGAGCGAAAAAACCTGCAGTGCCATGTCGACCTCTTACCGTCACGCCGGCGCGAGCCAGCTCCCCCACGGGGTGTTTCGAACAACCGTAAATGCAACGAGAACTCCGAGCACCACGATCGTCACAGTCGGCCGAAGCACGATCATGCGATCCCGCGTGCCTTTCCAACGGCGCACTGTCCAACCGATCCACGCGATCACCAAGACCGCGATAAACGGCACGATCAAGACATTGCTGGACACTGCGGCGCCAAGATCCAGATTAGTCAGGTCGTTGACTGCACGAAGGCCACCACACGCCGGGCACCACAATCCCGTCAACGCGTACATCGGACAAACGCCGTAACTACCCGCGCTGTGGGGATCACGGAAGTGGAGTACCGCGGCGGCCGTCACCGCCACTGCAGCAACTCCGACGGGTGCGGCCAACGCGCGTCGTCGACGTGCGACCGCTTCCAACTCCATGACACCCACTGTAAGAGACCCCGGCAGCGACTAGCGCGCGCGAACGACTACCGACCGGACCACCATGTCGTGCCAGCACTGGTGCTTCGAGTCCCAGAGCGGCCAGAGGTAGTTGAGGAAGCAGGCGCCACCCAGGATCGCCATCATGATCCAACGAAGCAGCGCCATCACCGGGCCGAGAGGTACACCGTCGGACTCCCGAATCACCGAAATTCCCAGCCACTTCTTGCCGAGCGTCTGTCCGGTGTTCCCTTGCCTGAAGACGAGATTCCACACCTCGATCAAGAAGATCGCCAGTATTCCGACGACCATGACGATCACGCCGACCGGATTGCCGCCTTCCGCGCTCACGCTGCCGTCGTCGTATGTGGTCACTTCGGATCCGGAGAACGCGATCACCGCCCCGATGATCGCGAGGATGACACCCGGGAGCGGAACGACAAAGCCGTCGAGGATTGAAGCGAGCACGCGAGAGATCCAGGTTGCGTACGGATAGGCGGGCGTCGGCGGCTGATAACCCTGCGGCGGCATCGGCGGCATCTGCCCGTACGGCGGCTGATTCTGCGATGGTTGGCCCGGTCCCCAGTTCTGATCCGACATCGAGGTCTCCCCTGTTCAGGCACGTGTTCGCCGACCTCAGGATAAACCGCACATACGCAAGAATTGAGAACTAACGACAAGAGCCCCACATCCGGATTTCCGGGTGTGGGGCTCTTGGCCGAGCTGCCTGAGAGAATCGAACTCTCGACCTTTTCATTACGAGTGAAATGCTCTACCGACTGAGCTAAGGCAGCGTGCCTTTCGGCGGTGGCGAGTCTATCTGGTCAACCCCCGGATCGCGAAAACGGGGGTCGGAAAGCGGCTCCGATGGAGGCAACCATCGCATCGAGCGCCCACTGCAACTTGACGTTGAAGTCGACAGCTTCGCGGCATTCGAGCACCGCTTCGATGCACTTGAGCAACCCCTCCGGGGACGTTCGGGCAGCGAGCTCGGCGGCCTGACGGGCCATGTCGGGATGGGTCGCCGTCGACGTCGAACCCAGTGAGTACGAAAGTGCATCCCTGTACATGCCGGCCAGATCGATCAGCGTCCGGTCGAGAAGATCACGGCGGGCCCGGGTGTCGCGCGATTTCTGACGCGCTTCGAGGTCCTTGATCAGACCAGCAGATCCGCGCAGAGTCCCTGCCGTTCCCTTGCCGGTACCACCGCCGCCCAACGCGACCTTGAGTTCTTCGAGTTCCTGTTCCTTGAGCTCGGCGTAGAACGCCTTGGTGTCGGCCTCGATCGACTTCACCAAATTCTCTGCGGCCTTGTACGCCGTCGACGCCCCGATGGCGTCGGCAGCTAGCCGCAGCGAACGCTGACGCTCGTCCCGTGCGCTCTCGTCAGTGGCGAGACGCCGAGCCCTGCCGACATGTCCGCCGCTGATCGATGCGGCGATTCTCGCCCGCTCGGGATCCAGCCCGTCGCGGTCGATCAATACCTGAGCGATCGATTCGACGGACGGCGTCACCAACGGCATGTGCCGGCACCGCGAGCGCAAGGTGACAGACATGTCTTCGGGATCGGTCGTCGGCGCGCAGAGCAGGATGACCGTGCGGTCCGGCGGCTCCTCGACAACCTTCAGGAGGGCGTTGGCCGCGCCTTCGGTCAAACGATCGGCATCCTCGACCACGATGACCTGCCATCGCCCTGTCGTCGGCCGCCGCGAAGCGATGTTGACTATCTCGCGCATGCCTTTGACGCTGATGCTCAGGCCGTCGGGGATGATCCGTCGTACGTCACCGTGGGTGCCGCCCATCGTGGTCGTACACGCATGGCACTCGCCGCACCCTGGTGCACCGTCAGAGGTGCACTGCAGGGCCGCGGCGAAGCAGAGAGCGGCCACCGAACGACCTGAGCCGGGTGGCCCGGTGAAGAGCCACGCGTGAGTCATCTCCGAGCCGCTGGAATCGCCACGAGCCGACAGTGCGGCATCTCGCAGGCTCTGCTCGACGTCGTGCTGACCCACCAGCCGACCGAACACACCTCGTTCGGCCACTTCAGTACTCATGCAAAAACCCTAACCGTCGGCACCGACGAAGCCTTACGAGTCCTTCTTCGCCGGAGCCTTCTTGGCTGCTGCCTTCTTTGCCGGAGCCTTCTTGGCTGCAGTCTTCTTGGCAGCTGCCTTCTTTGCCGGGGCCTTCTTGGCCGCTGCCTTCTTCTTGACCGGGCCGCGAGCACGACGATCCGCCAGCAACTCCGACGCACGAGCATCGGAAATGGATTCGACGTCGTCGTCCTTACGAAGGCTGGCGTTGGTCTCGCCGTCGGTGACGTACGGACCGAAACGGCCGTCCTTGATCACCATCGGCTTCTCACTGACCGGATCGACACCCAGCTCACGCAACGGAGGCGTTGCCGACGCCTGACGTCCACGACGCTTCGGCTCGGCGTAGATCTTGAGTGCCTCGTCGAGCGTGACGGTGAACATCTGCTCTTCGTTGGCGAGCGAGCGCGAGTCCGTGCCCTTCTTCAGGTACGGACCGTATCGGCCGTTCTGCGCCGTGATCTCTTCCTTCGATTCGGGGTCGACACCGACGACGCGAGGAAGCGAGAGCAAACGGAGCGCATCTTCCAAGGTGATCGTCGCCAAGTCCATGGACTTGAGTAACGATCCGGTCCGCGGCTTGGGACCCGCGACCTTCTTGGCAGCCTTCTTCGCCGGCGCCTTCTTGGCCGCGGCCTTCTTCACCGCAGTCTTGGTGCTGCCCGAACTGATTTCCTCCGGCTCGGGAGCGGAGACGGGAACGATGTCCGGTTCCGGCTCGGCCGGCGGTTCGGGCAGGATTTCGGTCACGTAGGGGCCGAAGCGGCCTTCCTTCGCGACGATCTCGTGGCCCGTCAGGGGGTCGACGCCCAGCTTGCGACCCTCTTGAGGCGTCGAGAACAACTTCTCGGCGTACTCGGGAGTGAGCTCGTCCGGCGGCAGGTCGTCGGGAAGATTTGCCCGCTGCGAGATCAGATCGCCTTCGGGATCGTCCGGATTCTGAACCATGCGCTCGAGGTAGGGGCCGAAGCGGCCGACACGCACGTGAACCTCGCGACCCTCGGCGTCGTCGAAGAGACGGATGGAGTTGACCTCGCGAGCGTCGATCTCCGCGAGGTTGACGCCGACCATCTTCTTCAGCCCGCCCTCGCGGGCCACCGAACCTTCAGCGCCTGTCTCGCCGCCGAAGTAGAAGCTGCTCAGCCAGTTGCCACGCTGCTCACGGCCGCCGGCGATCGCGTCGAGGTCGTCTTCCATTCCGGCGGTGAAGTCGAAGTCGACCAGCCGGCCGAAGTGCACCTCGAGCAGTCCGATGACGGCAAACGCCACCCAGGACGGAACCAGCGCGCTGCCACGTTTGTAGACGTATCCGCGGTCGAGGATGGTCTTGATGATCGACGAGTACGTCGAAGGACGGCCGATGCCGAGTTCTTCGAGCGTCTTGATCAGGCTGGCTTCTGTGTAGCGGGCGGGCGGGTTGGTGCTGTGCCCGTCCGGATCGAGCTTGGTGGCCGTGACTTCCTGGCCCTTGACCAGTACCGGAAGCCTGGATTCGGCGTCGTCGGACTGACCGCCGGCCTCTTCGTCGACACTTTCGACGTAAGCCTTGAGGAAGCCGGCGAACACGATGGTGCGACCCGAAGCGGAGAACGTGCAGTCCTCGCCGGTGCCTGCCGTGCCGGAGATGCGGAGCGTCAGCGTCGTACCGCGGGCGTCGGCCATCTGCGAAGCGACGGTCCGCTGCCAGATCAGTTCGTACAGCTTGAACTCGTCGGAATCGAGCTTGGAGTGCAGCTGACCCGGGGTCTGAAACACGTCGCCGGCGGGGCGGATCGCCTCGTGCGCTTCCTGCGCGTTCTTGACCTTGCGGGTGTACTGACGCGGCGTCGGATGCACGTATTCCGGACCGTACAGCTCGGTGGCCTGCGCACGAGCGGCTGCGATCGCCGACTCCGACAGCGTCGTCGAGTCGGTACGCATGTAGGTGATGTAGCCGTTTTCGTACAGACGCTGTGCGATGCGCATGGCGCGCTCGGACGTGAAACGAAGTTTGCGTCCGGCTTCCTGCTGGAGCGTCGACGTCATGAACGGCGGGTACGGCTTGCGGGTGTACGGCTTGTCCTCGGCAGAGGAAACCGTGAGGTCGACGCCCTGCAACGCTTCCGCGAGACGACGGGCGTACGCCTCGTCGAGCACGGTGACCGCGCTGCCCTTGAGCTTTCCGTCAGCTCCGAAATCGCGACCGGAGGCGACACGCGAACCGTCGACGGAGACCAGGCGAGCACCGAAACTACGCGGGCTGGCCTCTGCACCGGCGTCGAGCGTCGCGGAAATGTCCCAGTACGACGCCGACTTGAACGCCATGCGCTCGCGTTCACGCTGGACGATGACGCGAGTGGCCACCGACTGGACGCGGCCGGCCGAGAGCTTCGGCATGACCTTCTTCCAGAGAACCGGGCTGACCTCGTAACCGTAGAGACGGTCGAGGATGCGGCGGGTTTCCTGAGCGTCGACGAGGTCGGTGTCGAGTTCGCGGGTGTCTTCGGCAGCAGCACGGATTGCCGGCTCGGTGATCTCGTGGAAGACCATTCGACGAACCGGAATCTTGGGCTTGAGAGTCTCGAGGAGATGCCAGGCGATTGCCTCGCCCTCGCGGTCGGGGTCAGTTGCGAGGAAGAGCTCGTCGGCGTCCCTCAACAGAGACTTGAGTTCGGCGACCTTGCCCTTCTTTTCCGGGCTCACGACATAGAGCGGCTCGAAGTCGTGATCGACGTTGACGCCGAGACGGGCCCACGACTCGCCCTTGTACTTGGCCGGAACATCCGCTGCGCCGCGCGGCAGGTCGCGAATGTGACCGACCGATGCCTCGACGACGTAGTCCTTACCGAGGTAGGGAGCGATTTTGCGCGCCTTGGTCGGTGACTCGACGATCACGAGGCGACGAGGGTTACCGGACGCTCCCTGACCGCTGCCGTTGTCCGCTTTAGCCACCTGCTGCCCGAGCCTTCCTTTGGACGTTCACTGCCGTCGGCAGATCTTCAGAACTAGACGTGTGGAGCAAGTTATACCCCGTGTCTCTCTTTACAGAGTGACATACCCGCAAGACATTCGTGCAGATCAGTACAGTATGGGCTCCGTCGGACACGCGGCATGATCACCGTCGGACACGCGGCATGAGCACCGTCAGACGTGTGGCCAGGCGACCGAAGTGTCGACGTGTTTCGGCGCCTCACCGAGGTATTCGACGAGCTTTGTCAGTCTCTTCTTTCCCGACACACGGAGCCCCGGGCCCGGTGTCCGGTTACCCAGTTGGGTCGGCGCGATACCCACTCGCATCAAGGCCTGAGCGAGCGGTGCGTGCGTCTCCTTGGCATGGGGGTCGAGGCCGAACACGAATCGCTCGCCCCCTTCTTCGAGCCGGCCGGCCGCGACGGCCCACACCCGGAGTTGGCGGGAGTTCGGTACCCAACCGACCGGCACCGCCTTCACAGCTCCCTTGGTCCACTGCACGGACAGCGGAAGGAGTGCGGGGGTCGACTGAGTGCGGACGAGTGGGCTGCCTTCTTCGCTGCGCGTCACCTCGGCCCCGAGTCCGCACTGCGCGATCAACTCCGCAACGGCCTGCGCCCTCCAGTCCCGATCCACGACGATCGAGATCCGGGCGCGGTCCTCCGAGGTCACGACCTGACCTGGTCCGGCCAGCATTCCGGCGAGGTCCGTCACGGCAGGTGGAATCGACTCGGCAGAGAAAAAGGACAGTTGGCTCACAGAGTGAAACGTAAGCCACGAGGGCAGTGACGGCATAGACGACCGGCCGACGACCGGCCGTGGTCGAACCGCTGCGTGTATTACATCGGACAGAGAAAGTACTGAATCAGCCCGAAAAGATTTGTCCCCCACCGCACGGGTGCGATGGGGGACAAATACTGTCCGAACTAATCGCTCAGCGAGTGAGCGGAAAAATCAGACCGCGCGAACGCCGGTAGCCTGGGGACCCTTGGTGCCCTGGCCGACCTCGAACTCCACACGCTGGTTCTCCTCGAGGGTACGGAAGCCGTTGCCCTGAATTTCGGAGTAGTGAACGAAGACGTCTGCGGAACCGTCTTCGGGAGCGATGAAGCCGAAGCCCTTTTCAGCGTTGAACCACTTCACAGTGCCCTGTGCCATGCTTTTCCTTCTCTTTCTAACACCGGATTCGGTGAACAGCCCTTACAGTCCACCGGGCCGGTTCCGACCGCTGTACGTCTTTATTTCCCCCTCAGGAAAGGCAGAGCACCGCGCCCGCAACAACGATCCTGCGAGCGTGCACTTTCTCAAGCCTACGAACACAGAAGCTGCGACCGATTGTCAGTCAACCATGTTCTCCGCGTGCACAACAGTCGAAAAGGGAACTAAAAACGTTAAAAGTTCGCTACGAGAAAAACAGCCCACGATCGTGGTTTCCCGCTTGCGCGCCGACCACCCGGTTCCACCAAGACCATCGGCCGTTGCGTATCATCAAAACTGCAGGTAGCGACAGTTTCCGATTGCCGCCACACCCCAACGCCGAGCCCGGAGAGTCACGTGAACGCACCTTCCCCGATCCCCGCCCCGGGAGGGAAGCCTGGCGAGACCTACGGGCAGATGCTGCTCGATCGCGTCGTCGCCGGGGTCGGTGGAAGCGAAAAACCACTGATGTTCACCGCGCAGTTACCTGCTCGCGTAGCCGAGTTCACCGAATGGCCGGATTGGGTGCACCCCAGCGTCGTCCGCGCGCTCGCCGAGCACAGCGTGCGGTCCCCGTGGATCCACCAGAGTGAGGCCGCCGACCTCGCGTACGAGGGAAAACACGTGGTCGTGGCCACCGGAACGGCGTCGGGTAAGTCACTGGCATACCAACTCCCGGTGCTGACGGCCATGGCGACCGATCCGCTCGCAACTGCCCTGTACCTCTCTCCCACCAAAGCGCTGGGCTCGGATCAACTGCGAGCAGTGCTGTCCCTCACCGACTTCGACGTCGAACTTCGCAGCACGAACGCCAGTGCGTACGACGGCGACACCTCGCAGGAACTCCGCACCTGGGCACGCGAGAACTCACGCTGGCTCTTCACCAACCCCGACATGATCCACATTTCGCTGCTCCGCACCCATCAGCGATGGGCGCACTTCTTCCGCAACCTGAAATACGTGATCATCGACGAATGCCACTCCTACAGGGGAGTCTTCGGTTCCAACGTCGCGCTCGTGATCCGGCGACTACGCAGAATTGCAGCCCGTTACGGCGCCGAACCTACCTTCATCCTGGCCAGCGCGACCACCGCAGATCCCGGCGCGGCAGCCTCGCGGCTCATAGGCGCACACTGCACCGAGGTCACGGAAGACGGATCGCCGCACGGCCCACGCACCGTCGCACTGTGGGAGCCGCCGCTACTCGAGGCATTGACCGGCGAAAACGGTAGCCCGGTACGACGTCCCGCGGGCGCGGAAGCAGCCCGGATCATGGCAGACCTCATGATCGAAGGCGCCCGTACTCTCACCTTCGTCCGCTCCCGCCGCGGCGCCGAACTGACCGCGATGGCCACCAAACGTCTACTCGCCGAGGTGGACCCGGACCTCGCCGAGCGAGTCGCGTCGTATCGCGCCGGATATCTGGCCGAGGACCGTCGCGAACTGGAAGCTGCACTCGCCGACGGCACACTGCTGGGCGCAGCCACCACCAACGCACTGGAGCTCGGCGTCGACATCGCAGGCCTCGACGCCGTTGTCGTGGCGGGCTTCCCGGGCACCGTCGCCTCGTTCTGGCAGCAAGCCGGTCGCTCGGGGCGACGCGGCGAGGGTTCACTCGTCGTGTTGATCGCACGCGACGATCCACTCGACACCTACCTCGTTCACCATCCGTCGGCGGTACTGGACAAACCCGTCGAGGCGACGGTGACAGATCCCGGAAATCCGTACGTCCTGGGCCCACAACTGCTCTGTGCTGCAATGGAACTCCCACTCTCCGATGCCGAGGTGGACGCATTCGGCGCTCTCGAGGTTCTCACCAGACTGTCGGAGGAAGGCAAGATCCGGCGCCGAAAGCACGGATGGTTCGTCACCGCCGATTCGAACCCCCACGGCTCTCTGGACATTCGCGGCGGTATCGGAACTCAGGTGGCCATTGTCGACGGTGAATCCGGCCGGATGCTGGGCACTGTCGACGCGGGCCGCGCACCGGCAACAGTCCATCCCGGCGCCGTGCACATCCATCAAGGCGAGACCTACGTCGTCGACGAACTGGACCTCGACGTCGGACTCGCATTGGTACACACCGAGAATCCGGACTGGACCACCTCGGCTCGCGAGACCACCGAAATCACGATCACCGAACAACTCGAGCACAAGAACTACGGCGACATCACCGTCGCTCTCGTCCAGGTCGAGGTGACACATCAAGTCGTCGGGTACCTACGACGGTTGACTTCGGGTGAAGTCCTCGACTCGATCGAACTCGACATGCCCGCACACACTTTGCCCACCAGGGCAGTGATGTACACGGTCACGCCGGAACTACTCGAATCCATCGGGGTGCCGCCCGAACGGTTCCCCGGATCACTGCATGCCGCCGAACATGCCGCGATCGGTCTGCTGCCGCTGGTGGCGATCTGCGACCGCGGAGACATCGGCGGAGTATCGACGGCGATGCACGCGGACACCGGACTCCCGACGGTCTTCGTCTACGACGGTCATGCCGGCGGCGCCGGGTTCGCCGACCGGGGGCACAGCGAACTGTCACGATGGCTCACCGCGACGCGCGACGCCATACTGTCCTGCGAGTGCGCTCACGGATGCCCGTCCTGCGTCTACTCACCCAAGTGCGGCAACGGAAACGATCCGCTGGACAAGGACGGCGCGGTGAAGGTTCTGACCGCCGTCATCGATACGATCAGCTGACCGGCCCCGCACGGGCGTAGGCCTGCGCATCACCGATCCCGAAGCCCGACAACAACACCGGTGCGCGTATCTCGACCACTACATCCCACCCCTGCACCTCACACTCCGCGAGCACCGTACGCATACGCTCCGCGATCGCCGCGGACATCTCACACGCCGCCTCGTCACCGCCGTCCAAGGCGCCCGCGCCGCCGAGAGCCGACAGATCAGCGGCCGATTGCGCCGTGTGCCGGGCCACCACCGCGGACCCGACATGCAACATCCCACCAGTCACCATCACGATCGCTGCCAGAACGCAGCACGCCAGAACCGTGGCAACACCTTCGTCCTCACGTAGGTTCACCCCTCTTCCACCCCTGACTCCACAGCTGCCACCGCCTCGGAAGAAATGTCGACCAACGGCAGCAACGTACTCTCGGCGCTGACAACGGCTACGGCAAAGCCGTCCACGATCTCCACCGAGATCGACGCATCTTCGGGTGCGATCCGACGGGCCGTGGCAACGGCAGACTCACGATCACCACGTGCCACCAACCGCGCGGCCTCACGAGCGGCGTCGACACACCGAACCTGCATCGACACCGCGAGGACACCACCGATACACAGCACGACCACCGTGACGATGGAAGCCAGAGCAATCGCGGCCTCCACCGTCACGGCGCCGTCGTCGGCGTGCCGAATACCTCTCGTGGACAACATCACACAGCTGTCTCGAGTGCCTTGTCGATGATGCCTGTCAGTGCCGAGACAATGGAGTCGCCGGTGACAACGGTGTACAGGACGGCTCCGAACGCCGCGGCCGCAATCGTGCCGATCGCGTACTCGGCGGTGGACATGCCGTCGTCCTCCGTTATCAACAGCGCAAATCTAGCCGACACCGTCCTCAACGTCTTCGAAATCATTTCTCCCCCTTCAATCGAAACCTGCGGCAGCACCTCTGCCGCAGGAGCTTTCACACGGATCCGGCTCACAGCAGGCCGTTACCGAGCACAGTCGTGGCAAGCCCGATCACCACCGGAACAATGCCCAAGGCGATGAAGGCCGGCAGGAAACACAGTCCGAGCGGACCGCTGATCAACACTCCCGCGCGTTCGGCCGCGGCAGCAGCCAGATCCTCGGCGTCACCTCGACTACGCTCGGCAAGTTCGGCCATGGACGCGGACAGCGACGAACCCGAACGGGCGGAACGCCGAGCCATTCTGGCGAGCGCCTCGGTATCGGGATCGAGAGCGGCTTCGCTCCACGCGGTCTCGGGATCTGCACCGAGCGCGAGGAGGTCGGCGACGCGGCGAAGCGAGTCGGCCATCGGTTTCGGCGCGGTCGACGCCATCGCTGTGATCGCGGCGGGGACGGGAAGCCCCGCTCGCAGGCAGGCCCCGAGTAGGTCGAGACTTGCGGCAACTGCGAGTGGATCCGGCTTGCCAGGCACCGAACTCGAAACTTCTGTTGTTGTGTCCGCGACCAGAATCCCCGCTGCTCTGCTCGAAGCGCCGCGCCGAGTGGGAATGATCGCGAGCGACAACGCCATCACCACCACCGACATCCAGGTCACGACGCCACCTTCGCGGTGATCCGATCGGTCCAGAGCAGACCAGCTGAGACACAGGCAGTTCCGATCACGAGTAGCACACCGCCGAGCCCACCTCCGAACAGCACACGCAACGGCGACGCACCCATCAACTGTCCGAGGCCGACCCCCAGTAGCGGTAGAAAAGCCAGCACCGCAGCGGTCGCCCGAGCGCCCGCCAACCCGGCCTCGGTGCGCTGACGAAAGCGTCTACGTCCCAACATGTCCGTCCGGACGGCTCCGAGTAGTTCAGCCAGAGCCAGACCGTGTTGGTCTGCGACCCGCCAGACGGATCCGATACGGAAGAACTCTCTCTCGATGCACGAATCCGGTACCGCGAAGGCCGCTGCGGCAGAACCCCCGAGACGCGCCCTGGCCCCAGCGGACCGGAACACCGCGCTCACTTCGCCGGTACATTCCTCGCCTGCAACAGAACTGGCCGCTGCAGGATGCGCACCGACGCTCAGCTCGGCGATCAGCACCTCCAGACCGGAGAGCAGCATCTTCTGTGAGAGTTCCCGGTTTTCGGCCGCCTTCGCGCGTCGCCCGCGAAAGATCAGAGTTCCGCCGAGGACGACCGCCGCGAACCCTGCCGGAAGACCTCCGAGAACCCACGTTGCCGAAATCGCGAGAAATGCGGCGACGAACTGCCACGGAATCTGCCGGGAGGGTTTGCGGACGCTCGGGGCGTACGTAGCGAGCCGAGCACGTGAATCCCGCACCGGCGCAATCGAGACCGCCAACGCGAAGGCCAAGAGGGAAGCTGTCACGTCCCGACCTCCCGATTGCGAAGCCGGAACATCCGCTCGAGCCGCTCACGACCCGAACCGCCGTCCGGCCATGCCTGCATGATTTGTACGTATCCGTCCGCACCGCGGTCGATGACGCCGATCTGTTCGAGACGCCTCGATCCGTCGGCCAACCGGTGCACGTGCAGGATCACTTGAACCGCCGCGGCAAGTTGACTGTGCAACGCGTGGCGATCCATGCCGCCGAGCGCAGCCAACGCCTCGAGTCTGGCCGGCACCTCTTCGGGCGAATTGGCGTGAACGGTGCCGGCGCCGCCGTCGTGGCCGGTGTTCATCGCCGTGAGCAGATCCGTCACCTCTGCGCCGCGGACCTCACCGACGACGATGCGATCGGGACGCATCCGTAGCGCCTGCCGAACCAGATCGCGCACCGTCACCTCTCCGACACCCTCGACGTTGGGAGCTCTGGCGACGAGGCGGACGACGTGCGGGTGCGGCGGCGCTAGTTCGGCCGCGTCCTCGACACAGACGATTCGCTCGCGAGGGTCGACCGCGCCGAGCATGGCGGACAACAACGTGGTCTTTCCCGCGCCGGTCCCGCCGATCACCAGGAAGGCCAAGCGAGAAGAGATGATGTCATCGAGGAGTTCGCGGGCGTCCGGTTCCACGGCGCCGTGAGCACACAGCGCGTCGAGACCCTGGGTTGCGGGCCGCAGCACTCTCAGTGACACGCAGGTTCCGCCCTGGGCCACCGGTGCGAGCACGGCATGAAGTCGTACCCCGAAGTGCCCGTCGCCGACGCCCCGCAGTCGGCCGTCGACCCACGGTTGGGCGTCGTCGAGGCGTCGACCTGCCGACAGTGCCAACCGCTGCGCCAGCCGACGCACAGCTGCCTCGTCGGTGAACCGGACCCCCGACCTTTCGAGGCCGACCCCGCGGTCCACCCAGACCTGATCCGGCGCTGTCACCAGTACGTCGGCGACACCGGGTTCGTGCAGCATTGGTTCGAGCGGCCCTGCGCCTGTCAGTTCCGTCTGGAGCACCCTGACGACCTCCAACAGATCCGTGTCCGCCAGAACGCCGGAGGACTCGGCTCGCACGGCGTCGGCAACGGTGGCCGCCGTCGGCTCGGCGACCGACGACGCCGTCAGCCGCTCGCGAACTCGGTCGAGCAGTTCCGTCGTGACCAACGCACTCATGCTGCAGCCCTGCGCGGGCGTGCGCCGGATTCGACGGCGTCGAGTACCGCTGTTGCCACCGCACTCAGCGGACAACCACGGGTCAATTCGAGGCCACCACGCTCGAGCGTCGGTGCCAGCGAGCGGTGGCCGCGCATCACGGCCGTCAGGGGCAGCCCGAGCATGTCTGCCACATCGGCACCGCGTAAGCCTCCCGGCGCCGGCCCACGCACGACGAGCCCGACGTTGGAGTTGTGTCGGACCACCCAGGCTCCGACCTTCTCGGCAGCGACGCACGCAGCCACGGTGGCCGGAACCACCACGAGGACCGAATCCGACATCTCCAACACGGCCTGACCTACCTCGCTAGGATGACGTGGCACGTCGCACACCACCAGTCCGCCGGAACTGCGGCCTGCGTCCAGCACAGCGCGAACGGCGGTCACCGACGGACCGTCGATCTCGCGGCGACTGCTCGCCAGAACCCTCAGGAACTTCCCCTTTGCGGGCAGTGCATCGCGCAGCGCATCCGGGGCCAGCCGCCCGCCCTCGACGGTCAGTGCACCCCAACGCAATCCGGGGGTCGTCTCGATACCCAACAGCACGTCGACGCCCGAGCCGAGTGCGTCGACGTCCACCAGTAGCGTCGGGACGTGACGTGCCGCCGACGTCAACGCGACAGCCGCAGCTGTTACCGAGGCTCCCCCGCCACCACAGCCACCCACCACGCTCACGACGGTGCCGTCACCACTCACGTCGATGTGGTCGGCCAGAACTGCGACCAGCGCGTTCTCTTCGTCCGGCAAGGACAGAACGCTGTCGGCTCCGATCGCGGTGGCGCACTTCCAGTCGTCGACGGTCGGTGTGCCGTCGCAGACGAGGAACACTCGCGTCCGTTTGGGGGAACGAGCCACAGCATCTTGCGCAGCCGACGCGTCCAATACGACCGCCGAGGCCCGGTTCCACTGTTGTCGGGACACGGGATGCTCGGCCTCGTCCAGACGGCGGTCCACCGCCGCAGCGACCCGTCGCACGCTCGCGAGGACCTTCGCGTCGTCGACGAGAACCAGAATGTGAGCCCCGGCTTCCGGAGAGTTGATCGTCGTGTTCATGACTGCAGAGCCTGAACGAGCGCGAGTACCGAAAACAGTGGGTCGAGAGAGCCTGTGGACAACTACGAAGTTGTGGAGAAACGGGCCTGAGACAGAGAACGACCCCCGCCAATGGGGGAGGAGGCGGGGGTCGTCTGAGTTCAGCCCCGGGGGGTCGGGCTGAACTAGTTCGAACGAATCGAACAGCAACGATCTTACACCCGACATTGGCGAGAAACGCAAGCCTGAGCTGCACTGAACTGCTGTTTTTCGCCGCAAGAGGACGCTTGCCGAGGAGCACACGAACCGCCTGTCGGACTATCCTCGTTCCTGTGACCGACAAGCCTGCGAACGGACTGAATACCGGGCGGACAGCCGCTTTCTTCGATTTGGACAAAACGATCATCGCGAAGTCGAGCACCCTGGCGTTCAGTAAGCCCTTCTTCGCCCAGGGTCTGATCAATCGACGCTCGGTTCTCAAGAGCAGCTATGCACAATTCCTGTTTCTGCTGTCCGGCGCCGATCACGATCAGATGGAGCGCATGCGCGAGCACCTGACGGCCATGTGCGCGGGTTGGGACGTGGAACAGGTGAAGGCCATCGTCGCGGAGACTCTGCACGACATCGTCGACCCACTCGTCTTCGCCGAGGCGGCCGATCTGATCGCAGATCACAAGCTGCGTGGACACGACGTCATCGTGGTGTCGGCATCGGGCGAGGAAATCGTCGCGCCGATCGCCCGAGCCCTCGGCGCCACCCATTCCGTGGCAACGTCGATGAGGGAAGAAGACGGCCATTACACCGGCGAGGTCGACTTCTACTGCTACGGCCCGGGCAAGGTCGAGGCGATGGAAAAACTCGCCGCGGAATACGGCTACGACCTCGCCGCCAGTTACGCCTACTCCGACTCGGTGACCGATTTGCCCATGCTCGAGGCAGTCGGACATCCCACCGCAGTCAACCCCGATCGTGCATTGCGTAAGGAAGCGGCCGTAAACGGTTGGCCCATACTGACTTTCTCGAACCCAGTCTCGCTTCGCGCGCGATTGTCGGCGCAGTCCACGACGACGGTGGCCACAACTGCAGCGGTGGGAATCGCAGCTTTGGTGGCCGGCGCCATGACCTTCGGGCTACTGCGTCGGAAACGCTGAAATCCAATGCCCACAAACAAAAATTGGTACTTGCTGTGAGCCCGGACACAGGGTACAAAGGAGTTACGGAAGAACGGAAGGCCAGGAACGGCTCGGAAGAGAAGGACCGTTTCCCCAACCGAAATTCCTAGCACGGGCACTAGGGCACCCACGCGGAGCACAAGCCACTATAAGGGCAGAAGCGTTGTGGGCCTGCGAGATTCGTTCAATTTGAGCGAGGACCCCGCACCGGTTGCGGGGACGACCTCAGAAAGTGTGATCCCTCGCCGAGGCCACCCACACAACCCACCGAGCACGCTTGGTAACGAGTAGTCCGTGCTGACGGGCGGCGAAGTCGATTTATCGGCAGCGCCGCCCGTTCGTTATGTTCCAGCCTCGCTCTGGTGCAGATTATCCAGTCGCCGCGTCGGCGATCGAAGTCGCTTCTCGCGCACCGGCTTCGAGAGCGCCGCAGCACAGAATCACCCAGCTGCCGACGCCCGCCGGATTTCCCGAAGCGAATCCAGCCGCGCCGTCCGTGTACGCCTGCGGCCGCCGAAGCCAACTGACCTCGGGTACTCCTAGATTGTGCGGATCCAACCCGGACGAGACCGCAACCAGACGCGAGGCCGCACGGGCGACGATGCCGTCAGCCGTGCCGAACGGGCTCAGCGCCAAGAGTTCTCCGTGTACAACGGCCGCCAGAACCGGAGCCGGCGCACTGGTTCCGCCTGTCACGAGTTGCGCGAGAGCGTCCAACCGCTCCCCCACTCCGCGATCCGATCGTGGCCGCCCCAGTTGATCCGCGTCCTCGACGAGGTCCGCCGCGGCCAGCAGGTGCAGCCGGGCCAAAGCCTGCAAGGGGGCGCGCTTCCACGTCGACTCCATGAGCGGAAGACTGTCGCCGTCCAGTGCCTGAGCCACGCGCAGAGCACCCGCGAGAATCGGATCACCGGCCATGCCCTCGGCCGGCAATTCCGTAGTGCCACCCGCCAGAGACGCGGAGGCTCGCGCTGCGCGAACCGCGGCTTCGGCGGCAGTGGTGGGCCAACCGCGACGGTTGGTCTTGTGCCGATGAACCTCCCCCAAAGCGTCGCGCGCATGATCGGCAGCGGCGCGTACACCTGGAAGATCGACGAGGGGCTGCAAGGGGTCCGTCACGATCAACGACGGTACCCTTGCAGCCCCTCTGCGGACTTGCCTACCTACCTGTTGCCTCAGCTTCCCAGCGTGATGGAACCGCCGGGAATCGCATCGAGCAACTTGCGGGTGTAGTCCTGTTGCGGATTTCCGAACACGTCGTCGATCGGTGCCGATTCGACGATCGAGCCACGCGACATCACCAACACGTTGTCAGCGATCTGACGAACCACGGCCAGGTCGTGCGTGATGAAGAGGTACGTCAACCCGAACTCTGCCTGCAGGTCGTTGAGCAGGGTCAAGATCTGATCCTGCACGAGCACGTCGAGAGCGGAGACCGCCTCGTCGCAGATCACGACCTCCGGTTGCAGTGCCAACGCTCGCGCAATTGCGACGCGCTGACGCTGTCCGCCGGAGAGCTCGTTCGGGAACCGTCGCATGACCGACTGGGGCAGACCGACCTTGTCGAGAAGTTCGCGGACGCGAGCCTCACGTTCGGCTTTGGTCCCGACCTTGTGGGTACGCAGCGGCTCTTCGATCGTGCGGTAGATCGAGTACATCGGGTCGAGCGTGCCGTAAGGGTTCTGGAAGATCGGCTGCACTCGGCGACGGAACGCAAAGGTTTCCTTCGCGCCGAGTTTCGCCACGTCCTGGCCGTCGAAGACCACGTTGCCTGCGGTGGGCTCGAGCAAGCCGAGAACCATCTGCGCGACCGTCGACTTACCGGAACCCGATTCACCGACGATCGCCGTCGTGGTTCCGCGGCGGACCTTGAAAGACACGTCGTTCACGGCTGTGAAGTCGGTGGTCTTGCGGAAACCCTTGCGCAACTTGAACACCTTGGTCAGATGATCGACGACAAGAACGTCGTCGGTCGCCTTGCCGAAGGACTCTGCCGCACTTTCCTCGGCCTTGACCGCTTCGGCTACCTCTTCCGCCTGTTCGCGAATCTCGGCTCGCGCCACCGACGAGCTGAGGCGCTTCGACGCCAACGACGGCGCAGCGGCAACCAGCTTCTGTGTGTACGGATGCTGCGGACGCTTCAGGATCTCCAGTGCCGGACCGGATTCGACGATACGACCCTTGCTCATCACGATCAGATGCTCGGCACGCTCGGCAGCCAAGCCCAGATCGTGCGTGATGAGCAGAACCGCGGTGCCGAGTTCCGTTGTCAGACCGTCGAGGTGGTCGAGGATCTGACGCTGGACGGTGACGTCGAGCGCCGACGTCGGCTCGTCCGCGATCAGGAGCTTCGGACGAGCGGACAACCCGATCGCGATGAGTGCGCGCTGACGCATACCGCCCGAGAACTCGTGCGGGTACTGCCCCAACCGGCTCTCGGCTTCGGCGAGACCTGCCTCCTCGAGCAGTTCGGCGGCGCGAACCTTGGCGGCCTTGCCCTTGGCGATCCCGTTGGCAGCCAGTGCTTCCTCGATCTGGAAGCCCACTTTCCACACGGGATTCAGATTCGACATCGGGTCCTGCGGAACCAAACCGATCTGGCTGCCCCGGATGTGGACGAAGTCCTTCTCCGAAACCTTCGAGATGTCCTTGCCGTCGAAGATGATCTCGCCTGCCGTCACCTTGCCGGTGCCGGGCAGCAGATTGATGATCGAGTGCGCGGTAGTGGACTTACCCGAACCCGATTCGCCGACGATCGCGACCGTCTGACCCGGGTACACGGTCAGGCTGACGCCTCGAACTGCCGGAACCGGACCGGAATTGGACTGGAAAGACACCTCGAGATCACGAATCTCGAGCAACGGAGTTTCCTCCGAGGTGAGAGTTTCCTTGGTGGTCATCGTGCTCACCGCTTCCGCGACTTGGGATCGAGGGCGTCGCGCAGAGCGTCACCCATCATGATGAATCCGAGAACGGTGATCGCCAGAGCCGTTGCCGGGTAGAACAGAATGGTCGAACCCTGACGCAGCGTCACCTGAGCGTTACTGATGTCTCCACCCCACGAAACCTCGGTGGACGGAAGACCGATACCGAGGAAGGACAGCGTCGCCTCGGCAACGATGTACGTACCGAGCGAGATGGTGGCCACCACGATGATGGGCGCCAACGAATTCGGGATGACGTGGCGGATCAGTGTCTTGAGCTTCGAGACACCCAATGCCTCCGAAGCCATGACGTAATCGTTGTTCTTCGCCGAGATCACCGCGCCGCGAGCAATTCTTGCCATCTGCGGCCAGCCGAAGAGCGCCAGGACGCCGACGACAGTCCAGATCGTGCGATCGGTGAAGAGCTGCATCAGGACGATGGCAGCCAGGATCAGCGGGATGCCGAAGAAGATGTCGGCGACACGGGAGAGGATCGAATCGGTCCATCCGCCGTAGAAACCGGACAGCGCACCGAAGATCACGCCGATCACCAGCACCGACGCCGTGACACCGACGCCCACGAGTACGGATGCGCGAGCACCGTAGATGGTGCGCGAGTACACGTCACAGCCCTGGCGGTCGAAACCGAACCAGTGCCCTGAGGTCGGCCCCTGCATGCTGTAGGTCAGGTCGCAGAACCGCGGATCGGTGCTCGTGAACAAGCTCGGAAACGCTGCGATGACAATGACCGCGAGGATGATGATCGTCGAGATGATGAACAGGGGACGCTTGCGTAGGTCGCGCCACGCGTCGGTCCACATGCTCGTCGGCGCCTGATCGAGTTTGACGGCGTCCGTCTCCCCCGGTGCCGCAACTTCGGGCGGCGCCACGAAATGGCTTTGCCGGACTACGCGTCCGGTCTTCACGGTCTCAGACATAGCGGATCCTCGGATCGAGCGCGGCGTACAAGAGGTCGACGAGCAGATTCGCGATCAGGTAGATCACGATCAGGATGGTGACGAACGAAACCACCGTCGGCGCTTCACCTCTGGTCACCGCCTGGTAGATCGTGCCGCCGACGCCGTTGATGTTGAAGATGCCCTCGGTGACGATGGCGCCGCCCATCAACGTCGCGAGGTCGGCACCCAGGAACGTGACCACTGGGATCAGCGAGTTGCGCAACACGTGCACGCGAACCACTCGTCCGCGGGAAAGTCCCTTGGCGGTAGCGGTGCGCACGTAATCGGCAGTCAGATTCTCCGCCACGGACGTTCGGGTCAGTCGCAGAACGTACGCGAACGAGACCGAGCCGAGAACCAGTGCCGGGAGAAGGAGATTCGTGAAACTGGTGTTGCCACCGACCGTCGGCGGGACGATGCCCCATTTGACGCCGATGAAGAACTGAGCCAGGAAGCCGATCACGAAGATCGGGATGGCGATGAGAACGAGGCTGAACAGCAGGACGGTGCTGTCGAAGAATCCGCCCTTACGCAGGCCGGCGATGAGGCCGAAGCCGACACCGAAGACCGTCTCGACGATCAGTGCCATGAAGGCAAGTTTCATCGTGATCGGAAATGCCTGTGCCAGAACTTCACTGACAGGTCGTCCGGAGAACGACGTGCCGAAGTCCAGCGTGAAGATGCCCTTCAGGTACAGCAGGTACTGCTGATAGAAGGGGAGGTCGAGGTGGTAGCGCTCCCGAAGCTGCTGTGCAACAGCCGGACTGAGCGCCTTGTCGCCCGCCAACGCGGCAATCGGATCACCGGGAAGCAGGAAGACCATGGCGTAGATCAGAAGAGTGGCCCCGAGAAAAACCGGGATCATTTGAAGCACTCGGCGACCGATGTACCAGAGCATCGGATCACCTCCTTGTCGATGATCGTGTACGTCAGCGGACAGTCCGGTGTGAACACGAGTTCGGGACGGCAGGCAGGGCGCCTGCCGCCCCGAACTCACGTTTCAGATGCGGATCGTTCTACGCGTCAGTTCTTTTCGATGTCTTCGTAGACCGGAACACCGTTCCAGCTGATGGTCACGTTGGAGACGTTCTCCGACCATCCACTGGCAGCGTTGCGGTACCACGTCGGAACTGCGGGCAGGTCCTTGAGCAGGACTTCCTGAGCCTGATCGAGCAGTTCCTGAGCCTTGGCCTGATCGGTCTGGCCGGCCGATTCGCGCAGGAGGCGGTCGAACTCGGGGTTGGAGTACTCACCGTCGTTGGAGCTGCCGCCGGTCTGGTAGTTCTGCGCCAGGAAGCCGTACTGCTGCGGGTAGTCACCCTGCCAGCCGGAGCGGAAGGAGCTCTGGATGGTGCGGTTGGTGGCTTCGGTGCGGATCTGAGCGAAGGTGGCGTACTGCTTGCCCTTCGCGTCGATGCCGAGGGTGTTGCGGATGCTGTTCGCCGTGGCGTCGACCCATTCCTGGTGTCCGCCGTCCGAGTTGTACGCGATCTCGAAGCTACCGGTCCACGGAGCGATCGCGTCGGCCTTCGCCCAAGCGGCCTTGGCTGCCTCGGGATCGAACTTCAGGTTGCCGTTGCCGGTCAGCGAGTCGTTCCAGCCCTTGATTGCGGGGCTGGTGAAGTCGAGTGCAGGCGTCCTGGTCTTGTTGAAGATCTGCTGGGTGATCTGATCGCGGTTGATCGCCATCGAGATCGCCTGACGGCGGAGCATGCCCTCTTCGCCGCTGAAGTGCGGCAGGCGACCCGGGATCGTGAACGTCTCGATGGTTGCCGACGGCTGGTTGACGGTGCGTCCGGGCAGGTCCGACTCGAAGGTCGTGACGGCGCTCGGCGGAACCTGGTCGAGAACGTCGACGTTGTTGGCCAGGAGATCGGTGTACGCCGTGTCCAGGCTGTTGTACATGATGAAGTCGACGCCGGCGTTCTTCGGCTTACGGTTGCCGTTGTAGTCCGGGTTGACGACGGTGTCGATGCGGACGTTGTGCTGCCACGCGCCGGTTCCGTCGAGCTTGTACGGGCCGTTGCCGATCGGGTTCTCACCGAAGGCGGTCATGTCCTTGAACGCGACCTCGGGCAGCGGGTAGTACGCCGTGAAGCCGAGGCGATCGGGGAACGCCGACTCGGGCTGCTTGAGTTCGATGGTGAAGGTGGAATCGTCCACGACCTTCAGACCCGACATGGTCTGTGCCGTCGGAACCTCGGCGGCAACTTCGTCGTAGCCCTTGATCGGGTCGAAGAACGAAGCCTGGAGCTGAGCGTTGGTGGAGAGAGCGCCGTAGTTCCACGCGTCGACGAACGACTTCGCGGTGACGGGGGTGCCGTCCGTGAAGGTCCAGCCGTCCTTGAGCTTGACGGTGAAGTTCTGACCGTCGGTGCTCTCGATGGACTCGGCAACCTCGTTCTCCGTACCGCCGTCTGCGGTGTACGAAACGAGACCGGAGAACAGCGAGTCGAGGACGCGGCCGCCCATGTTCTCACTCGTGTTCGTGGGGATCAACGGGTTCTGAGGCTCGCCCGCCCAGGCGTTGACGACGCCACTGGACGATCCGCCCGACGAATCGCCGGACGAACATGCCGTGATCAGCACTGCCGTCATTCCGAGCGCGACCGCGCCGGTCGCTATGCGTGAGATACGCAAAGGAATTCCTTCCACATCTAAGTGACCCCGAGCATGCTCGCGGCCTGCCGACAGCCGTAACTGCCGGCGTCGTGTCGCCTACAACTGAAAGTGAACGTGACTTCGAGTTGCGGTCGAATAATGGTTTGACAATAGACACATCGAGCTCGAAGCGCGCACCGCACCCATTGTTGGAAAATTGGGGGTAATTGAATTCGGGCACATTCATTCGTCGGCGGAAGCGACCACCCGTCGCATCGATTCGACCGATCGTCGCAGGACAACGGGTTGCAACGTGATGCAACGGTGCGTTTGAGCGAGCTTGTGACTACCCTCACACGGAGTCAGAAAAGTGTCGATCAATGTGGAAAGAAGGCCGTCAGCCATGACAAGCGCAGCCGAAACAGACGTCCCCCAGGCATATCCGCCGAGCGCAGAGTTCGCTGCGGCCGCCAACGCGGGACCGGAGTTGCAGGCTGCCGCAGATACCGACCGCCTCGCTTTCTGGGCGAATCAGGCGCAGCGCCTTCACTGGCACGAGAAATGGACCGACGTCCTCGACTGGACCGACGCCCCCGTCGCCAAGTGGTTCGTCGGCGGA
>NZ_JAAOLG010000048.1:0-21101 GCF_011602025.1 Rhodococcus sp. IC4_135
GATCTGGACCGCATCAATGCCGTCACACGATCGAGATCCCCGTCCCGTAAAACCAAAGGCGCAACTCGCATACAAGCAAGTATCGCAAATCCAACTGTCTAATTATTTATCCCACGCCGCACTAGGACGTTTTTGGTGAGTTGATTGAGGAGTCCGTTCGGGCCCATCAACTCCACGCCCTGCTCCTTGGCCTGAGCCAGGAGCTGCTCGGCCAACTGCTTCTGATCCACCTCAGTCTCTGCCATGGGATCAAGTGTTTCGGTCATCGTCGATCCTTCCCGCCAAGCTCAGCTCGGCGTGTTGAATCAAGGACCGGATCCACCGTTATTCAGACAGTCCCGATCGTCGGAGCGAAGGTCCTCGGGTCGGGCACACTAGTCGCGTTGGACCGACCATGCCGACGTCTCCCTTCGCAGATCGAGTACTCGACACGCGGACGGGGAAACGCTGTGTACGCGACAGTGGCGGACGATCTTGCCGCGTTCAGAAGTCGGTTTTGCAGTACGAGCCAGGGTGTCGAGCATGACGGTACTGTGAAGACCTCTGGCCTGCTCGGGAGTTAGGGGACAAAAAATGTGTGCTGCCGCGAGAGTTGCCTCGTCGGTGATGCAAGTAGCCCACTTGGATCGGTCGGTGAGCTACTACTGCGATGTGTTTTCCTGCCGTGTCGCCTTGCGTGAACGCGATGCGGTGCTTCTTCTGACGCCGGATGATTTTCAGATTTACATGTATGTCCGAAAGGGCGCATCCCTGCGCAACATCAGCAGTATCGGCGTCCACTACGTCATGTGGTCCGCCGATACAGAAGAGGAACTTACGCGGATCAGTGAGCGTCTACGCGCATACGATGCCTCTACCTTCACCCAGGTAGTCGGCGGAGTAACCTTCGTCGACGGCTGCGACCCTGACGGTATACGTGTCATCGTCGCTTACCCAAGCCCAGAACAGTTACCCCGAGAGCTGATCGCACCACGATTCCACGGATAACGTGCCGTCCGGAGCGGTGCGTTCGTCCGGCCTGTCCTCGCTGCTGGAGCGGTCACCGATCCACGCGAGGAGATCTGGATCGGACGAGGTCAGACGGTCCACTTCCTCGCCGTCGTCGCAGCGTCGTAGTGACACCGTGATCGAGGTGGGGGTCCTGTGCAGAACCCGCCACATCGCTCCGGAACCGGACCACCGCGAAAGAGTTTCCACCGGTTGCTCTTCCGTCATGTCGGCTCCGCTCAGGTATTGGCCCAGCTGTCGGGCCCGAAGACCTCGTAGTGGATATTCTGCGCCGGGACGTCCCGTTCGAGCAACGATGCGCGCATCGCCAACATGAACGGCATCGGCCCGCAAAGGAAGGCTTGGGTATCGGGCTCCACTGCAATGTCTTGCAAATCCGCCCGTCCTTCGTGAACCGATCCGAACGCCACGTGCGTGCCGAGATCCTCGTACCAACGATGCAAAGTTGCGGCGGGAATCTTGTCGACGAGTGTGCTGAGTTCTGCACGGTGCGCATGATCGGCGATGGATCGATCCGCATGAATGACAGAGACCGAACGCTGAGCGCCGGTGTTCACGAGATGATTGAGCATCCCGATCATCGGTGTGCAACCGATTCCGGCCGACGCGAGCAGGAGCGGTGAGTTGTCGTCCGGCATGGTGAGATCGCCGAAAGGTGTGGTGACGGAGAGTTCTTGACCTTCGAATACGTTGTTGTAGAGGAAGTTCGACACTTCGCCATCGGGAGTTCCGGAGATTCGCTTGACGCTGATCCGCCAGTCTGCGCTGCTCGGTATCGAACACAGGCTGTATTGACGGATCTGGCGGGCGCCGTCGGGCAGTGTAACCCCGACCGAAAGGTACTGTCCGGGAGCGAAGGTGGGGAGTGCGCTACCGTCGAGCGACGTGAGCGTCAGTGAGACGGTGTCGGCGGACTGAAGAACTCGTTCGCTGATCCTGACCGTGCGCCAGACGTCACCGGCTTCGACGCCGGCGAGTTGGTAGAGGCCACGCTCCATCGTGATGAGGGTTTCCGCCATCAGCCAGTAGACTTCGTCCCAGGCTGCCGCGACGTCGGGAGTGACTGCATCGCCGAGTATTTCGACGATCGCGGCAAAGAGGTGTTCGTGCACGATTGCGTACTGGTCGGGCGTGATTCCCAGCGACGCATGCTTGTGCGCGATGCGTGAAAGTATGAGATCGACCTTGGCGCTGTCCGGCTCGAGCTGAAGCGTCGCGAATGCCGCGATGGCGCCGGCGAGAGCCTTCTGCTGTTCGCCCTGCTTCTGATTGCCGCGATTGAACAAATCACGTTCGAGTTCAGGATGTGCGTCGAACATCTTGCGGTAGAACAGGGTTGTGATATCGCCGATGGCGGCGCCGACCACGGGAAGGGTGGCGCGAATGACCTCGGTTGACTGTGGGGAAAGCATGAGCTGCTCCGTTCGGTCGAAATTCGATTGATCAGCCTGCTTCGTCGCTCCGGGTGGTGAGGCGTAGCAGGACAGTTTTGGACGGCTGCCGAATGACGTCTTCGATCGTGACCGCGTCGAGTGAAACGAAAAACGCTTCCTGTGCTTCTCGCAAAGCGCTTCGAAGGAGGCAGCCGCCGCGCAGTGGGCACGGTTTGTCGCCTTCGCAGTCGACGACTTCACCCGGGCCTTCGAGGCGTCTGGCCAGCCAGCCGATGGTGGCGGTGCGGCCGAGTTCGGTGATGGAAAGCCCACCACCGCGACCGCGCCTGGTTGTCACGATGCCAAGCTCACCGAGCCGTGTAACCACCTTGGTGGCATGGGAATACGACACGTTGAGCTGCTCCGCAACATCCCGAGTGCTGGGGGAGGCATCCGCGTCGAGTACGGCCAACCGCATGACGACGCGCAATCCCAGATCGGTGAACTGCGTCAGTTGCATGATCTGAACCTACATAATTCGCATCTGAGATGACTATTTATGTGAGGGGGATCTCAAACGAAGGGCTAACGCACCACGTCGACATGGTCGAGAACGCTGTGAAACGGCACCGATCATGCAAAACGGGTTTGTTGACGAAAGGTAGAACCGAGCACATCGTCCCGTAGTGCACTCTCAGAGGGCGGAGGTAAAACCGTACCGTCGCCGCATTTCCTTGATGGCGACGACGTCGTTCGCGCTGAAACTCGTTGCAGCTGACCATTGCAGCGCTTGCGCGTAGTCCTCTCGCCACTGGTCGATCTCGCGCGCGGTGAGGCGAGTGAGGGTCGGTTTCTGTCCCTCGGCTACCGGTTCGAATTGGGCCAGAAACACGGCGAGCAATGTGGCTTCACGCCGACACGTGTTCGTCATGGCGCCACCGTCTTGACGCTGATAACCGGCAACGCGGATTGGTGCTGCAATGATCCCGCAAGCGTCGATCGGATCTCGGTGAGGCCGATCGATGCGTCGAGCGCAACGACGGACAAACGAAGTGCAGAGACTTTCGTTCTGGAAATGCACTGTGCTACATAGTTTCATTACGGGAAGAGCTCCATTCGGCCCCGACCTCATGAAGAAGAACAACTTTCAAGTAACTCACCGTAACAGTACCACCCAGATTATCGCTAACTCCAGGCTACCGACGGTTTGCTCACCGTACACCGTACCCGAACGACAACCGCAGACTGCGGGGTAACGACAACGGGGGTGTGATCTGGAAACGCGCCCCCACCGAAGACCGTTGCACACATTTGTGTCGAGCGACTTACAACAGTCAAGCCTGAGATCACACCTGTGGGCACCGACCCCATGCTTCACGGTTCGGTCCGTCACGTCATCCTGCCGAAGATTTTAGGGTCGACGACGTCGTCACCGGTGGTCAATTGTGTGCGGAATCTTTGCGCCACAGTAGGTTCCGCGCGACATCGGGGTACGCTCTCGGCGGTGTAGACGGATCGGTGGAGTCAACCATCGGTTACGTCCAAACGCTGTAAGTGACACCGGCTAGGTAACGGGCGTGCAAAAATCGTTCGATCACCTGACCTTACTTACCACTATTGGCCGAAAGTCGGCTTACCTGGGTTTTGTCGGCTACCGTGTCGTGTCTCGGAGCGTATATGCGGACACATCGGGAATGATCCATTCCCCGCCGACTTCCTCGATCGGGAGAACATCGAGGACGATGTCCGGATCCAACGGTATTGCTCCCAAGATCCGGGGAACCCGCGTGTCTGCACCAGGAGGCGATGGGTTGCGCTCGTCCCACCTGATCGAGACCCCCGCAGTGATCCCGGCGTACGTGGCGAAGACGATGGTCCCGAAGAGGACGTAGTGGAAGTGCGCGACGAGGAAATACGAATCGGTGACGTGGAAGTCGAGCGGCGGGCTCGCCAATATCACCCCGGACAGACCTCCGAAAAGGAAAGTCACGAGAAATCCGATCGAGAACATCATCGGCGATTCGAACGTCAATTGTCCTTTCCACATCGTTCCGATCCAGTTGAAGAATTTCACCCCGGTCGGTACGGCGATGAGAAAACTCATCATCGAGAAGAACGGCAGCAGAACGGCTCCCGTGGCAAACATGTGATGAGCCCACACCGCAGCAGAAAGTGCCGATATGGCGATCGTCGCGTAGACAAGTCCGAGATAGCCGAAGATCGGCTTGCGGGAGAAGACCGGAAAGATCTCCGAAACGATACCGAAGAACGGTATCGCCACGATGTACACCTCGGGATGTCCGAAGAACCAGAACAGATGCTGCCACAGGATCGCCCCACCGGTGGCGGGATCGAAGAGATGCCCACCCAAGTGTCGGTCCACGAGCAGTCCCATCAGCGCTGCCGTGAGAATAGGAAAAGCCAACAACACCAAAATCATGGTGATGAAGACATTCCACGTGAAGATGGGCATCCGAAACATCGTCATCCCGGGTGCACGCAGACAGATCACGGTGGTGATCATGTTGACCCCACCCAAGATGGTCCCGACGCCGGCCAGTGCGAGGCCCATGATCCACAGATCCCCACCGACACCTGGTGAATGCAGGGCACTGGTCAGCGGGGTATATCCCGTCCATCCGAAGTCGGCGGCTCCTCCGGGGGTGAGGAATCCGGATACGGTGATGAGCGCACCGAAGAGGTACAGCCAGTAGCTGAGCGCGTTCAGTCGCGGGAACGCCACATCCGGTGCGCCGATCTGCAGGGGAAGTATGTAGTTCGCGAAGCCGAAGACGATCGGAGTGGCATAGAGCAGCAACATGATCGTGCCGTGCATGGTGAAGAGCTGGTTGTACTGCTCGTTCGAGAGAAACTGAAGACCGGGGACGGCAAGTTCGGTCCGGATCAGCAGGGCCATCAATCCGCCCAACATGAAGAAGGCGAACGAGGTGACCAGATACATCACGCCCAGCTGTTTGGGATCGGTCGTAGTGGCAGCGGAATAGAGGAACGTGCCCTTGAGCCCCCGCCGTTTCGGGTAAGGCCGCGAAGGAAGGAGCTCTGTCACAATGGGAGTCATTGCCGTTCCTCACTGCGCGGGAGATGGCGGTCCGATATCCGGACGATTCGAGTGCGAATACCCGCCTACCAGCTCCGTATCGACGCCTACGCGACCAAGCTTCGCGGATCCGCCCGGCGACCCCACTACCTCGGCCGCACCGGGCAGTCGCCGATGGAAGAAGCGGGCATTGTCATCGATGAAATCTTCCCAGCGGGCGGGGACGTCGGATTCGTACGAGATGGCCTCGACCGGGCAGACCGGTTCGCACGCACCGCAGTCGATGCATTCGTCCGGGTGGATGTAGAGCGACCGCGCTCCTTCGTAGATGCAGTCCACCGGGCATTCCTCGACGCACCCCCGGTCCAACACGTCGATACATGGTGCAGCGATCACGTACGTCATGAGCGTCCTCTCAGGACACCGCCTATTTTCGAGGAAATCTTTCCTCTAAAGTCTTACAGTATGGCGATACGAAAGGGAACCGGTTCTGCGCGCGCCGGCACCCATGCAGTACTTGCGTCCCGGCGGCGAGTCCAACTGCTGGACGCTTTACGAGCCGGCGCGGAATCGATGGCCGCCAGCGAACTGGCGGATCTGTGCAACCTGCATGTGACCACAGTTCGGTTCCACCTCAACGCGTTGATCGAAGTCGGCCTGATCGCGAAGGAGACCGAGCACAACGTCGCCCGAGGACGTCCACGCCAGCTCTACCGGGCACAGAATCCACTCGGATCAGGAGTCGGGATCACCTCCGGATACGAAAAGTTAGCCCACGTTTTAGCGGCGCACTTCGCGCGCCACTCCGGTGATCCGGAAAACCTCGCCGAGGCAGCAGGTCGACAGTGGGCGCTGGATGATCTCGGCGAAACCTCCGGAGCCGGCCGATCCGCAGAAGAGACGGCGCTCGTCCTCACCACCCTGTTCGCGGAGATGGGGTTCGATCCGGAACTCGAGCCCTCGAATGTCGAAACGCGTATCCGATTGCACGCCTGCCCGTTCGAAAGCGTCGCCCGACAAAACCCCGGCGTTGTCTGCTCCTTGCACCTCGGTCTGATACGCGGAGTTCTGACACGACTTGGCGCACGCCAGATCGAGAGCACGCTCACCCCCTGGGACACCGCGCATACGTGCCTCGCGCAACTGGAGCAGCAATGACACATAGGACCGTACAAACGGCGCATATCAATGTTCCTGTCGCACAGTCACATTCCCCTCCCCCATGTTTTGTGGGACCGCTGATGTGCTCGCGCGATCGAACATATTCGTCGTTTCGGCGGACCGCATCGAGAAATGAACAGCCGGAAACTTCCTCACTACAACGGATTACACCCCATGAGCATCTATCGCATGATCTGGTGGATTACCGCGGTCATCCTGGCCGCTTCAGGGGGGATCGCCGCAGCCATCACCGTCCAAACCGACATTCTGGTATCGGCGGTGACTGCCGCAGTGCTGATCGGAGGGGGTTCACCCTGGCTGCGACCGATCACACGTCGTACTACCCCACCACCGCGAACTCTCCTTCCGATTGCGCTACGAGACGGCGCTACGTGGGCGGCAGGGGTGGTCACTGTCATCGGATTGATCACGCTCGCCGGCGCTGCTGCCTTACCGTTGATACTGCTGATGGCCATCACCTCGGCTCCGGTGCATCGCTACATTGGCGGCAGAGTCGAGTTCACACAGGCACTCCTGTGCTCGCCGAAAAGTCCCCTGATACGCACCAGCACCGTCGATGTGCCGCTTCTTCCGTTGCCGGACTGCAGCCAACTCTCGGACGAAGCCCTGTGCCGATGTTGGCGCATGAGCTTGCCCGCGCTGCAGAACGGTCCCTCGACATCGCCCTCGACGACGGACGCGCTGCACCTCGCGCGTACCCGCGCGACTTACCTCGACGAAATCGAACGTCGCGATCCAAGGGGTTCCTCACCACACGAGATCACCCACCCCCACCACATCAGCCCTGATTCAACGCCCCTTGAGATGCCCATGAACCAACTGAGAAACCTCCTCATGGCCGGACCAGTGGAGAACGATTGAAATGCCTGGCCAGCACCGCATAAACGCAAAGAAAGCGAACATCGTGGAAAAGATGTCATTGACAGCGCTAGCTCGCCAACTCGCCGACAAGGCGGAAAACTCGAAGAGCGGCCGTAGCGCTCGTACCGTGTACGGCGGCCATGAACACGTCCTGCGGCAAACCGTCATCGCGCTGGCAGAGGGCCAAAAACTCGACGAGCACGAGAACCCTGGGGAAGCGACCGTCTATGTCCTCACCGGCCGGGTACGCCTGTGCGCAGCCGAGAATGCTTGGGAGGGATCATCCGGCGATCTGTTGATCGTCCCGAATGCTCGACATTCTCTCGAAGCGCTGGAGGCCTCGTGCGTACTACTGACGGTCGCTAAAGCAATCTGAAGTATCGACCCGGTCTTCACGGCCACTGATCTGACCGTCATTTCTTACTCCGCTTCGTCATCGACCATGCTCCAGTCGCGAGCTGTGCCCCGCATCGTCCGCGGGCACGGTTCGCGGTCCTTCTACGTGTCGATGGCAATCGTCCTGTTAGGTAAATGCATTGAACCGTTTCGAGACCAAGGATCCGAACACCGTTGATTCCTCGGAGCCCGCTGTCGGCGGCTTGTCTGCCCCATTTAACTCTGCCCTGCTTGATGCGCTGAAACAGCGCGTTGTCATCGGCGACGGAGCGATGGGCACCATGTTGCAAGCCGCGGACCTCACCCTGGACGACTTCCTCGGCCTCGAGTGCCGTCAGCGCCGCACCGATCTCACTGCCCAGGAGCATCGTTCCGGTTGTCTCGACCGTCACGTGCGTGATGATCGGCAACCGCAGTCCGAGTTGCTCCATCGCACGCTGGCTGCCGAGGATTGCAGCTTTCACCTGAAGCAGGTCCTGGCAGGTTTCGACGAGGATGGCGTCGGCGCCACCGTCGATCATGCCGAGCGCAGCTTCGGTGTACGCGTCACGCAGGACTGCGTACGGTGCGTGTCCCAGGCTGGGGAGCTTGGTTCCCGGTCCCATCGAGCCGAGTACGAATCGGGCCATGCCGTCGCGGCCTGGTCCCATCTCGTCCGCTACTTCACGGGCGAGAGCAGTGCCTTTTTCCGCGAGTTCGCGGATCCGGTGAGAGATGTCGTAGTCGGCGAGGTTGGGCAGGTTGCAACCGAAGGTGTTGGTCTCGACGGCATCGGCACCAGCGGCGAAGTACGCACGGTGGATGTCTTTGAGCACGTCGGGACGGGTGTCGTTGAGGATCTCATTGCACCCCCTCGAGCCACTCGGTATCGACATGATCGGTCTGAACTGTGCCACCGGGCCGGCCGAGATGAGTGAACATCTCCGTCATCTGTCCAAGTACTCCACGCTGCCGGTGTCGGTCATGCCCAATGCCGGCCTGCCGCAGCTCGGCCCCAAGGGTGCCGAGTATCCGCTGACTGCCGACGAATTGGCCGAAGCCCTCAGTGGTTTCGTCTCCGAGTTCGGACTCGGCCTCGTCGGTGGCTGCTGCGGTACGACGCCCGAGCACATCAGCGCGGTCGCCGACGCGGTCCGTCAGGTCGAGAAGGCCCAGCGCACGCCGATCCACGAGCCGAGCACCTCTTCGCTGTACTCGGCGGTGCCGTTCGAGCAGGACGCCAGCATCCTGATGATCGGCGAACGCACGAACTCCAACGGCTCCAAGGCTTTCCGCGAGGCGATGCTCTCCGCGGACTACCAGAAGTGCCTGGACATCGCCAAGGACCAGACCCGCGACGGCGCACACATGCTCGACCTCAACGTCGACTACGTGGGCCGCGACGGTGCCGCCGACATGTCGGAACTTGCCAGCCGCCTGGCGACGTCCTCGACGCTGCCGATCATGCTCGACTCCACCGAGCCTGCCGTGCTGCAAGCCGGCCTCGAGCACCTCGGTGGCCGCTGCGCCGTCAACTCCGTCAACTACGAAGACGGCGCCGGCCCCGAATCGCGTTTCCACAAGATCATGACTCTGGTCAAGGAGCACGGCGCGGCGGTCGTCGCCCTGACCATCGACGAAGAGGGCCAGGCTCGCACCGCCGAGACGAAGGTCGCCATCGCCAAGCGTCTGATCGAGGACATCAAGGGAAACTGGGGACTCGCCGAGTCCGACATCATCGTCGACGCCTTGACCTTCCCCATCTCGACCGGTCAGGAAGAGGTACGACGCGACGGCATCGAGACCATCGAAGCGATCCGTCAGCTCAAGGCTGCGTACCCGGAACTGCACTTCACCCTGGGTATCTCGAACATTTCGTTCGGTTTGAACCCGGCCGCTCGCCAGGTCCTCAACTCGGTGTTCCTGCACGAGTGCACCGAGGCAGGTCTGGACACGGCGATCGTTCATGCGTCCAAGATTCTGCCGATGGCCCGAATTCCTGACGAGCAGCGTGAAACCGCACTCGACCTCGTCTACGACCGTCGTAGCGAGGGGTACGACCCGCTGCAGAAGCTGATGGCTCTGTTCGAGGGTGTCTCGGCTGCGTCGGCGCGCGAGTCCCGTGCGCAGGAACTGGCGGGACTTCCGTTGTTCGACCGGCTCGAACGCCGCATCGTCGACGGCGAGCGCAACGGCCTCGACGACGACCTCACCGAGGCGATGACGATCAAGCCTCCGCTGGCCATCATCAACGAGACCTTGCTCTCGGGCATGAAGACCGTCGGCGAGCTGTTCGGCTCCGGACAGATGCAGTTGCCGTTCGTGTTGCAGTCGGCCGAGGTCATGAAGACTGCCGTGGCATTCCTCGAACCGCACATGGAGGCGAGCGACGAGGACGGCAAGGGTCGCATCGTGATCGCGACCGTCAAGGGCGACGTTCACGACATCGGCAAGAACCTGGTCGACATCATCTTGAGCAACAACGGCTACGAGGTCGTCAACATCGGTATCAAGCAGCCGATCGCGACCATTCTCGACGTCGCGTTGGACAAGAAAGCCGACGTGATCGGCATGTCCGGACTGCTCGTGAAGTCCACTGTCGTGATGAAGGAAAACCTCCAGGAACTCAACGCACGCGGAGTCGCCGAGAAGTTCCCGGTTCTGCTCGGTGGTGCGGCGCTCACGCGCTCCTACGTCGAGAACGACCTGCAGGAGGTGTACGAGGGCGACGTCAGCTATGCCCGCGACGCCTTCGAGGGTCTGAACTTGATGGACCAGATCATGACGACCAAGCGTGGTGGCGGCCCGGCGCCGGACAGCCCGGAGGCCATCGCTGCTCGCGAGAAGGCTGCCGAGCGTAAGGCACGTCACGAGCGTTCCAAGCGCATCGCCGAAAAGCGTAAGGCTGCAGCGGTTCCCGTGGTCCTGCCGGAGCGTTCCGATGTCGCAGCCGACATCGCGGTACCGACACCTCCCTTCTGGGGCTCGCGCATCGTCAAGGGAATCTCGCTGTCCGAGTACTCGGGGCTGCTCGACGAGCGCGCTCTTTTCCTCGGCCAGTGGGGCCTTCGCGGTCAGCGCAAGGGCGACGGTCCGACGTACGAGGAACTGGTCGAGTCGGAAGGCCGTCCGCGACTTCGGTACTGGCTCGATCGGTTGACGTCCGAGGGCATCCTCGCGCATGCCGCGGTCGTGTACGGGTACTTCCCGGCGATCTCGGAGGGCGACGACGTCATCGTGCTCACCGAGCCGAAACCGGATGCACCCGAAAGGTTCCGGTTCACCTACCCGCGCCAGCACCGCGACCGCTTCCTGTGCATCGCGGACTTCGTTCGCTCGCGCAAGGACGCCGAGGCCACCGGGCAGGTCGACGTACTCCCGTTCCAGTTGGTGACGATGGGTCAGCCGATCGCGGACTTCGCCAACGAGTTGTTCGCGTCGAACTCGTACCGCGATTATCTCGAGGTTCACGGAATCGGTGTCCAGCTCACGGAGTCTCTGGCCGAGTACTGGCATCGACGCGTCCGTGAAGAGCTAGTGCTTCCCGAGGGTCACACCGTCGCGGAGCAGGATCCCACCGAGGTTGCCGGTTACTTCGATCTCGAGTACCGCGGCGCTCGTTATTCGTTCGGATACGGCGCGTGCCCGGATCTCGAGGATCGAGCCAAGTTGGTTGCGTTGCTCGAACCCGAACGAATCGGCGTCGAATTGTCCGAGGAGCTGCAGCTGCATCCCGAGCAGTCCACGGACGCTTTTGTCCTGCACCACCCGGAAGCAAAGTATTTCAATGTCTGAGTTGCCGAACGGAATATCGGAAGACGGCCCCTCGCCGTTCGCTCGCCGCGTCCTCGACATCATCGACCGTATTCCTGCAGGCCGAGTGATGACATACGGACTGATCGCCACCATCGTCGACGCGCATCCGCGCCAAGTCGGCCAGGTCATGACCCACTGGGCAGACGAAACACATTGGCACCGAGTGGTCTACGCCAACGGCACTCCCGCTACCTGTCACGGCAACAACGCTCTCGTCCTACTGCGCGGCGAAGGGACGCCCATGCGCGACGGACGGGTCGACCTCGTACACGCGCTGTGGAATGGATGATCCACCTCAAACGATGGCGAGAACCGTCCTGCAATCGTTTTCGACGAAATGCCATGTCCTCCATGCGATTAAGTCATCTTCACCCTCGTATTTGCTCCCCGGGTCATGTCCTAAGTCTGGTATGTCGGATGAGACACGGCCACCCGCTGCGCAGTCTCGACGTGCACTCAGGTGGACTGGCGGTTGACGACACACCCGGGGGCAAGGTGTAAGGCGCGAGAGCGTGTAGCGCCGACGCGGCGTGTGAACGGGGAGAGCTCAGTGACCGGGCGGCCAGCTCGGTATCGGTTCGATGATGTGGACGGTCAACTGACAACGTCGAACACGTTGTGTTCGCGCTTTGCGCTGAACCTCTACGTGGAGACAAAAAGATCTTTCACAGGGCGAGTGAGCGAATTGCGGTCTGGACGATCGGCAACACGTCCTCTTCGAACCACAGGTTCTTGGCAAGCCACGGCTGGTTGCGCGGAGAAGGATGTGGGAGGGGAAGGTACCCCAACGGCAGGTAATCCTTCGCTGCTTTGACGGTCTCGGTCAGTGTCGGCTTGCGCCGACCACGTAGATAATGCGCCTGTGCATACTGACCGACCAACACCGTGAGTCGGACGTCGAGTAAACGATCGTTCAGTGCCCCATGCCAATGAGATGCACATTCGGATCTCGGTGGTTTATCGCCCGACCTGGCTTTGCCTGGATAGCAAAAGCCCATCGACATGACGGCTACCGTGTCCGGGTCGTAGAACTGTGTGGGCGTCAGACCGAGCCAAGCGCGCAGACAGTCACCTGAAGGATCGTCCCAGGGAACACCCGTCGTATGAACTTTGCGGCCGGGCGCCTGGCCGATCACACGCAGCCGAGCCGATGGGCCTGCTTGCAGTACGGGACGCGGTCCGCACGGCAGGTGGTCCGCGCAGAGCGTGCACCCTCGGATCTCCCTGAGCAACTCAGCCAATGGTTCCGGCATATTTCCCATCTCCGGGGTCGAGGCAAGCATAGAAGTGACGTCGTTATCGGACGCGTTCGAGGTCGTCGTCTACCGGGAAATCACCGAAATCCGGGTGGAAGGCTTGAAGCCGCGCCGGTAGGCCGGGCTGACAGATTTCTCAGTCAGCGGGCAGCGGGGGCGTCGAGTCCGCCGGTATTTGGCACGGTTTCCCCTATGTCTCCAACCATGCCTCGAAGACGCATATGCCCGTCGGACAACGTGTAGCAGCGTTGCGACGAGACAGGGTAGCGACAGGACAGAGACCCAGGGTGCCGCGACCGGGACGCATCGGGGCAGTGAAGACATCACGCGGGTTGGCGGCGTAACTGGCTGACGCCTTCCACAGCAGCTCTAGCGATCGGAAGACCCTCGAAGGATCTCGCCGCCCAAGGTGTACGCGCCCAGCTCTCCTGAGTAGGCCAGCGGTCGAAACCGTGACGGCTCATCGGATCCCAGGTCAGTGAAACCCGACGAGCCGTCCCGTGCCCTGGCCCGGCAGAGCTGAGGCACGGCACAAGTGATCCACCGGACGCAAAATTTGGGGGACCGGCTATCCGGTGGATCCTCGACTCACTACCCCCGCTGCCCGTCATGTAAACGCCGCACCGAATCGTGAGCCGAAACGCTCAGTTCTCGAATGCGGTGATGCTCCGGACCAGTGACGTCCGGGTAGGTCGACCGGCGGATGCGCAGTATTCGTCGACGTCGACGGCGATGTACACCGACGACCTTCAGGCTGGCGATCCGCGGAACCCTGCAGTGCACGAGGGAGACGTACTGCGCGCCCGGTTGCGCTTGATGCCTTGCGGCACTTGATGTTCGCCGCGGCTGGGGAAGGGGCCGGCTAGCCGAGGACGCAACAGCAATTCTCAATATCCGGACTGGACGATTTTTTGGCCTACCCGGGGCGAGGGCGGTGTCTGTGGGCGGTTCCTCGGTGCCCTCCTTGCGGGAGATGCGTTGCGAAGAGTCGACGGTCGTCTGCGTACCGTTCGACGGCGATCCCACAACTCGTGTCCGAGTTCGCCTCTGTGGCTGCCCTGATCGCATCGTTGTGCGTCGTGGGTTTCCCACCGGGTGTGCTCCTCGGCGGTTCTGCACATGCTCCTCCATGAAGGCCGACGGTAATGGCGGACCGAAGAGGGTGCCCCTGGATGAACTACCCGAGCGCCTCTACCGCGCGCGCGGGTTGTTGGCGGTGCTATGACCGATTGTCTTCGAACCTTCTCGCAGCGTGAACGACCCTGCGACCTGGGCGAACCCGAAGACACACCCTGACCGTGGCTTCCACGTCGACTGCTGCGATGTGTATCAGTTGACAGAGTGGGTAGCTCGAAAATCATGAGTACCGTGACCGAATCCGTAGATGTCAACGTCCCCATCTGTACCGCCTACGACCAGTGGACTCAATTCGAGTCGTTCCCCCACTTCATGTCCGGAGTACGGGAAATTCGACAAATCGACGATGTGCACACACATTGGATCCTCGAAATAGCCGGACAACCACGGGAATTCGACGCCACCATCACCGAACAGCACCCGGACGAACGCATTGCGTGGAAATCGGACGCAGGCCCCGATCATGCGGGTGTGATCACCTTCCACCGATTGGACGACTCGCACACCAGGGTGACAGCACAGATGGACATCGACCCTGATGGCTTCGTCGAAAACATTGCCGACAAACTCGGAGTCCTCACCCACAGAGTCAAAAAGGACATGGGGAGCTTCAAGGAGTTCATCGAATCCCGCGACCAGGAAACAGGCGCCTGGCGGGGAAACATCGAACGCCCGGACCAGATACGCCCCGACGAAGTCTGAACTCCCGCACCCCGCAGGCCTGGGGACTGCTGCGGCAGGAGTAGGCGCGGGCCACCGGAAGCGCAATCGCCCATCGGCACGGTTCCCCCGCAGGGGGTTACTACGGCTTCCCGAGTCCTACACGTGCGTGCCGAGGGTGCCGGTGTCGTTTGCCACGTGAGGACGAACGAAGCCACTGGAAGTCCAGGCACATCACCACGGTCAGACCGACACCTAACATCACGAGTAACAGAACCACGTTCACCATCGCCACTGCTCCCTCTGACATCGAATTAGCCACTCACACCACGGAAGGCAGAATTCTCAGACGCATTCCGGACGCGTACGTTCCGGTAGCTGGACTCAGGCAGCGGTCACGCCATGAATCGATCGGACCGATACGCGCATCCTCGACGTCGCGGACAAACCACGTGCGATCGGTTCTTCCGCCTCGAAACGCTCGATTGCGAGTGCGAGGCCCATGACCTGTCGCCACCACCGTTCACGTTCCTCGGATTCGGCCCACACAATTACATCCATCACTGTCTCCTCATCAACCCTGGGTTTGTTACCCAGGTCACAGATTTTGGAAACGTAGGACACGCGAAATTATGCAATGGAGAGAAGCGGGGACTCGCGGTGTGTCGCCGATAACCAATCCTCCTCGAGGCCTCCGAAAACAGATCCGAAGACACGAAACGAGTACAGCCGAAAAAGGAGCTTGCGAACTGACCCGCAGTCCAATCCACTCGGCCCCCGTCGACGTCAATGCGGTCACTTCACAGGCTGCACAACACTTCTCGTGGGTGTGTTGATACGGCTGCGAGCCGTTGCGCTCAAACACAGGCGACAGGGTCAGGAACCTGACCGTACGCCGCTGCAGGCGAGGAACATGATCAGCCCGCTGCGGATTCGGATGCCGCCCCTGAGGCGAAGTCCGAAGCCGAACGACGCCTATGCTCGGTATAAGATCTCGCGAGAGAGTGGAGCCAGATATGAGTCCGAACAGCACCTGGCTCGACACCCGAACAACCCAACTACGGGGCACGCTTCTCGGTCTGGGGCTGACGATCACCGACTCCCAGGCCCGCGTACTGCTCAACGACAAACTCGACGACTACGCCCGCCTGATGCACGTCACCCGCCGCACCGCCCAACGACACTTCACCGACGAACAGCTCGCCATCTTCGCCAACTCCCTCGCGGCGGCCATTTCCGACGAAGCACCCGGCGAGCCCATGACCGAATTCGAACGCACCATCCCCATGCCCACCAACGCACTCGGACTGACCATCGCCGCCCTGGCAGAAGCGCTGAAAGTCGCCCACGGCAACCTCGAAGAGCACTCTCTGACCGACGGCTTGTCCCACCTGTCGACTCTGGGCATGATCGCCGCCGACGCCCGCACAAACACCCGCACCGGTACCGTTCCCATGCCCCGGCCGCTGCTGCTGCGGATCGCTCGCTTTCTCGACAACACCGCGAAAATGGTCAGCGAGGGAGCGAACCTGCCCGACGGCCTCGACGAAAACGCGCGAGCACCCTTCGTCACCACCCTCCAACAAGACGCCGACGGACTACGCACCCTCGCGAACACCGAAGACGGTCACTCGCCGAAACTTTGGCGTATCCCTGCCAGTAGCGAAACATCGCCCCGTCGCGAAAAAGCCAATCGACGTCATGCCGCAGTCGAAACAGAGCCGAACGCCGCAACGGAAGGCGCGCGCGGGGATTCGATCCGCAGCGGACGACCTCGCCCCACGGAATCTTGACCTGCCAACACATGTGAGGAGTTACTCGTGAGGCCTATCGCCAGTTTCAGCGCCATGTTCGTGTGGGCCATCCTGCTCATCGCCGTCGTCGGCATCGCCGTGAGCCTGACCCAAGGGGCGTGGGCTCCCACCGTCGCCTGGGCGATCGTGGCAAGCGCGGCCGCGGCTGGTCTGATACGTCTGCGACACCGGCAGATCGGTAGCACCCGCACATTGAGAGCTGTTCCCGCGCGGCGAATACATCGCGCCAAGCACGACAAGAACGATCACATCTGACACATCCCACCGACTGCCGACGGCTCCCCTCCGCGGCCCAGATCGTCCCGCCGGCATTCGTAAGCGCCCAGGGGGACGGGCCTTGGGGCCTTGCGTCTGACGAATCCCCGGAATGGTTATCGAGTACAGCTCAGCGTGTTGAAAGCTGGCCTGTTGAAGTCAGTACTGCTGTATTCAGTACTGCGCGTTCGTCATTCACCACCGACTCCGCGGTCCGCGGGAAATCGGTAGACCCGAATTCCGCCCTCGCGATCGGTGTATTGAATGCTCCAGAGCGTGCGATCCACCTGCCCCAACTCGATACTCCGGACAGCTTCCTCCAAGGTCGGGTACTCAGCAGTGCGCTGCGCAGCACCGTCGTAGAGAAAAGTGAAATGCATTCGATCCTCGTCCTTTCTTCCCAGTCAGGTCAGGCTGCGACCGCGACCGGCCGGGGCGCAAAGGAAGACGAGGCTCGCAGTTTCGCGAGACTTTGGGCGAGGAGCCGAGAGACGTGCATCTGCGACACTCCGATCTTCTCCGCGATCTCCGCCTGAGTCAGTTCCCCGAAGAACCGGTAAATCACGATGATGCGCTCACGCTCGGGCAGAGCGAGGAGCGCCGGCCGCAGCGTTTCCTGATTGTCGATGCCGTCGAGGGCAGCATCGAACTCTCCCAACGCATCTGCGATCGATCGACCGTCACCGACGGCGGCTGCATCGAGGGACGCTGCATGATAGGAATCGCCGGCAGCAACGATCTCCGCGACCTCGGCGGGCTCGACTCCGAGCTCTTTCGCCAGCTCCGGCACCGTCGGCTCACGCCCGAGATCCTGCGTGAGCGCGGTGCGTGCTTTGTTGAGCGCAAGACAGTTTTCCTGCAACGAGCGCGGCACCCGCACATCCCATCCACGATCCCGGAAATGCTTACGCACCTCCCCCATCATCGTGGGAATCGCGAAGGCGAGAAAGTCTTTGCCCTTGGCCAGATCGAAACGGTTCACCGCACTGACCAGACCGACGCTGGCCGCTTGGACGAGATCGTCGAGCGCTTGTCCGCGGCCGCGATACCGCAAGGCGATATGGCGAGTCAGCGGTAGACATAGTTCGATGATCTGCGTGCGCAGACGCTCGCAGCGTGCGTCGTCTCCCGGCAGAGAAGCCAACTCTTCCAGCAAGCCCGCGACCTGTGCGTATTCGGCGTCCTTCATGTGCCGGCTCACGCTATCACCCACTTCTGCCGGGTGGTCGTTGCTCGTGCGTATCGTGCTGCGGGCATCGTCTTCTCCTTCACAGTCGCGCTCACGGGTTGATCGCCTGCAGGACTACGCGGAATGAGGCCGCCGCGACGAGGGCGAACGCCACTCCGGTCAGCGGGCCGGCAAGGACGGATCCGACTGCGCCCAAGATTCCGGCGATCACGATCACCAGGACGAGATCGAGCGTCACCCGCCGCCACCAACCTCGGGAGGCGACAGGGGTCGTGATCGGCGATCGCCGCTGCGCAGAAGTCCGCCCGACGTCATATGAGGAGGTCATGGCAGTTGTCATTCACACTCCCGGGGTCCACATGCTCACACACAGCTGTCTGTTCCGATGTCGTAAATCTATACCAACTGATGCAGATAAGCGACAATTAGAGCGGCAGGGAAAGCAGGGTCGAAGGCGCCGTGAGCAATCTCCCCTTGGGCTCACCTGCACATTCAGGCGAGTTTCCGTTCTTACCGGGCGGGTACGTTCTAGCCGTGACTATGTTCGGTTGCGCGAAAATCTGCAGTGCTGACCATCAGATTTGCAGCATCGGCCGGCGAAGGGATAGTGATGAGCCGTGTTAAAGTCGAGTGATATCCGGTTGGGCTGAGGGAGTAGTGCTGTGGCAGTGACAGATGCAGCGCACGTCCATGCTGCCTACGACCGCCGTGGGGTGTACGGGATTTCCGTGATGTCGGAACTGTCCGGCGTCGGCCCGCAAACATTGAGACTGTACGAGCGGCGCGGACTGCTCACCCCAGCCCGCACGGGCGGGGGAACCCGCCGCTACAGCGAAGCAGACCTGGCCACGTTGACACGTATCAGCGCGTTGATCGCCGACGGCATCAACCTGACTGCGATCGGTGTCATCCTCGACCTGGAAAACCGGAACGGGATCCTGGCCGAACAGATCGCTCAGCTCAGTGGGATGCCCGCGGAGGAATCGCCTTCCGAGCGCGTCCCGGAAGGCGGTGACCCCGCGTCGGCGTGAGCGATGGCGCCGAAATCCGCATCGGCAGCGATCACATGCCCCTCCGATTCGAGCTGGTCGATCGCCGCATCGAACGCGTCGATAAGCCACGGCTTCTGCGCCTGCGCGAGCGAAGTTTCCGTATTGTCGTCACCGGTCTGCACGATGTGCACCCACCACGAACCGCTCGCATCAGGCTCGTCCCACAACCCTCGCGCAGAATTGGTGGCCAACACGTAGCGGTTGTACTCGAGATCCACACGAATGGCGTACTGCCCGTCCACATTCACCACAGCAGCGGGCCGCTGCGACGCCGCAGCCAACGCGGTCAGCGCGTCGTCGTACATTTCCGAGAACTTCTTCGTCAACGGCACAGTGCAGTCCTACTCATCGAGGCCCCATGCAGACAGCACAAGGTAAAAGACAGCCCGTTGCCACAGCCATGACCAGCCCGTTGCCACAGCCATGACGAAGAACTGACATCCACCCTAACCCCACGAGGCCCACATCAGTGGGAAGCATCCCACTCCGCGATCACCTACCGTCCCATCGAAAGCCGGAAGAGGACCGAACCCTGTCGAACTGCATACCGATCTCGCGGCAAAGCTCCTCATCACTGACGGCGCGGTCCCCGAAAGCGATCGCGCCCACTGCAGTGCCGTCGATGACAACCTCGCCGACGACACCGACGACCGCACCGTCCTCACGGCAAGCGATGTCCCGCCCCGCGCGAATCACCTGCTCGATCACCGACGCACGGTCGAACCCTGCACCGCCGCGGTAGCGGTGGACACCGGTTTCCTCGTCCCGCACCGACACGAACCAGTCCACCTGCATCGCCCTCACATTCCTCCCCTGCACCCCTCACCTACTTCTACCGCGTGGGGAGCGTATCCACCACCTCGGCCGCGAGCACCGTCAGCCGAATACTGCATTGCCGAGACTGCTCGACGAACACCTCGAACACCTCAAACACCTCAAACACCTCGATCCTCACTGATACCGTGCAGCACCATCAGCATTCCCTCGGCATGCTCGAAGCCTTGCGCGTACCGCCATCCCAGCCTGCACACCCCCGACCTCCGCAGGACCCGCACTCCGCCGCCGGAAGAGGTTGGTATGCCAATGGGCACTGCTCACACACCCGCTACTTATCGACGATCATCCACTCAAGAGTCGTCCGGTCGACACAGGCCTCCACTTTCCCGCCCCAGGGACCCATCGGCCGCCGCAGCGGACTCGCCGCGATACGGAGGTCCGACGAAACGTTCCGACCGACTCATGCTGACTTGCAACAGCTCTCGAATCGGATGGATGGTTTGGCACGAACAAGGCAGCTGCGGCGATTTCAACGACCGCACACCCCCAGGACCCCGGCCCTGCACGTCGAGCCGGGGCGGTGGGATGCCATCTGCGTTGAGCACACAACCCAGACAGCCCTTTTCGTGCGCGGTCAATATCCGTGCGGCCTCGCACTTCCCACCATAAACCGCATTACCGGTATGCACCTGGTCGGATTCCCGGTCGATACCAACTAGCAACCCGGGCGCGTGCGGACAGTCCGGGAGCAGCACTCCCCCACACCTACCAACCCGATCTCATCGGCCGGCTACCACCGCCACGTCGCGAGAACTCCGAAACGTTTTCTGGAGTGGCGATGACACTCGGCGACCTCACGAAGCAGGTCAAACAGATCAGCGGAAAGCCAGATTGACACCGAATCGGCTGTCGAAGGGGTGCAACCAGGTTCGATCCACGGTTCCATACCGCCCCACCCCGACACTCGACAAAGCTGACGGGCAATCATCACCGAGTAGTCGACCGGCACCGATCATGTGTGCTCTCGCCAGATTTGTGAAAGTCCGCTACCACCAGAGGAAGTCAACGCGCTCTGCTGATCGAAGATCTGCCGACACCCCGCATGGAGGCGATAGCGTCGAGACTCTTGCCTTGCTCACAGAGGGAGCGGGCCCGTTCGGTGGGTCTATCTCTTTAACGGTGTTTCGGCGGATTTCCATCAGTAAGTTTCCGATCCCGGCCAACGATCGGCGAACGTGATCGCAAACGCGTTCAGAGCGGGCTTCCACCTCGTTATCCATCGTGCCTG
>NZ_JAAOLG010000049.1:0-20870 GCF_011602025.1 Rhodococcus sp. IC4_135
CCGATCTGGACCGCATCAATGCCGTCACACGATCGAGATCCCCGTCCCGTAAAACCAAAGGCGCAACTCGCATACAAGCAAGTATCGCAAATCCAACTGTCTAATTATTTATCCCACGCCGCACTAGACGCAAGCGCACTCGACGAAGACCTTGCGGGCGCCAGCACGTCCGACGATACCGCTCCCGAACTCGACGACGAGCCCGATGAGCTCGAGGATCCTGTCAGCGCTGCTCTCACACCCGGCGTCCCTCTCTTCTTAATTCACAAGAGCCACCAATACGCGGGAATCCTTCCGAGAGTTCTCGCTGACATCGCCCAAAGACACGCGGGCGCTTTACATCTAGGAGTAGTTGCCCCCATGCCCCGCATGCGCCCGCCGGCCCTGCGGACCTTCCTCGACGGTATGTCCGAAGCTCCACTTAGGATTGCTGATCCCGAGGCTTTCGCGCGAAACGACTCGTTTGGTCCAACTTTGACCGCGCAACGCGAGAAGCCCTTTGTCGGCCCCTCTACCGCGAGTTACTGGAACTATTTCACCGATCCGCAGGTTGGAGGCCACACTCAGGCGTGGGTCGAAGAAGTCCTAGATGCACAACGGCAAGCCGGCGCTACCGTGCTGCTCACCCCAGGCCTGTGGGCAGATCCGGCCACACCGGACGCAAGTCTGGCAGTCATGCGGCAGCATGCCGTTTGGGCGCACACCGCCCTCAGCCCCGCAGAGCATCTGGCCGTCAATATGACAATTCCCGCGAACTGGCTCACAACGCCGTCCCTACGAAATCGATTACTAGACGAAGTGATCGACATGGACGACGAAGTCTTCTATCTACGCGTTCGCTGGCCGCTTCTCGGCCAGGCGTACGGACAACTCGTCGACGAGGCGATCCTGGACGGATATGCCGAAGTAGCGAACGTATTCGAAGAGAACGACAAGGTCCTCATCCTTCCTAACTCCGGAATGACCGGATGGGCAGCCCTTGCGCTAGGCGCTCACGGCTTCTCCACCGGAATCGGTTCGGGTGAGCGTGCATTCGCCGATACTCGCGTTATCAGAATTAAGCGCACAGGACCTCGCCCGGCAGCGACTCGGCGAACATTCTCCACATCGATCCTGCACGTCATCGACGACGACACCGCAAAACTCCTTGACGCACTCGGCCCCGGAAGTTGCCGCTGTCGATTCTGCCGTACCCAGCGGCGTCATCCCGCTGGGCGATGGGAGAAAGATTTGGCCGGCGCTCACTACTTGCGGCGCGTCGCCGACCTGACCGCCGATATCTCGAGGCACAGCCGTGGCAGACGAGTGGCAGCCCGCAGCGTGGTCCGCAACGCCAGAAGCTTCGTAACCTCAAGCCGTGCAAGCGTACCTCTAAGCGGCACAAACGATCCCAAACACCTTGCACTCTGGGCAGACCTGCTGAGATGAGGACATAGCGGCGATCCCCGATACCTACTGAAATCGGGGATCAGTGCCAGACGTCGTAGTCAAATCCCGGCCGAACACCGGTGGTATGTCACCTGACCGACGTCCGGCTTCGATCAGCGACACGACTCGTTCGGCAACAACCGCTCGCGGTAGCACATGCCGCCGGATTCGTCGGGCAGGAATGATCCGCTCCACATGCGTGGAAAGCGCACTATCGGCGTCGACAGTGAACAACCCGACACCGGTGTACTCGAAAGCCTGTGCTGCAGAAGCAGGACGGGCGAGTCTGCCTCGATCGAGCGCCACGTACGTATCCGCAAACTCGCGGTGCGCGATCGCCTGCGACAATGCCCGACGCCAGTCACTTCGTTTGATCTCGACCGCGGTCATAGTGCTGACAGGCGTCTGATACGCGTGACAAGCAATCCAAGATCTCCCGTCCGCTCGAATCCATCCCGACTCGACGAGCTTCGGCAAGACGGAGCGCCGCAGATGTCCAGAACTAACCGACGAGCGGGGTGCAATATCGGAAACTTGCGCCGGCTGGTCCTCGCCTTCGACCGCCCCCAGCTCAGTCAAAGCCAGCATCACAGCTACCGCCGAGACCTCTGTCAGAGCCGGCAACTGCAGTCCTGATCGCCAACGAACTATCGGCTTGTTGACTCGTGCGTAAAGGAGATCAACGACCCCGCGCTGCGTCTGTACCTCGAAGAACGGCTCACCAATGCCGCCCCGCATCACTGAAGGAATGCCGGCGAGGAGTGGTTCGAGCATGTCAGCCTCACGCACAAACGAACGAGGACGATTCACATCCGCCGCGCGGACATCACCCGAAGCGGGAAGGAGAACAGTCATACATGCAGCGTACGCACCACTCGGTTCTGGTCTGCATTGAACGCGGATGCGATCGCTTTCGCAGATCCCGAGCAGTCGAGATGCTCGGCTACCTTTTACCAGAACCAGAGCGCCGCCGCGAAGCACCGCACTGCTCACCATCGATGAGTCGCGCTTGAAAAGAGTGCGCCCTGTTCGGTTCTTGCGTCAACCCTCTTCAGAATTCAGCTTCCGCCAGATCGATGAAGCCACGTAGTAGGGGGCTCGAACAAGTGAATACGGTGGATAAACGTCAAATGAATCTGCCCCGGCCCACACACGTGCGGACAAATCGTGCACACACCGTATAGACGCGCCACTCGTTTCGAAGCTCGCCTCCCACTCGATGCTTCCATCGCCATCGTAAAATGGGGCCTTCTCGATGCTCACGGTCTCCTTCACAGCTCCCGATCCATCGACCAGCTTGAGACTGTCCGGCACAGGGCCACCCACTATGTCGCCATCCACCCTCGTATCGGTCAAAGATGCCACCAGGTCAATGAACCACCAGAACGCGTCGTCGGCATCAAAGAACTCCGTCGCTGGCTCACTCGCAACCGCCCGCCCCGCCTGTCGGAGGTCTGCAACCTCACCTGCACGAACGAGGGCAACGCAGGGCACCGTCAAGATCGCAGGAAAGGAATCGTCATCCATCTCAATCGACCCGTCATTGTCGATCGAGTACCCCGTCATCGTCAGGGTGGACTCCAGGGTGAGCACGAACGAAACGTACAAGGTGCCCGTGTCATGCACGACTCCGTCCACCTCGACATCAGAGATCGCGACGAGATTCGAATACGGGTGCGGATCGATACTTGTGATGTCGTCCATACCGTGCGAACGGCCGTGGCGATCCGGTTCTACGGCAATGGAACTAATGTCGATGCCCGAGACGAGATCTGTGACCCACGATTCGAACGCGACATCCTGCTCGGAACGTAGCGACCGTTCTTCCTCAAGAATGTGTCGCTGAATGATCCTACGAACGTCGGCACTGGCTGGTTGAAACACCGCCAAAACGTCAGCAAAAAGCTCTTTCTCACTAGCGACGATGCGCCTGCCCACGTCGCCGAGGCCCATATGGTCGAGAGTCGCTTCGATATCCTCTTTGTTCGCACTAAAGAACACCAGGTCGCTGGCGCTACCCGAGCCGGCGAAGGCGACCGCGTCTCGGGTCAGGGCCGAATCCACGCATCCTGTTCGCACGCCCGCCCTCTTCGCACCTGCCCCCGTACCCAGCACCTGATCGCGAACAGCGGCAATCGCGGAAGTGCCATCCGTAGGAACCACCACCACATTGGACATCGCGTCCAGCTGTGTTGTGAACAGATCCACAATGTCGGTGGAGGACGTCGGTAGTTCGAACTTTGCCGGTGCGCCGGGCATCTCGGACTTACTCAGCTTCTTCAGAAGCGGCTTCACCGCCGTCACCGTCTCCATGGCATGGCTCGACCACTCCCAAACCACCTGCTGAGGAACCCACAACTCGACGCGGTGGTCTTGTAGACGCTCCGCCAAACCTCTCACCGCGCCGGCAGCGAAGTGGCCCGAGTGAATAGCGTTCGTATCGAGGACCACGGCACGCAGGAGAACCCGCTCGACCTCATTGTCTTGTGTCATAGCTTCGGCACTCTCTGAACCCTCCGTCATCAGCTCAATCTACTGTTTCGCCAAACGCGGTCGATCGTGCGCCGCAGGCACTCACGGTTCTTGATCAGGTTGCAGCCAAGATAACTGGCTAACCCGTACCAATCACTGAGAGGTCGTTCCCGGTATCGCCCGCGTGCGGCGCCCTACTCGAGCCTCCCGTGAAGCGTCCACATGGACTTCATCCGGCAGTGGAGCGCTCTCCTATCGCGTGGGCACACGCCGCCAGTAGCCCTGCCACTATGAGAGCGACAACGAATGAAACAGATGAGGGGATCCATGAGGCGATCCGGTTGAGGCCGTCGTATCCGAATGCCGTTACACCGCTTGCGATGGCTGCAATCGAGGAACCTCTCCAGATCCATTCGCTCGGCGTTTCACCCGTGACGAGGTCCGCGAATGAACGGTGAACGAGGTACTGACCGAGGACGGCAGCGCCACTCGATGCCAGGCAGACGAGTAGGGACCCACCGGCTCCAGGTAGGTGGCGTACGAAATATGTCAGGGTACCTGTGAATCCGAGGAATGCGGCGGCGGAGAAGAGGGCCGCGCTGAGGTAGCAGCCCAACTCGTTGTCTCGGTACGGTGTGCGATCGATGTCGATCGCAACGAAAATCGCGGCGACGACTCCGACGAACAGCACGCCGGTTAAACCCAGTAGGGCGGTCCATCCCAGCCAGTTCCAGTGCGACCAGTCCGCATAGTGATTGACTGCCACTTCTTGCATGAGCGATGCCACTCCATTGTCAGTGTCGTACGTTGAGTAATGTTGTGTTGGAATATATTTCATTGCTTCGAGCGCCACTGTTGAGGACTTCCCGCCGTCGATCAACGGCAGCCTTTCAAGCGATGTGACCGTCTTGGCCTGAGAAGCAACTCCAGCGACTTCGGCTAGTCAGCGCCGTAGGCGTCAGTGTGGAGTTCGGCCGTAGCTGGGTCAGTTGCGCTCCGGTGTCCGCGCCAGCGGGTCGCTGGAGGCGCGAAGACCTGTCCGTTGCTTTGATCGGCGAGCACATCTCCTCGGCTTGGTGCAATTTGACGTAGCGCGCGGTCAGAGCGGTCAGGCAACTGTTCAGTTGGACCGGATCAGCGCTGTTGTGTTCATCGCGGAAGATTGCTTTGTCTTCGTCGGCAATGAGTGGGTGGGCGTGGACCATCTGCCACGGTGTGGCCGTGGTGACGGTTCCTCGAGCATCGAATTGTCGGCAGTAGAAGTTGTTGATCAATCCTGCACGCGCGCGCCAGATCTCGTTGAGGAGGTCCATGGCCGCGTCGCTGGTGCAGTGTTCGGTGGGTGCAGGAATGTCTTGGGCTTGAGGGGTTTTCGGGGTGTGGGGTGTACCCAAGCGTAAGTAGAAGTCGACGTTCTGTTCTACGCACCAGTGCTCTATCCATGCGGCGAGTTGTTCATCGGATGTTGTCGCTGTCAACGCTTCGATTGCGAAGGGAAGGTCGTGTCCGATCGAGGTCAGTGCCGCGCCCAGTGCATCGTCTTTGCGGTAGTCGAAGGAACGGTACGTCGTCCATCGTGTGGCGGTAGCCGTGCTGGTGAGGGTGACGATCGGGGATCTGTCTCCGTGGTGGTGGATCGTGGCTTCGATGTGTCCTGGCGCTGCTGAGGGCTGAGAGACGAGACGGCGGATCGGGGCGTCAGCGGCTACGAGTGCATGTGCCGGGCATAGGTTCGGGTGGGTACTGCGTGCACGCTCTGCGGCTAGGGTTCTGTCCACAGTCGCCGACGACATGCTCAACAACTGTTCTATAGTTACCGTCCCCGAGGTGAGGTGGCCGTGACGGATGAGTGCGTCGACGAGCGTGGGAAGCGCTGGGACGAGCCGCTTTCCGGTCGGCATGTCGAGAAGCTTCCAGCACCAGGTAAGTAATTCCACTGTCTCTGGGCTGTACTTCAGCCGTGATCGAGGTTGCGGGTCGACAGCTCTGGGGGTGGTGGTCCATTTCAGGACGCGGCGAGCGTGGCTTCGGTGCCATCCGGTGCGGGCGCACAGTTCGTCGAGAAGCACACCTTTGGTTCGCTTGTCCGCGCTGGCGTAGGCAAGGGCGATGTCTTCGACGATGCGCTGGTGGTTGTGCCCGCGTGCAGGTTCTAAGCGCTTGTTCGTTACCGACATTCAGGTCCCCTCCGGTGTTGGATCTGTCCTCCTATCTAGTTGTCGGATACCGAACGTCCCGAATCGACAGTTTCCGAAAGAATTTTTCGTTGCTGTTCGAGGAAGCGACGCTCGACATCGTTTTCGACCAAGATCAGGGCTTCGTCGAGGGCGCAGAGAGCTTCTTTGATGTTGCCGAGTCTGCGGTGCATGTCAGCTCGGGCTGCGGGCAGGTAGTGGTAGCCGGAAAGTTGGTGGTCGGTACCGAGAGGATCCAATGCCGCGAGGCCTGCTTTGGGACCGAAGGCTTCACCGATGGCGATGGCACGGTTGAGCGCGACGACTGGTGAGGGCCAGATGGTCACCATCTGGTTGTAGAGGTCCACGATCCGGATCCAGTCGGTTTCGTCCCATCTACCGGCTTGGGCGTGCACTGCGGCAATGGCTGCCATCAGTGCGTAGCGGCTCGGGGGGCGCTGTTTCATCGTGTGGCGGGCCAGAGTGAGGCCCTCGTGAATTGCTGTGTGGTCCCAGAGTTGGCGGTCTTGTTCACTCAGTCGCAACAGTTGGCCGTCGCTGTCGGATCGAGCTTCGCGGCGGGCATCGGTCAGCAGGACCAGTGCGAGCAGCCCTGTCGGCTCGGATTGGTGTGGTAGCAGCTCGTGCAGCAACCGGGCAAGGTGCAGCCCGCGTTCAGCGAGATCTCGTCGTTGCAGTTCCGATCCCGAGGGGGCGGTGTGGCCTGTGGTGAAGACGAGGTGGATCACATCGACAACCGCGTCGACCCGGCTGGCGAGTTCCTCTGCGGCTGGCTCGCGGTAGGGGATTCCGGCGGTAGCGATCTTCTTTTTGCCGCGGGTGATGCGTGCTGCCATCGTCGATTCCGATACGAGGAAGGCTCGTGCAACGTCCGGTGTGGAGAGCCCGCAGACCAGCCGCAAGGTCAGAGCCACGCGTGTGGAGACGGGTAGTGCTGGGTGACAGCAGGTGAAGATCAACCTGAGTCTGTCGTCGGGGATGTCTTGGTCGTCGAGGTTGTATGCGTCGCCGACGATGAGCAGGGGAAGCTTGGTGTCGAGCAAGTCGCGGCGTCGGATGAAATCGATGGCCCTTCTTCGCGCCACCGTGGTCAACCACGCGACGGGACTTTCGGGTACGCCATGTTCGGCCCAGTTGGTCAGGGCCGAGGCGTAGGCCTCCTGCGCGCATTCTTCGGCGAGATCGAGGTCGAGGGTTGTTCGAGCCGCTGCGGCGAGAACGTAGGCCCATCCCGTTCGGTGCGCGTCCGCGATTGCAGCGTGAACGCCAACTTGGTGCATCAGCTCGGTCCCCCTGTTGCCGTGATCCATCTGTTGCACGCGCGGTCAGATTCCGCGGATCGGACGTACTTCGATCCCGCCGAAAGGCGCCGGCAATTCGCGGGCGATGACCAGGGCGGCATCGAGGTCGTCCGCTTCGATGACGAAGAATCCGCCTATCACCTCCTTCGCTTCAGCGAACACCCCGTCGATGATGGTGACGCCGTCCCCATCGCCGCGGCGGAGACTGGTGGCGGACGAGGAACTGTGCAGCCTCCGCGATTGGGTCACTACATCGGCGTGATCGGCGAGGAATGCCTGATAGCGCGCTTCGAGGGCTCCGGGATCTTCTCGTTCGCATCGTTCGATCTGTTCTTCGTCTTCGTGAACCAACAGTAGATATTCCGGCATGCCCGCTCCCCTATTTCGCATTCAGTTGAGTTAACTCACTCTATATATGTCGAACGACAGGAAGCCGAAATCGACACTCTGGCCAATCTTTTCGCGAACCTCTTTGGTGATGCGACGACACGGTTTCGGGCAGTACTACAAGGTGTAAGACTATTTCGGATTCCAGTGTGCCGACTCATGTCTCGTTTCAGAGTCGGCGCTTTCATCTCGCTCCAATTTTCGGGAGGCGATTGTGAGTTCCCTCGTCAGCAGGGTCGCAAGCAGGCAGGCCGATGAGGTCGATTCGCGCTTTCACCTGGCACCAGGACTACGCCGTCAGATCAACAAGGTATTCCCCACGCATTGGTCCTTCTTGCTCGGCGAGATCGCCCTCTACAGCTTCGTGGTGTTGCTCATCACAGGCGTGTTCTTGACGTTGTTCTTCGACCCCTCACAGGCCGAGGTCGTCTATCAGGGGGCGTACCAACCGCTCAACGGGGTGGTGATGTCGCGTGCATACGAAACCTCACTCGATATTTCCTTCGAAGTGCGCGGTGGGTTGTTTGTCCGCCAGGTTCACCACTGGGCCGCACTGATGTTCGCGGCGTCGATGATCGTGCATATGGCGCGCATCTTTTTCACCGGTGCGTTTCGCCGACCCCGTGAAGTCAACTGGGTGATCGGATCCTTACTCCTCATTCTGGCGATGTTCGAGGGCTTCTTCGGATACTCTCTGCCGGATGATTTGCTCTCCGGTACCGGATTGCGCTCGCCGCTCGGTGGAATCACGATGGCCATACCCGTCGTCGGTACATGGCTGCATTGGGCCATCTTCGGTGGTGAGTTCCCGGGGACGTTGCTGATCCCGCGGCTCTACGTCATGCACGTGCTCATCTTTCCGGGTTTGATCCTTGCTCTTGTCGCAGCGCACCTGGCGATTGTCTGGTACCAGAAGCACACACAATTCCCGGGGACTGCACGCACCGAGAACAATGTCGTCGGCGTCCGAATCCTTCCGGTGTTCGCGGCGAAATCGGGCGCCTTCTTTGCCCTCGTCTTCGGGATACTCGCCGTGATGGGTGGCCTGTTGCAGATCAATCCGATCTGGGTTCTGGGCCCATACAACCCTGCGCAAGTTTCTGCAGGCTCCCAGCCCGACTTCTACATGATGTGGACCGACGGTATAGCGCGCCTGATCCCGGCCTGGGAAATCTATCTGTTCAACCGGTACACCATTCCCTCGGCATTCTGGGTTGCACTCGCAATGGGTGCGGTGTTCGTCCTGATGATTGCGTATCCGTGGATCGAAAAGCGTTTGAGCGGTGAGGACAGCCATCACAATCTTCTGCAACGCCCCCGCGACGTTCCGGTGCGTACGGCAATCGGGGCGATGGCGATTGCCTTCTATGTCGTGCTGACGATTTCCTGTGTCAACGACCTCATCGCGCTGAAATTTCACATATCGCTCAACGCGATGACCTGGGCGGGACGAATCGGTGTGATCGTCTTGCCAGCGATAGCGTATTTCGTGACTTACCGGTTCTGCATCGGCCTGCAGCGCAGCGACCGCGCGGTCCTCGAACACGGCATCGAGACAGGCATCATCAAACGCTTGCCGTCAGGGGCCTATCTGGAAACGCATCAGCCGCTCGGACGCGACGGCGAGGCGTTGGATTATCAGGGAGCGGCAGTTCCCAAGCGGATGAACAAGCTCGGCGCCGCGGGAAGACCCTATCCCGGTTCACTTTTGGGTCCGGACCCTGAGGACGAAGTTCAAGCACTGAACCGCGCGGAGGAAGAGTCCGAGCACGAACTTCTTGCCACTCTCAGTCAGCGCCAGATCACCGGATCGGCCGACTAACCGCACGCAAACGACACTGCGGGGCGCTCCTGGAATCAGGGGCGCCCCGCAGTTCGGCATGGTCACGGCTGGCCATACGTCGAGTGCTTCTTGCCGGTTTTACCGTGCGGTGGAGCGGTCGACCACAGTCCTGTATTCGGTGGTGATTTCACGAAGGCGCCGGACTGGGGCGGCCGCAGGATCGCCGGCGCGGGAGGCTGTCTTCTTCTCGGACTCGTTCATCGCCCGATTTGCCTCAACGATGCTTGTTGTCGGGATGATGCGCATCGCTTCGTAGGATCGCAGTGCCGAGACCGGGTCGGTTGCCCGTGTGAAGCACTCTGCCAGTGCGCCGGCGTCGATGATCGCCTGGGATGCTCCGTTGGCCCCGATCGGGTACATCGGGTGCGCCGCATCGCCGAGTAGCGTCACCCGGCCGGAGCCCCAGTGACTCAACGGATCCCGGTCGACCATCGGGTACACGGAGACCTGCGGAGAGCGGGCTGCCAACTCTGTCAGGTCGAACCAGTCGAAATCCCATTCTGCGAGTGCGTTGACGAGTCCGGTGCGCTCGTCTTCGCTCGGGCTTCGTCTGTCGGAGGGAGTCAAGCAGACCCAGTTGAGCAGGGTCCTCCCCTCTACGCTCGCTTGTTCGCTGCAGGGATACGCCACCAGGCGAGTGCCCGTGCCGTCGTTGGCGATGATCATTGTCACGCCGTCGAGAAAGATGTACGGCAGGTCGGCCAATCCTCGCCACATGGTGGTTCCCGCGACGCTGACCGGCGCCTCGTCAGGATGAAGCCAGCGCCTGACGGTCGAGTGCAGCCCGTCAGCTCCGACAAGGACGTCGGTGTCGAGTATGCGGCTTCGGCCGTCCGAGTTCACGACGGTCAGTTGTATCGCCGTCTCGCCGCTGCCAGAGATGTTGGACAGCCGGGCGTCGGAGTGCACGGCTCCTGGCCCGAGTCGCTCGGTTACCGCGTCGAGGAGCATCATCTGCAGGTGACCCCGGTGCACGGAGTACTGCGGATAGTCGTGGCCCGCTGCGATTCCTCGGGGTTCGGTCCACAGGGTCCGACCGCGATGGTCAACGTATCGATGAGCCTGTGTGGCAACGCCGATCCTCGCGAGCTGATCGGCCAGGCCCAGTCTGGACAGTTCGGCGATCGCGGTGGGCTGGACGTTGATCCCGACGCCCAGGGGAACGATCTCGGGTGCGGATTCGAACAGCGCAGCCTCGTGGCCTCGCTCGTGCAGGGCCAGAGCGGCGGACAATCCGCCGATCCCGGCCCCGGCGATACTGATCGGGGGGCGTGTCGTGGTCAGGTCTTTGCTGGCCATCGCTGTAGTCCTTTCGGGTGCCGACAAAGAGAAGGCCCAGGCGGAACCGGTGGTTCCCGCCTGGGCTCTGTGGTGGATGTTGGTCTTGATCAGGCCTGTGTCACCGAGGCGACCGAATAGGGGCCTGGTGCCGGGGTGGCAAGCTCGGCCGCCTTCTTCGCGAAGACCTGCGCGTCGGGATTGGTGGCCACGGCCTTGATGTCGTCAGGGCTGCTCCACTGGGCCAGGTTGACGACACGAGAACCGTCCCGGCTGGCGAAGAGATTCACCGAGATGAAGCCGGGCTGGTGCTTGATGACCTTCTCGGTGCCCTCGTTGAGGACATCGATCAAGTCCTGCTGCTTCGCCGGGTCCTTGAGTTCCAGAATGTTGATGAATGTTGCGACCTTGTCGCCTTCACGAATCACTGTCTCAGTCATGCCATTACGGTAATCCTCCGTTCCTGCGTTGGCTAGGGTTCGGGAGAGCCGTAGACAACTTTCCGCGCCGAATACCTGTCCTCGCGAGCATCATTGGTGATTCATCAGACACGCTGACGCGTAATCACTTGATTCGTCACACTTTTCGCGAGCACAGATCTGATGCAACGCTTGCGCGCATCTCCAGTGAGGCGTCATATCGTTGCAGATCTCGGAGCCATACTGTCATCGTTAGGGCGTCAGTTACCACCGAGTCAACGGCGCACCCGTTCGGATCGTGCGCACGGCGAATCGAAATAGTTGCCACTCAGTAATTTTCCGAGTTTCAGCATGTGCACATTCCGAGAGGTCATGCGATGTACGAAGTTTTCGGCCCCGAGCAAGAGGCGGCACGTTCAAGGAATCGGAGCGTGGTCGCTCGTTATATGCAGACACGGGGCCTCGATCGGTTGAGAAGACACGAACTGTTCACCCAGGACGGCGAGGGCGGCCTGTGGACTACCGAGACCGGCGAACCGATCATGATCAAGGGAAGAGATCGACTCGCTGAACATGCCGTGTGGTCGCTCGAGTGCTTCCCGGACTGGTCATGGTTCAACATCGAGATCTTCGATACACAGGATCCCGATCGCTTCTGGGTCGAGTGCGACGGCGCCGGCATCATCCGATTCACCGGCTATCCCGAAGGCCGCTACGAGAATCATTTCATCCATTTCTTCCGCTTCGTGGACGGAAAGATCAGCCAGCAGCGCGAATTCATGAATCCCTGCCAACAGTTCCGGGCCCTGGGCATTGCGGTGCCGAACGTGATCCGCGAGGGAATTCCGACCTGACAACGACCGCCCCCAGCAATTCGACCTAGTGGAGTGATTCGTGATCCCCTCAGCATTGACGTCGATGGTGAATTCTCACCAGCCGCCGTGGCATGACCATCCCCAACTCGACCTCGTTCGCAACGTGCTCGAGACGACCACCGTCATTGCGAGTCCGGTCGAAATCGACCAACTCGCGCGACGCCTGCGCGCCGTTGAGGCCGGACACGCGAGCATTCTCCAGATGGGCGATTGCGCGGAAGACCCCGCGCACTGCACGCCCGACCACGTCCATCGCAAGCTTGATCAGCTCACCGCCAGCGCCGGTGCCGTGGCCACCCCTACCGGGCTTCCGGTTGTTCAGGTCGGCCGTATCGCCGGACAGTTCGCCAAACCTCGCTCCAAGGCAACGGAGACCATCGGTGATCGCGAAGTGGTCACCTATCGGGGCCACATGGTGAACCTGCCCGACAGTGACGAGGTCAGCCGGACGCCGGATCCGCTCCGGATCCTGATGGGGTACCTGACTTCTCGGCAAGTCGCTGCCACCATTGCCGGCTTCAACCGCGGGCGAGCCTTGGAAGATCGGGTATGGACCAGTCACGAGGCGTTGCTACTCGATTACGAACACCCCATGATGCGGCCGGGAAGCGATGAACGCACGTATCTGACCTCCACACACTGGCCGTGGATCGGCGAACGGACGCGCAACGTCGACGGCCCCCACGTCGCCACACTCGCTCACATCGCAAACCCCTCGGCATGCAAAGTCGGCCCCACCGCCACCGAAGACGATCTTGTAGCGCTGTGTTCTCGGCTCGACCCGTATCGCGAACCCGGCAAACTCGCCTTGATCACACGGATGGGGGCCCAACACATCCGTACTGGTCTGCCGGCGCTGATGAATGCGGTCCGGGCGGCTGGGCACCGTGTGCTGTGGATCTGTGATCCGATGCACGGCAACACGCTCAGCACAGACGATGGCACCAAGACCCGAGTCGTCGACGACGTCATCGCCGAGATGGCGGGCTTCGTCAGTGTCGCTGACCAGACCGGAACCCGGGTGCACGGGTTACATCTGGAGACGACCCATCTGACTGATGTCAGCGAATGCGTCTGGTCGAGTACAGATCTCGCCTCCGCGCGGCCCAGTAGTTCGCTGTGCGATCCGAGGCTGAACCCGGAGCAGGCTGCTGCCGTCGTAGAGGCGTGGGGCGAAATGCTCGCACGACATTACCGAGGATCGGAGACGACGTCATGAGTCGTGATCTCACTGTCGAACCGTACCTGCTTCCCAGCCCAGGAGAGATGCCGGAAGCGTTGGTGGACTGGGATATCCGTCCACGACAGGCAACTTTGCTCATCCATGACATGCAACGCTACTTTCTGTCGCCGTTCCCCGACGCGATGCGTTCGGAGATCGTGGGCAATGTTCGCGATCTGCATTCTTGGGCGCAGCGGGTAGGGGCGGCGACGGCTTATACCGCGCAGCCGGGCCGGATGAACGTCACAGATCGCGGACTGTTGCGGGATTTCTGGGGCCCGGGGATGCAGACCACGGATGCGGACCGAGCACTTGTCCCCGAGCTCGAACTCGGTGACGATGCATGGCCCTTCGTCAAGTGGCGATACAGCGCCTTCCACCGATCCGACCTGCTCGCCCGCATGCGCGAGAACGGTCGCACGCAACTTGTCCTGTGCGGGGTGTACGCCCATGTCGGCATTCTTGCCACCGCCCTCGATGCGTACACCCATGACATCGAAGTGTTCCTTGTCGGCGACGCAGTTGCCGACTTCACCGCTGCAGACCACCGCCACACGCTCGAATACACCTCACGCTGCTGTGCACGTGTCGTCGCCACAAAGTGGGTGACCGAGCGATGAGTCCGCCGCTCTCGACCGATCTCCTGACCGAGATACTGGCCGGCAACCGCTCGGTGTACGCCCTCCTCTGCCGCGCCGATCCTGCCACCGGTGCTCGCACCGTCACAGCGTTGTCCGGGCAGCTACGTCAGCACGAGCTGATCGAGGAAATATCCACGACCGCTGATGTATTCGTCCTTCTTCCCTATCGTCAGATACGCGAACGCGGCTATCCGGCTCACGATGATGGTGCCCCGCTGCTCGCCATCTACATCGACGAACAGCAGGACTACCCCCTGACCAGCGTGCTCGACAAACTCCCGCGCCGCTCCTTCGCCCTCACCGACGGGCACTTCGACAGCTCCGACGCCGACTACGAACGGAAAGTCGCAGCGATCGTGTCCGAGGAGATCGGCAACGGGCGCGGTGCGAACTTCGTGATCAAACGCGAATTCTCCGCCGAGTGCACGCCCTACAACTCGACAGTCCCTCTATCCGCGTTCGGGGAGCTCCTCGACAACGAACGCGGCGCCTACTGGACCTTTCTCGTGCACACAGAGGGTCTGGTACTCGTCGGCGCATCACCTGAACAGCATGTTGTCCTCGACAACGGCACCGCCGTGATGAACCCGATCAGCGGAACCTACCGCTATCCGCCCGGCGGGCCGACTCTGGACGGAGTTCAACAGTTCCTCGACGACCGCAAGGAAACCGACGAGCTGTACATGGTGGTCGATGAAGAACTGAAGATGATGTGTCGTATCTGTGAACCCGGCACCACTCGAGTCCACGGACCAGCGCTCAAGGAGATGGCGTGGGTCGCTCATACCGAGTATTTCATCGAGGGGCAGACGCGCCGCGACCCACGAGAGATATTGCGGTAAACGATGTTTGCGCCCACCGTGACCGGAAGCCCGGTAGAAAGCGCGACCGAGGTCATCGCACGCTACGAGACGACCGGTCGCGGTTATTACAGCGGTGTGGCGGCATTGATCACCCGATCCGGTGGCGGGGCGCCGACTCTCGATTCGGCGATCCTGATTCGTACAGCGGCGATCGAGCCTGACTGTGGTCGTGTACGAGTTGCTGTGGGGGCCACGTTGGTTCGCCATTCCGATCCTGGGGCCGAAGTCTACGAGACCCATGCCAAGGCGCAATCAGTTCTGGCGGCATTCGGGCATAGCAAGCCCCATGCCCGCTGGAATCGGCACCCGATGATCACCACCGCCTTGGCGCATCGCAATGACCAGATCGCAGGATTCTGGTCGCCGAACTACCCCCACGATGTCCGCTCCCGGGTACTGGACGGGCGTAAGGCGCTCGTCGTGGATGCCGAAGACACGTTCACTGCGATGCTCGACCATCAGTTGCGCTCGCTCGGCTTGACGGTCACTGTGCGGCGATTCGACGACATGTACACCACCAGTGACCACGATCTGGTCATCGTCGGGCCGGGGCCCGGTGATCCCACAGACATCGATGACGAGAAAATCGTGCACCTGCGAGCACAGATCGACGACCTGCTCTCGGCGCAGCGACCGTTCCTCGCGATTTGCTTGAGCCATCAAATCCTGGCCTCGCGTCTCGGTCTCCCCCTCACCCGCAGAGCTGAGCCGAACCAGGGTAAACAGGCGCGCGTCGACGTCTTCGGGCAGAGCGAGAACGTCGGCTTCTACAACACCTTCGAAGCACGCAGTGCTCCTGGGCGGATCGATGTCGCGGGCGTCGGCCCGGTCACTGTTTCCGCGGACACGGCCACCGGAGCAATCCACGCCCTCGAAGGGCCTCACTTCGCGTCCGTTCAGTTCCATCCCGAGTCGATCCTGACCGTGAACGGGCCTCGCATCCTCGCTCACATGTCCGAAAGGCTGCTCTCGACGTGAAACTCGAATACATCATGTGGGACCTTCAGTCAGACGATGACCCGTCGGTGACCCACCTCAATGAGCTGACCGACACCGCAGCTGTCGATTCGTGGCGCTCGGTACCCGGTCTGGCTGCCAAATACTGGATCCACGATCGAGGATCCGGACAATGGGGCGCGATACTGATCTGGGATGACGATCGCCCCGCGGGAGCGCTCCCCGCAGGACCGGCCCTCGAACTCCTCGAACGAGAACGCGCGCACCGCAAGGACTTCTCGGTGCATGCCCTCATCGAGCATCGACCCGAGAGTTCTCGGCGGAGCCTCCGATACTGCGTCGTCGACGCATTCGCCAGTACGCCCCTCAGCGGTAATCCGGTAGCCGTGTTCTTCGGCGCCGACTCGCTCTCGGCGGAGACGATGCAGCGAATCGCCGCAGAGTTGAACCTCTCCGAGGTCACCTTCGTCTTGTCGGCTGACTCGGCAGAATCGACTGCGCGGATTCGCATCTTCACTCCCGTCAACGAACTCCCCTTCGCTGGGCACCCCATCCTCGGTACAGCTGCCGCGGTTGCCGCGCAGACAGGTGCGAAGGAACTCGCGTTCGAAACCGCGGTGGGTCTGATTCCGATGACCGCTGAGGCCGTCGACGACTACTTCCGCGTCACGATGGACCAACCGCTGCCGACGTGGTCGCCGATGCCTGACGCCGAGCAGAGATCACTGTTGGCAGCCTTGGGGCTCGACACAAGCGCACTTCCGATCGAGACCTACGACAACGGCCCACGTCACACGATCGTCACCGCCGACAGCATCGAGGCGCTCTCCGCTCTACGCCCCGACCACCGCGCATTGTCCGAGTTCGAGAACATGGCGATCAACTGCATCGCCGAAGACCTCGACGGAGTCTGGCGAAACCGAATGTTCTCTCCCGCGTACGGAGTGGTCGAAGATGCCGCTACCGGGTCAGCCGCCGGCCCGATCGCCATCCACCTCGCGCGTCACGGGCGGATCGAATACGACCACGACCTCCGTATCCACCAGGGTGTCGAACTCGGACGACACTCGGTGATGCATGCTCGGGCGAGCCTCGATGCACGCACCCACAATCTCACCTCCGTGCAGGTCGGCGGCGACGCGATCACAATCGCTCACGCAACCTTGTACCTCGGATCCGATCGAGGCACCGATGATGAGTAGCCAATACGAAACCATCACCGGAACCGCTCGTTCGTTCCTGGAATATTCCGATCCACCACCCACGCCACTGGACCTGTTTCAGGTATGGATCGAGCAAGCCGAAATCGCCGGGGTCCGTGAGCCGCTCGCGTTGTCCCTGGCCACCACGGACAGCGCCGGCCGGTGTTCTCAACGCACGGTCGCCGTCACCGACATTTCCGCTAACGGATTGTCCTTCTCGACGCATACGACGAGCAGGAAAGCACGCGAATTGCAGACGAACTCGTGGGCAAGTGGCCTGTTCTACTGGCGCGAACTCGCCCGTCAACTGATCGTCTCCGGTCCCGTACTCAAACTCAACGCTGCGATCGCCGACAAGGTGTGGGACGAGCGCGCCGAACCCCTCAAACCCATGTCGACGGCCTCGCATCAGAGCCTGCATCTCGGCGATCCCGAAGTACTGCTCGCACGCAGCGACAGCCTCGGCCTACGCACCGATCTCGCCCGCCCTCACCGTTTCGCCGTCTACCAACTCCAGCCGCATCGCGTGGAGTTCTGGGCAGCAGACCAATCGCGCCTACACCGCCGATTGCTCTACGAACGCAGCCCACGTGGGTGGACCGTCGATCGACTTCAGCCCTGAAACACTCGTCCTACACAAAGGATTGACATGGAACCCGACACGTCACTGGACGCGATCGTCATCGGCGCCGGATTCGCCGGCATCTACGCCCTGCACAAACTTCGCAACGAACTCGGACTCGCAGTGCGATGCTTCGACAAAGCCGACGGTGTCGGCGGCACATGGCATTGGAATCGGTACCCCGGCGCGAAGTCGGACAGCGAAGGTTTCGTCTACCGGTATTCCTTCGACAAAGAGATGCTTCAGCAATGGTCGTGGACGAACCGCTATCTAGAACAAGCAGAAGTCCTCGAGTATCTCAATGCCGTGGTCGATCGCCACGACCTACGCCGCGACATCCAGCTCGAGACTGCTGTCACCTCCGTACGGTGGGACGATTCCCTGGCACGGTGGGAAGTGCGCACCGACTCCTCCAAGGTTTATCGGAGCAAGTACCTGATCACCGCCCTCGGGGTGCTCTCCGAACCCAACACACCGGAAATACCTGGTATCGAACAGTTCTCGGGACAGGTAGTGCACACCAGTCGTTGGCCGGAGGGGCTCGAGGTCGCCGGCCGCAAAGTCGGCGTGATCGGCACCGGTTCGACAGGCACCCAATTCATCTGCACCGCCGCGGAAACCGCCCAGCAGTTGACGGTGTTCCAGCGCACCGCGCAGTACAGCATCCCCTCCGGCAACGGACCGATCGATCAGGAATACCTCGACCGGTGCCGCAGCAACTACGACGCCATCTGGGACCAAGTCCGCAATTCGATCGTCGGATGCGGATTCGAAGAGAGCACGGTCTCGGCGACGTCGGTGTCGGAAGCGGAACGGACCCGTGTGTTCGAGGAAAGCTGGCAGCGAGGAAATGCCTTCCACTTCATGTTCGGGACCTTCAACGACATCATCTTCGATCCCGCGGCGAACCTGGCCGCAGCCGATTTCGTTCGGGACAAGATCGCCGCGATCGTCGACGATCCCGATACAGCCCGAAAGCTCATGCCCTCAGGGTATTACGCCACTCGTCCCATCGCGAACAAGGGTTACTACGAAACTTTCAACCGGTCGAACGTCTCTCTGGTCAGCATCAAAGACAACCCGATCACCAGGCTGAACGAGAACGCAGTAGTCACCGCCGACGGGACCGAACACGAGATCGATCTGCTCGTACTCGCCACCGGCTTCGACGCCGTCGACGGCGGATACAAGAAAATGCACCTCACCGGACGCGACGGGACACCGATCAGTGACCTGTGGAACGAGACCACCGCCGCCTACCTGGGTATCGCCACACACCAATTCCCCAACATGTTCATGGTCTACGGCCCCAACAGCGTCTTCACGAACCTGCCGCCGGGAATCGAAACCCAGGTCGAATGGATCACCGAACTGATCCGCCAAGCCGAAACCCGCGGCTCCGCCGTCGTCGAAGTCAGCGAAACCGCGGTACGGGCATGGGCGCAACTCTGCGACGACATCGCCAACGCATCACTGTTCCCGAAAGCTCATTCCTGGATATTCGGCGCCAACATTCCAGGAAAAACCAGCCGCGCACTGTTCTATTTCGCCGGCCTGGGCAACTACCGACGCGTCCTCGCGGACGAGTCCGATGCCGACTACCCGAACTTCACCTTTCACAGCGATGACCACACGTCCCTGGAGCGAGAGCATGCCTCAATTCCGCAGTGACCGCCGCACATCTAACGACTACGGACTTCTCGTAGCAGCCGCCACCCTCTACAACGACAGCTCCGTCGGCCTGGTCCAACAGCAACTTTCAGAGCACGGTATCCGAAGCACCATCTCCGGTCCCGAACTCTCCGGCCCCGGAATCGCCCGCAAGGTCCTCGTCTTCCCTGAAGACCACCACCGAGCCTTCCGCGTGCTTTGCAACGAAAACGAAGACCTGTAGAACCCGACTGACGACCCGCCCACACGCTCCAATGTCATCCGCTGACGCATCGCGCCAGCGGATGACATCGGAGTTGAGCTAAATAGCCGAACACCTCTCTCCTGCATCAGCATCCAGTGTTTTTGTTGAAGACTTCGACATCACCGCGCTGGGTCGACGTCGAACTCGCCTGGGATGTCAGGGAATCGGCGACCTGGCTACCCGATCCGTACATCACCAGTGGCAGTTTCGACATCTCCGCATGGGTGGGAGGAAACGAAACAACACAGCAATATTTCGTTCCTCAAGGCGCCAATACCTACCATGCAACGCAAACCACCACCAAGGTCTACGACATCGCGACAGAAGATACGTTCATAGCAGCAACAACTCTGCGCCTACCCGACTTCGATTGCCCCGCAAGCGACGAAGACGGTTGCAGTTTCTCCTAACCTGTAGGTGCGAGCACGGGCCAGAGCCTTCGAGAGGAAACACATCATGACAAACGAACTATCTACCACTCTCGAAGCTCTGGCCCACCTCCTCGACGTCCACCGCATCGGCACCGTCGTCGCACGATCACGACGCACCGATGACCGCGGCGTCACGGAGTTCGACTTCACCACCAACACCATCCACCGGTCCTGGTCCATCACCGACCTCGACACCGGAACAGCAGAAACGAACCAGAACGGTCTCTACACGCACGTCAACCGCGCAGGTGAAACCGTCCACGAAGCGAAATCCCCCACCACCGGCCTCGTTCCACCCGCCATCCGGCTGTGCTACCCACTCGACCTCCCCATCTGGGGTCGCCAAGGCGACAACTTCAAGATCGCCCGAGCAGAATCGACGCCGACCGGCTACCTCATCCACCTCGCGCACACACACGACAGCACCCAACACGGAACGCTGACGATGGACGCCGAGACAGGGCTGCTCACGCGCTGGATCACCTACCGCGACAACAACTTGATCGCCGACTACGAACTGACCTCCATCGTCCGGCCGAGTCACCGACCCGCCGGCAACGACGACGGAACGATTACCTCAATCTCATTCGACGACAAGACGAACGACGCCTGAGCAGCACTCCCACGACCAGGGGCGCTAAACACCCCGCACAGACACATCGCAAAGGCCCTCATCCGCCGGCACACGCCAGGGGACTGTTTCGTAATCGGTGTTTTGGCCCGAGACGCTGAGTGAATGCTCGGCGAGGAGGTGCCGAGATGACGACACTGGAGAATGTTACGAAGAAGAGGGCCGAGCCCTCCGCGGAAGCTGCGGCG
>NZ_JAAOLG010000004.1:0-406923 GCF_011602025.1 Rhodococcus sp. IC4_135
CACCGGGTTGATAGGCCAGAACTGGAAGTGCAGTAATGCATGCAGGTGACTGGTACTAATAGGCCGAGGACTTACCACAAAGAAGCTACGCGTCCACTGTGCGGTATCTGAAACAACACACAGATACTGATGAGAAACTCTGTTTTCTCCGTCATCCATCCACCCGGTAACGGGTTCGGGTTGGTGCACGGTGAAACCAGGTGATCAGAAGTTGGTTACTGTGACAGTTTCATAGAGTTACGGCGGTCATAGCGAAGGGGAAACGCCCGGTCCCATTCCGAACCCGGAAGCTAAGCCCTTCAGCGCCGATGGTACTGCACTCGACAGGGTGTGGGAGAGTAGGACACCGCCGAACACCCGTTAACCGAAAGGGGACCCAACATATTGGGTCCCCTTTCGTGCGTTGTATGAGAGGAATGACTGTGTCGGAGAATGGCGACGAGCGTCGGTCCTTCCGTGGGGGAGGAGCGCCTCGATCAGGTGGCCCCCGTCGTGACAACGACGGGCGTGGATCACGCGGCGCTGCAGGCGGAGACCGCCGCGGTGGTGCCGGAGACAACAACCGTGGCGGTGCTGGAAACAGTAACCGCGGCGGCGGATTCAACGGCGGACAACGTCGCGGCGGCGAGGGTGGGTTCACCCCTCGTGGGCGCGACGGCGACCGCAACCGTCAGCAAGCACGACCTGACGAACCGGATTTGCCCGACAACGTAGAGCCCACCGAGTTGGACCCGGCCGTTCGTCGGGATCTGCTCAGCCTCGACAAGGACAACGCCAACACCGTTGCGCGTCACCTCGTCATGGCAGGAAAGCTCGTCGACGAGGACCCGGAACTCGCACTGCTCCACGCTCGCGCTGCTCGTCAGCGCGCCGGCCGTATTGCCGTCGTTCGTGAAGCTGCTGGAATCACCGCGTACCACGCCGGTGAATGGGCTGAAGCTCTCTCTGAGCTTCGTGCTGCCCGTCGAATGGCTGGTGGACCGGGTCTGATCGCTGTCATGGCCGACTGTGAACGCGGTTTGGGCCGACCCGAACGCGCGATCGAACTCGGCCGCAGCGACGAGGCTGCCCTGCTTTCGGGCGACGAGGCTTCGGAGTTGAGGATCGTCGTCGCCGGCGCCCGCATGGATCTCGGTCAGTTCGATCAGGCAGTTGTCACGCTGCAGACCAAGGATCTGGACGCAGCGCGTACCGGTGAAGCCGCGGCTCGGCTGTTCTACGCCTACGCCGATGCCCTCGTTGCAGCCGGTCGTGTCGAAGACGGACTGAAGTGGTTCCTCAACGCTGCAGCTGCAGACCTCGAGGGTGACACGGATGCTGAAGAACGGGTGGCCGAGTTGACCGGAGAAGATCAGTGACCGTGCTTCGTACTCAGTACGACGTACTTTTGCTCGATCTCGACGGAACGCTGTACGCCGGAGCTCATGCGATTCCCGGCACACAGGTTGCTCTGGGGCAGGGCACGCAGGCTTTGTACTACGTGACCAACAATGCGAGTCGCTCGCCTTCGGCGGTGTCGGCGCATCTGACCGAACTCGGTTTCGATTCCGAAGATGATCGTGTCGTCACCAGTTCTCAGACGGCAGTGCGCCTGTTGGCGGAGCGTCTCGAACCCGGTGCAGCTGTTCTGGTCGTCGGTACCGACGCATTGGCCGACGAGGTGACCCGCGTCGGATTGCTTCCGGTTCGTGAGTTCGCGGATTCTCCGGTTGCTGTCGTTCAAGGACATTCGACGGAGACCGACTGGACGATCCTCGCCGAGGCGTGCTTGGCGATCAGGGCCGGCGCGCTGTGGGTGGCTGCGAACCTGGACACCACTCTGCCGTCGGAACGGGGTTTGGTTCTCGGAAACGGCTCGATGGTGGCAGCTCTACGCGCTGCGACCAAGCAGGAACCCTTGGTGGCAGGTAAGCCGGCTGCACCGCTGATGGAAGATGCGCTCGCTCGCAGCGGGTGTTCGCGTCCTCTGGTGGTCGGCGATCGTCTGGACACCGATATCGAAGGCGCACATGCTGTTTCGGTCGACTCGTTGTTGGTTCTCACCGGTGTGAGCACGCCGGGCGACGTACTGCGGGCTCCGATTGAGCAGCGTCCCACCTACATTGCAGCAACTCTGGATTCGCTCAATCAGCCGGCCGTCGAATCGCTGGTCGGTGCGGACTCCAAGTGGTCTGTCTCCGTGAACGGATCGGCGCTGGTTGTCGACGGCCCGGTTGTCGGTGACGAGATGTCCCTTCTACGCGCGGTTGCGCCTGTCGCATGGGCCAATCCGTCCTTCCAGACACTGAAAGCGTCGGACGCCGGCGTGGCGGATCTGTTTGCTTCCTGGCTCGTCTGATTTCTCGCAAATGTGTTCGACTCGCGGGGGTGCGGGTGTATGCGTAACCGAGAGTCATGCACTAGCGTTGTGCGCGATGAGCACGCCGACACCGCACCCCGGAAACTCGAGTAACGGATCGCCGTTGCCCGGGCCACGCCAGACCGTCGATCCGGAACGTATACGTTCTGACGTCGACGGTTTATTGGCGCGCCTCGGCGGCATCGAACACGATCCGAACGATCAGCACGGAGCAGGTGTGATTCCGCAGAAGGCACATATTTTGGAACAGGCACATGAGGTGCTCGTCCAGGCGCTCGCCTCTGTGGACAGGGCTTGACGTGGCACGTAGAGCACGGGTGGATGCCGAACTGGTCCGTCGCGGACTCGCACGGTCGCGAGATCATGCGCAAGAACTGATTTCCGCAGGCCGAGTTCTCATCTCGGGCGCAGTCGCGACCAAGCCTGCGACGGCGATCGAGGCAGGAACTCCACTTCGGGTAGTCGAGGTCGAGCAGGAAGTCTCGTGGGCATCGCGAGGGGCACACAAGCTGATCGGTGCCCTCGACGCTTTCGGGTCCGAAGGATTGACGGTCGAAGGACGCCGATGCCTTGACGCGGGCGCTTCCACCGGTGGGTTCACCGATGTTCTTCTGACGCGTGGTGCGAAGGAAGTTGTCGCCGTCGACGTCGGTTACGGCCAATTGGTGTGGCGCCTTCAGTCCGACGACCGCGTGCATGTCATCGACCGAACCAATGTTCGCGCTATCGATGCCGAGACGATCGGTGGAACAGTCGATCTGGTTGTCGCGGACCTGTCGTTCATTTCTCTCAAACTCGTACTCGGGGCCTTCGTCGCCTGTACTGCTGACGGTGCGGACCTGGTCCCGATGGTCAAGCCTCAGTTCGAGGTGGGCAAGGACCGCGTCGGTGCCGGTGGCGTCGTACGAGATCCGGAATTGCGAATCTCCGCTGTGCTCGACGTGTCGGAGGCTGCTGCAAAGGTAGGTCTGCGGACGTTAGGTGTGGTGGCCAGCCCATTGCCCGGTCCGTCGGGAAATGTCGAGTATTTCCTGTGGCTTCGAAAGACAGGTTCATCCGGCGATGAAGAGACGGATGCCGCTACCGACGATGTCCCCACGGTGGAGGACATGATTCGCAAGGCTGTAGAGGAAGGGCCCCAGTGAACGCGGTCACGAACGGCGAGTCGCGCGAGATCCTTCTTGTCGCACACCCGGGTCGACGTGACATCACGGAAACTGCCAAGCGGGTCGGGAAGATCTTCGAGCGCGCGGGAATCGGACTGCGCGTCCTCGTCGACGAAGCAGACAGCTCGCGCATCGAAGCAATGACGGAACCCGCGGGTTTCTCTGCGCCGGGTCTCGACGTCACCGTTGTTCATCCCGGCCCTGATGCCGCCGTCGGATGCGAGTTGGTACTGGTTCTCGGCGGCGACGGCACGTTCCTGCGCGCCGCCGAGCTCGCTCAAGAAGCGTCCATTCCGGTACTGGGCATCAACCTCGGGCGCATCGGATTTCTGGCAGAGACCGAAGCCGAGCATCTCGACGAGGCTCTCGCACAAGTAGTTCGCAAGGAATATCGCGTCGAGTCGCGTATGACACTCGACGTCGTGATTCGGGTGGACGACGAGATCATCGACCGCGGGTGGGCGCTCAACGAGGCCAGTATCGAGAATCGTTCGCGTCTGGGAGTTCTCGAAGTGGTCCTCGAAGTCGACGGCCGACCGGTGTCTGCCTTCGGTTGCGACGGTGTTCTCGTGTCCAGTCCTACAGGCTCGACCGCGTATGCATTTTCCGCAGGCGGCCCCGTCGTGTGGCCCGAACTCGAAGCGCTGCTCGTCGTACCCAGCAATGCGCATGCGCTGTTCGCGCGGCCGTTGGTCACCAGCCCGAATTCGATCATCGCGGTGGAGACCGTCGCCGGTAGCCATGACGGCCTGGTCTTCTGCGACGGCCGTCGAACGTTGGAACTGCCTGCCGGCGCTCGCGTCGAGATCGTTCGCGGCGCCACTCCCGTCAAGTGGGTCCGGTTGGACTCTGCGCCCTTCGCTGATCGGATGGTTCGCAAGTTCGAGCTTCCGGTTACCGGATGGCGAGGAAGGAAGCCTTAATCGTGCTCGCAGAGATCCGTATCGACAGTCTTGGTGTGATCTCCGAGGCCAGCGCCCAGTTTCACGAGGGCCTGACCGTCCTGACCGGTGAAACCGGCGCAGGTAAAACGATGGTCGTCACGAGCTTGCACCTCCTCAGTGGGGCGCGAGCGGATGCCGGTCGAGTGCGATTGGGTGCGTCGCGAGCCGTTGTCGAAGGACGATTCATCGCCGACGACGTCTCACCGGCCACCGAGCGTGAGATCGTCCGAATCCTGGAATCGTCGGGCGCCGAGCGGGACGAGGACGGGACCATCATCGCCGTCCGCACGGTCGGCAGCGACGGCCGCTCGCGCGCCCATCTCGGCGGCCGTAGCGTGCCGGCGGGAGTTCTCTCCGAATTCACTGATCCGCTGCTGACTGTCCACGGACAGAACGATCAGCTGCGGTTGCTTCGTCCCGACCAACAGCGCAACGCTCTGGACCGCTTCGGGGACAAGACAATCGGAACGCTGCTGACGAGGTACCGCAAACATCGTCGGGAGTGGCTTGACGCTCGTTCGGAGTTGATCGAGCGCACGTCGAAGGCTCGTGAACTGGCGCAGGAAGCAGACCAGTTGACCTTCGCGCTCAACGAAATCGACGGCGTGGCACCCGGGCCCGGCGAGGACACGGCGATCGTTGCCGAGGTGCGTCGGCTCAGCGAACTCGATTCTTTGCGCTCCGCGGCCGAAGAGGCGCACGCTGCCCTCGCCGGTAGTGACGACATGGCCAGCGGCGATGTGGGCGTCATGCCTGCGCTCGACCTGATGTCCGAAGCGAGGGCGCGGATCGAGTCGGTCACCGATGCCGATCTGGACGGTCTCGGTTCCCGGTTGGCCGACGCTATTGCCGTCGTCACCGACGTTGCCGGTGACCTGAACACCTACCTGTCCGGGCTTCCTGCCGATCCGGGGGCACTGGACTCGCTGTTGTCGCGGCAATCCGAACTGAAAACTCTGACGCGTAAGTACGCCGCCGATGTCGACGGTGTTCTCGAATGGGCGGATACCGCTCGCGCTCGTCTGTCCAAACTCGACGTGTCCTCGGATGCGTTGTCGCTGTTGTCCAAGCAGGTCGAGGAGACGGCTGGCCTAACGGCGGAAGCCGCCACAAAGCTGAGCGCCGCGCGAGTCAAGGCAGCGGCAAAGCTCGCCAAAGCGGTCAGCGCGGAACTTGCCGGTCTGGCGATGGGACGTGCGGGCCTCGAGGTGACTGTGCGTTCGCAGCCTGCCGGCCCGCAGGACTCGGCGCCGCTCAGTGTCGGGGGAGTAGACCTGCATGCGGGGTCTGCCGGCGTCGACGAGGTGGAATTTCGCCTGTCCGCGCACAGTGGGGCACCGTCACTTCCGATCAGCAAGAGCGCTTCCGGTGGCGAGTTGTCACGCGTCATGCTGGCGCTCGAAGTTGTTCTCGCTGGTAGCGACACCGGCGCGACGATGGTTTTCGACGAGGTGGACGCGGGGGTCGGTGGTCGCGCTGCTGTCGAGATCGGACGTCGATTGGCGAAACTTGCTCGCACGCATCAGGTTATCGTCGTCACCCACCTTCCGCAGGTTGCTGCGTTTGCCGACACCCACCTCGTGGTGGACAAGGTCGACGACAAAGGCGGAGTGGTGAGCAGTGGTGTGCGGACTCTGTCGGATTCGGATCGGGTGGTCGAATTGGCCCGTATGTTGGCAGGGCTGGACGACACCGAGACCGGTCGTGCGCACGCCGAAGAACTGCTCGAGATCGCGAATGCGGCCCGCGTCACAGATTGAAGGTTCTGTGGTGTTGGTGTGACTGATGTGGTAGTTGTCGGCGCGCCTCCACCGGTCAACGCGGTTTCAGGTTCATCATCGAAGCCATGAAGATGCCCGGATTGCTCTCACGTAACACCGAATCCTTGCCTGGGATCAGTGGCATCGCCAGGGCCGATCGGAACACGGCGAAGCTTCTGCGCCGTGTCGGTCCTGGAGACATCGTGATCCTCGACGAAGTCGACATCGATCGCCGGACCGCCGACGCTCTGGTGAAAGCCGGAGTCATGGCCGTGGTCAACGCGTCGCCGTCGATTTCCGGGCGCTACCCCAACCTCGGCCCGGAAGTGATCGTCGCCAACGACATCGTTCTGATCGATGCCGTCGACGGTGACGTCTTCAAGAACGTCAAGGACGGCAGCAAGATCCGCCTGCACGAGGGTGAGATCTTCAACGGCGAGAAGAGTCTCGTCAAGGGTGAAGAGCAGACCGAGGCCGAGATCTCCGACCGGATGATCGAGGCCAAGACCGGCCTGGTCGATCACCTGGAAGCGTTCTCGGGTAACACCATCGAGTTCATCCGCACCGAAAGCCCTTTGCTGATTGACGGAATCGGTGTTCCGGACATCGACATCGACTTGAAGGATCGCCATGTGGTGGTCGTCTCCGACGGCCCCGAACACGAGGCAGATCTGAAGAACCTCAAACCCTTCATCAAGGAGTATTCGCCGATCCTGATCGGTGTCGGCGCAGGTGCGGACGTATTGAGCAAGGCCGGATACCGCCCCGATCTGATCGTGGGCGACCCGGAGGAAATCACCAGTTCCACCCTCAAGTCCGGCGCGGAAGTTGTTCTGCCCGCCGACCAGGACGGACATGCGGCGGGCCTTTCGCGAATCCAGGATCTCGGTATCGGGGCGATGACGTTCCCGGCGACCTGCTCACCGACCGACCTTGCACTGCTGCTCGCCGATCACCACGGAGCCTCACTGATCGTTACGGTCGGCAACGTGGTGTCCCTGGACGAGTTCTTCGACCGCGGACGCCGTGAAAGCAATCCGTCGGCGTTCATGACACGGCTCAAGGTGGGACCGAAACTGGTCGACGCCAAAGCCGTCGCAACGCTGTATCGAAGTCGAGTGTCCGGCGGCGCGATCGCGCTCCTGGTGCTCGCCGCCCTGGTGGCAGTGATCGTCGCCCTGGTCGTGTCCAATGCCGGTAGTGAAGTTCTCGACTGGGCAATCGCAACGTGGAACAGCTTCGCGCTGTGGGTTCAGGGGCTCTTCAAGTGATTTCGATGCGTCAACATGCAATTTCCATAGCGGCAATCTTTCTGGCACTCGCGATCGGCGTGGTGCTCGGTTCGGGAATGCTGTCCAGTGGATTGCTGTCCGGTCTGCGTGACGACAAGGCGGACCTGCAGAACGAGATCGAAGACCTCAATCAACAGTCCAATCAGCTTCAGCAGCAACTCAATTCCGCGGACGGCTTCGATGCTGCCGTGGGTGGCCGCGTCGTGCGCGACAGTCTCGCTGGTCGCACGGTCGTCGTGATCACGGCACCGGACGCGGATCCCAGTGATCTCGACGGTGTCAACCGACTCGTCACTGCCGCCGGCGGCGCCGTGACCGGACGCGTCTCGCTCACCGATTCGTTTGTCGACGCCACGGGCGGCGACCGCTTGCGGACCGTCGTCACCAATGTCATCCCTGCGGGCATCACCCTCAAGACCGGTGCGGTCGATCAGGGAAGCCTTGCGGGCGATCTTCTCGGGTCGGTTCTGCTTCTCAACGGGCAGAACAGCGAACCGCAGAGCACTCCCGACGAGATGAATCTCGCGCTCGACTCGCTGCGCAGTGCCGGCTTCATCAGCTACGACGACGGAGCGGTCAAGCCGGCTCAGCTCGCTGTGGTTCTCACCGGCGACAACAAGAGCGAATCCGACGCAGCCACCGGTAACCGCGGCGCGGTCATCGCCCGGTTTGCAGGCGCTCTCGACGGACGCGGGGCAGGAACGATTCTCGCGGGCCGACCCGGCTCGGCGGAGGGTAGTGGTCCGGTTGCCGTCGCACGTGCGGATGCGGCGCTCTCAGCGGGATTGACGACCATCGACAACATCGATCGGGAGTCGGGCAAGATCACGACGCCGTTGGCGCTGCAGGAACAGCTGAACGGCGGCGCCGGCCGCTACGGCACGGGACCGGGAGCGGCGGCGGTTACCGTCGGCGCACCCACCAACTGACGCCCCGGTATTGATACGCCGGTCACATCGGGGGCGGAAAGTCGGCGCGTTGTAGGCACCGACCCCCGATAGGTGTTACCGTGAAATCCCGTGGGTCGGCAGGCCCCAGCATGCTTCATCAGACCAAGCCCTGCACAGTCGTCACGGGAGCCCCTTTGCCACAGTCACGCACTAACACGCGTACCGCCACCAAGCACATCTTCGTCAGCGGAGGTGTAGCTTCCTCGCTCGGCAAAGGATTGACCGCCTCGAGCCTGGGACAGTTGTTGACCGCGCGGGGAATGCGCGTGACCATGCAGAAGCTCGATCCCTATCTCAATGTGGATCCGGGCACCATGAACCCCTTCCAACACGGCGAGGTCTTCGTCACCGAAGACGGTGCCGAGACCGACCTCGACGTCGGACACTACGAGCGGTTCCTCGACCGTGATCTCTCCGGTCAGGCCAACGTCACCACCGGCCAGGTGTACTCGACGGTCATCGCCAAGGAACGCCGCGGCGAGTACCTCGGTGACACCGTTCAGGTCATCCCGCACATCACCGACGAGATCAAGCGTCGCATCCTCGAGATGAGCGGCCCGGATCTGCAGGGCCACCGCCCGGATGTCGTGATCACCGAAATCGGTGGAACCGTCGGCGACATCGAATCGCAGCCCTTCCTCGAAGCCGCTCGCCAGGTCCGCCACGACGTCGGCCGCGACAACGTCTTCTTCCTGCACGTCTCCCTCGTGCCGTACCTCGGCCCTTCCGGAGAACTCAAGACCAAGCCCACGCAGCACTCGGTTGCGTCGTTGCGCAGCATCGGCATTCAGCCCGACGCGCTGATCCTTCGTTGCGATCGTGACGTTCCGCAGGGCCTCAAGAACAAGATCGCGCTGATGTGCGACGTGGACGTCGACGCCTGCATCTCGACGCCCGATGCTCCCTCGATCTACGACATCCCGAAGGTTCTGCACCGTGAGGGCCTCGACGCTTACGTCGTTCGCCAGCTCGGTCTTCCGTTCCGCGACGTCGACTGGACCGTGTGGGGCAACCTCCTCGATCGTGTTCACCAGCCGCGTGAGACCGTGCGCGTCGCATTGGTCGGCAAGTACGTCGACTTGCCCGACGCATACCTCTCCGTCACCGAGGCTCTGCGCGCCGGTGGATTCGCGAACCGGTCCAAGGTCGAGATCTCCTGGGTCCCGTCGGACGCCTGTGAGACCGAAGCTGGAGCGCAGGCCGCTCTCGGTGACGTCGACGGTGTTCTGATCCCGGGCGGCTTCGGCATCCGCGGCATCGAAGGCAAGCTCGGCGCGATCCGTTTCGCACGTTCGCGCAAGCTACCGCTGCTGGGTCTGTGCCTGGGTCTGCAGTGCGTCGTCATCGAAGCTGCTCGTAGCGTCGGCCTCGACGATGCCAACTCGGCCGAGTTCGAGCCGGACACCAAGCATCCGGTCATCTCCACGATGGCTGATCAGGAAGACGTCATCGCCGGTGACGCCGACCTCGGTGGCACCATGCGTCTGGGTGCTTACCCGGCCGTGCTGACCAAGGGTTCCGTCGTCGCTCAGGCCTACGGAACCGAGGACGTTTCCGAGCGTCACCGTCACCGCTACGAGGTCAACAACACCTACCGCGATCGGATTGCCAAGTCCGGCTTGCAGTTCAGCGGAACCTCACCGGACGGCCATCTGGTCGAGTTCGTCGAGTACCCGCGTGAGCAGCATCCGTTCTTCGTTGCCACCCAGGCACACCCGGAGCTCAAGAGCCGCCCGACGCGCCCGCACCCGCTGTTCGCCGCCTTCGTCGAAGCAGCGTTGACGTACAAGCTCGAAGAGCGCCTGCCCGTCGACGTCCACGGTGACGAGAAGATCGACACCGCCGCCACCGAGACGGCGCTCGACGCTGCAGTCGAGAACGTGGAAAAGGTCTAGCCACAGATGAGCGATCCCGGTCGGCACGAATTCGACACCCTCGGCTCCAAGACGGTCTACACCGGCGCGATCATCGCGTTGCGTGTCGACACCGTTGCGATGCCTGGTGGTCAGCGTGCCGATCGGGAAGTCGTCGAGCATCACGGCGCCGTTGCCGTCGTGGCACTGGACGAGCACGACAACCTGGTGCTGATTCGCCAGTACCGTCACCCGCTCGGGCACCGGTTGTGGGAAATCCCCGCCGGTCTGCTCGACGCTGCGGGGGAGAGCCCGGTCGAGGCAGCAGCGCGTGAGCTGGGCGAAGAAACCGGACTCGGCGCCGATCGATGGTCGGTGCTGGTCGATGTAGCTCTCTCACCCGGGTTCACGGACGAGGCGGTTCGCGTCTTCCTCGCCGAGGGGTTGCACGAGGTGGAGCGCGACGATCCCGAACACGAAGAAGCCGATCTCGAGATTTCGCGAGTTCCGCTCGCCGACGCCGTCGACATGGCGCTGGGCGGCGACATCGTCAATGCCACCGCGGTATCGGGCATTCTCGCGATCGCTACCGCACGCTCGACGGGAAAGCCGCTACGCCCGGCCGACGCACCGTGGCCCGATCGTCCTCGCGTATTCGGAGAACGCAAGTCGCGAGCCTGAAGTGCTTGCCCGACAGGTGGACTCGTATCTCGACCATCTAGCGGTCGAGCGAGGATCTGCGCGCAACACTCTTCTTTCGTACCGCCGCGACCTGAATCGCTATGCGGACTATCTGAACGGACGCGGCATCGACGACGTCGCGGGCGTGACGGAGAACGACGTCACCGAATTCGTGACACATCTGCGCCTGGGTGACAAAGATGCCGGAGTCGTACCGTTGGCGGCCAGTTCGGCAGCGCGCACCCTGATCGCGGTCCGCGGATTCCACAAGTTCTCTGCCGCCGAGGGCCTGGTCGGTGTCGATGTGGCTCGGACGGTCAAGCCCCCGACGCCCGGACGCAAGTTGCCCAAGGCTCTGCCGCTCGACGACGTCATAGCCCTACTCGACGCTTCGGGTGGCGGTGCGGCCGGTGACGGGCCCCGCGACCTGAGGGATCGCGCTCTGCTCGAGCTTCTGTACTCGACCGGAGCACGCATCACCGAAGCGATCGATCTGGACGTCGACGACATCGACACCGAAACCCGTTCCGTGCTGCTCAAGGGCAAGGGCGGCAAGCAGCGGATCGTCCCCGTCGGCAGGCCGGCGATCGCCGCCGTCGACGCGTATCTCGTCCGTGGGCGCCCCAGCCTGGCGACGCGCGGTGTTCCTGCCCTGTTTCTCAACGCTCGCGGTGGACGACTCTCGCGTCAGAGTGCGTGGCAGATACTTCAGGATGCGGCCGCGTCGGCCGGAATCAAGGCGGACGTCTCACCCCATACGCTCAGGCACTCGTTTGCCACACACCTGCTCGACGGCGGCGCGGACGTACGTGTCGTGCAGGAACTCCTGGGTCACGCTTCGGTAACCACGACGCAGATCTACACGCTGGTCACCGTCACCGCGCTGCGCGAAGTGTGGGCTCAGGCACACCCGCGTGCCCGTTAGGGGTTGGTTGGCTCATGCGTGTCTGCGAGACCATTCGGTGATGTAAGCGGTAGCGTTCAAGGAGCGCGAGCGGCCTCCACCGCAGTTTCGGGGGTTTGCCGGCGCCGAGAGCAACCGCCGAAAGAGTAGGGGAGCATCGGACCGTGTCGACATCGCAGCCACCAGCGGCGGAGTCCGCGCCGCCGCATGTCAATGCCCAACTCTTCGAGCGCGTGAACGAATCAGCACCAGCTGTACCCTCCGAACCAGAGGCGATGTTCGAAATAGATACGACGCCAGTAGCCTCTCCACCTGCGGAAACACTTACCGTTTCTACGGAAGAACTCGGCCCGACGGGCCGGCCGGTCCGCGAGGTGCCTCAACCGACACCGTTGGCGCATCACGGACCAGCGATGATCATCGCGATGTGCAACCAGAAGGGTGGCGTCGGCAAGACGACGTCGACCATCAACCTGGGCGCGTCGTTGGCCGAATACGGTCGTCGAGTGCTCCTGGTGGATCTCGATCCCCAAGGCGCGTTGTCTGCCGGACTGGGCGTTCAGCATCACGACCTCGAACTGACCGTCCACAATCTCCTGGTCGAACCGCGTGTGTCCATCGACGACGTGCTGATGAGAACCCGAGTCGACGGCCTCGACCTGCTGCCCAGCAACATCGACCTTTCGGCCGCCGAGATCCAATTGGTCACCGAAGTCGGACGTGAGCAGACCTTGGGACGCGTGCTCCACCCGGTTCTCGATCGGTACGACTACGTGCTCATCGACTGCCAGCCGTCGCTGGGCTTGCTCACGGTGAATGCTCTGGCGTGCGCCGATTCGGTCATCATTCCGATGGAATGCGAGTACTTCAGCCTGCGCGGCCTGGCACTCCTCAACGACACTGTCGAAAAGGTGCACGATCGTCTCAATCCCAAGCTCGAGTTGGCCGGCATCGTCGTCACGATGTTCGACGCCCGGACCCTGCACGCACGGGAGGTGATGGCGCGCGTCGTGGAGGTCTTCGGCGACGTCGTCTACGACACGGTGATCAACCGTACCGTTCGGTTCCCCGAAACCAGCGTCGCCGGTGAGCCGATCACGACATGGGCGCCGAAGTCGGCTGGGGCCGAGGCATATCGAGCATTGGCCCGCGAGGTCATTCACCGGTCTGGTCGTTAGTGGAACTGATTGCATCGCAAGAAGATCCGGTCGAAGTCGCACCGGATTCGATCGACCCGAACGTGCCGACCGACGCTCAGACCGCAGCCAAAGCTGCCGGTTTCCGAGTCACTCTCCGGAACTTCGAAGGCCCGTTCGATCTGCTGTTGAACCTGATCAATCAACGGCAACTCGACGTCACCGAAGTTGCCCTGCACACGGTCACGGATGATTTCATCGCGTACACCAAGGAACTCGGCAGCGCGATGGGCCTCGATCAGACGACGGAATTCCTGGTCGTCGCTGCCACTCTTCTGGACCTGAAAGCCGCCAGGCTGTTGCCTGCCGGGCAGGTCGAGGACGCGGAGGATCTGGCACTTCTCGAAGCTCGCGATCTTCTCTTCGCGCGCCTGCTGCAGTACCGGGCGTACAAACAAGTTGCGGCGCTGTTCGGTGAGCTCGAGGAAGCGGCGCTGCGGCGCTATCCGCGTTCGGTGGCGGTCGAGGATCAGTTCACCGAACTTCTGCCGGAGGTGCTGTTGGGCGTCGATCCGCAGCGTTTTGCGGAGATAGCGGCGACGGTGTTCACGCCGCGTCCGGTGCCCACGGTGGGCCTCGATCACCTCCATGTGTCCAATATCTCGATACCCGAACAAGCCGAGCGAATTCTCGAGTTGCTGCGCGAGCGAGGCATAGGGGAGTGGACACCCTTCGGGGACCTCGTTGCCGAGTGTGAGATCACCGTCGAGATAGTCGCAAGATTTCTCGCGTTGCTCGAGTTGTATCGCCGGCAGGTCATTGTGTTCGAGCAACCCGAAGCACTCGGACCGCTGATGGTGAGTTGGACCGGAGACGACCCGGCCGCGCCGGTCACAGAGGAGGACTACGGATGAACGCCGAGCCGACGGAATCAGAGTCTTCGCAGCTAGACGAGATGATCGAGCCTACCGAACACGCCTCGGAGTCCGAAGATTCCGCCCCCGATTTCGAACTCGACGACGATCAGCTCGACGCAGTGCTGGAGTCGCTTCTGCTTGTCGTGGATTCGCCGGCCGAAGTGAACCAGCTCGCATCGGTCACCGGCACCGCACCGGAACGAGTCGAAGAACGCCTGACGTCGATGTCGGCCGCATTGACCGCTCGCGGCAGCGGAATGGACCTTCGCTACGCGGGCGACGGATGGCGTCTGTACACGCGACAAGAGTTTGCCCCGTACGTGGAAAAGCTGCTATTGGACGGCGCACGCACCAAATTGACCAGGGCGGCATTGGAAACTTTGGCCGTAGTCGCATACCGTCAACCGTTGACTCGTGCGCGGATCAGTGCGGTACGAGGCGTCAACGTGGACGGGGTGGTACGCACCCTCCTTGCCCGCGGACTGATCGCGGAAGCCGGGCCGGACCCGGACACCAACGCGACACGGTACTCCACGACCGAACTGTTCCTCGAACGGCTCGGGCTGGCCTCGCTGAGCGAGCTCCCGGAGTTGGCCCCGCTCTTGCCTGATGTCGATCTCATCGACGACATCAGCGAAAGCCTGGAATCCGATCCGCGATTTGCGAGAATGAACAAGGCCGACGTGCCCGCTGACGTAGTGGACACCGAAGTCGACGACTGACCGGACTTCCGTCGGTCGTCAGCACCGAGAAAGACCCGACCACGCTCGGGAAACAGTAGAAAACTGACAGGAAAAAAGTGAACAATCCCGCTCGCCGAGATGGCACACCGGACCGTAACAACTCCCGCGACAACCGCGGCGCACGCAGCGAAGCACCCCGTGGTGGTCGCAGCGACGCCCCCCGCGGCGCACGCAGCGAAGCGCCCCGTGGTGGACGCAGCAACACTTCCCGCAGTACCTCCGGATACGACCGCAACGCCGGATCCGACCGTCCCCGCACGGACGACCGTCGCGGTGGATTCAACGATGACCGTCGCCCCCCGCGCAGCGACGACCGTCGCCCTCCGCGCAGTGACGACCGTCGCCCCGCACGCACCGACGACCGCCGTGGTGGTTACAACGACGACCGGCGCGGACCCCGCACTGACGATCGCCGCGGACCTCGCAGCGACGACCGCCGTACCCCCCACGTCGACGCCCGTCGCGCACCGCGTGGCGGCGCTGACCGTCGTAGTGACGATCAGCGCGGCGCACGCCCCGACGCTCCTCGCGGCGGCGCATGGTCGAACGCACCTCGTGGATCCAAGTTCGACGGACCTCCGCGCAAGCGCCCGGCAGCCCCGACACCGCCGGCGACCAACAAGCGTGGCAAGCCGAAGACCGAGAAGCCGCAGCGCGTCGTCTCTCAGAACCCGTTGGTCTCCAACGCCAAGCCGGCACGTCACCAGCATGCCGAGATCACCAAGCACGACGGCCCGCCGAAGGGCGACGGCGTCCGCTTGCAGAAGGTGCTGGCTCAGGCCGGCGTCGCATCACGCCGTGCAGCTGAAGAGCTGATCGACCAGGGGCGCGTCGAGGTCGACGGCCGCATCGTGGTCGAACAGGGTCTGCGTGTCGACCCCGAGAACGCAGTGGTTCGTGTCGACGGCGTCCGCGTCGTCGTGCAGAAGGACCTCGTCTACCTCGCGATGAACAAGCCGCGTGGGTGGCAGTGCACCATGTCCGACGACCTCGGTCGCCCGTGTGTCGGTGACATCGTCTCCGAGCGCGTTCAGTCCGGTCAGCGGCTCTTCCACGTCGGCCGCCTCGACGCCGACACCGAAGGCTTGCTCCTCTTCACCAACGACGGCGATCTGGCTCACCGCCTGATGCACCCGTCGTTCGAGGTTCCGAAGACGTACCTCGCCACGGTTCACGGCGTTGTCGAGCGCAGCACCGGCAAGCAGTTGCGTGACGGTGTCACTCTCGACGACGGTCCGGCCAAGGTGGACGCGTTCACCGTGCTCGAGATCAACGAGGGCAAGACGCTCGTCAAGCTCGTACTGCACGAGGGCCGTAAGCACATCGTGCGTCGCCTCCTCGATGCCGTCGGTCACCCCGTTGTCCGTCTGGTTCGCACCAACGTCGGAGTTGTCGCTCTCGGCGATCAGCGTCCGGGAACGCAGCGCGTCCTCGGACGTAGCGAGGTCGGTGGACTGTACGAGGCGGTCGGCCTGTGACCGATTCGTCCATGCCGCTGGTAGTCGCGATGGACGGACCGTCCGGAACCGGCAAGTCCAGCGTCTCTCGCGCGTTGGCGCAGCGTTTGGGCGCTCGCTACCTCGACACCGGAGCCATCTACCGGATCGCGACCCTGCACGTGCTGCGTCAGGGAATCGATCTGGCTGATTCCGCCGCGATCACCGCTGCCGTTGCGGCACTGCCGTGGTCCATCGGTACCGATCCAAGCAGTGAGCAGGTGCATCTCGACGGCGCGGACGTCAGTGAGGAGATCCGCGGCGACGCGGTCACCAAGGCTGTCTCCGCGGTCTCGGCCGTACCCGAGGTTCGCGACCTGCTGGTCGCCACTCAGCGTGAGTTGGCGGCGGGCGCAGAGCGGATCGTCGTGGAAGGTCGCGACATCGGAACCGTTGTGCTTCCCGATGCCGACGTCAAGATTTTCTTGACCGCATCCGCGGAAACTCGTGCGGCACGGCGCAATACGCAGAACATCGGCCAAGGCCGCGAAGACAATTACGAAGCGGTGCTGGCTGATGTGCAGCGCCGTGACCATCTCGATTCGACTCGGGCAGTGTCGCCGTTGCGCCCTGCCGAGGATTCCATCCTGGTGGATACGAGCGAATTGGGAATTGAAGATGTGATCGCCAAGTTGCTGTTGGTGGTCAGCGACAGAACTGGAGCAGTGCAGTGAGCGACGATCTGGTAACCGAATATGCCGGTGACGGAACTTGGTCCGAGGAATCGGAGTGGGACTACGCCGATCTCGAAGCGGAAGGCGAAGGCGAAGCGCACATTGCCGTCCCGACCTTGGCTGTTGTCGGTCGACCGAACGTCGGCAAGTCGACGCTCGTCAACCGCATCATCGGCCGTCGTGAAGCGGTAGTCGAGGACATCCCCGGCGTCACTCGTGACCGCGTCTCGTATGAGGCGAACTGGGCCGGACGACGCTTCCTCGTCCAGGACACCGGCGGATGGGAACCCGACGCAAAGGGTCTTCAGCAGGCCGTTGCCCGTCAGGCCGAATTGGCCATGGGCACAGCTGACGCCATCCTGCTGGTCGTCGACGCCGTTGTCGGCGCTACGGCGACGGACGAAGCTGTGGCTCGTGTGCTTCGCCGCTCGAAGACTCCGGTCATCCTCGTTGCCAACAAGGTGGACGACGGACGCACCGAGTCCGAGGTTGCCGCGCTGTGGTCCTTGGGCCTTGGTCAGCCGTACTCAGTGAGTGCGACGCACGGCCGCGGTACCGGCGACCTGCTCGACGAGGTTCTGGAGAAGCTGCCGGAGACCCCGCGTGAAGGTATTCCCGGCGGCGGTCCGCGTCGTGTTGCTCTCGTCGGAAAGCCGAACGTCGGAAAGTCCAGCTTGCTCAACAAGCTGTCCGGTGACGAGCGGTCCGTCGTGCACAACGTTGCCGGCACCACCGTCGACCCGGTCGACTCTATCGTCGAACTCGGCGGGCGCCCTTGGCGTTTCGTCGACACTGCTGGTCTGCGCAAGCGCGTCAGCCATGCCAGCGGCGCGGAGTTCTATGCGTCGCTGCGTACGAAGAGTGCAATCGAGGCCGCTGAGGTCGCGATCCTGTTGATCGACGCACACGAGCCGATCACCGAGCAGGACCTGCGTGTTCTGAGCATGGTGGCCGACACGGGTCGTGCATTGGTGATCGCATTCAACAAGTGGGACCTCGTGGACGAGGACCGTCGACTCATGCTGGACAAGGAAGTGGACCGCGATCTGGTCCGCGTTCCGTGGGCTCAGCGAGTCAACATCTCCGCCCACACCGGTCGCGCCGTGGCGAAGCTCGTGCCGGCTCTCGACACGGCTCTGGAGTCCTGGGACAAGCGCATCCCCACGGGTCGCCTGAACACCTGGCTCAAGGAAGTTGTGGCGGCCACGCCGCCTCCGATGCGTGGTGGCCGCCTGCCTCGCATCATGTTCGCGACGCAGGCAAGCACACGCCCGCCGACATTCGTTCTCTTCACCACGGGCTTCCTCGAGGCCGGCTACCGCCGCTTCATCGAGCGGCGTCTGCGTGAAGAGTTCAACTTCGACGGCAGCCCGATCCGCGTATCCGTCCGAGTGCGCGAGAAGCGTGACCGTAAGGGCCGCTGATTCTGCGTCCAAATCGGTACTGAAAAGGCTCTGACCTGCCGATTGGCACTTCGGCCCGTCCCTGATGTAATCTTTCCAAGCGCCCGAAACAAGGGCGTGGGACGGGCTGTGGCGCAGCTTGGTAGCGCACTTGACTGGGGGTCAAGTGGTCGCAGGTTCAAATCCTGTCAGCCCGACCGAAGTTAGATCAAAAAGGCAGTTTCTCAGAAATGAGAAACTGCCTTTTTGTTTGTGCCTCAGAGGTTCGGCAACGGATCACGCGGGAAGTCCTGTGGCGACGTGATCTCCGCGTCGGCAGCATTCACGACTGCAACATATTCTTCGTCGATCTCGTACGTTATGCCCGCCGCAGTGAAGTGTGGCGTTGACGCAGTATCGACCGGGCCGAGAACGGTCATTCTCGGAAACTGGGTAAGGATCGACCTCGGCACTTTTCTCGAACGAAAGCTTGTCGAGAACACTGTGATGGCCTTTCGGCTCACCACGACAAACACACTCGGTTTCGCGCTCATCAGAACGTCAGCCGGAAATACGTACCGGATCTCGTCATCTGGATCCAAGTGAGACCGAAGGCGCTCGCGAATATTCGCCGAAACCGGCATGTGCGGAAGGTTAGCAGCACGAGCACAAGAGCTTGCTAAATTCGTAATGTCGACTGGCCGATAAACCGAGTATTTCTAGGGCGCTTATCCACCGTTTGACCATTTTTCTCCTATCTCCCGGCGATGGAATCGGGCGTTGGACCTCACCAATGTCAAGGCGACGTTGATCTTGCTGTCCGGTCATCAGACGCTGGAGGACATACGACGGTGATCGAGTCGATGGCCGGCTTCAGTCCGGTGCGCGGAGCGGAAGTCCCCGCTGTCACTGGTGGTGATCTCACTGCGTTCGGAACCCAGATCGATTGGCGCGCATCGCGGGTCTGGCGCCGAAACCTCCTGTTTCGGGTCGGGTGAGCGGAAACCTGTGGCGGCAGAGCCGATACGACCGCCGCCTGCTACGGGCGTTCCACCTCGCCGCCCAGTTGAGCCCCCAAGTTGTCTGCGTATCGCAGACCTACTAAGCCTGGAAACGATTCCAATAGAAACGTCACACCCAACTCGTCCTTTGCTCTAGCGTGGCGGCTGTTGAATGTGTTGTCGGCGATGGTCGTGACAACGCGGCGGTCTAACTGCCAGGACCAACTGCCGCATTGGCGGTAGGCAACTTCTGAATAGATTATTTACAGACTCGACTTAACACCGTCCTCAACCTCCGAATCGCCCCGAACCCCGAGTCCGCCGAAATGCGCCAACGCGCCGCCATCGCGTCCATCACCGGCCCCCCTCCCGGGGTTCTCGATCGTGACCATCGCCAACCCGACGGGCGGCGTCGGCGAAACCCCACTCGCGGTAGGGCTCAACGCGATCATCGCCGAACACCGCGGCGCCGCAACCACAGTCTGCGTCGACGTCGCCGACGTCGGCGGCAGCCTCGCCGACCGCGTCAGCATCCACCCCGCGACGGACACGACGTGCTCTCACTGATCGCCGCCGAGGCGGCCGAGCCCACTGCGTGCGCATCACACCCGTCACGCTTTCCGGACTGGGGGATCGAGGATGCCGAAGCCCTCGGCTTTTGATAGGTGGCCACCAGATCCAACCGGTCACCGACCATACACTTCCCGCTGACGAACGCGCAGACTTCGCCGTGCGCGGACTGTCCGCTCCCACGCTCTACGAACTGGCTCCTGCCGACGCCGGGGTCTACCGCGAGCAAATGCTCGAGCTCGCCCACAAGAATTCGCACGCCTCCTCGGTCCACGTCTACGACGAAGCCGAGTACCGGCAGATGCGACTCTTGGTCAGCGACGACGGAAAAGCCGGCGTCGCAACTAAAGACGACGAAATGTCTCCGCATTCGGGCACAAGGACTGTGCACATCCGAAGGCCGTGCAGTCGATGCTCCGCCAGGCCACGCGGCTAGGAGGTTTTCGTCTGGACTGCTTCGATACCGTCCTGCCGACGCTCTGTGCGGACGCCGGATTCGTTCCCGGCGCACATCTGGCCTGGAACGACGACTACGCACCCGACAGTTGGGGCTACCAACAGTTTGGCCGATTCAACGGTGGACGGCCCGACGTGGTGTTTATGGCCTATGACTCCGACCGGATCGGCGGGATCTATACGTCCGGAACTGGGGTGTACGTCGACGACTACGACTTAGGGATCGCCCTAGCCCAGGCGTTCAGGCGCGGCACGTCGACGACATGAATTGGATTGGCGGAAGCAGTGGCGGAAGCAGTGGCGGAAGCGCAATCGAGAAAGCGACCGAACCGATGCAGGAGTCTGCCCCACTGCATGCCGCGGGACCCCGGGAACCGAAGAGCGGCAGGAAGACAGGTATTCCGGCACGAGTTGCTCGCTTGACGTCGCGGATACCTAGTTGCCTAGCCCACTGATCAGATTGACGGCGAAATCGTAGGCACCATTCGCTGCTGTCGTGGCCATGTCGGAGAACTGTTCTAGCGCTGCATCCTGCAGTTCTCCCTTGACGTAATCGAGTGCCTGGTCACGCGCCACGAGGACGGCTGCACCGGAATAGGTGTATCGCGCTAAATCTTTGAAAAGTACTTCCAAGTTTCGCTCGTGACCTCCACCATCGGAGACGAATTGATCGAGATGGTCGTCCCGTATTCCCCTGGCATACAGTCTCGCAGCGGTTACGGCGTCTGCGATTCGACTGGATTCGGTTGCGGTGACCAAGGGAAGACGATTGGCGAAGAGTGCACCCAGGTACGGAATCGTGGCGCGTTCGTACGAAGTCGTATTCGGCATATCGTCTGGAGCCGAACGGTACCCGGTGAGTTCCAGCGCGCGGGGGAGATGGTCGTCGACGTACTGCGCTGCGCGCACCATGTCCTTGTCGACGATCCGAATCATTTCCGACTCCAAGAACACGAACATGACGAAATAGTGAGGGTCGTCGATCGACGCGACGGGGATGGCGTTGGTGACGTCATCGAACAGCTGCCTATCTTCCAAGCTGAGCGCTGCACGTGCTGCCCAGTATCTTGTTGTGTATTTGGGGCCGGGCGAGTGTCGTTCTCCCATAAGCGCTGACTGTAAGTACGCCATGTGGGCCTGTCGCCTACGACCGTTTTCCAGCAGGAAGTTTCCCGCCGCTCCGTAGCATCGTTCCGACATGCCGAGTTGGCCGAGGGCCGCGAAAATCTGACCTGCCCGAACGAAAACATCTGAGGGTTCGATTCGAGATTCGTCTGGCGCTTTACACGTCAGGAGACCTGCACCGAGTTCGTACATATAGGTCGCAACCTGCACATTCCCTGCTTGAGAATCGGTCGAAGGCACGGTCGACGGCCGAGCAAGATCTTCGATTTCTCGCGCATACAGGACTGCTGTGTGCGCCGCTGCCACGATCTGATCGCCGCCTTGAGCACCGATCATCTCCCGCTCTGCGAGGCGCAACAGTTCCGATCCCCGGCCATACTGACCCGTTGCGAAAGCGATCGCACTACTGGCTGCAACTTGTCGGGGTACATACGCCACCTTCGGTACGGTCGTGCGCCGCATCAAATGGATTGCCGCCGCATGCGCCCTCGAAGCGTCGTCGAAGCGTCCCAAGTAGGTCGCATTCCGCGCGATTTCAACCCAGTTGCGGATTGCGTCGTAATCGTTGTCCGGCGGATCTGCGAGCAGTACTTCTGCCATTCGGTAGCGAAGATCAAGCGAGTTTGCGACTCGGCCTTCCGCATAGACTTGCTCGATCCGAGCTTGAAGTCCAGCTGCTGAATCACCCTCTGCCGGTGTCGGACTCACACACGACTGGACATACGAGTTTAGATCGAACGGTTCATGAAACGGATCGCCGGGCGTACTTGGCCACAAAAAGGGGCCTGTCTCTGTGTTCATTTGTGATCTCCCATGGACGGCTGCAGGACTACGCCGCTAGTTGAGTGGCTGAGTTTAACGGCCTTCGCAACCTCATCGGTGGGCTTTCGTCAAGTCGCCTAACCAAATCTCTACCCGGCTGAAGTGCTGGCGATGAGGCTAGGGGACGGCTAGATCGCAGCGGCCGTGCGGTGCTGCTGTCGTCGACCGCTTTTGCCGTTTGAGCGGCGGCGTTCCCAGCGGCGTTGGACACGGCGACGAACACCAATGAGGCAGTGTCGACCTGCTCATCGGGGTTCGTCGCCAAGCGGTGGGGTCAGCGAGGTAGAGCCCGAAGGAGCTTGGATGCCTCGTCCGAGGTGCTGCCGGACCCAACAGAGTTCTGGTATCCGGCCACTCCTGGCCAGCCGGATTGGGAGGCCCCAGGTGAGAGGCCGAGCCTAACAGGCTGGTTGGCCGTGAACGCCCAGTACATTCCGCCGGATCTCCGATTCGTGTGTGGTCAGTCGCCGAAAGTATTTGGTGGGCAGCGGGATCAAGGATTGATGCTCGAACAGCTGGCTTCGGCTGAGCTGCAGGATTTCCCGGAGCGCGCTGGACAGGTGGTGGAGTTCCTCTATATCGGAGGAAGATTCGGGGATTCGCTGTACTGCTTTCTTGGTCGCGTCGACGAGGTCTGTTTCGCCCTCGTATGCCTGACAGGTGAGGGGCGTGATGAGGCTGGAGGGTGGCCGGTCGTCGAGGTAGATGGCGAAGTAGATGTCTCTGTTTCGCTTGAGGATCTGCACGACGCGGTGGATCGGGGTGCGGACCCGGTGCTTGGGCACCGCAAGCGCCACCACCGGCGAGCCGGCCGAAAGTAGTCGTGCGTGACCTTCCTCGACGAGACAGCAGAGAAGCGCAGATCTCGCAACTCCTCGGATCCACCATCGAGCAGCTATATCGCCGACGCTGCCTTCAAAGCTGCTGAAAGTTGCTACCTGGACCTCGGTGACAGAAGTCCAACCCGCTGGCCTACATCGAGTGGTTCCCCACTCAGTGCGTCAAGCAGTTCGAGGAAGAACGCGCCATACTGGCCAGGTTTTTCGGCTCGGCCGAGGTCGTACTCGCCGGCGCGGTGGCTGAGCCAATACGGTGCCCTCAACCGCGAGTTGCAGCCCGTATAGGGGCGGCTGAAACCTCGGACGGTTCAGACTGCTTGGGGCCTAGAATAGCCTGCAAGGGCGCGCTCGAAGCAACTCGTGCGTGACGAATTAAACCCATACTGCCGAAGGAGAACCATGGCTAGTGAATCTTGTTCCGTTTGTGGCGAAGAGGCTGACGCCGATGTACTGGATCCACATGGACACTTCACCTCAGATGATGACGATGATGACTGTGCCATTTGTGGTGACGAACATTTTGTAGTGGGCAACAAGCCTGATCACGAGTGGACCAACGGGATCTGACAACCGTTCTCCAGCACGTCAAGAAACCCCGGGACTGCCTGTAAGTGTTGATGGCGGCTGGCCGGGGCCGGGTGACCGGATCGGTATCGCCGCTGCGACCTATGTGACTCAGAGACTGCTTTGCCTCCCGGACTGCACTTGTGGGAAATTGTCTATCGATTGCGGCGGCGATGCCGACTCTGGCCGCGTCCCTTGCTTCCGACCGTTTCTGTGAACCAGAGCAGACGAGAATGTCCTTGACGATTCAGATTCCACGTAACTATCAAGATGCTCAAACGGCAAATGTACGGGCGCGCCGGATTCGACCTGCTCCGCAAACGAATACTCCTCAGCAAACGACGTATTCGAAATCGATCACAAAAATTGGGCCAGCACCAGTTTTCGCTCGTCGTTGACGTTGAAGAATAAAGTTGCACCGTTTCCGGGTGTGACTCGGAGCAGCAGGCACCGGAATAACCAAGCCCGGTCCTCATCTGTGGCAAGCTTTCCAAGCTCCGTCAACAACGCGTACATGCCCGGATGGTCTTCGGGTTCCCTAAAGGCCTGGACACGATGGATGTCCCCGTCGAGATCGCGCAGCAAGTTTCGCGCTGTGGTCTCGACCTTTGGAATGACGGTCGAGAGACAGCCGCCTCGTAGTCGCCCACTCACTTTGGACCTTAACTGGCTGCATCGACGTGGGCACTGCCCACGTCGATGTTAATGATCGGTCGAGGAAACGGGCTCAGGCTGGCCTATGTCTAGGACGATTACCTCGATGTGCTTGTTGGGGAGATGATTCCGCGCCTGCTCGCGCAAACAACGTGGAGCGATCTTTGGCGTAAGTACCGAACTGTTCGATGCTCCAGAAGTTGGCAAAGTCGATCTCATGGGACGCGCGAATTGCAACGATCCGATGGCGCGATTCAAGTTCTCCGATGGAGGTACCACCTTCGAAGCTGAACTGCTGTACACCGCCGCGGTCGCATCCGAATCGATCGAGCAGAAGGATAAGGTCCTGACGCGTCTCCGGGCAGAGGTCCGTGCAGAATCGTCTATCCAGTACGTCTAGATAGTTAGGGCACGCACTGCTGTACAGCTTGACGCGATTGCACTCGTTAACGAACTGGAGGTCAGCACTGGCCAGAATTAAGGAAGGCTACGGCTACCTTATGGGCGCGCAGTACTCTGCCCGATCAAGCCCTCGGAGAATTTCTTAGTCGCGACCCAGACAGAGGAGTTCGTCTCACGCTGGCAAATGAAATCGCCTCAAAGTCGCCTAACCAATCGATCAACGGCGTTCGAGCGATACTGCGCGAGGATGCCAGCGCGCGGGTACGACCCACGGCCGAACGCAGGTGTACGGACGACAACGGCGGTTAGCTCAATCTCGTCTCCTGGATCAGTCCAGACTGCGACGCCCCGGTCACAACGCAGGGACGGCCTGCTATCCGTTGGCCTGTTTGAAATCCTCGTGGAGATCGAACGACCTCGTCGCCTTCGTGATCAGCGCGGCCAACCTTGGACCGAGAACTTCGAAAGCTTCTGGGCGAAGAGCAGACAAGTAGACGTGACTCATGTGAGCACCGAACAGTGCCATGGTGAAGAGCGGTTGCGCGTAGATGTCCCCGGAATCGTAGTTCGGGAAGAACTTGCCATCTTTGCGCTGAAGATGATTGCGCTCTAACTCGTGCCACGATCCATGGATGCTGCTTGATGCCAGTCGATACATCACGTAGGCCGTAGGGGATATGAGGATCATCCGACGCTCTGCATTTGGCTATTTTATGTTACCCGTGATGGAAGGTCTTGGCGCTCAACAACAGCCGCGGCGAAAGACGTATGGATGGAAAGAAATCACTCGTAACTCCACAGGATCGAGCGCCCGGTTTCCGTCAGCTTTGACCTGGTTTTCGATTGTCACTAACGTCTGAACCTCAGCGACCAGGCTGTCGAAGACATAGCTGTCGAATCGCGACGTGTCGCCTGGATCGTCAAGCAGATAATTCAGGATGGAGACCGAATCCGGGAACTGCGGCATCAAGTGCATCTGTTCCATGCCACCATGCTCGTCCAACACGCACCGGATCATCGGCCGAGAAAGCTTGACAATGCGGACTATATGGCCAGAGAGGATAGCTTCGTTGCGCTCTACCCCTTGTTCAGTTTCAGTCGTCACGGCTGCTGCCGTCAGCGTTACGAGTTGCGCGGCTTCTTTGAGCAATTCAAAGGAGATGCGGACGAACTCATGTTCATGGTTAGTTTTTTGCGAGTGCATCGAAATCGACATGGAAGTCGATGATGTGGTCTAGGTCCGCAACAATAGTTTCGGTCATCAGTGAAGAGTAACCTGCTTGGAGCCGAATGTGTTTCGCAGGATAGTTTTTGGCATTGACTGGTCGACGGCCTTGTATTCGCCCTGCAGTCCCACTGACACCGACGTCGAGCCTGCCGAGGGTCAGTTTGCTGTGGTCCACGCTGCGAACGCGACCCGCTCGTCGACGGAGAGGCGTCGCAGCGGGCCGGCGTCGGGGGTCGGCGAACGCGAGTTGGGTGGTGGCGGTGATGGCGGGTTTCGAGTCCGGTGCGGCGAGTGTGGACCGCACCTCGTAGAGGAGGGTGATGTCGACGGTGCGGAGCTTCTCGGCGCGCATCGTGACGGCGAGCTTGGTGGTGGGGCTCGTTTCAGGTCACGGTGGCAGAGGTCGGTGAGACGGTGAATTCGCTGCCGGCGGTATCGGAGCAACTGACCGTATCCTCGTGGACTGTGCAGGTGTAGTCACCGACGTGCAGGGTCTCGTTGTTGTTCAGGACGGCTGCGGTGCCTCCGATGGCGTAGCGTTGCCGTTCTGCTTGCTGAATGCAGTCGGCTGGTCGAGTCCAGGAATCGTTGTCTGCGCCGAGGTGCGGAAGGCTTTCATTGCGCGTTCTCGCCGCGAGTAGGTTGGTGCGAGTCCTCGTTTGGATTGTTCAATTAATTGTTCTGCCGGTGCTCAGTTGTCGACAGTGTGATGCGGTGCGCGACCTGGAAGCTGGCAAGCGTGTCGATGATCAGCACCCGTGCTGGGCGACCCTGATGATTGAGGCGCGAAAGAACCTGGTTGCGGCCTCCACGTCCGCTTTCTTTAGATCCGAATGTCGAGTACGTTCCCGTGCGCTGGCTATTTAGATCGTGGGATATGTTTGTTGCGGTCAGAGCCATCAGAAAGGGGGATGGCGATTCTTCTGTTTGGTGAGGTGGGTGAGGAGTCTGATGGACGCAGATCCAGTAGGTGACGGCGGCCGTCCTTCGGCGACCCGGACCCAGCACGCCATAAGAATTCTAGTTCTATTGGATAAATGCGGTGAGGCGGTAACAGATTCCGACCCGGACGGTTCAGTGAAAGCCATTCGGAGCGAACTCCGCCTTCAGGCGATGGACTTTTGGATGCGGAATCCGGACTATTTGGCCGATGAGCTCATCAGCCAGATCGCGGCCGGCGATCTGAGCGACTCCTTCCTCGACGTTGCGCGTCATCTCTTGGACGATCCAGAACCCGACTTGCATTGGTACCCGATGCCGCGCTGGTTCTACGGAGCCTATGAGGCGATTGACGACGCGGTCGCGTTGCTTGAGACCTATGGGTTGGCGACGTTCCGCCGTACCGGTGAGCCTGGCTCGAAGAGCTACAGGAATCGGCTCTACTTGACGGCCGATGGCGCGAACGCAGTTGCAGAGCTTGCGAAGGATCCAGTCCTGAACTGGTATGCCAAGCAGGTTGAACTCGTCGCTTTGCTCGCGAAAGACACTGTGGGCGACAAGCTGAAGGAACGGCAATACGAGCAGGCTACGTACGCAGGTACAGAGCTTGGTCTCGATATCGCGCCGATTACGGACTATGTACGTGTCCGGCTCGCAAAATTGTCCAGTCAAGACTTCGGAACAAGTTCCACGGGAGGCGGGTCGTGAGTGCCCTAGCTGAAGAGATTGTCAAGGTTCTAGGGCGGCGACAAAAGGGTCGAGCTCTCGTCCTGATTCCTGCTGACGTCGACACCATTTTGGCCACGTTGGGAATCCCTGCCTCGGCGTCCAAAGGGGTGCCGGTTTCACTCCGCGCGACCCGGGTGCTGTTCAGTGGGACCAAGCGCCTGGCGCCAGACCATCCCGACGCCCAGGGTTTCGAACCTGAAGTCGTCGAGGATGAAGAGGTTCATGACGCACTAACGGTAGTCGGTGAAAGGAACGAAGCCGGTCAGAGCCTCGATCCAGAGGCGACCGACGAGGAGATAATCCGGGTACCAGTTCCGTTCGAATTCGAGTGGGAGCCGCAGCCCGGAGTCAACGGGGTCGGTTCCGGACGCAACCTTCGTGGCAAGTCGACTGTGATGAACGTGCTGTTGTGGTCGTTGACTGGACGATTCTCGGAGTTCTCTCCCGATATCCGCCGCTGGATTGAGCACGTCGAGGTCGATTGGAAGGTCGGGGAAGAGGAGCTCCGTGTCTCGTTCGATGCCGAACGCGGCGTGGTCGCTCGCGGGACCGTCATTTCTGTAAACAGCGACGGGACAGAGGGAACCGCTTTGGCGGCCTTCGATGACGACTCGTTCGCTGACGCCATGAATTCGGTCATGATGAACCGGCTACGTCTCGAAGCGTTTACCGTATCTCAGGCAGGCACACCAGCAACGCACAAGTGGGCGTCGTATGTGAACGCGTTCTGGGTGCGACCCAAGTATTTGAAGTCCATCATCGGGAAGGAATCGACCCTCAGTATCCGCCTGATGCAAATGTTCATCGGGACCGACTGGGTGCCAGTTCTTGCCACAGCCTCCACCGTCGCCGGTACCCTTGCTGCAGAGCATAAGTCGGCAACTGACAAGGCAATGGTCGCTACCGACGCCGTAGAACTATCGCGGGTGGCGGCTCAAAAATCCGTCGACGAAGTGAAGGTTAAAATCGCGGCGTTGCCGTCTGACACTCCCGACATCGCAAATATGAGGCAGTCGAGTGTTAAAGCCAGCAATCTCTCCCGCGAGATCCATACCCTGGACAGCGAATTAATAGCTCGCGCTATGTCAGCCGAAACCGTCAGGCAACAACTAAAAGCCGCGAAAGCTCGCGACCATACTGAGTTCGAACACGCGCTCCTGACCAAATTTTTCCACCAGATGGAACCAACTGTGTGTCCTCGTTGCACCGCGCAGGTCACTCCAGAGCGTCGTGCTGCCGAACCTGAGGAACACAAGTGCTCCGTTTGCACCAACGACCTGAATCTTGATTCCCTCGACACGGCCAATTCTGTAACCGATTACCAAGGCGACGACGAACCTGGACCGCGCAGCGAGGTCGAAGCACTCGAAGAAGCCTTGGCGAACGTGGAGGTCGTCATGGCCGGCCTTCGAGATCAGATCGACACGAAGACCAAGGAACGCGATGTGGCGTTCACTGAATCCGAAGCGGCCGCAGACCTGGCAAAGGCCGCCGAGGAACGCAGGACTCTCGATTTGGCGCTTGCACGCGCAGAAGGCGCTGCCGAGGCACTGGCGCAGCCGGTAACGCCCATCGATGCTAATCCAGTCGAGCCACTTCATCTGGCGGTCGCGCAAGCTGCTGAGAAAGTCCTTGCACAGTGGGTTAAAAATAGCCAAGACCCTCTGCTTCTCAAGATTTCGAGTGACATCGAGCGACTCACCATTGGTTTCGGCGGCGATAGCCTGAGCCATATCAAGCTCGACGGCGCCGCGAACATGAGCCTCCGCAAAGGCGGTGACCCGGCCAAGTACGGTGACCTGACCGAGGGAGAAAAGCTCCGAGTCAAGATCGCGACAGTCATTGCACTGATCAAACACGGATACGCTGAGAACATCGGACGTCACCCTGGGTTACTCCTCCTCGATTCCCCTTCATCAGAAGAAATGCCTGAAGAAGACCTCGCGACTATGGTCGAAGCGCTCATCGCCGTCGCGGAGGAAGCGCCGATGCAGATTGTCGTAGCCACCCGAAATTCGGGGCCGCTGATGGACCTTCTCCCCGAACGCAACCGCATCATCGCCGAGGGCGACGATTACGTGTGGTGACATCAGATCGCTGAATTGTAGGTGCCACCGGGAACCATCAGCGCTTGTCCCACTCAAGAAAGGCGGTCAAGTGAGCGCACCTGATGAGACGACGCTTGCCGACGACATTCGGCGACTGGCACAAGAAGCCCGAGGGGGCCCTTTCTCCAAGGACGCCCTCAGGACCCTCGGCGGGTGGGAGCGGATCTTCACCGAGGCCAGCACTCTGCAAGAAGAGGGCACCCTCCCTCTGCTCGCGAACCTTGTCGCGCGTGATGCAGGCCCTGAACCTGACGAAATCACTACGCAAGCACTTGTTGCCGTGGCCGACTCGGCTACGGCAACAACGCATCCCACGTTGTTTCGGGACAGCATCGATCCGCTCCTACGATCGCCGGGCACACTCCGTGCCACCGGCGAACGTCTCGCAACAACGCTCCAGACGCCGGTACAGGAGTTCCTCGCTAGCGAGGAACGCGACGGCCGCGCAGACCTTCGTGCTGCGGACGCACTCGAAGCTCTAACCCGCGTCACCATCGCCGGATATGGCTCCCACTTCGCCCTCCTCGCGCTTCTCCAACGCTTCACTGCTCCGACCGTGACCTCGATGGCAACCGCTGTCATCCGATCGATCAGCACTGTCGTAGACCGTTGGCCAGAAGCCGACATCCTCGGCGACATTCCGAGGAAGCTGGCCGGCCTCGACTCCGTTCCCAACGGCGACTTGGCTTTTGCAGCAGCCGTCGAATCTGATGCCACGTGGGTACTCGCCAATATCGGAGTCCTACGGACCCTGCGTGCCGAATCAATCGAACAGATGACACCGCATCTCGAAACCGCGGCCCACTACCTCACTGTCGCGTCCGACACTTACGGCCGCGATGACGCACGTGTTCTCCGGACAGTCATCGAAGCTCTCGGCGAACTGGCCAGCGCCATCGTCGCTGGTACACCGACAGCAGCGCTTGATAGCACTCACTTGACCGCAGACGCGCTAAAGGAACTCGCCGCGCAGGCTCACGCCTTCAATGTCACTGGCAGTGGACTCAATCATTGGTATGGCGACAGCAAACGCGCGGCCATCCTCGCTTGGTCGCACCTGTTCAGAGATCTCGGCCGACTGCGGATCGAGTTCGAGAAGGATGCCTTCTATAAAGCAGAAGTCATCGTGGACGATCTCCTGCGCATTTATCTCGGAACCCGTTCCTATACGCTCCACCAACGAGACTCCGATACCGCTGGCGTACATGATCTGGTCCAACCAGTCATTGAGTCTGGTTTTGCAGCGAAAGCTGGCCTGCTGAGTAACCTCGAAGACCATGCAGCTGCCCTCAGGGAGCGTGTCGAATCTGAACCCGGCACCGAGCTCGTCGAACAGCTCGGTGCCGCGCGACTGCTCATCCAAACCGCCCGTCAAATCGCGAAGGATGGCACAGGTCTGGGAAAAGGCAACGGCGGCGCCCCATCCGAGCCGCTCCCCCACCCCTTAGTCGGCTCTTTCCATCTGGATCTCCGGATGAAGCAATCCTAAACCGGCTTACGCCTTCAGCAATCGAAGCTCTAGCTGAAGGGCTCGACCACGTTGCAAAGGGTCGCAGCCACCTCAATATCGTCTCAGCCGAAGTCTTCGAGAAAGTTCGTGCAGCACTCATTGAAAGCCCCGATTACAAAGGCGATGTCGTCCGGGTAGTAGACGAGGTCCTCCTCCTTGTTCTGAACTTCGTAGTTAGCCGGACCAGCGGTGAGTCAGGTCATTATAAGTACCTGTTCGATAGGTCAGCGAACGAAGCTGCAATCCATGAAGATCTCAATGATTACTTGGTCGGCAACCTCGGATCCCATGCCGAGTATGAGGTCTCCCATATCGGGGGAGGGCGCGTTGATCTGAGACTCAAATTCGACGGATTCGCGATCAACATCGAGATGAAGGTCGACCACACCAGAGTCCCCATGAAAGACAAGACGGCCTACTTGAAACAAGCCGCCGCCTACCAGGGCAACGACATCCGTATCGGCTTCCTCGTTGCACTCAGGCACAAGGCCTTCGATCCGACAGGCGGCGCGCCGCATTTGTCGAAGCTCATCGAACACACGAAGTTTGTCATCGAAGGCGACCCCGAGCCTCGCCACATAATTCTCGTTCAGGTCCCCGGCAGTCGTACGAAACCATCCGCATCGAAATAATCGCAAGGGCGTGGGCGACGGCCGACCACTCGGTCAGAACCAAATTTGAATCGCACCGGCGAGTCCGGAGACTTACTGATTTGAGAACTCCGCGATTCGCGTAGTTCTGTGTTCACCGTAGTAGAACGCCTCGAGTTCGGCCGGAGGAACATCGCCACAATGCTCGTAGAGGCGTCGGTGGTTGAACCAGTCCATCCACTCCAACGCCGCGATTTCCACATGCTCGACCGTTCGCCACGGCCCGCGCGGTTTGATCAACTCGGTCTTGTAGAGCCCGTTGATCGTCTCGGCGAGAGCGTTGTCGTAGCTCGACCCGGTAGCCCCGATCGAGGCATCGATACCAACCTCAATGAGCTTGTTAGTGGACGCAATGACGTATATTGTGATCCGCGGTCGTTGTGGTGAATGAGCCCCGACAAATCCGCAATTTCTTCTCGGCAGCGGGTCCAGATCGCGTGCTCGTCGCATCGAGTACCAGCGGTGTCGTCATCGTCAACGCAGTCCTCCATCCGAGGATTCGGCGAGAATACGCATCGATCACGAACGCGACATACACCCAACCCGACCATGTCGAAACGTTATTAAAGTCAGCTACCCACAACACATTTGGTGTAAGCGGGGTTGAACTTTCGCTGCACCAGATCCTCCGTACGACGACCTTGTGGATCTGCGATGGTGGTCCGTTTCTTCTTGCCTCGACGTGCACGCTCGAGCCCGAGGACACCCATCAACCGTTCGACCCGTGCACCGCGCTACCTCGATACCCTCTCACCTCAGCTGAAGCCACACCTTGCGGGCGCCGTAGACCGAATAGTTCTCGGCATGCACGCGGCTGACCTCGATCTTCAGCTCTTCTCGCGCGCGGTCCGCCGAGACGCAGGACGGTTGCGGGCTTCGTGGTATGTGGACAGCGCAATTGAGCTGCCGTGCTCGCTGAGCACCCTGCACATCGGCTCGACGCCGTACTTGCTCTTGTATCGGTTGATGAAGTCGATGATCACTTGTTGTTGCGGTCGAGCTCCGCTGCGAAGAAAACCGATGCCAACTTCAGGATTTCGTTGGCGCGCTTGAATTCCCGGTTTTCGGCTCGGAGCTTGCGCATCTCCGCCGCCATTTCGCTCGTCACACCGGGCCGCTGGCCGGCGTCGGTTTGCGCTCTCCGGATCCAGTTGAGCAGCGTCTGCGTTGTTCCGATGCCGAGTTTGTCGGCGACGGCTTCGACCGCGGCCCACTCGGATGGGTACTCGTGTTGGACTTCTGCGACCATCCGCACCGCCCGCTCACGCAGTTCGGGCGGGTACCTTTTGTTCGTTGCTGACGACATGACGCCATCTTTCCCAAAGGATGAAGTCTCCGGACTCGCCGGAGTGATTCAGTTCGAGCCTGTGCGTCTATTCGAACAGTTACGAGTTCTCGAGCCACCGACACCCACCTATATCTCGGCACTGGACCTTGCAGCAAGTCGTGCACTCGAATGGCGCCCACTCTGGACGACGACTCGGAGCCGATCCGCGGACTCGCCCTTCTTCTGTTCGACAAGCGGAACAAGATCGCATCGGCGAGACTTGCCGGCACGTACATTCAACTGCTGCTCTATGCCAGGAATGGCTTCGGAAAATCATCCGGCAAACTAATCGCGTCCTTCCCCGCAGGTCACCCGAGGACCTGACACCCGCAGTTCGACCTTCGCGTCAACTGCGGGTCTGGCGAGCGTGTAAAAACACGCCGGGCCCCGCTTCGTCACCAGACAAGTGGAGTCGACATGTCGGTTTCTTCCGACCTTCTTTCCTTCATTCCTCCCGACCTGCTATTGCTGGTCGGGATCGTCCTCGGGCTCGCTTTCCTGACTTACTCGGTACTCATCATCGTTATGGCAGCGGTCTCCGTGAGCGCCAGTGCCGAACGTGCTGAACGTGCGCGGTCGGTGGTCTCCGGGCTCGTGCAAGCACAGTGCTCACTTCTGCATGGGAGGGGTACCGGCCCGGTATGCGATTTGCGCGTTGAGTGGGACGTTGCTCGCGACGGTAAGTGTCGACCTGCTGATGGTTTTCGGGATCACGATGATCTCCTTCAACAGTTGAATTTTTGGTTCGGAAACGCGGTACGTTCCCACCTATTCGTGTTCAACTCGGAGAAGGTTAGATAGCGCCGAACAGCGCTACTACTGACACCGCGACACTTCCTTGGAGTGGCCTGCTGTGTAGTTTCCAGAAAAGAATTGCAGCACGGAAGGTCCCAGATCGCAGCATTTTGAAATATGTTCGTAGTGAGACTTCCCTCATCGTCACACGCGCCAACATCTGCTCGTCGCCCGTGCACGGGCGAGAACAATGCTCTTGTCGTTGTGACAACCCGGAGAGGGATGCTGTTGTGTCGGACCTACACGCTCGCCGACTCCGCAGTGTCGACAAGCTCAGGAGGGTAACTCTGACGACAACTACCGAGAATGCTGCAGGAGGCAACACCTTCCAAAAAAAGTTCAATCGGTATGTTTAGGATGGGGTGTGAGGGCTGACCCCACACTGATGTTGCCCTGGGCAGGCGCGAACCTGACGTTCTACTTGTTTGCGGCGCCCTTTGTCGCGGCGGCAGTTGGAGTGGTCGCGGGCCGCGTTGAATAGCGCGTCGGCTTTCGCTTGAATCGTGGTTCGTCAGGGTTTTCCTGCCTCTCAGGGTAATTGGGTTGCTGAGCGTGGCCATGTGACCGGTTCGGCCGCGCACTTCTGCGCGGACGAACGTAGAAGTTGGCGGGACAAGACGCGACACTTCGCAGGTTCCGCTGCTGGGAAACGATTCTGAGTGAATCGGTCCTGCATCGGTGTGAATGGTGAGGGTGCCGAACGGTACGCCCTGCACGGTGGTCTGAACCGTGGCCGATTTGCCGTGCGTGACGATCTCGTCGCCGATCGGTGCGCACTGATCGTAAATAGTTTGCTGTGAACGACGGGTCGATGGAGGCTGTGGCTGAGATCCAAGTCCGGCCAGCTTTGATGGATGTTAGGAGATCGTCTGTGTTCAATCGGTCGGCCGCAACGACATCACGGTGAGCGGGTATCCGACTTGCGCGTGGCTGAGTGCTCGTTTTGTGGCGTTGAACTGGGGTGATGACACGTCCCCGGTTTGTGGTGGATGTCGGTGAGCTGCGCGCTCGGCTGACGGGCAGCGGCGATCTAGAGGGCGAACACCATGAAGGAAACGTTGGCTTGGCCTGTCTGTGCGAAGGTGGCTTCGTTGATCAGCTCGCTCAGTGCTTGTGCGCCGTAGTTCGGCATCCGTTGGGTGGCCAGCGGTGTTCGTCCGCGTGCTGTCACGACTTCTCCGGCGAAATCAATTGTGTCGGTGATGGTGAGGGTTGATTCGTAGTCGGATGTGTTGCCGCCGTGGGTGTTGACGATTCTGTCCGCGACGACGCTTACCGTCTCTTCGGAGAACGGGAAGCTGGCGACGATTGTGGGAGTGATGTCTGCGGGGCCGCCGCGCGGAAGGGATACGTGAGGTTCGGAACTGAAGGCAATGGCTAGCGATCGGGTAAAGGCGATCGTTCTCGTCCACCACAACGAGCCCAGTACGACAACCATCACGGTGAACACGATCAGTGTGCGATGACGATTGGCGTAACTCCTCATCTGTTAGTTGTAACAGTGCGCTGCCCCGGTGCCACCGTTAAACGTCCTAAGGGGCATCGCGCCCTGTACTCGGGAGTGGCGGTGGGTTCCCGGTGCGCGCTTTGTGCTTTTGACCTGGGATTTGTGAACCACAGTCGAAACCTGGTCCATTTCAGACGGACGGAATCTTGACCACGCCGATGTGTTCATTGTGCCGCGTTGTCTGCTTTCACGGACGGCGCCGTGTCGACCCCGGTGTTTGTGAGTCGGTAACTCGTGCCTTTCAATGTCGAAACTTCTTCCGTGATGGAAAATTCGGTCGATCATCGCGGCGGCGACTGCCTGATCGTCGAACACGTCGCCCCACCGGCCGAACGGCGGATTCGATGTCAGAATCAGTGAGGCGTGCTCATAACGAGACGACCCCGAACTGGAAAAGCAGGTTCGCGGAGTCCTGTTCGAACGGGATGTGGCCGTCTTCGTCGACGATGATCAACTTTATTTGCCGTAGTCGCGCCTACTCTGCAGGTAGCTTTCCTCCGGCGTGTGCGGTTTTGAGTCTGGTCACCCAATCGGCGGCGGTAGCGAATGAAACGCGATGTCGGGCCTGGGCCGCTTTGATTCCCAGCCCGGTCGCCAGATGCGTTTTGCCGGTGCCGGTGGCCCCAGAAGCGTCACATTGGGTGCCTGCGTCAAGAAGACTCCAGTTCCCAGATACGCCACCATCTCTGGAATGAGTGACGGTTGATAGTCGAAGTTGAACTTCTCCAATGATTTTCGTGTCGGGAATCCGGCTCATCGGATCCGGTTCTGCGTGCCGGACGATTCCCTGGCCGTGACCTCTCTCGACAGTACGGCGGCAAGGGAGTGCTTGTGGCTCCATCCGTCGCTTCGGGCCTGCTCGGCTAGCCGTGCTGTCGGTTCCCGAATGCGCGGCGTCTTCATTACTTGGGCGCAGTGCTTGAGGTCCTTGAGTGGCTCAACGGCACCCATTCATCGTTACACGATGCAGTACAGGGGAATTCGACTCCAAAGGCTCGATCGTAGTCGCCCAGGTCTCGCATCAACCGGTCTTCGCCGGCGGCAATCGGCATCGGCCGTGCTCGATTCGGGACTTTTTGTTACAGGGCAGTTTTGGTCCACGAGTGTTGATCGGTGATCGCGACATCGCCACTCGCCAGCCACGCTTTCATCATGCCGACGACCTCCGGCGCCGCTACCACTTCGGTACCGAAATGCTGGTCTGCAGATCCTGCTCGGTGCTCAACGGCGAAGGCTTTGATATCAACGCGCGTGGTTTGTATGTAGACCTCGTCACTGGTTTCGACGACGACGAAATCGTCTACTTTCATTGCTCCAACGAAGTGGTCGATCAAATCTGGAGCGATCGTGGGAAAGGTCCCTTCGCGAGAGGTCGAGACTTTTCCGGCGACCGACCTACGCGGACTGAGCACTATGTCGAGCTGTGGGTCATACATGCCGTAGTCGGCGGCGAATGCTCGAGGCACCATCACATCGCGAGCATCCTGTATGCGTCGCCACGGAGATGGAACAAACACCGCGGCGCCGGTTCCACTCAATGAAGTGACCGACAAGAATCCCTGTTCTTCTGTCAGATCTGCGTTGACTGCGCTGATGTCCGCGGCAAGGCTGGAGGCAATCGATGTCGCCGGTTCGTCGGCCTCGTCCTGGGCCAGTGCGAAGGCACGGGCGGCTGCGGCGGTTTGGCAGTGCTCGGCGGGAAAAAGCCAGAAATCGTAGCTCATCTCACGATGTTAGTCATTTCCCGGGCCGCTGTGAGCAGGCGTTGTCCCAGCGCGGTATCGAGCTTCTCAGCGGGCTGGATCGCCTACGAGCTCGAGCCTCAAAAGCGTGAACGCCGACCGCAAGATGTGTGCGACGACCCCCGAAGTAGTAGGCCGACGCCCGCCGGAAGGCTGGCGCGAAGTCAATCCTCACATCGGCCACCTTCGCGAGTCTTGTTGCGGGATGCGCTGACGATGCCGGTACCTCGACTGTGGCAGGCGCCGACTCCGACACCTCCGGCCTCACAACTGCTGGGGCGACTACGACTGCTCCGGCGATTCGCCCACCGTTGCGCGGATCCGATGTCGCTGGTTTGGTGGCCAACGAGTCGGTTGCGCAGATGGCGGTGCGAGCGATTTCCAGCCGTCCTTGGAAGATTCGTCCCCGGAGCGGTTGTTGTGGGTGTGTGGTACTAGCGTTAGGGCTCTGTCTATTTCCGGTCCTCGTGCTCCGTGCGTCCCGGGCGTTGGACATTGCTGATCCCTTGGCGACTCCGGGTCCGACGCCGACGTCGTACCGGGTCTTACAACGGGGTTGGGGCCGGTTCAGGGGACGATGGTCGAATCCGTGCGGCGGCTGATCGAAGCCGAAATACCGGAGCAGATTCGACCCGATCTGCCCGTTGAGGACATGGCCTATCTGCTGGTTCGCGTGGGGGAGTCGTTCATCTACAACGATCTGCTCACCGGTGGCACTCCGGATGCGGAGAAGGCTCGCCAGGCGTTTCGGCTCATCCTCTCGAGAGACTAGTGTTCCGGGTTTTCCGTTAGTCGAGCGTCGTGAAAGCGCTTCGAGGGCAGGCTATTTCGCAGCTATGTCCGCTTCTGGCGACATCACGCTGGGGGGATCGGCGCGAAGTGCCGCATATCGTCCCGCCCGGGGCGTATGACGCCTGCGGCGGATTCGGGAACCTCGTTCCATGCTCCGGGAAGGTCGCGCAGCGGTTCGGAGACGACGATGCGGGTCTCCTCACCTAGATGGTGAAGGGCATCCACCTCAGGATGGAGCTTGCGTAGCGTGGACATCTCGGTGGAGAAGAACAGCGACCTTGACCGGTTCTCGCTCGAATAGCGAAAGATCCAGGTGGAGGTGCCATTCGACGTGGCAACGGTCATCTGGACCGGATTGTCGATTCCCTGCGAGCGAGCCGTGTGCTCGACAAATCCGACTGCCCTCGCGACACCTTCGAACGGATCGTCGGTCAGGCCGAACGTCAGCGCGAGGAAGAACAAGGTTTCCGAGTCCGTCGATCCTTCGAGATCCGGGAAGAGCGACGGATCAACTGCGGTCACCAATTCCCTTTTCATGTCGTGGAATCCGCGTAGTGAACCGTTGTGCATCCACATCCAATTGCCGTGCCGAAATGGGTGGCAGTTGCTGCGCTGCACCGCAGTTCCCGTCGAGGCGCGGACGTGGGCGAACAGAAGTGGAGTGCGAAGTTGAGAGGTGACCTCGCGCAGGTTCGAGTCGTTCCATGCCGGTTCGATGCTCTTGAACAAGGCAGGTTGGGGCCCTTCCCCGTACCAACCGATTCCGAAGCCGTCACCATTCGTCGTCGTTGCCCCGAGTTGAGAATGCAGGCTCTGGTCGATCAGCGAGTGCTGTGGCCGGAACAGCAAGTCATGGGCCAGTATCGGCTCTCCCGAATACGCCATCCACCTACACATGCTTTCAACTCAAACAGATCGAGTCGGCGTTGACGGTGCATGCGCAGCGGCGTGCGTCGGTTGGGCGGGCTTCCATGTCGACACAGCCCAGATCACGACGATGTTCAGCGCGATGATGAGAGTCGACCACCAGGGGTAATACGGCAGCCACAAGAAGTTCGCGATGATCGAGATGGCACAGATCACGACCGCCGATACCCGCGCCCACGCCGTTCCGGTGAACAGTGCGAGACCGACGAGAGCGACGAGCGCGCCCAGCACGAGGTGGATCCACCCCCACGTCGTCAGGTCGAATTGATAGACGTAGTCGATCCCGACCACGAACACTTCGTTTTCGGCGACGGCAGCGAGACCTTGGAAGAACTGCACGATACCGACTGTCGCCAGGATGACTGCTGCCCCGATCGATGTTCCTACCGCGAATCCTTGCTTGACTGACGTTGTATCCGACATGACGGGTTCCCTTGATTCGGTGGGGCGACTGATTCGGTGGGGCGACCGGACACGTGCCCGGCACGCTGTACCGATGGTTGTTCCACCTGGTGACCGTCTCGAAACGACAATGCCTGCCCGCTTCGGTGAGAAATCAGAGTGTTCTGCGCCTGCGTGCGGGCGAAATGTAACTTCTGGGCACTGTTGATGCGATGTACCCCTTGCCGGAATGTGTGTGCGGAGGAATTGCTCGTTACCGAGGTTCACAGAAAACGAGAAAATTTCGGCGCGAAATGTGACCTATTTGTCCAGCTGTACTGGTATTTTGGCTGAATTGACCGGAAGCTGCGGTCCGCGGAAAAGAGTAGCGAGAGAATGACAATCTTCGGTAGGCGTTCCGCGGTCGTCACCGCGACGGCCTTCGTTCTGGCGACTGTTGTGTCGACGGCGCTCCCCGCGGTGGGATCGGCGGATTCCGTCGCGCTCACCCACCGATGCAATTCGGAAATCAACGACAACTCGATGTCACTCGATCCGGCAGTGATCGACGGCTGGTACGACATCTCGACTGGTTCGCCCGGAACGAAGATCACCTCGATCGAAGCGTGGCGGACCGTACCGGGAGATGTTCTCGAGTTTCGCGCGTCGGTGACGATCAGAGCGCACGGTAGTCCAGTCCGAGGGACCCTTCGGATCGACGGCGCCGGCTTGACCGGAGATCAGGATTTGCTCTCCAGGATGACGATGACTCAAGATCTTGGTCGCTCAGGATCCACGGTCACCGATGCCGACGACGGCTCGGTCATTCCAGTTCGCGCCAAGCTCGCATCCGACGTCACAACTCCTGGACAAGTGGCACAGAACCAGACAGTCAACCTCTCGGCAGTCAAGATCGTCTTGGCAGGCGACTCCACCGAACCAGCAGGTGAATGCCCCGGCCCCGGCCCCGGCCCTGGTGGGAATGGAGGCGGCGGGAATGGAGGCGGTGGAAGCGGTGGCGGAAACGGCAGCGGTGACAACGGTTCCGGTGGGGATTTCGGTGACGCCCTTCCCGGCCGTGACGTCGGAAACCGAGTACCGATTTCCCAGGTCCCGTCCGGCCCGACTTCTCGCCCGTGACAGCGGCACCTCGATCCACGGTCCGTCGAACATGGGCCGCTGCAGTAGTGGTGGCCGCGCTCCTGACCGGGGGATGTTCTGACGACGGTGAATCTCCGACCCGTGTCCTCGCGACCGGCCAACAAGATCTGCCGCCCGAGGTTCGCGCTGCGGTCGACGGTCCGGATGTCCCGACCACGCTTCGTATAGTCGACAGCACGGCTGACATTCTGTCGATCAAGACGACGACAGACGGCTCGCTCATTCCTCCCGAGGATGTCAGTGAGATCGGGTGGTGGGCGGACTCGGCCTTTCCCGGCTCCGGCGCGGGCACCGTGGTGATCACCGGACACATCAATGACATCTATCAGGGTGACGGATTTGGAACGAAGTTCTCGACACTGGAAATCGGCTCGATCGTGACCGTGACGGGCACCGGGGGACAGGCCTGGAACTACCGTATCGATGCGGTCGATCACTACGGCAAGGACGGCGAGCTGCCGGTCGAGCGATTGAACAGCCTCGACGGACCGGAAACCCTCGCGCTGATCACCTGTGGTGGCGAGTTCGTCGGTCCACCCTTCGGTTACGAGGACAACGACGTCGCGTGGGGAACTCCGGTGCCTGCATAGGCGAAAACCGGACGTCGGATCGGTTGATAAACTGGGCCCCGCGTTCGTGGCCATCCACGCACGTTTCGAAAGTCCGAAGAAGGAGATTGTGCTGTGGTTGACCTCGCCTATGTCATCGCTGGGTCCGAAGCGACTGGCGGTGCCGGCCTGCAGGTCGACCTGAAGACGTTTCAGGCATTGGAGGTCTACGGCGTAGCGACCACCACGTGCATCGTTTCGTTCGATCCCAAGAACAACTGGGGTCACCGCTTCGTGCCGATCGCCCCTGACGTGATCGCTGATCAGATCGAGGCTGCCACGGCAGCTCACGATCTGGACGTCGTCAAGATCGGCATGTTGGGCACGCCTGCCACGATCGAGGTTGTGGCAGAGGGATTGCGTCGGCAGTCCTGGCGCCACGTCGTCCTCGACCCGGTCCTGATCTGCAAGGGCCAGGAGCCCGGCGCGGCTCTCGATACCGATACAGCACTTCGTGATTCGATTCTTCCGCTCGCCACCGTCGTCACACCCAACCTGTTCGAGGCACGCACCCTCGCCGGAATGGACAGCATCGAAAGCGTGGACGACCTCATCGAGGCCGCACGTCGTATCCATGACCTCGGGCCCAAGTACGTGCTCGCAAAGGGTGGTGTCGAACTCGCCGGTGGCGACGCTGTCGACGTGTTGTTCGACGGGACCGACGTGACGGTTCTCTCCGCCCCCAAGGTCGGTGAAGAGCGCGTCTCGGGTGCCGGTTGCACGCTGGCCGCCGCAGTGACCGCGGAGCTGGCGAAGGGCGCCGACGTGGGCGAAGCCGTCGCCCTGGCAAAGAAGTTCGTCACGGCGGGCATCGAAGGCCGAGTCTCGGCGCACACGCCGTTCGACACCGTCTGGCAGGGCGCTTTCAAGGGATAGGCGCACTGCGGCTCACATCGCCGCGCGCGGCCTGGCAGGATCGAGTGCGTGAGTACAGCGAACCTGAATCGAAGCGAAGTCGCCGAACGATCTCGAGCCATCTCCGTCGCCGGTTACCGGGTGGAGTTGGATCTGCGATCGGCGGTCGACTCCGCCGTGAAGACCTTTTCGACGGTCACGACAATTGATCTGACGTCGTCGGCGGAGTCCACATGGCTCGACTTCATCGGTGCTGCAGTCGATTCCGTGGACGTCGACGGTGTGTCGATTCCCGTGGAGTACGACGGGTCCCGGATTGTGGTGCGCGGACTCGGTGGATCGAACGTCGTGCGGGTGGCAGCTCACGGTAACTACAGCCGTTCCGGCGAAGGGCTGCACCGATTTGTCGACGACGCTGACGATCAGACGTATCTGTACACGCAATACGAGCCCGCCGACGCCAGACGTGTTTTCGCCTGCTTCGAGCAACCGGACCTCAAGGCGCCCTTCACGTTCGAGGTGACAGCACCTGACGGCTGGGAAGTCCTGTCGAATCAGCCCGCGACCCAGACCCACTCCGTAGACGGCGGACAACGCGTCACTTTCGCACCGACGCTGCCGATCTCGACCTACATCACCGCGATCGCAGCCGGGCCGTATCACCGGGTGGCGTCGTCGTGGAGTCGCGGCGACCTCACTGTCGAGTTGGGCGCTTTGTGTCGGGCGTCGTTGGCTCCTCATCTCGATGCAGACAACGTTTTCGACATCACCCGTCAGGGGTTGGACTTCTACGCCGAGCACTTCGACTATCCGTATCCGTTCGGCAAGTACGACCAGATCTTCGTCCCCGAGTACAACCTCGGCGCCATGGAGAACCCGGGATTGGTGACCTTCACCGAGGCATACGTGTTCCGCGGCTCCGCGACCGACGAGCAGCATCAGCGCCGCGCCAACACGATCCTGCACGAAATGGCGCACATGTGGTTCGGCGATCTGGTGACCATGGTCTGGTGGGACGACCTGTGGCTCAAGGAATCCTTCGCCGATTTCATGGGATCGCTGGTCAGCGCCGAAGCCACGCGTTTCACCGATGCCTGGGTAGCGTTCGCCATCAAGCGGAAGGCGTGGGCTTACCTCCAAGATCAGCTGCCGACCACTCACCCCATCGTCGCCGACATCGTCGATCTCGAAGCTGCGAAGCTGAACTTCGACGGAATCACCTACGCCAAGGGCGCCAGCGTCCTCAAGCAACTTGTTGCGTTTGTCGGCCGTGACGCGTTCTTCGAAGCGGCTCGACGGTACTTCAAGGCTCACGCATTCGGGAACACCACGCTGGTCGATCTGCTCGACGTGCTCGCGGAGACTTCCGGACGCGATGTGCGCGAATGGGCACGAATCTGGTTGCAGACCACCGGAGTGTCCACGCTGTCGCTCGATGGAACAGATGTGGTCCAGACGGACCCGAGGCCGCATCGGCTCGCAGTCGGAATTTACGACTACAACGAGTCCGGAGATCTTGTTCGCACCGAACGCGTCGAACTCGACATCACCGAATCCCGCACTTCCGTGGACCTTCCATCTGGGGCGCTCACACTGCTCAACGACGAAGACCTCACCTACGCGAAGGTCCGCTTGGACGAGCGATCACTGTCGACAGTCGAGGCATCCCTGGACCGCGTGAGCGATCCGCTTGCGCGCGGGGTGATCTGGTCGTCGCTGTGGAACTCGGTGCGTGATGCGCAACTCTCGGTGTTCCGTTACCTCGACATGGTGGAACGATTCGCGCCCGCAGAGACAGATCTTGCAATTCTCAGCTCGATCCTGACCGATGCCCAATACGCGGTTCTTCACTACGTTCCGAAGAGCTTGCGGCCCAATGTCAGTGCAGGCTGGTTGGAAACGACCTGGAAGGCGGTGTTCGAAGCCGAACCGGAGTCCGGAAGACAGCTGGCCTGGGCACGGGCCCTGTCGGCCGCCGCAGCGGTCAACGACGCTCGCGCCGACGAGTTGCGGTCGATACTCGGCGGCACGTGCCCGGGACCGGTCGGACTGGCTCTCGATCCCGATCTGCGGTGGGCATTGTGGATCGCCCTGTCCGCGACCGGCCATGCGAGTGTGAGCGACTTCGACCGTGAGCTGAGCACGGACAGCACGTCGGCGGGTCGAACTGCGTACGTCCGCGCCGCGGCGTCGATTCCCGATGCCGCGACCAAGGCGGCTGCCTGGGCGTCGGCGACCACCGATGCCTCACTCTCGAACGACCGCCTGGATGCGACGATCGCCGGATTCCGTTCGGGCACGGACGCGTCATTGATCGAGGGATATGCGGGCGAGTATTTCTCGTCCTTGGGGAAGTGGTGGTCCGAACGCAGCATCGAGATTGCGCGACGGTTGGTGAACGGACTCTTCCCGGCAGCTGAAGACACCTCTGCGGTCGATGCCTGGATCCAGGGCAACGCAGACGCGCCCGCGTCGCTGCGGCGGCTTGTTCTCGAGCGTCGGGATCACTTGGCCCGAGACCTACGTGCCCAGGCGTCGAACGCGGTGATCTGACGCCATCAGCTCCGAAATGTCCTGTTCTTGGATATTGTCTAAACAGGGCTGCGACGGGAGACGACGTGCACACGATCACGGATCTGTCGCTGGTCACGGGCCCGGTCCCGCCCGTGGTGACGGTGCTCGGAATTCTGGCACTTCTGTGGCTGATCTTCTCGAGATCGAGGCGTCACGTGCTGATCTCGATTCCGGTCTGCATCGTCGCGGCAATCGCGATCACTCTCGTGCTGTACTGGCTGATCGAGAAGGTATGGCACCCGTTCCCCGATCCGATTGCCCGTCCGGTCTACGTGTGGATCGGGTTGGGCATTCTCGGCGCGCTGCTGGGTGTTTCGCGGATATTTGCGGCCACGCGACTCGACGGCCGCGCGCTCACCGTGGTCTCCGTGCTCCTGGTGGTCGTGTCGAGCGCGGCTCACGTGAATCTGCAGTTCCAGTCGTATCCGACGTTGGGAACAGCGCTGGGACTCTCGGACGCGGAGAAGGTTTCACTCGCCGACCTGGACGACGGCAAGGACGGGGCGGTACCGGTTTCGCAGTGGAAGGCTCCAGCGGACATGCCGACGGCCGGCAAGGTCAGCACGGTCACGATTGCAGGGACGGTCTCCGGATTCAGCGCCCGTGACGCCGAGATCTACTTACCGCCCGCGTATTTCACGAACCCACGACCGGAGTTGCCGGTGTTGGTACTGCTTGCCGGCCAACCAGGCGCGCCCGAGGACTGGCTACAGGGCGGACGTCTCGTCCAGACCATGGACACCTACGCCGCTGCACATTCGGGCTTGGCTCCCGTCGTCGTCGTTGCTGACGGGACCGGGTCGGAACTGGCGAATCCGCTCTGCGTCGATTCCCAACTCGGGAACGTCGCGACGTACCTTTCGCGCGATGTTCCCGACTGGGTGCGCGGGAACCTCCAGGTGGATCCCGACCCGAGGAAGTGGGCGATCGGGGGACTTTCCTACGGCGGTACCTGCGCGTTCCAGATGGCAACGAACTTCCCCGCGGTATATCCGACGTTCCTGGATCTGTCCGGTCAGATCGAGCCCACCCTCGGTGATCGCAAACAGACGGTCGATGCCGCGTTCGGCGGCAACGAAGCCGCGTTCGTGGCTGTGAATCCGCAGGATCTGCTCCGGGAGAAGAAGTTCCCCGACAGCGCCGGAGTGTTCGTGGTCGGCAAACAGGACAACGACTACCGCCCGGGACTGCAGACGCTCTACGAGGCCGCAAAGGCTGCAGGGATGGACGTCCAGTACGCCGAGGTCGACGGAGGACACAGCTTCCAGGTGTGGTCGGCTGGATTGGCGAGTCAATTAGGTTGGCTGGGAACGCGACTCGGTCTGCCCGGGTGAACGGTCGTCCGGAAGTTCGGCGGACCCGATGATCAGCGGGTGAATTCTTCCGGTCGCCCCGGCCTCGGAGCCCAATCCCTGCGGATCCGCCACACTCGCGAGTCGAAGGTCGAGTGCGCCGGTCCATTCTCGGGTCAATTGCGCATCGAGTGCGTCGACGCGCTCGAGTAGCGGAGGGTGCTGATCCGGCGGGCAGGCTTCGAGCAAGGTCGCGAACACCGCGCGTAGACGACGCTGGACCTGCGCGGAATTGCTACTGAAGTGCCTGATCTCGTCGGTCGCCACAGAGACGTAGTCGGTCCAGGTGCGTTGCTGCCCCCGGATCAGTGTGAGATCCGAGGTTGACGTGTCGAAGCGGACCCGTGGGGCGAGGAGTACCAGAAGGTCCTCGATGTGATCGAGAGCCTGGACGGCTCGACCCGGATCGTTGATGGCGGGTGAGAGCGCCTTGAGCGCGATGTCCACGATCGACTGCAGCGCCGCACCGGGGCTGACGACCGGACTGTGCGTGTCACCGAAGATCAAGCACGACATCAATGTGTCCGGACGGACCTTCAGTGACGGTCCGCGTACCTCGAAGAGGGGCGCGTTCTGGGCGACGAACTCGCCGATGCTGGGGACGACCTCGACCGAGACGTCCCAGCGGCCGGCCAAACGCTGCAATCGTGCGAGATCGATCGCCAGCAGAATCCGGCCGTCGGGTGAAAGGTGGCGTAGGCGAATCACCAGTGCGTCGGCGCTCTCGGAGGTTTCGGACTCGTGCGGTTCGCGTAGGGGAAGCGGTTGACTGGGTTTCGGTGCGCCCGAGGGTAAGTCCTCGTACAGCGGATAGGCACGAATCGTCGCGCTCCGGCCCTGGGCCGCTATCCAACGCAACAACCGGCTGGAATTGAGAATCGACCCGACCTTCGCCACCAATGCGATGAACAGGATCGCACTGGCCAATGCCAGAAGCAGTGCGATCGCCGTGGAGATGGTCGGAGAGGAATTCTCCGAGTCGAGCGCCAGATCGAGCGCAATGATCAAGGAGAAGACGAACGTGGCCAGAAACATGCCGATCGACCACCGCATCACTCGCTGTTGCGCAAGCATCGGGACCACCCGCACCGAAATCTGCGAGGCGCCGAACTGCATGGCGAGGGTGATAGCGGTGAACACCAGACCGGTGAGGGTGATCATCCCGCCGGCGATGACGCTGAGCAGCGTTGCGGTGGCCCCGGCGTCCACGCCCTCGGAAATGGTGCCGACGTCGCCGTCGCTGACCAGGTCTCCGTCGATCCCGACGAGGATGGTCGCGGTCACGACGGACAGAACGACGAGGATCACGGGGAGGCGCCAGACCGGGACTGTTCGTAGTCTTCGGCGAGTGCGACGCCAGCGAATTCTGTCCGAAAGCCGCTGCGACAGTTCGACCTTCGACGTGGGCGTCGAGGTATCGACGACCGGGAGCGGTGGTGGGGGCGGGGGAGTGGAACCGAAACTTCCCGACACCGCTTCCTGAACGTAGATCTTCGCGTGGATCATCGGCTCGCGATAGCGCTGCTCACGGGCCACTGCGCGGCTCATCTTCGCGGGCTTGTCGCGGTAACGCGAACGCGCCCACGGCGCACCCGGGCGACTCAATCGAATCGCGCCGACCAACAAAAGCGGGGTGAAGAACAGTCCGATCAAGCCGGTCCAGAGTTTGCCCTTCATCAACGTGATCACCGCGAGTCCGAGTTGGATCACGATCGCGACGACGACGCCGATCAACGTCGCCAGGCTACGGTCCTGCTCGTACGGGTCGAACTCTCCCGCGAACCCGATCGGGTGGACTCCGAGAAGGAAAAGGAATGAGATCGCGATGGCAACGAACACCGCGTCGATGGACGAGCGACCCTCCTCGGCCCAGTAGACATCGCGTAGATGCAGCACGAGTGCGTACTCGTCGAGCACCAGCGCACTGCCGATACCGAACACCGACGCGAGAACACAGTTGGCGATCGGGGTGTGATAGTCGGCCAGAGCGATGAAGGCAAAACCCGACACAAGCATCATCATCAGGCCGAAAACCATGTGGTGGATGTGCATTCCGCCGGGCGTGACATTGCCCGGCCACCACGAGACCTCCGCACGGATCATTCGAACGCTGAAGCGGATGAACAGGAACGTCAGAACAAAGGCGAGCAGAAGGAAGAACAGTGGGAGTCTGCCGGTGTCGACGACCGTGTGCTCGAACCAGGACCGCACGGCGTCAGCTCTTGCTGGTGGCGAGCTTGATCAGCTGAGGAGCCGTCGCGTCGGGTAGGTATGCACGCGTCAGTGCGATTCCGATCCGAGGCAGGTCGGCCTCGTCGCGGAAACACAGGAAAACGGGTTCGTATCTGGGCTTGAACTTCTTCTTGAACGCGTGAAGAGACCGGAAGCCGTACAGCGGTTCCATCGCGGCTCCGAGCATGTCCAGCAGGCGGTCCATCGATGCGGCGTCGGCGCCGTCGTCGCTGCGTGCGAGCGGTGCTCCGGACAGTGAGACGAATTGGGCACCTTGTTCTTTGAATTCGAGAGCCGACGATGCGATGAGGAATTCGACCACGGGGCGGAACCCGTCCGGGCGTCGACGCATCACGTCGAGGGTCCAACCCCGGACGACGCCGCCCTCGCCGTACACCGGCAACCACGAGGTGACGCCGTGAATGCTTCCCGTCGGGTCGACGGCCAAGCCGACCCGGACGTCGCGATCGAGCGCCTCCTCGACGCTGCCGAGAGTGAACCCCATCTCGGGTAGTCCCTTGTCGCCCACCCATTCCTCCGAGATGGCGCGTACCTGAGCCAACACGGAGAACGGTTCGTCTGCCAGTGTTGTCATCCGGAAGGTGATGTCGTCCTTTTTCGCCTTGTTGAGCGCCGAGCGGATGTCCTGCCAGGACTTCCCGGTGAACTGCAATTCCGGCAAGTCGACGATCGTGTCCTCGGCGACCTGAACGGTGCGCCACCCGCGCCGTGTGGCGGCATCGGCCGTATCCCTTCCTACGGAGAACAGGCAAGGAGTGAGGCCGTTGGCTTCGGACATCGTCGTGAATTCGTCGACCGCCGCGGCAAGCCTGTCGGGACTCGCTATCGGATCGGCCAGAACGACGACGACACCGACATGTCGTTGGAATGCAACGACGCTCTCACCCGACTCACCGAAGTAGTAATTGTTGCCGTCCCACGTCGTCATCCACGACATGGTTCCGCCGCCGTGCTGTTTGAGCAGTTCCCGAGCAGCGGCGCGAGGATCGTTCCCGGACAGCGGCCCGCCTCGAATCTTGCGCCGCATCGGCACGTGAAAAGCGTGACGGCCCTTGATCAACAAGATGAGTTCGAGAAGCCAGAGCAGCGCGGTACCGACCGTGACGGCGCCGGCGCTTTCGTAGTCGAAGAAGATGACCGAACCGAGGACGAGGGCGGTGGCCAAAACCGTCAGAGAACCGAAGACCACAGCAACCCACCAGGCCCAGCGGCGACCTCGTCGCAACTGATCCGCGATCAGGGCAACGATGATCACGTCGACCAATGCGGTCCAGCCCGAACCGGTTTCGGCTTCCGTCGGCCCGAACGGTCCGCTTCCGGGGAACAACCAGACGGCGATCTCGACCACGCCGATCAGGAGCAGGCCGATGAATCCGAGCAGACGGATCTCACGTCGGGTTCGGGGGATGAACCCACGCTCTCCGTCGCCGAAGAACTTCTCGCCCACCGGGAGGAAGATCGCGACCGCGATGAGGTGCTGTACGTCGGCGAGGCGGCCTTCGAAGAGAAAGGCGATCGCGATGTACGCACACAGGATGGCGCGCACTCGCATTCGCCAGGGCGAGCGCAGAGTTGCGGTGGTTGCGGCGAGTGCGGCGATGATGGCGGTGGTGACACCGACGTCGCGGTGGGTGGCGAGGTTGCGGGCCCAATCCCAGTCGGTGTGGCTGCCGGCCCAGAGGAGGAGCGATGCACCCAGTTCGCCCGCCAACTGACCGCTGATCGTGACGATGGCCGCGTTCTTGGTGCCCAGGCGCCACTCGCACCAGCCGACCGCGAGGGCGAAGACGACGATGATCGAAACATACTGACCTGGCGTCAATCCGAAGAACCACCCCGTGACGAGAGTCCACCACTTGCCTTCCTGCAAGGCAGGGACTCCGTAGGCGATGTCGTCGAACCACGAGTAGGTACGGACGTGATTCCACAACGCACCGGTGGCGATCCCGACGACGGTGATGGTGAGCACGACGATCGCGGTGAACGGCACGCGCCGCAGGACACTGAGCGCTTCGGAGGCGAAGCGGGAGGCCCGATTCGGCGCGCCCGGCGCGCTCTGGTCGGTCTGCGGGGTGGGGGTCTGGGACTGCTCAGCCATCGACGTTCTCTTCTCGCCATGCCGCACGGTGGATTCTGCCTGTTCAGCATGACAGGAATACAGACCGATAATCAGGCGAAGCGGTCAAAATGGACCAGACTGGCTGGGGGTCTCAGTCTCGTGGCGCTACTGTCGAGCCATGGTGAACGGAGATTTACTGAATCGGGACCACGTGGTCGCCTCACTAGCCGCCTTCGAACCTCGGTCGGTCGAATTGGACGGAAGGCGCTCGGCGTCGGTGGTCATCGTCGTCATGCGGACTGCGGACGGAACACCGGTGTTTCCGGTGACAAAGCGGCCGAGCAAGATGCGCGCCCACCCCGGTCAGTTCGCGTTGCCGGGCGGAAGCGTCGACCCGGGCGAGTCGTCCGAACAAGCAGCGGTTCGGGAACTGTCCGAGGAGTTGGGCGTCGACGTCCCTGAGTCGAACATCATCGGCCGGCTCGACGACTACGTCACCCGTTCGGGATTTGTGATCCGACCGTTCGTCGTCTGGTCCGGTGAGGACATCGGGGGACTGGTACCCAATCCCGACGAGGTGGCCCAGGTGTATGCCGTGACGTCGGAGGAGCTCGACGTGGACTCGCGATTCGTCACCATCGAGGAATCACCGAACCCGGTGATTCAATGGCCGTTCCGAACGAGCTTGATCCATGCGCCGACCGGAGCCGTCATCTATCAGTTCCGCGAAGTTCTGAACGGACGGACCACGCGCATCGACAACCTCGAGCAACCGGTGTTCGCCTGGCGATAAGACCAGCTCGACACGCTCGGGACAGTTCGGGCTACGGCGCCTCGGCGAATAGTCCGTCGTGCTGTGGAAAGCTGGCCGCACGGCAATCGAACGACGCGAGGTGTGTGCAGTGAACTCTGGCGAACAAGAACTGGTCCCCACGGATCGGATTCTCACTGTTCCCAACGTGCTCAGTATCGTGCGTCTACTCGCTCTGCCGCTGTTCGCCTATCTTCTGCTCGTCACGCACTCGGACGGCTGGGCATTGGCACTGTTGATGCTCAGCGGGTTCACCGACTGGCTCGACGGCAAGTTGGCCAGAGTGCTCGGACAAACCTCCCGTCTGGGAGCGCTTCTCGACCCGCTGGTCGACCGTCTCTACGTCGTCACGACACTCGTCACCTTCGTCGCCCGCGATTTCATTCCCTGGTGGGTCGCGGCGATATTGATCGGACGTGATCTTCTACTCGCGTTGACGTTGCCGATCTACCGGCGGCGTGGACTGCCGCCGCCCGAGGTCGTCTATCTCGGTAAGGCCGCGACCTTCCTGCTGATGTTCGCGCTGCCGTTGATTCTTGCCGGACACGGAGACTGGGCCATCGGACCGTTCACCCATGCCTTCGGTTTCGCTTTCCTGATCTGGGGAACCGTCCTGTACGTGTGGACTGCCGTGATCTACGTGCTCAAGGCCGTCGACGTGGCGCGAACACACGAGGTCGTGCCCCGATGAAGTCGACCGGGGAGGACGTCCGTCGTAACCCGGTACCGTCGCTGCTTCGGTCGCTCATGACCGAACATCTCGATCCGGGCTACGAAGCAACGGCATTCGAACGTCAACACGAGCACACCAAGAACAGATCCTCGAAAACCGGGCCGTGGCTGGCTCTCGGCGCACTGTTGATCGGGTTCATCGTCACGGTGTCCGCAGTGCAGGCCACCAAACAGGTGACCGGTACCGAGGAGGTTCGAAGCGAGTTGGTGGCCAAGGTCCGTGACGCCGAGGATCGTATCGATTCGCTGGCCGCGTCCCGCGATTCACTCGGCGGTGACGTGGACGCCGCGCGCGGCGTGGCGCTCGAAGGCGATGCACGCGGCAGCGCGGTCCTCGATCAACTGCGAGCGGTCGAATCCGGTGCAGGAGCCGAAGCTGTTCACGGAGAAGGTCTGGTCGTGACCCTGACGGACCCGGCCGGACGCCCGAACCTCACCGACGCGTCCCAGCGCAGCGTCGGCGGTAAGACCGTTGTCCTCGATCGCGATCTGCAGACCGTCGTCAACGCCCTGTGGGCGGGCGGAGCGGAGGCAATTGCCGTCGGCGGCGTGCGAATCGGGCCGACGGTGACCATCCGTCAGGCGGGCGGCGCGATGCTCGTCGACAACCAACCTGTCTTCTCGCCGTACCGCGTCGAGGCGATCGGCGACACGCGCGCGCTGCAGAGAGAGTTCGTCGTCAGCGACGCCTACGTGAGAATGTCGAGCGTCTCGCAATTGTACGGAGTCGGTTTCGCGGTGGCCGAGGACGATTCGTTGACACTGCCGCCTGCGACGCCCCGCGCGGTCCGGGTGGCAACAGAACCCACAGAGCCCAAGTGACAGAAGGAGTTCGATGAAGGCCGGTTCCGCCCTGTACGGACTCGCAGCACTGGTCGTCGGCATCGTCTTGGGCGTTGTTTTCAGCCCGCAGGTGCCCGACGTCATCCAGCCCTATCTTCCGATCGCTGTCGTTGCAGCGCTCGACGCCGTCTTCGGTGGACTTCGCGCGTATCTGGACGAGATCTTCGACGCGAAGGTGTTCGTGGTCTCCTTCGTCTTCAACGTGCTCGTCGCGTCGTTGATCGTCTGGCTCGGCGATCAGTTGGGTGTGGGTACTCAACTCTCGACGGCAATCGTCGTCGTGTTGGGTATCCGGATCTTCGGCAACGCAGCGGCATTGCGACGACGACTGTTCGGAGCGTGAGCCATGTCCGACCACGCCACGACTGACCCCGAAGAACCACCATTGACGACTACGGGTGAAGGTCGTCACGAGTTGCGTTCGCCGTCGAAACACCGCACCAACGTCGTTTTCGCCATCCTCGCTGCCGTGCTCCTGGGCGTGCTCGGCGTTGCGATTGCGACACAGGTACGCAGCACAGTGGCCGGAGATTCACTCGACGCCGCGCGCCCTGCCGACCTCTTGGTGGTTCTCGACAACCTGAATCGTCGCGAAGCCGCGCTGCGGCAGGAAGTCGCGAATCTTCAGGAATCGCTTGCCACTTTGGAAGCCGGCGGAAACACGGGAGCAGCGCTTGACGAGGCGCGGGCGCGGCTGACCTCGCTCTCCATTCAAGTGGGGACCGCTCCCGCTACCGGACCGGGTGTGACGATGACCCTGACAGATCCAGCAGGCGGCGTCGGATCGGAAGTGATTCTCGATCTCATCCAGGAACTGCGTGCTGCCGGTGCCGAGGCCATCTCGATTGCCGGTGCGAACGGCGAACCCATTCGTATCGGCGTGAACTCGTGGGTGAGTGGGCGCGGCGGCGAGATCGAATTGGACGGAACCCGGATCGAGCAGCCGTACACTGTGACCGCGATCGGGGATCCGCCGACATTGGCGGCAGCGTTGAACATTCCCGGAGGCGTCTTCGACAATGTCGCACGCAACGGCGGAACGTCGTCCGTCGAGCAATCGCAGCAGGTCACGATCTCCGTCTTGCGACAATTGAATCCGCGCCAATACGCTCAACCCGGAAATTGATCTTTTTGCGTCCGACTTTCGGACGGCCTGTGAAAGGAAGCCACTGTGAGTGAGCTCGATACACCTACCGATCTGCGCTACACCGCGGAGCACGAGTGGGTGAAGCGAACCGGCCCGACCTCAGTTCGAGTCGGTATCACCGACTTTGCTCAGTCGCAGCTCGGTGACGTCGTGTTCGTCCAGCTTCCCGCTGTCGACGAGGACGTGACCGCCGGTGAATCGCTCGGTGAGGTCGAGTCGACCAAGAGCGTCTCCGACATCTTTGCTCCGTTCACTGCGAAAGTTCTTGCAGCCAACGGTGAATTGGACGGACAGCCTGACCTCGTCAACACCGATCCGTACGACACGGGTTGGTTGGTCGAGCTCGAGGTTGCCGACGAGGCCACACTCGACGCCGCTCTGGCGGCAACTCTGGACGCGGAGGCATACAAGGGGCTCACGTCCGAGTAGAAAACCTGCGCGTGGACCGGCCAACTCGTGTTGTGTCGCGGCCTGTCTCGCTGCACACGGCGGTCTGCGCAGGGTACGGTCGTTAGGTACGCATGTGCCGAGTCGGGGCGCAGGGCCGTATCGAACGTGACTGTGAAAGATGCTCGTGAAGAAAGTGCACTGCGTAGTCCAGTGATTCATGATCTGGATGATTGACCCAGGAGGAGAAACAGTGAGCGAGAACGGTAACGACGCGGGCTATGGGGAGTCGCCGGCGGAGACCACTTCGGTTTTCCGTGCGGACTTCCTCAATGAGCTCGACAACACCTCCTCTGCAGCACCGGCCGCCGAGCAGCCGGTTTCGGGCGTGGAAGGCCTTCCCGCCGGAGCCGCACTTCTGGTGGTCAAGCGGGGACCGAATGCAGGATCCCGCTTCTTGCTCGATCAGCCGACGACGTCGGCAGGTCGACACCCGGACAGCGACATCTTCCTCGACGACGTGACCGTCAGCCGTCGTCACGCCGAGTTCCGTCAGGAAGATGCAGATTTCCACGTCGTCGACGTCGGAAGCCTCAACGGCACCTACGTCAACCGTGAGCCTGTCGATTCGGCAGTTCTCGCGAACGGTGACGAGGTTCAGATCGGCAAGTTCCGTCTGGTGTTCCTCACCGGCCCTCGTGCCGGCGGTTCGCAGGTCGGCGAGTCGTCAGCAGGTGCGGGTAGCTAATGACGGCAGTGCGGCAGCAGAGCCAGCCCGGAATGTCGATTGGTTCCGTGCTGGATCGGTTGCGTCCAGATTTTCCCGACGTGACGATTTCGAAGATCCGTTTCCTCGAGTCCGAGGGCTTGATCAGCCCACAACGGACACCGTCGGGATACCGCAGATTCTCTGTCGAGGACTGCGAGCGTCTTCGCTTCGTGCTGACCGCTCAACGCGATCAGTACCTGCCGCTCAAAGTGATCAAAGAACAACTCGAAGCGATCGACAGTGGCGCAGCGACGGTGAGTGCAGAAGTTCCTGCGCCTCGTCGTGCTCGCGTCCTGTCGATCGCTACGGGCGATGTCTCACCCGAGGCTTTCCGAGTCGATCGCGAAGTTCGGGTCGGTCGTCAGGATCTTCTCGCGCGCGCCGACATCGACGATCGGTTTCTGACCGATCTGATCCGCACCGGTTTGGTCGTTCCCGGCGCCGCAGGCTTCTTCGACGAGGACGCCGTGACATTGGCGCGCACCGCGAAGGCGATGTCCGAGTACGGCTTGGAGGTTCGCCATCTACGGGCGTTCAAGTTGGCTGCCGATCGCGAAGCGGGACTGGTGACCCAGATCGCCGGACCGGTTGCCAAGGGTCGTGACGCCGGAGCGCGTGATCGCGCCGAGGAAATGGTCCGGGAACTGGCCGCGCTGTCGTTGACTCTGCACACGTGTCTGGTCAAATCGGCGGTTCGGGGAAGTCTCGATCGCTGAGTTCCTCGATCAGCGGGGCACACTCGAATAGAATTTCAGTACGACCGCATCGGAGCCGGTCGGCTGGATCACGTCAGGTTGGAGGCAAGCTCGATGGGCGAAATGCGTGTGATCGGAGTTCGTGTCGAGCAGCCTCAGAATCAGCCGGTCCTGTTGCTGCGAGAGTCCGACGGCGATCGGTACCTGCCGATCTGGATCGGGCAAACCGAAGCTACCGCGATTGTTCTCGAACAACAGGGAGTCGAGCCGGCGCGGCCGCTGACTCACGACCTGATCAAGATCTTGATCGAGTCTTTCGGCCGGAGCCTCAAGGAAGTACGGATCGTGGACCTGCAAGAGGGCACGTTCTATGCGGATCTCGTCTTCGACGAGCAGACTACTGTCTCGGCACGTCCTTCGGACTCGATTGCATTGGCCCTGCGCATCGGCGTTCCGATTTTCGCGTCGGAAGCCGTTCTCGCCGAAGCCGGCCTGGTCATTCCCGACGAGCGCGAAGACGAAGTCGAGAAGTTCAAGGAATTCCTCGACACCATCTCGCCGGACGACTTCAAGGCAACTGACGGTTAGTCCTGTTTGTCCGTAATCAGGCTTTAGTCTTCAACTCTCAAGTAGAGGTTGAGTCTCGGTCGGCGTGTTGCGTTGACCGAGCACCCTCGTGGTCTTACCGTTGCGTGCGGTGGAGATCTTCTCGCCTTGTCGATCGAGGCGTACTCTGGGTAAGTCCACTCATGGAATTACCTGCCTTGGATTCACATCTGAAAGTTCGGTCGGCACGGGATTCTCGTGACTGCTGATAGCACAGGTTGGTTACATGATGGCGAAGCGAGAGGGAGACGGCAGTGGAAGAACAGTCGAATGAGCGCGGAACGGGCATAGCCGATAGTGCCGAGCCGACTGCAGAAATGTCTTCCGAAGAGCTGCAGCCGGGCCTGTTCCCGGATGATTCCATCCCCGACGACCTCGTCGGATATCGAGTGCCCAGCGCGTGCCAGATCGCTGGGATCACGTACCGCCAACTCGACTACTGGGCACGAACGTCGTTGGTTGTACCGTCCATCCGTGGCGCTGCCGGATCAGGTAGCCAGCGTCTGTACTCCTTCAAGGACATCCTCGTCCTGAAAATCGTCAAGCGTCTACTCGATACCGGCATCTCACTGCAGAACATCCGCGTTGCCGTCGACCACCTGCGCAAGCGCGGCGTGCGCGATCTCGCGAACATCACACTCTTCTCCGACGGCACCACCGTCTACGAATGCACGTCTCCCGAAGAGGTCGTCGACCTCCTCCAGGGTGGGCAGGGCGTATTCGGCATCGCAGTCAGTGGCGCGATGCGTGAACTCACCGGAACGATCGCCGACTTCCCCGCCGAGCGGGCTGACGGCGGCGAAAGTGATCCCAATCCGGAAGACGAGTTGGCTTCGCGACGCAAGAATCGCGCCAGCCGCAAAACCGGATAACGTACGTCACATCTCTTTGGAGGATGCCACGGTGCAGGTAGGCGTCTCGGTCAACTAGACTGGGCCTGCGTCGCCGGCGTACGGGAGAGCCTCGGATACCGATTCACCGAACTTGTCTTTGCTGCAGTCTTTGTTGCAGAGCCCAGTGGTGAGCGGGATCAGGGCGCCGAAGGAGCAATACCTCCCCGTCAATCTCTCAGGCACCAAGGACCGTACGGGCTCCGACGCCTCTGGAAAGCGGTGGGACAACCCACCCGCCGACGGGGAAAGGCTGTGGCTTCCGTCAATCGGCGGATCACTACCGAATCTCTCAGGCGCTCGGGAATCGAGCATGCGACAGAGGGGGAGGAACACACCGCAGTTCGGTGTGTGTCCTGATCCTCCGATCTGTCTGGGAGTTGTCGTGATCGACGCTGCAAGCCGTATATTTGCCGACCGCCATGTCGGTCCGAACGCCGCGGAACTCGCGCGCATCCTCGAACTCGTCGGGGTCGATTCTCTGGACGAACTGGCAACCAAGGCCGTTCCCTCCGTCATCCTCGACGCTGCCCCGAACGGCATCGCGGCCGGACTCGACGCTCTGCCGCTTCCGGTCGGAGAGCACGAGGCACTTGCCGAACTGACTGCGCTCGCAGCCCAGAACACCGTCGCGACGTCGATGATCGGCCTCGGCTACTTCGACACGTTGACGCCGCCGGTCTTGTTGCGCAACATCATCGAAAACCCGGCCTGGTACACCGCGTACACCCCGTACCAGCCCGAGATCAGCCAGGGCCGCCTCGAAGCCCTCCTCAACTTCCAGACCATGGTCGCCGATCTCTCCGGCATGGAACTGGCCAACTCGTCGATGCTCGACGAGGCCACCGCCGCTGCCGAAGCCATGACACTTCTGCGTCGCGCGAACCGCAGCAAGTCTCCGCGATTTGTCGTCGACGCGGATCTGTACCCGCAGACACTCGCCGTCATCGAGACACGCGCCGAGCCGCTCGGCATCGAGATCGTCTCCGCAGACCTCACTGCCGGTCTTCCGGAAGGCGACTTCTTCGGCGTCATCGCCCAGATCCCCGGAGCCTCGGGACGAGTCGTCGACTACACCGCGATCATCGCGGAAGCTCACGAGCGCGGCGCACTGGTTGCCGTCGGCGCCGACCTTCTTGCGATGACGCTCATCACCTCACCGGGCGAACTCGGCGCGGACGCGTGCTTCGGCACCACCCAGCGTTTCGGTGTTCCCATGGGTTACGGCGGGCCGCACGCCGGTTACCTGGCGGTGCACTCGAAGCACGCGCGTCAGCTGCCCGGCCGCTTGGTCGGCGTCTCCATCGACGCCGACGGAGACAAGGCATACCGCCTGGCGCTGCAGACACGAGAGCAGCACATTCGCCGTGAAAAGGCGACGTCCAACATCTGTACCGCGCAGGTACTCCTCGCCATCCTCGCAGCGATGTACGCGAGCTACCACGGCGCCGGGGGACTCAAGGCAATTGCGTTGCGCGTCGCTGCCCGCGCACACGCATTGGCAAACGGACTGCGCGAGGGTGGCGTGACCGTAGTCCACGATTCGTTCTTCGACACCGTGCTGGCTCAGGTTCCGGGCAAGGCGGCCGACGTCGTCGCTGCGGCGAAGGAATCCGGGATCAACCTGCGCCTGGTCGACGCGGATCATGTCGGCATCTCGTGCGACGAGGCCACCACAGCCGATCACGTCCTCGCCGTGCTCGACGCGTTCGGCATCGAAGACGCTGTTGTCGCTATCGAAGCAGAGGGCAACTCGGTTCCCGCTGCTCAGGAGCGCACCTCCGACTACCTGCAGCACGAAGCCTTCACCCGTTACCGTACGGAAACAGCAATGCTCCGCTACCTGCGCGCGCTCTCCGACAAGGACATCGCGCTCGATCGCAGCATGATTCCGCTGGGTTCGTGCACCATGAAGCTCAACGCCACCGCCGAGATGGAATCCATCACCTGGCCTGCGTTCAACGCGATCCATCCGTTCGCGCCGACGTCGGATGCGCCCGGTCTGCTGAAGATCATCAAGGATCTCGAAGACTGGTTGGTTGCGGTCACCGGCTACGACAACGTGAGCCTCCAGCCCAACGCCGGCAGCCAGGGGGAGTACGCGGGCCTGCTCGCGATTCGTAATTACCACCTCAGCCGGGGTGACGACCACCGCGACACCTGCCTCATCCCGTCGAGTGCTCACGGCACCAACGCGGCGTCCGCCGTCATGGCCGGGATGCGCGTCGAGGTTGTCGCCTGCCGCCCCAACGGTGACGTCGACGTCGACGATCTGCGTGCGAAGATCGCCGATCACGCCGAGCGTCTCGCCGCGATCATGATCACCTACCCGTCCACCCACGGTGTCTACGAGCACGAGATCTCCGACATCTGCGCGGCGGTACACGACGCCGGCGGCCAGGTGTACGTCGACGGCGCCAACCTCAACGCGCTTGTCGGCCTTGCCCGTCCGGGACGATTCGGCGGCGACGTCAGCCACCTGAACCTGCACAAGACGTTCTGCATCCCGCACGGCGGCGGCGGACCCGGCGTCGGGCCGATCGGTGTGCGCTCACACCTCGCGCCGTTCCTTCCCGGTCACCCGATGGCCCCCGAACTCGGTGGTAGAGGCACGATCTCGGCAGCGCCGTACGGCAGTGCGTCCATCCTGCCCATCACCTGGACCTACATTCGGATGATGGGTGCGCAGGGTCTTCGCCGTGCCAGCCTGACCGCTATCGCGTCGGCAAACTACATCGCGCGTCGACTCGACGAGTACTTCCCGGTTCTCTACACCGGTGAGAACGGCATGGTCGCGCACGAGTGCATCCTCGACCTCCGCGGGTTGACCAAGGACACCGGAGTTACCGTCGACGACGTCGCAAAGCGTTTGGCGGACTACGGGTTCCACGCTCCGACCATGAGCTTCCCCGTGGTCGGGACACTGATGGTCGAGCCCACCGAGAGCGAGAACCTCGAAGAGATCGACGAGTTCTGCGAGGCGATGATTGCCATTCGCGGCGAAATCGATCGCGTCGGCGCCGGCGAGTGGACGGTGGAGGACAACCCGCTTCGGGGTGCGCCCCACACCGCCGGAAGCATTGCAGCGCAGTGGGATCACCCGTACTCGCGTGAGATCGCTGTCTTCCCGCGCGGCAAGGCTCGCCCGAAGGTGTGGCCGTCCGTGCGTCGTATCGACGGTGCACACGGCGACCGCAACCTGGTCTGCTCCTGCCCGCCGATCGAAGCGTTCGCAGGCAACTAGAGCGTGTGCCCTCCGGAGATCATCACCTCTCGCGTACGAGTTCGAGAACGGTGATCTCCGGCGGGGCGCCGACGCGTACGGGCGGGCCCCACGCCCCGGCGCCACGCGTCGTGTACAGCACGGTGTTTCCGATCTTGTCCAAGCCCTGCACCGAAGGCTGCTGCAGCGGAACGAGGTAGCGCAGCGGCCACATCTGTCCGCCGTGAGTGTGCCCGGACAGTTGCAGATCGATACCCATCTCGGACGCCTCGATCGCTTGGCGCGGTTCGTGTGCGAGAAGCAAGGCGAAAGTATTCGGATCGCGGCCTGCGAGCGCAGCTGTCAGGTTCGGCTCGTACGGGGCCGGTGACGTGTAGTCGTGGATGCCCACGATGTCGATGGTGTCGCCGTCATGCTGTATCGAGGCGCGACTGTTGCGAAGTGTGGTGATCCCCAATGTTTCCCAGACGTCGAGCCATTTGCCGCCATCGTCGGCATAGAACTCGTGGTTTCCGCTGACTCCGAAGATTCCGTCGGGCGCCCGAAGATCGGCGAGCGGAGCAAGATCGGGAGCAACTTTCGCGACGGTTCCGTCCACGAGGTCGCCGCCGATCGCGATCAGATCGACATTCTGCGAGTTCACGATTTCGACCACCTTGCGGGTGAAGTCGACCCCGCGGGCCGGACCTACGTGCAGGTCGGTGATCAAGGCGATCCGGTATCCGTTGAAGCCCTCAGGTAGGCGAGCGAGCGGCACGCGGACGCGGGAAATCTTCGGGCCCGACGCCTCGTAGACGCCGTAGCCGGCGGTGCCGATCGCCGCGAGAGTGACTGCTGCTGTAGCCAACTGCAACGTACGACGCTTGGACGGGTCGACTTCGGTCGTGGTGTCCGTGTGGCGTGCACGTAGTCGACTGATCCCGGCGAACAGGCCGATCACGAGCAGTCCGGGAATCAGATACAGCCACGAAGCCAGCCAGACCCATCCGACGAATCCGATCGGTCGCGCCCACGACGTCGGAAAGACTTCGCCACTGCCGACCCCGATGAGCGTCGAGACCGCCAAGACGACAAGCACAGTATCGGCAAGACGAGCCCATCGCCTCGGGATGCCGGTGGCGCGAACGAGTCTGCGGTGCAGGAACCAGGTCAGAAGGGCGAGAAGGACTGCAAAAACCGCGACGCGCCCCATCAGGACAGCATCTTGGTCACTGCGGCCGCGAGAGCGGGGTCGGATGTCGAATCGACGCGAACCAAAGTTCCACCCGTCCGATCCGAGACGTCTTGGAGAGTGGAGACGTCGTCACCCGTACCGACGACGATCACGTCGACCTGCACCGGACGCGACGGATTGCCCGCTGCCGCGATCGCGCTGAGCAGTTCGGCTCGCGTCGTGGTGGATTCGTCAGGTGTACTCGAAGTGATCAGCAGCACCGAGTTGACTCGTCCCGCGTCGAAACCGTCCACCGCAGCTTTGTACGAGCTGGCAAGCGCCGGGTACTTGGACGTCTTTCCGCCGGCTCGGAGTCCGTTGAGGAAATCGGTGATGGTGGCACGCCGATTCGGTTCGGACAGTGAACCACCCGGAACCAGGATGCGCTCGGACGGTTTTCCGTCGGTGCCCGTGCTGAACTCGCGGAGGCCGATGTCGGAAGCGTCAGGGCTGCGACCCAATTGAGTGTTCACTGCCGCAGCAACGTTCGCCAAGCGAGTAGTGCCACCGTCGTCGGTACCCATCGACGCCGACGTGTCCATCAGGATGGTGGCACTGCGAGGAGAGACCGGATTGGCGACGATGTCACCGAGCGCAGCTGCGGTTTCGGCCGACGCGGGAATCAACGTGGACGAGACCTTGGCCGGGGACACCGCACCGAGATCGGGAAGGTCTTGGCCCTCGGCCCGGAAACCGGCGCCGACGAACAACTGTGACTGATTCGGCTCACGCATGAAATCGGCAAACTGTGCCGCTGCGCGCGAAGCGGTTTCGTCGATCCCGCTGCCCGAGATGATGACCGCCGGATAATCAGCAACTGGCGTTGCGCCGGCGGGGGAGTACGTCGTCATCGCAGCGTTCGCGCTCTGCGCTATCGACTGTTCCGTGGCCGGAACGGCTTTCACCGAATCCGGTGTTCCGGCGCTCAGTGCCCCGAGGGCTTCGGCAGTGGACGTGGGGGGAGCCGGCAAGGATTGGAACTGCAACGCCCGCGCACCGAGCGCAGCGTTGACCTGCGCGGACTTCGCCTGATCCGTCGTGACCGGACCGGCACCCGCATCGGCGACGTCGGCAGCGATTGCCTGTGCCGCCATGGAAGTTTCGGTACTTCCGACTGGCAGGGCAACCGTCAGATCCGAAGGCAACGACTTCCAACTCGATGCTGCGCCGCCTAATGCTGCCGCGGTCTCGGGGCCGACTGCCAGAACGATCGGGGAACTCGCGAGCGAGCGAGGATCACCGTTGATCACGGCCTTGCCCGCCAGCGGCGCGAGTTCGAAAGAACTCGTCGGGATCCACAGGGAGGGGCGCGGTCCCAATGCTGCGTCGTCCCACGGCGCCGCCGGACCGGCTTCGAGTGCCGTCGACACTGCCGCGGACGGTGCACCGTGCACCGCGACGGCGATGCAGTGATCACGCACCACCGGCGAGGTCTGGGTGTACCGCTTGGCCAGTTCCTCGACCTGTGGGGCGATGGACGGATCCGCGGTGACGTCGAGCGTCTTGTTGCCTTCGACGCACGTGCCTGCCGCTTGTTGCCCCTGATCATCGATGCGACTGCTGAGGGCCTTCCACCCGAAGAAGCCTGCCACGATCAAGGCGATCAGCACGACGACGAGAATCGGCCCCTTGCTGATACCTCTGGCGCCTGACCCGCCGCGATGTTCGCCCACGTACCTTGCCCTACCTCGGTCACTCGAAGAATGTCTGTTGAACGGACTGTGTCCTCGGCCAGTCTAGTGACGAATCTTCGGGGCCTACGCGAACAGCCTCGGCACCGGGAGCGGCGCCGAGGCTGTTCGGGTTCAGCTTCGAGTTCGAAGAAGGTGAAATCAGGCGTTGGCAGCCTTGTACTCGCGGCGGCGGCGATGCAGGATCGGCTCCGTGTACCCGCTGGGCTGCTTCGCGCCTTCGAGGATGAGTTCCTTGGCAGCCTGGAACGCGATGTTGGAATCGAAATCAGGTGCCATGTTGCGGTACTCGGCGTCGCCCTCGTTCTGACGGTCGACAACCGGGGCCATCCGCTCGAGCGCGCTCACGACGTCACTCTCGCTGACGATGCCGTGACGCAGCCAGTTGGCGAGCAACTGGCTCGAGATGCGGAGCGTGGCGCGGTCCTCCATGAGCGCGACATCGTGGATGTCGGGAACCTTGGAGCAGCCGACGCCTGCGTCGATCCAGCGGACGACGTAACCGAGGATGGACTGGCAGTTGTTGTCGAGCTCTTCCTTCTTCTCCGCGTCCGTCCAGTCTGTGCTGGGCGCGAGCGGGATGGTCAGGATGTCGTCGACGCTCGCGCGAGGCTTGCCCTTCAGACCATCCTGAACTGCGAACACGTCGACGCGATGGTAGTGCGTCGCGTGCAGCGTTGCGCCGGTCGGCGACGGAACCCACGCGGTGTTGGCGCCGGCCTTGGGGTGGCCGATCTTCTGCTCGAGCATGTCCGCCATCAGCTCGGTCATGGCCCACATGCCCTTGCCGATCTGCGCCTTGCCCTGCAGACCGCAGGCCAGTCCCGTGTCGACGTTCCAGTCTTCGTAGGCACCGATCCACTTCTGCTTCTTCATCTCGGCCTTGCGCACCATCGCGCCGGCCTCCATGGAGGTGTGGATTTCGTCGCCGGTGCGGTCGAGGAAGCCGGTGTTGATGAACACGACGCGGTCGACTGCTTCCTTGATGCAGGCAGCGAGGTTGACTGTCGTGCGACGCTCCTCGTCCATGATGCCGACCTTGAGCGTGTTCTCGGGAAGCCCGAGGACCTGCTCGACGCGGCCGAACAGTTCGGTGGTGAAGGCAACTTCCTCGGGGCCGTGCTGCTTGGGCTTGACGATGTAGATCGAGCCGGTGCGGCTGTTGTCGAGCGGGCCGTTCGCGTCACTGATCGAGAGGCCGTGCACAGCGCAGGCGCTGGTGATCAAGGCGTCGAGAATGCCCTCGGGGACCTCGTTGCCGTCGGCATCGAGGATCGCGGGGTTGGTCATGAGGTGACCGACGTTGCGGACGAACAGGAGCGAACGACCGTGCAGGCTGAGTTCGCTGCCGTCGACGGCGGTGTACTTACGGTCGCCGTTGAGCGTGCGGGTGAAGGACTTGGCGCCCTTCTTGATCTCCTCGGACAGATCACCGCGGTTGAGACCCAACCAGTTTCGGTAACCGACAACCTTGTCGTCGGCGTCGACAGCGGCGACCGAGTCCTCGAAGTCCATGATCGTGGTGACGGCGGATTCGAGAACGACGTCCTTGACGCCGGCGGCGTCGGTGCTCCCGATCGGGGACGAGGCGTCGATCTGGATCTCGGCATGCAGGCCGTTGTTGAGCAGCAGGATGCTCGTCGGTGCGTCCTTCTCCCCGAGGTAGCCGACGAACTTCTCCGGCTGGGCGAGCGTGGTGACCGTACCGTCTGCCAACGTGATCTTCAGTTCACTGCCGTCGACAACGTACTTGGTTGAATCGGCATGCGATCCCGACGCGAGAGGTGCTGCCGCATCGAGGAATTCACGCGCCCAGGCGATGACTTTGTCGCCGCGGACCTTGTTGTAGCCGGAACCCTTCTCGGCCCCGTTCTCCTCCGAGATGGCGTTGGTGCCGTACAGCGCGTCATACAACGAACCCCAGCGGGCGTTGGACGCGTTGAGTGCGAAGCGCGCGTTGAGGATCGGCACGACCAACTGCGGGCCGGCCGTCGCGGTGATCTCCGTGTCGACGTTCGCGGTGGTGACCGAGAATTCGGCAGGCGTCGGCAGGAGGTAGCCGATTTCCTGCAGGAATGCCTTGTACGCAGCGGCGTCGATGGGAGCGCCGGCGTGATCGCGATGCCACTGATCGATCTGAGCCTGCAGATCGTCACGCTTGGCAAGCAAGTCGCGGTTCTTCGGTGCGAGCTCGGTGATGACCTTGTCGGCGCCGGCCCAGAACGTCTCGCCATCTACACCGGTGCCGGGAAGAGCCTCCTCGACCACGAAGTCGTAGAGAACCTTGGCAACCTGAAGACTGCCGACCTGAACGCGCTCAGTCATGAATAGCCTCACTTTTCCGAAAGCGGAGCACCACATATGGATGCCATGAACCAACACCAATGTTACCTGGGAGTATTCCCACCGCTGTCCGCGCCCTGAGCTGCGATAATCGGGCGCGAAGAGCTGAAACGATCAAGTGAAATTCGTTCTGTCTAGAGTTTTCGCGCGGAAATCTCGAAACCAGCCGCGCGTAGGCGCTCGACCAGGACGTCGCCGAGCGCTGTCGCCGGGGTCAAAACGCCGGTGGCCGGGGGGAGATCCTTGGGGTCCTTCGCCAATGACAACGCAGATTCGCCGAGCATTACCGCCGTTGCGCTGTATCCAGGGTCGCCCTTCGCCTTCACTCGTGATGTGTATCGAGCGCCGGTCGTGGTCGTGGTGAACACGTCGAGCGTGAAATGACCCTTCTTCTGGGTGCTCTCGCTCGGACCTTCGCCGGGAGCCGGCAATACCTTGTCGAGAAGGAAGCGCGTCGGGGGAAGGGCGAGTCCGGCGACCAGCGCACCGAGGCCGACCGCCACGCCGCCCGCGATCACCGGTGATACCACCGAAGAACCGACACTCATCACCTCGCTGTACTTGAACTTCTTGCCGTACGCCCACTCTCGGAGCGCATTGCTGCGACGAACGACTCGTGTGTTGTACGACGCCATCACGAACGGTGCCTTCCACCCCTTCAACGAAGGATCGATCTTCTTGCCGTCGACCACGCTCACGTCGCTCTGACGTCCGAGGTCGGGCTCCCTGTCACGATCGGGGCTCAGCGAATACGGCGAGGCAGCGAGTTTCCGCAGGCGCGCATCGTCTTTCGACACGTCGATCTGGTTGCGAAGCGAATCGATGGTGCCACCGCTCACGCCGCCGCGCAGCGCCGTGACCACCAGCGTTGTGTCGGTGAGCTCACCGGCGCCGTCGGCAGTGACCTTCTCGTGGAGGACGTGAACTCCGAGATCGGAAGGGATGGAATCGAATCCGCAGGAATGGACGATCTTTGCGCCGGTCGAGACCGCCAGCTCATGGTTGGCGTCGATGCTCTCGCGGTGGAACAGCACCTCACCGGTCAGGTCGACGTAATGAGTTCCGGCGGAGGCGCATTCGTGAACAAGGGTGTGACCGTACTTGGCGTACGGGCCGACCGTGGTGGCGACGACCCGGGTTCGTTGCGCGAGCGCCTTCAACGCCGTGGCGTCGTCGGCGTCGGCGATGATCAGGGGGAGATCGGCGGCGGCGGTACCCAGATCGGCGCGAGTGGCTGCCAACTTCTCGAGGGAACGGCCACCGAGGCCGATCTTCGTACCTTCGGGAGCATGTTTGACGAGGTAGTCGGCGAGTAGCTTTCCGACGAAGCCGCTCGCTCCGTAGACGATGATGTCGAGTTCTCGGGCGGGCGAGGTTCCAGTCATGGAGCCAGCCTACAAACGAGTACCCGAAAGTGATGTGACCGAGGTCACTCGGCGGGGAGGGGCTCCTTGACGACGAGGATCGGAGCCTCCACTTCAAGCAGAAGGCGCTGCAGCGGGCGTTCGAGGAGGAACTTGCCGATGGGGGACATCCGGCGTGTTCCGACGACCAGGAGATCGACACCCGCGCCGTGGACCAGGTTGACTAGGGCGGTCACCGGATCGCCGTCGTGCTCGGTGGTGCGCAGATCCCACTTCGTCTCCGAGAATCCACCGGCATCGAGAGCTGACTGAATCTCGCCGCGAAGAGCGGCCCGATCGTCCTCGGTGTCTCCGGTGTTGACCGTGTCCCCGATGTTGACGTCGTCCAGGACGTGCAGAACCAGCAGTTCATCGCTTCGACCCACGGATTCCCGTGCGGCGGCCACGATTGCGGCGCGGCCTTCCGGGCTGTCCTTGTGTACGACGGCGATCGTCATGGTTCCTCCGAGTCGGTGAGCAGGTTCGCAGTCCATTATCGCCTGCAATGCTGTGCCCTACCTGAAATGAGCTACTCGACACGGGGGTTTGGCGGTGACGAGATCGCCACATTGGGGCGCCTAGGTGCTGCCTGTCACCACTGCGGGGTGCCGCCCATCACCACGGTGACGGTTTGTAGTCCTTGAGGAAGCAGCCATGTAGGTCGACGCCCAGCTCGCCCTGAACGATGGGGTCGTAGACGCGGGCGGCGCCGTCGACGAGGTCGAGTGGTGCGTGGAAACCTTCGTCGGCCAGGCGCATCTTCGTGAAGTGCGGGCGTTCGTCGGTGATCCAGCCGGTGTCGACGGCGGTCATGAGAATGCCGTCGTCGAGCATTTCCTTGGAGCTGGTGCGGGTCAGCATGTTCAGTGCTGCCTTGGCCATGTTGGTGTGCGGGTGGCCGGGGCCCTTGTACGCGCGGCTGAACTGACCTTCCATGGCCGAGACGTTCACGACGTACTTGCGTCGCGCAGCTGATGCGGCCATGGACGGGCGCAGGCGCGAAACGAGGATGAAGGGCGCGACCGAGTTACAGAGCTGAACTTCGAGAAGCTCGATCGGATCGACCTCTTCGACGGTCTGGACCCAACTGTTGGTGTGCGCGAGGTCGGGGAGCAGTCCGCCGGCGTCGATGGCGATGCCTTGCTCGATGCGATCGGGTGAAGCGGACTTGGCGACGAGTGCGAGTGAACTGACCGCGTCGGCGGAGAGATTTCCGGAGGTGATGCTTGCGACGTCCGACAGCGATCCGGCCAGAGCCGCGGGGTGAGCGTCACTCGTCTTGCCGAAGGTCAGCACATCGGGCAGCTCGCCTGCGGGCAGTGCTCCGGACTCGGCGTCCACCAGAGCGCCGTAGGCACCGGGGGAGCGTCGGACGGTTTGCGCGGCGTTGTTGATGAGGATGTCGAGTGGACCCTGTGCGGCAACGGAATCCGCAAGTGCAACAACCTGGGCGGGGTCGCGGAGGTCGATGCCGACGATGCGCAGACGGTGTATCCAGTCGTTGCTGTCTTCCATCGCCTTGAATCGGCGGATCGCGTCGTTGGGGAATCGTGTCGTGATGGTCAGGTGCGCGCCGTCACGCAGCAGGCGCAGCGCAATGTACATGCCGATCTTCGCGCGGCCGCCGGTCAGGAGTGCGCGTCGGCCGGTGAGATCGGTGCTCGCATCACGTTTGCTGCGGCTGGTTGCAGCGCAATCGGGGCACAGTTGGTGGTAGAAGGCGTCGACTGCGGTGTAGCGCTGCTTGCAGATGTAGCACGGCCGCGCCTTGATGAGTGTGCCGGCGGAGGCGCCGGCGGTGTTCGACTTGATCGGAATGCCTGCGGTCTCGTCGTCGATGCGATCGGGTGAACCGGTGGCAGTCGCGGCGACCACTTGGCGGTCGGCTTCGTTGACCGCTGCGCGCGAGGCGAGGCGACGCTTCTTCTTGAGCCGCTTGAACAGATGGCCGACAGCGCGCTGCATGGTGATCGAGTCGGGATGCTCGTCGTCGAGTTCAGCGGCTTCGGAAAGGACCTTCAGGCAGATTTCGAGTTCTGCGGGGTCGAGTCCGGTGAGTTCGGCTCGAGCAGATTCTGAATCGGCTGTTTCCAGCGAATCTGCCTGCAGTGCATCCGACTTCTTGGTGTCTGTATCCACTTCGAACTTCTGTTCCATCTCGATCGCCGCTCGCGCGGACTGTTCCCTGGTGCGGGAACTTCGCCAATTACGAGAAAAGCTCCGGTTCGATGAACCGGAGCTTTTCCTGTCTGTCTCAACACAGAGTGTCCGAGGGGGGACTTGAACCCCCACGTCCGTTAATAGGACACTAGCACCTCAAGCTAGCGCGTCTGCCATTCCGCCACTCGGACTCGGCCCCGATTTCTCGGTGCTGGGAAAGAGTATCCGATGGCATCGTCAGGTCCCAAATCGCCCCACTACTGTGCGCCTTTATTAACCGCCGGGGGTTAATAAAGGCGCACAGCAAAAAGACCCCAACCTGATCAGGCTGGGGTCTTTCTGCTGTATTCGAGTGTCCGAGGGGGGACTTGAACCCCCACGTCCGTTAATAGGACACTAGCACCTCAAGCTAGCGCGTCTGCCATTCCGCCACTCGGACTCGGCCCCGATTTCTCGGTGCTGGGAAAGAGTATCCGATTCGGTGAGCTGCCCCAAATCGCCAGGTTGCGGGGCATTCCGGTCGCCCGCGTCGTTTGATTCGATGGTAGGAAAGTGGAATGACCACAACCCCGAATAATCCGAATCCGAGCAGAGCCGAAGCAGAAGTAGTCGAACTGGTCAGTTCTCTCATCCGCTTCGACACCTCGAACACGGGAGAACTCGAAACCACCAAGGGTGAGCGTGCGTGCGCGGAGTGGGTTGCCGCGCAGCTTCAAGAAGTCGGCTACGAGACGGAATACGTCGAGTCCGGTGCACCCGGCCGCGGGAATGTCTTTGCCCGATTGAAGGGAGCTGAGTCGGGTCGAGGTGCGTTGATGCTTCACGGTCACCTCGACGTCGTCCCGGCCGAGCCCGCCGACTGGAGCGTTCATCCCTTTGCCGGCACCGTCCAGGACGGCTACGTGTGGGGGCGCGGCGCCGTGGACATGAAGGACATGGTCGGGATGATCCTGGCTCTTGCCAGGCAGTTCAAGGCGGAAGGCGTCGTGCCGCCGCGCGATCTGGTGTTCGCCTTCGTGGCAGACGAGGAAGCGGGCGGAAAGTACGGATGCCAATGGTTGGTCGAACATCGCCCGGATTTGTTCGAGGGAGTGACCGAGGCCGTCGGTGAGGTAGGCGGTTTCTCGCTGACGGTTCCGCGGCCCGACGGAACCGACCGCAGGCTCTACCTCGTGGAGACTGCGGAAAAGGGTCTCGGTTGGATGCGTCTGACTGCCAAGGGACGCGCCGGGCACGGCTCCTTCCTCCACGACGACAACGCGGTCGCGACACTCGCCGGCGCGGTCTCGCGGCTCGCTGCGCATCGATTCCCGATCGTGATCTCGGATTCGGTCGCCGAGTTCCTCACCGCCGTCGGCGAAGAGACCGGATTGGATTTCGATCCGGGATCACCGGACATCGACGGGACTCTCGCGAAGCTGGGGACGATCGCCAACATCATCGGGGCGACGTTCCGTGACACCGCGAACCCGACGATGCTCAAGGCCGGATACAAGGCGAACGTCATTCCGCAGACTGCCGAGGCGGTCTTCGACTGCCGTGTGCTGCCGGGACGGCAGGCCGAATTCGAGCGCACGGTGGACCAACTGATCGGTCCCGACGTGACCCGCGAGTGGATCACCAAGCTGGACTCGTACGAGACGACGTTCGACGGCCATCTCGTCGATGCCATGAACGAGGCGATCCTTGCGCACGATCCGGAAGCTCGCACCGTGCCGTACATGCTCTCCGGCGGAACCGACGCGAAGGCATTCGCGAAACTGGGCATTCGCTGCTTCGGCTTCGCGCCGTTGCAGTTGCCGCCCGAGCTTGATTTCAGTGCGCTGTTCCACGGTGTCGACGAGCGAGTTCCGGTGGACGCACTACTGTTCGGGACACGTGTTCTGGAACATTTCCTGCTCAATTCCTGACGAGCACGTGGATAGATCCGTGAGCTCGACGCACATCGAGCTCTCTTGTCACAGAAAGGATTCGCATGGCGCACGATCCGTACGAACCATTGCCGAAGTTGCCGAGTTTCGAGCTGACCAGTGACGACATCACTGCCGGCCAGCCGCTGAAGCTCGCTCAGGCCAGTGGAGCCTTCGGTGTCCCCGGTGGCGAAGACATCTCACCGCAGCTCTCGTGGTCTGGCTTTCCGGCCGAGACGAAGAGCTTCGTCGTGACGGTGTTCGATCCGGACGCACCGACGGCGTCGGGATTCTGGCACTGGGCCGTGGCGAACATCCCCGCTTCCGTCACGGAGCTTCCCGCCGGTGCCGGCGCGGCGGACAGCGATGTCCTGCCCGCCGGAACCGTCACTCTCCGCCACGACGGTGGCGGGTTCGGTTTCATCGGTGCGGGCCCGCCTCCCGGGCACGGTCCGCATCGCTACATCGTCGCGGTGCATGCCCTCGACGTGGAGACTCTCGACGGAGTCACCCCTGACTCGTCGCCGGCGTTCCTCGGCTTCAACGTGTTCCATCACGCGATTGCGCGTGCAACCCTGACCGGGACGTTCGAGGTCGAATAATCACTGTGCTGTGCGCCTTTATTAACCGCCCGCGGTTAATAAAGGCGCACAGCAGTTTTAGCGAGGGTTCTCGGCTCCAACTGCCTGGGCGATCGACGAGAAGCCGGCTGCGCGCACGCGCTTGGCTATGCCTTTGTGGATGCTGCGGGCCCAGAACGGTCCGCCGTAGATGAAGCCCGTGTATCCCTGCACCAGCGTCGCACCGGCGAGGATGCGCTCCCACGCCTGATCGGCTGTCTCGATACCGCCGACCGAGATGATGGTCATCTTGTCGCCGACCCGGGCGTACAGGCGCCGAAGTACTTCGAGGGAGCGCTCGGCAACCGGTGCACCGGACAGGCCACCCGCCCCGAGTTCAGCCACCTCGGCGTCCGGGGTCTTCAAACCGTCGCGGCGGATCGTGGTGTTTGTCGCGACGATTCCGGCAAGTCCGAGTTCGATTGCCAGATCGGCGACAGCGTCGACGTCCTCGTCCGAGAGGTCGGGCGCGATCTTCACCAGTACCGGCACGCTGACGGTGTCGAGCACGGCCTGCAGGATCGGGCGCAGTGATTCGACGGCCTGCAGATCACGGAGTCCGGGTGTGTTCGGCGAGCTGACATTCACGACCATGAAGTCGGCCAGCGGACCCAGAAGCTGCGCGCTGGCGGTGTAGTCGGCAGCGGCGTCGGCGGCTTCGACGATCTTGGTCTTGCCGATGTTGGCACCGATCGGGACCGTGACGCGGCGCTGTCGCAGGAAGTTCGCCGCGTGACCAGCGCCGTGGTTGTTGAAGCCCATCCGGTTGATCAGAGCGCGGTCGGCCGGAAGACGGAACAAACGCGGCGCGGGGTTACCGGGCTGAGCCTGGGCCGTCACTGTTCCGACCTCAGCGAAACCGAATCCCAACGGGCCCCAGGCGTCGACTCCGGTGGCGTCCTTGTCGAAGCCTGCGGCGAGGCCGAGAGGTGCCGGGAACGTCAGACCGAAAGCCTGACTTCGCAGTACCGGGTCGTCGACGACTAGGACTTTTGCGACCAGCCAGCGAAGGGGAGCGAACCTTGTCACCAGTTTCATCGCGGTGAAGGCAATGTGGTGGATGCGTTCCGGCGGGATCCGGAACATCAGGCTCAGCAGCAGTTGGTACACGATTCTCCAGCTCTTCGATGGTGTGATTTCGTCAGCGGTTTCGATAGCGGCGGGCTCTGGGTCGTCTGTTGAACGATCAGTGCTGAATGCCGTCCGGATCGGTCACGTGCAGCGGCGTCTTCTTTCGCTTGAGAAGCACACGACGACTGCCGTCGGGGTACAGACGGACCCGGGAGAGTTCCCATCCGCCGAACTCGGCGGAGATCGCCAGACGCATCGACGCGGTGACCCGCGAAACGTTCGGCGGTAGCCGGAGCGGCACATAGTCGAACTTGTCGTCCGACGTTTCCCACTGCGCGGGGATCCCGCGCGTACGCTTTTCCATCAGTTCTCCCGTGACGGGATGACCTGCAGCCCGTCACCGGTTGCCGATCCGACGATCAGATTGCCGTTGGAAGAGTCTACGGCCAACGAATTCGGCTGTCGCACCGTCTTGAACCGTCCGGTCTCCACGGGGATGCCGGACGACAGATCGAAGCCGACCACTTCGTTGGTCGCGGTCAGCGTGACCCACACCCGATCAGCGGTCTCGTCGTAGGCAACGGCGTACGGCGACTCGCCGACGGGGTAGCGCTGGTGCATCAGGAGCGGATCGGCAGTGAAGACGAGCAGTTCGTTGCCGGTGGTGTCGGTGACCAGAATGCGTCCGAAGCGATCGGTGGCCAGATGTGTTGCGCCCTCACCGGCGCGGAGAGCGACGCCGAGTTTGCCGTCTTCGAGATTGATCGCCGTCAGCGAGGTCTGACGGTGATCGAGGGCGCTCAGGTTGTCGCCGGTGACTGCGAGTTCGTCGACGGATGCGAATCCCGAAAGCGTCTGTGACTGATCGGTCTTCGGGTCGACGATGTGAACTGAACCATTGTCCGTGCCGATCGCGATACGGCCGTCGTCGAGCTCGACCGCGGAATTCGCCTGGCCGTCGACAGGGGTGGACGTCTGTTCGCCCGAAGTCAGATTCAGCTTCACTACCTGGCGATCCATCGACAGAAGAGCGCTACCGTCAGAGCCGATCGACACGTCGCGTACGTCGGAATCCAAGGCTGTCGGACGACCTGCCGAGGCGGGGTCGGCGCCGGCCAAACCGTCCGAAGGAACGACCAGCACCGACCGGGGGTCGTTGGCAACCACGACAGCGCTGCGCGTGACCGGGTCGAATGTGATGGAATCGATCGGACCTGAATACGGATGAACCACGCCGTCCGGGGTGCTGGTGGTGGCCGGTGAGACCGCTGCCGTAGCGGGATCGATCGTGATGAGGTCGTCTCCGCCATCTCCGGAAGAACATCCTGTGACCAGCAGAACCGCCGCCCCCATTGCTGCTGCAGTGGTGCGGATCCCTAGGCGAGCCATGTGTAGTTCCTCTTTTTCTTGTCATCTGTTCTTCACGCAGTGCGACTGTCATCGATCATCCCTGATCGCAGTCGGGCGCCGTTCATCGCGTCGAGGAACTACCGACCATTCCGCTCACACCCTTGACGCGATACCGTACGAACAGCGATTGCGGTTGACGCTGCAATCACCGAGGAGATCATTGTGATTCCCACAGAACCCACCGATTCCGGCGCACAGCCGCCCGAACCGGCGCGGCCGGGCTTCGAGATCGAGGACCTCACCGTCGGCGCTCATGCACACGGTTTCGGCAGGTCCGACGGTCGAACTTTCGCGTTCCGCGTACGCAAGAGCATGCTGTTCGTCGAGGTATACGGCGAATACTGCGAGCACAGTGTGCCGACCCCGTCGGACGTTGTCGCCACGGCGGAGCGATCGGTGACCGACATCGATCTGACCGACGAGCGAAGCATCGCCGGTGTGGTCCGTGACGCAGTTCTCTCGACCGAGACTGATTGGTCACATCCCGATATCGGTGACGGCGATCGGGAGGGCGACGGACGCAGCTTGCCGACGGTGAGAGCCGTCCTCAACAGACTGGGATCGATCATCGATTCTGTTCGGTGAACTCTCGGCGCGGGATGACCAGCGTCGCTCCGGTTGTCGGATGCGGGAACACCTCGACCGGATAACCGTAGACGCGGGTCAGAAGCTCTTCGTGCAACACCGATTCCGGGGGACCGTCGGCGGCGATGCGACCGTTCTCGAGTACGACGATTCGGTCGGCATACGCCGCTGCCAGCGCGAGATCGTGCAACACCACGACGACGGCATCGCCGTCGGCAGCGCGGGCGCGCGCCACGGACATCACCGCTTCCTGGTGTCCGAGATCGAGTGCTGCAGTCGGCTCGTCCAGCAGGATGGTCGACGTCTCCTGTGCCAGTACCCGGGCAAGAGCGACCCGCGCCTGCTCGCCGCCGGACAGGACGGCGAACGGCCGATTGGCGAATCCCTCGACATCGCAGGTCTTCATCGCCGCAGCGATAGCAGCGCCGTCGCGGTCTTCTCGGCCAGTTCCCGCCCAGGGCGAACGTCCCATGCGAACGACCTGGCGAGCGCTGAACGAAAATCCGATGGTGTGTTTCTGGGGGAGCACCGCGCGTCGGCGCGCCATGTCGATCGGCGACCACTGAGTGAGGTCAGTACCTTCGACGTCCACCCGCCCGGCGATGACGGGCTGATCACCGGCCAACGCCGCAAGAAGAGTCGACTTGCCGGCGCCGTTCGGACCGACGAGGACGACCACTTCTCCCGCCCGGACTTCGATGGACACGCCTTCGAGAATGTGTCGACCACCGCGTTCGACGGTGATGTCGCGCGCCTCGAGCGTGACATCACCGACGGCCGGGCTCTCCGGTTCGGGAGTGACGCGGCCGAACAGTTCGCGCCAGTTTCGTACGAGGCTGCTCATGCCCACCCGCCCTGTTGCGCGCGGGTGCGTCGGAGAAGCCAGAAGAAGAAGGGTCCGCCGACCAGCGCGGTCAACATTCCGAGCGGCAGGTCTGCGTTGTCGATCAGCGAACGCGAGCCGAGATCAGCGACCAGCAGAACCAGTGCTCCGGCCAAGGCGCTGGCGGGAATCAACGCGCGATGGCCAGGCCCGACGAGAATGCGCATCAGGTGCGGAACGACCAGCCCGACGAAAAGAATGATGCCGGTGAAGGCAACGCTCGCGGAGACGAGAAGGGCGACGATCAGTACCGCGAACTGGCGCAGTCGTTCGACGTTGACGCCCAGATGACGAGCGGCGTGTTCGCCGAGAGCCAGCAGGTCCAGACGTGGGGCGATCATCATCGTCGCGGCAATCCCGACGACGGCCATCGGAGCCACGATCAGGACGGCGTTCCAGGAAGCGCCGTTGAGTGAGCCGAGTTGCCAGAACACGATCTGATCGCGAGCAGACGGGCTGGCCACGAACGTGAAGAACGCAATGAGGCCGCCCGCGAACGCATTGATCGCAACGCCGGTCAGAACGAGCGTCACCACTTCGGTTCGGCCTTCGTGCCGAGCGAGCAGGTAGACCGCCGCGGTGGTGACGAGCCCGGCGACGAACGCAGCGGCAGCCACGGCCCAGCCGGCCACGAACGTGCCGCCGACGACGATGACAGCACTCGCGCCGACCGCCGCACCCGCGGACACTCCGATCACTCCGGGCTCGGCGAGCGGATTGGAGAACACACCTTGCAGTAGCGCTCCGGAACATCCCAGCGCCGCGCCGACACAGATGGCGAGCACGACGCGGGGGAAGCGAACCTCCCACAAGGTCACTTCACCACTGGGATGGGCGGGCATCGGACCGAGATCGAGGCCGATGCGGTGCAGGATGCTGCCCAAAACCTCGAGCGGCGACGTCGGAACCTGACCGATGCACGCCGACAGCACTGCCACGATCACCAGAGCGAGGGTCAAACTGATCAGAACCGCACTCACCCGCGACCTCGATGCGGGGCCGGATGCCGACTTGTCGGCACCCTTGACGTCGTGTGAATCCTCGGCTCCGGGCCCAGACTTACCTGTCTCTGTCTTGCCTGTTTCTGTACTCACGAATCAGCACTCACGAATCTCTGCTCACGATCCACCAGGCGCGTAGATCGCTTCGGCGAGGGCCGCCATGACACGTCCGGTGTTCGGCCCGAAGCTGAGTAGCACCCCGTCCTCCATGTCGACTACGTTCTTGTTCTTTCCAGCCGGTGTCTGAGCGATGCCGGGGACCTTTTCGAGGCCGTCGATACCGCCGATCGACGCCAACCCATCCGTCATCATGAGGAGAGCGTCCGGCGCGGCGGCGATCAGCGCCTCGCTGGTGATGGGCACGAACTGTTGGGTGATGCCCGAGGCCGTGCCTGCATCGGTGGCACCGAGCGCCTCGATCAACGAATCGGCGCCGGAACCCTCACCGCCGATCATGGTGATGGCCGATCCTCGCATGTAGAGGAACGCGATCTTCAGTGGATCACCCTCGTCGGGAACCAGGTCGCGAGCTGCAGCGATCTCCGATTCGGTTCGGTCGACAAGCGCGGCGCCCTGCGCGGGAACGCCGAGGGCGTCGGCGACGGCCTGGAGCTGACTCGGCACACCTTCGAGTGTTCGGGTGGGATCGAAGAAGACGACGGGAACACCCGCAGCGCGCAACTGATCCTGGACGCTCTTGGGCCCGATACTCGTGTCGGTGAGTACCACGGTGGGATTCAAATCGAGGATCGCTTCGGTATTGAGCGATTGGCCGCCGACCGTGACAACCGGCACGTCCGCGACTGAAGGGAACTTGGCGGCGGTGTCGCGGCCCACAAGATTGTCACCGAGTCCGAGAGCTACCGTCGTCGTTGCGAGCGTCCCGTAGCGGTCGGCCGCCACGATCCGGCTGTTGTCGGTGATGGTCACGTCGACGCCGTCGAAGCTCTTGACCGTCACGGGCAGAGTCGCGGTCGGGTTGTCGGCCACGGGAACCGGGCTGGAATCTTCGAGTACCGCGGTCCGGGCACCCTGCGAGGTCGTGGAATTGTCGCTGGAGCCGCAAGCGACCAAACCGATACCCGCTGCTGCGACCAGTGCCGCCGCGGCCAAGCGCTTCATCATTTGACGAGGTAGCTCTCGATGTCGCCTTCGAGATCGGCGAACAGGTCACCGTTGAGGCGGTACGCCAGATTCACCTCGTCGATGAAACGCTGCTGCTCTTCGGCAGGAATCTGCAGTGCATCCAGATTCGAGCGGTAGTCGTCCTTGAAAGGCTTCGGCTTGGGGATGCCTTCGAAGATGTAGAAGCGAAGTCCGTCGGTCTCGAATCCGTAGGCGCGCTCGAGCATCCGGCGGATGATCTGTCCGCCCGAGAGGTCACCCATGTATCGCAGGTAGTGATGTGCGACGAAGCCGGCAGGCCAGTCGAACGCCACCTCCTTCAGGCGGGCGATGTAACGCTCGGTTGCCGGCAAGGCCACGAGTTCGTCGCGCCAGTTCGGTCCGCCGAGGAACTCGAGATCGGCTTCGAGCGAAGCCACCCGCAACAGATCCTCGGACAGGAACGGAGCGACCAACTCGTTGTCGGCGTGTGTGCGGCCGGCCTCTTCGAGGCTCGTGTAGACGAGGTACGTCTGTCCCAGAAGAGCGGCGTAGCCAGCCGTGGTCAGCTCACCGCCGAGAAGCGCGCCTACGAATCGCGACTGCTCCGTCTCGCGGTGTGCTGCGTCCGTCTCGGTCTTGATTCGTTCGGAGAAGGCGGGGCCTGCGTCTGCGGAAAGGCTGTCTACGTCGAGCGTGGTCATTGATTCTCCTGAGGCTGTAGTCAAGCGTTGCCTACTAGGTTAGCCTGCCCTCGCCAAGACGATACCTCCGGTATTTCGATCAGCGGGACGAACTAAGCGCTCACGTCGTCGAGAGCCGCGGCAATCGCTTTCGGCAGTTCCAATTCTTCGGTTGCCAGTACTCCTGTCAACTGGGCGAGATCACGCGTACCGACGACGGCGCTGGCCACCCCGGCACGATCGCGTGCCCAGGCCAGTGCCACCGCCAGTGGAGAAGTACCCAGACCGTCGGCGGCGGTAACGACTGCGTCGACCACCCGGATCGAGGAATCGGTCAGATAGCTCTGCACGTCCTGTGAATGTGCCTCGTCGGCGCCGCGGGAATCGACGGGAATGCCGTCGCGGTACTTGCCGGTCAGAACGCCGCCCGCGAGGGGTACTGCGGCGAACACTCCGACGCCGTGATGGGCCGCCGCTGCGAACAATTCTTCCTCGACGCCGCGCGCCAGCAACGAGTACTCGGCCTGCGTCGCGGCGAGCGTTGTTGCGCCACCGGCTCCGACGGCCGTTGCGAGCTGCCAGCCGAGGTAGCCGCGCACTCCGACATACCGCACCTTGCCGCTCGAGACCGCGTAGTCGAGGGTTGCTGCAACCTCGTCGACAGGCGTGAGCGGATCCCAGGTTGCGACCTGCCACATGTCGAGGAAGTCGGTTCCGAGTTCACGAAGAGTCGCGTCGAGCTGGCGGAGCAATCCTCGCCGCGAGCAGTCGACGCGGTCGGTGCCGATCGGAGTGGGATCGATGCCGGCGCTCGAGCTGATGATGAGTTCGTCACGTGGAACGACGTCGTCGAGCAACTCGGCGAGGATCCGTTGCGCCGCACCGGCGCCGTACGCGGGCGAGGTGTCGACCAGGGTTCCGCCGGCCTCGGCGAACGCGAGTAGCTGCGCAGCGGCCTCGTCGCCGTCCGTGTCGCGTCCCCATGTCAGTGTGCCGAGCCCAAGTCGCGAGACCCGAAGTCCGCTCGTTCCGACAGATCTGTGCTTCATAACCGCCTGCATCTCGCGCCCGACTCGTGTGCGCAAGTGCGGCACCCGAGAGATCTCACCACGTGCAGACTAGTGGGCGCTCGCCTCGAGTCGGGGTATTCGGACACGGACGTGCCGGGCGCGGCGCGGCACGGTGGGCCCCGGTAGCGTGGCGCCGGTGAAACGTGAACCCGACACACGAAACCTGTGTGCAGTAACCCCATTCGAATCAGCCGGGATCGGTGAGTGATGGGCGAAGCGATGACCTGGCTCCAGGCCGTGATCCTGGGCCTCGTGCAGGGATTGACCGAGTTCCTGCCCATCTCGTCTTCCGGACATTTGCGAATCGTGTCGGAGATATTCTTCGGCAGTGACGCCGGTGCGTCGTTCACCGCGGTGACGCAGCTCGGCACCGAGTTGGCGGTCCTGATCTACTTCGCGCGCGACATCGTGAGGATCATCACTGCCTGGTTCCGGGGTGTGTTCAACGCCGAGCACCGGGGAGATCTCGATTACCGGATGGGCTGGTACGTCATCATCGGCACCATCCCGGTCGGCATCCTCGGGTTCTTCTTCAAAGACCAGATCCGTACCGGCGCACGCAATTTGTGGCTGATTGCCACGATGCTGATCGTGTTCGCACTCGTCATCGCCGCTGCCGAGTACTACGGACGCAAGACGCGTCCGATCGAATCGCTCACGGCGCGCGACGGCATCATCATGGGTTCGGCTCAGGCGCTCGCGCTCATCCCTGGTGTCTCACGTTCGGGTGGCACGATCAGTGCCGGTCTCTTCCTCGGGCTCACCCGCGAGGCTGCGGCACGCTACTCCTTCCTGCTGGCGATTCCCGCGGTTCTCGCTTCCGGTTTGTTCAGCCTCCCGGATGCCTTCGAGCCGGCCGGTGAGGGTCTGAACGCGAGCGGTCCGCAGTTGCTGGTGGCAACGGTCATCGCCTTCGCGGTCGGTTACGCAGCGATCGCCTGGCTGCTTCGATTTGTTGTCGATCACTCCATGTACTGGTTCGTCGGATACAGAATCGCTCTCGGCGTAGTCGTCCTTGCGCTGCTGGCCACAGGGGTCGTGTCCGCGACATAGAGCCCGTTTCGACGTCGACCACCCGTCCGTCAGGCCACCGCCCCATTAGGGTTGTGGAATGACAGTTGTCCTACTGCGGCACGGGCGGTCGACGTCCAACACTGCCCATACCCTGGCCGGTCGAACGCCGGGTGTGGAACTCGACGACCACGGCCGGAAACAAGCCGAAGGCGTCGTCGATCGGCTGGTCGGTCTGGACATCGCGGAGATCGTCCGCTCGCCGCTGTTGCGATGCGAGCAGACGGTCGGCCCCATTGCCGTCGACCGTGGTCTGACACCGGTCGTCGAGGATCGCCTCATCGAGGTCGATTACGGCGACTGGACGGGTCGCCCGCTCAAGGAGTTGTTGGAAGAACCGCTCTGGAAAGTGGTGCAGCGCCACGCTTCCGGTGCAGTGTTTCCCGGGGGTGAAGGGCTCGCTCAGGTACAGGCGCGAGCCGTCGCCGCGATCCGAGAGCACGACGCACGGCTGGCCGAAGAACACGGCAAGGACGTCGTCTGGATCGCGTGCACGCACGGTGACGTCATCAAATCGGTTCTCGCCGACGCGTTTGCGATGCACCTCGATTCGTTCCAGCGCATCGTCGCCGAGCCCGCCTCGGTCAGCGTGATTCGCTACACGGCCACACTGCCGTTCGTTCTGCGAGTCAACGACACCGGAGACGTGCTCGCCGCGATCGGTGCAGCGAAGGCCGCGACCAACGGTTCGGCTCCCGCACAGGAGTCAGTCCCCGGCGGAGAGGTCGGTGCGTGAGCTGTGACGGATAATGGGTATTCAGTGATGTTCTGCTCGAACTCGAGGAGGTGCAATGTCGCGCGCGATTCACGTATTTCGCACTCCTGACCGATTTGTCGCAGGAACGGTGGGCGAACCCGGTGACAGGTCTTTCTATCTCCAGGCCGTGCACGAATCACGGGTGGTGAGCGTGCTGCTCGAGAAGCAGCAGGTTCAGGTCCTCGCCGATCGCATGGGCCTTCTCCTCGAAGAGGTGCATCGACGCTTCGGTACCGAGGTTCCGCCGCAGGCCGACGACGTCTCCGATCTCAGCCCACTGGTCACTCCGCTGGACGCGGAGTTCCGGGTCGGCACGATGGGGCTCGGTTGGGACGCCGATGCCGGTGCGGTCGTCGTGGAGCTGCTTGCCGTCAGTGAGACGGAGTTCGACGAATCGGTTGTCCTCGACGACGCCGACGACGGTCCGGACGCTGTCCGTGTGTTCCTGACCCCGGAGCAAGCGCGTGAATTCTCGCTGCGGTCCGAGCGCGTCATCGCGGCGGGACGCGCTCCGTGCCCGCTGTGTGGTGAACCGTTGGCGCCCGAGGGACACGTGTGCATCCGCACCAACGGATACCGTCGCGGCGAGTCCTTCGGTTTTGCGATCGACGACGCAGACGACGACGAGGTCTGACGTCGTGTCCGAACCTGGTGTGCCGGACGTTCTGCTCGAGGGTGATCTGACGCTCATCGGTCAGATCACGACAGCGAGCAACGCCACGCTGGTGTGCGAGTCGACTCTGGGGGAGCAGTCCACCCGTGTGGTCTACAAGCCGGTGCGTGGGGAGCGTCCCCTGTGGGACTTCCCGGACGGCACTCTGGCGGGGCGTGAGGTCGCGTCGTACCGGGTGTCCGAGGCGCTGGGCTGGGGTGTGATTCCGCGAACAGTGTTGCGGGACGGGCCTTTCGGGCCGGGAATGGTGCAGCGATGGATCGACACCGTCGATCGCCGTGCGGACGGATCTGGCGGACTCGAGATGGTCGACCTGTGCAGTCCCGGCAATGTTCCGCCCGGGTGGTTCGAGGTCCTGCAGGCCTTCGACTCGGAGGGCGAACCCGTCTCGCTGATCCATGCGGACGATCCACGGCTGCAGCGAATGGCCGTTCTGGACGTCCTCATCAACAATGCCGACCGCAAAGGTGGTCACGCGCTCGAAGGCGTCGACGGCTCGGTGTACGGAGTTGATCACGGAATTTGTCTTCACTCGGAGAACAAGTTGCGGACCGTGTTGTGGGGCTGGGCCGGCCAGCCCGTACCCGGTGCCTTGATCGCCGACGTCGCCGAATTCGCGACAACCCTCGACGGGGATCTCGGGGACGAGTTGTCCGAACTGATCACCGAAGAAGAAGTCGTGGCCTTGGCCGTGCGGGCGATGCAGTTCGCCGAGTCCGCGGTGATGCCCGAACCGAACGGCCATCGAACGATTCCCTGGCCGGCTTTCTAGCCGCGCTTTCTACTCGCGCGCAGGTTCTTGCTGTTCGCGAGTTGCCGTCTTCAATCCGGGCGAGCGAACCAACCGCAGTAGTTGTTCGCGCAGCGCGGCGACGTCCCCGACACCGACGGTCAATGCGGCGTCTTCCTTCTCGAGCGTGAGCAGTCGCTCGTAGGTGAGTCGTCCGGCGTCGGTTATCGCGATCACGCGCCGACGTTCGTCGCGCGGATCGGTGTCTCGGGTGACGTAACCCGCTCGTTCGAGGCGATCGATGGTGCGGCTCATCGTTTGATCGGTTACTCGGGCATTCTTTGCGATGTCGCGTTGCGACGCGGGTCCACCGGCGATGGAGTGGAGCACGATCAGTCCGGCGTGCGTCATGTCCTGAGACCGCAGAACCTTCTCCCACGAGTGCTCTACCAGGCGCGCAGCGGTGGACAACAGTCGGCCGGTTGGCCAGTCGTCCAGGCCGTCGCTACTCATGTTCGTGCCTTCCGTTTGCAATTACTCAGCATGCTGAACAAAATAGTCGGCAAGCCCTCTCTGCTGCCGATCCCTGGAGACCCAGTGAGCACACCAGTACAAAATCGTCCTGTTCGTCGCCTTCGATGGATTGTGCCAGCTCTCCTCGTGATCGGCTGGCTGGCCATCGGAGGATTCGGCGGGCCGTTCGCCGGAAAGCTCAGCACGGTGCAGCAGAACGACAACACGTCGTTCCTGCCGGCCTCGGCCGAAGCCACCGAGGTGGCGAAGCTTCAAGAGAGCTTCACGGACACACGTTTCGTGCCGGCCATCGTCGTGGCGGAACGATCCGGAGGACTCGAGCCCACCGACTCCACCTTCCTGTCCGAGGCCGTCGATTCGTTTGTCGGTACCGAGGGATTCGGAGACGCCGCATCGCCGCCGATCCCGTCGGCCGACGGGCAGGCGCTCCAGATGTTCCTGCCCGTCGACAGCACCCTCGAGGTCAAGGACAGCGTGAAAGCGCTGCGCGCGGCGCTGGAGTCGAGCCCCGACGGACTGACAGTCAAGGTCACCGGTCCCGCCGGGCAGGTTGCGGATCTGTCGGCGGCATTCGCCGGTATCGACGGACTGCTGTTGTTAGTTGCCGGATCCGTCGTGATCCTGATCCTGATCGTCGTCTACCGGAGCCCGATCCTGCCGTTCGTGGTGATCTTCTCGGCGATCTTCGCGCTCGGATTGTCGAGCTTGCTCGTGTATCTGCTCGCCGACGCGGACGTCATCGCACTGAACGGTCAGAGCCAGGGCATCCTGTTCATCCTCGTGTTCGGTGCCGCCACCGACTACGCGCTACTTCTGGTCTCTCGCTACCGGGAGGAACTGCGGATCGAGAAGGACAAGTACGCAGCAATGCGCACTGCGTGGCGCGCGACGCTCGAACCAGTTGCAGCATCTGCCGGAACGGTCATCGCGGGCGTTCTGTGCCTGTTGCTCTCCGACCTGAACTCGAACCGCGGACTCGGTCCGGTGGCCGCCATCGGCATCGCCGCGTCCTTCCTCGCATCGATGACGTTCCTACCTGCTGTCCTCGTTCTGTTCGGGAGGACGGCGTACTGGCCGACCACACCGAAGTTCGACGCCGACCGCGAGCACCACGACGAGGCGAGCGATCACCGGTTCTGGGCCGGGCTCGCTGCTCGAATCGGTCGGCATCCGCGCCGCTTCTGGGTGGCGTCGACGCTGGTGCTTGTGATCTTCGCGCTGATGATGCCGCAGTTCAAAGCCAGCGGTGTCTCTTCGTCCGACATCTTCTTGCTCGACGTCGATTCGGTTGCAGGCCAGGAGATTCTCGGTGAGCACTTCGACGCGGGTTCCGGGTCGCCCGCGGTGGTGATCGCCAATGCCGGCCACGCCGATGCCGTCGTCGAAGCGAGTCGCGTCGAAGGTGTCAGCGATGTGAGTGTTGTCCAGAACGGGGGAGCACCTCTGGTGGTCGACGGACGAGTCTCCCTGCAGGCGACGCTGACTGACGCTGCCGATTCGCTCGCGGCCGAAGACACGATTGTTCGGCTACGTGATGCAGTTCACGCCGTCGACGGTGCCGATGCGTTGGTGGGCGGTGTGACCGCGACCGACCTCGACACCAAGACCACCTCGACGCGGGACCGGACACTGATCATTCCCGTGGTGATCATCGTGGTGTTCGTGATTCTCTCGCTCCTGCTGCGCTCGCTGCTCGCACCGCTGCTCCTCATGGGCACCGTTGTGCTCTCGTTTGCTGCGACACTGGGCATTTCGTCGCTGGTGTTCGACCATATCTTCGGCTTCCCGGGCGCGGATCCGGTGGTCCCGCTGTTTGCGTTCGTGTTCCTCGTGGCGCTGGGAATCGACTACAACATCTTCCTCATGACGAGGGTGCGTGAGGAAGCGCTGAAGATCGGCACTCGGGCGGGTGCGCTGAGGGGACTCACCGTGACCGGTGGAGTGATCACCTCTGCCGGAGTTGTTCTGGCAGCAACCTTCTCGGCGTTGGCGGTGATCCCGCTGTTGTTCCTCGCACAGATCGCGTTCATCGTGGCGTTCGGTGTCCTACTCGACGCCCTGATCGTCCGATCCTTGCTGGTCCCGGCCTTGACCTACGACATCGGTCAGAAGATCTGGTGGCCGAGCAAGCTCGCGTCGACGCCCGAACCGGAGCAGGATCAGCCAGCACCTTCCCAGCCCCAGAGCAGTCTCCACTAGGCTCGGCAGCATGCAGTCTTGGTCCGATACCGCACTCCCGTCCGTTCCCGGTCAGGGGCCGCCGTTGCGGCTGTACGACACAGCCGACCGTCAGGTTCGCCCCGTCACGCCGGGCAAGAAGGCGACGATGTACGTCTGCGGCATCACCCCGTACGACGCCACCCACCTCGGCCACGCGGCCACGTACCTCACGTTCGACCTCGTGAACCGCATGTGGCGCGACGCCGGACACGACGTTCACTACGTCCAGAACGTGACTGACGTGGACGACCCGCTGTTCGAGCGCGCCAACCGCGACGGCGAGGACTGGATCGTCCTCGGCATGCGTGAGACGGCCCTCTTCCGCGAGGACATGGAAGCGCTGCGCGTGCTTCCGCCTAAGGACTACATCGGCGCCGTCGAATCGGTGAACGAAGTAGTCGAGTTGGTGGAGAAGTTCGTGGCCTCCGGCGCCGCATACATCGTCGACGACGCCGAGTTCCCCGACGTCTACTTCCGCGCCGACGCGACCGAGCAGTTCGGTTACGAGTCGGGGTACGACCGCGCGACGATGGAGAAGTTCTTCGCCGAACGCGGCGGAGATCCCGATCGCGTCGGAAAGCGCAATCCGCTCGATGCACTCGTCTGGCGTGCCGAGCGTCCGGGCGAGCCCTCGTGGCCCTCACCCTTCGGGCCGGGACGCCCCGGTTGGCACATCGAATGCGCTGCCATTGCGCTCAATCGCATCGGCTCCGGATTCGACGTCCAGGGCGGCGGCAGCGACCTGATCTTCCCGCACCACGAGTTCTCGGCTGCACATGCGGAATCGGCAACGGGTGATCGCCGTTTCGCGCGGCACTACGTACATACCGGCATGATCGGCCTCGACGGCGAGAAGATGTCGAAGAGCCGCGGGAACCTGGTCTTCGTCTCCAAGCTGCGCGGCGAAGGGGTGGACCCCGCAGCGATCCGCCTCGGACTGCTCTCCGGTCACTACCGCCAGGATCGCGCCTGGACCGAACAGGTCCTCGAGGAGGCGCAGTCACGTCTGAAGCTGTGGCGGGAGGCGGCCGCCCTCGGTTCCGCGCCGTCCGCCACCGACACCGTCGCACGGTTGCGTCAGCACCTGGCCGACGACCTCGACACCCCGAAGGCGCTCGACGCGCTCGACGGCTGGGCACGCCGAGCAATCGAGGGCGGCGGATCCGACGCGCAGGCACCCGGCGAGTTCGCCGATGCCGTCGACGCTTTGCTGGGTATTTCGCTTCGCTGAACCCCTGCTGTGCGCCTTTGTTAACCGCCCGCGGTTAATAAAGGCGCACAGCAGTCTCTAGGCGTAGTCCAGCGCACCTTCGGCTGGTGTGGGCACCCGGCGCCGCAGCGGCGAGCCCAACGCCCTCGCCAGATCGGTTCCGTCGTGCTCGGCGAGCAGCTCACCGTTCGACCACACCAGCAGCGCCGCGCTGACTGCCTGCTCGGCCGTGGAGTGCGCGAGATCGTAGTGAGCACACCCCGGGACGTCCGCGTACGTGATCCACAGGTCGTAGCCGGTCATGAAGAGATCCAGGTCGAACTGAACGCTCAAACCGAGCAGTTCGCTGCGACCGTTGTCGTCGACACCGGCGAAAGCCTCGTCCAGTGCCAGCAGACGCGGGGCGTGCGGGTCAGCCGAGTCCAGCATGACGTGCGCCGCGGCGAAGAGCGGAAGGTGCAGTGAAACCGACTGCTCGCCACCGGACAGTGCGCTGTGTCGCGCAACGGTCAGCCGGTCCTCCTTGCCCTCACCGCTGATGAGGGTGAACGAGAACACGCGCCACTGGCGGTAGTCGAGCGCCGACGACAGGATCTCCGGGTACGAACGCTCGGGATGCGCGGCGCGGGCGGTGCGGATCTGGGTCGCGAAATGTGCTCGCAGAGTGGCCAGTTCGTCGACGCCGAGGGCCGACGCATCTCGATCCAGCAGCTTGGAGATCGCCCGCGAGCTGTCGTCGAGATTGTCGGCGAGCACCCAGTGAACGCCGATGGTGTTGCCCGAGGACATACGACGCTCACGCATCTCGGTGCCCATTTGAGCGATCAACTCGCGCGCGTCGACTGTGCGCTCGTGAATCTGCTGAGCCAAACCGGTCAGCAGAGCATCTTCGAGAATGCGACGTTCGGATTCGGTGAGCAACTGCTCCTGATCGCCGCGAGCATCGTGGATCCGCGTTGCGAATTCACCGATCGACGAATAGCCCTGATCATCCTGCACTCGTACGACGGTCAGTCCGTCCGGTGCATCCCACTGCAGACGGTAGTCCTGTCCGGCCGCTGCGAGTTGGGCGTCGAAGTCCTGCAACGCCGAGGTCAGTGCCGTGCGGGTTGCCTTGCGGGCGCCGTCGGTGACGCGTACCGCCGAGGTCGCAGCCTCGAGCGCTCGGTACAACTTGTCGACGTCTTCGGGCAGGACCGGCGGGTGGGCCGCGTCCTCACTGCGATCTTCGTTCTGGATGCGGTAGACCAACTGATCGGGGCTCATCCACGCCGCCGAACTTGCCGGCCAGCTCAGATGTTCCTTGACGCCCAACAACTCGAGTAGATCCGGACGAGCATAGGGTGCGAGTCGCTCTGCATCACTGCGGGTTTCGGTCAGGGTGTGTCGAAGCGTCTCGACAGCGGTGTTGTACGCACCCTCGGCTGTGCCGATCTGGAGCACCGCGGCGTCGTACGCCTTTCGCGCTGCACGCTGCTCGACCTTGCATTCCTCGATCTTCGCGCGGGCTTTTGCCAGGTCCAGATCGATCTGCTCGGCGCTCGCACCGAGGGTGTCGCGCAGTGTCTCGAGACGCTGCACCTGCTGGAGCAGACTCTCCTCGGCGATGGCGGCTTCCTCGGCGAATTCCTCGGCATTGGCACGTGATTCGTCGAGTCGGTCGCGGGACTCGCGTTCGAGTTCGACTTCCTTGGCATGCTCGCGTCGGCAGCGCAGTGCCAGTTCGCCCTGCTTCTCGAAATGACGGATGGCGGCGGCGAGGGAGTCGAGTTCACGGCCGACGTGCGGGGTCCGGTGCTGCGACGCCGTCGCTCGGAGTTGCTTTTCCTTCGCCGCGAGATCGGCGATCGCCGCATCGAGTTCGCGTTGTGCCGTTTCCGTGGCCTCCGAGCGAGTGCGGAGTGCTCCGGCGGATTCGGTGACGGTCTTGAGTGCGCGCAGGATCGAACCTGTCTTCGGCAATTCCTTTGCCGCAGAGTTGATCCGACTCAGCTGCTCGGTGGTCTGCGCTACCAGTGCCTTGGCCGTATCGACTGCCGCGGCAAGTACTTCCAGAGCCGCATCGATCTCGGTGATCCGAGCTTCGCGTCGACGCGCCCGCGCTGTCGTGCCGATGTACTCGGCGTCGGCCTTGACGTGCCGGCCGCGCGAGACGCCTTGCCAGAAGCTGCCGTCGACGCCGATCGCGACGCTTGCGTCCGTGTCGCCCGGTGCCTCGACGAGACTGATCGACGCGAGAATGTCCTGTACCCGAGCGTCGGGTACGTCGGCATTGCCTTCGACCTCGAGGACGTCGGCCAGCGTGCGTCCCTTCGGGCGCTGCTTGACCGGAAGAGCCGTCAGGAACTGCTCACTGACGTGCTCGGGAATCGTCTCATCCGGGCAGACCCAGCCGTCCAGCAGATTTGCCGCCTGGAGTGCGGATTCGATTCCCGTGGCCACGTCCGGTTCGACGGAGTCGGCGAAGCGCACCAGCTGCCACAGCGGTGCACCACCCAGGTCACTGCGGTTGTCGGTACGTGCGTGGAAGGCAGGCGGAGCGTCGTCGTGTTCCGCCGAGACGGCCTTGCGCTCGGATTTCAGAGCCGCGATCGAGGCGTGTGATGCAGATATTTCAGCTTCGGCCTCACGACGTCGCTCGCGCAGCGTCTCGGTGCCGGCCTCGGTGTGCTCGGCGAGCACTGCGGACAACGCCGGAGCGTCCTCGTCGCCGACTTCGGCGAGCGCCGCGTCGAGAGCCTCGAACAGCGACGTGTCTGCGCCGACAGCTGAGAACAACGAAGAGTGATCGGTCCACCACGCGCGCAGCCCGCTGGCGCACTGACTGCGCGCGAGTTCCACGGCAGCTTCGCCCTCGAGCACAGCGGCCTTGGACGCTTCGAGCAGCTCTTGTCCACGGCGCGAGCTGTTTTCGGCCCGGGAGCGTTCGGTCGCAGCCTTCTCGACGGTCGCCAGAGCGGCGCGGACGACGCGTACGTCCCCGTCACGCTCTTCGGCATGTCCACGGACGGCTGCCGTGATCTGGTCGCTGCGTGAGCCGTCGGGTAGGGGAGTCCAGACGATGCCGGCGTCCTCGGCGGCTGCCTGCAGTTCGTCCTCGGCGCGTGAGAGTGCTTCGGCCGCACGCTTGACCGACGATGCGGCCTTGTCGGCTTCGTCGCCGCGCTGTGCGAGTGCGGCCTGCGCTTTCCGCGACTTGTCTGCCTGCTGCTCGGTCGAGAGCTTGAGCGTCGCGACCGCCTGGGCGAGATCGTCGAGTTGCTGTTTGCCTTCGTAGGCGCTCGAGCGTTGCAACGCTTCGACATTGGCGCGCGCATTCTCGAGTGCCTGTTCGGCCTGGTTGAAGCGCTCCTCGGCTGCTGCGCGTGCCTCACGGCTGCGGGTCTGGGCGAGTGACGACTCGTCCATGGCGGCAACACCTCTGGTGACCGCTGCGAGGCGGGTGCTGACCTGTTCGATCTCTCCGCGCGACTGCTGACGCAGGTACTTGGTGTAGACCCCGATGAAACTCTGTGCTGCCTGATCGGCGGCCGCGAGTCCCTCGAGCGCGCGGCCGACCTCCTCCATGTCGCTGAACGAACGTGCAGCTTCGAGGACGAGTTGGTCGTCGAGTGGACGGAGGCCGTCGGTGAGCGCTTGCGAAAGTCCCTTCGGATCTAGGTTCTTCGCGAGCTGGGGACGGCGAAGCGTGAGAATGAGATTGATCAGCTGGTCGTAGCGCTGCACTCCGAGACCGAACATTCGCGCGTCGATCGCGGTGCGGTAGTCGAGGGGACGGTCGGTGATGGAATCGCTGCCGAGTTGTTCGGCCAACTGCTTCTTGGTGAGAGGGCGATCGTCGTTGCCGATCAGCGAGAAGTCGACTCCGACGCGGCCGTCGGCGACGAAGTACCAGCGAGTGACTTTGTCGTTGGTGCGGGTTGCACGCATGCCGATGCCCACGGTCACCGACTCGGGATCTTCGAGGGAGCCGCGGCAGAACTCCATCCACACGTACGAGTGCGCGCTGTCCTGGCCCCGGTAGAGCAGGTTGGACTTCATCGTGCGCTCTTCACCGGCGAACGGGTTGAGGCGCCGCGGTTCGATGCGACCGTCGAAGACGAACGGGAACAAGACCTCGAGGGCCTTGGTCTTACCGGATCCGTTGGGCCCTCGTAGAACCAGTCGACCGTCGGCGAACGAGAACTCTTGGTCGCGGTAGTCCCAGAGGTTGATGATTCCAGCCCGAGTAGGTCGGAAGCGGGCGTTGCTCATACGTTCTCTACCTCTGATAGTTCGCCGTTGGGGGAAGATCCGGGGCCGAACTCGTCGACCGGATCCGGTGCGGAGTTGTCCACCGCGAAATCGATGTGAGGGTCTCTTTCACGCACGGAGACCACGACGTCTCGGTACCGGGCCAGCACGGGCAACACCAGTACTCCGCCGTCGACCGCGTGCGTCAGGCGTAGGCGCTGCAACAATCCGAGGGCCTGCTTGCGCAGTCCGTTGTGATCGGCCTGCCACTGCGCCGCGAAAGTTCGTCCGAACTGATCCACCAACTCGGTGACCTTGTCGGCGAGCCAGTCGTCGTCGATTTTCGGGTACGTGACGGGTTCCGGTGGCTCGGCCGGTTCGCCGGCAGGCAGCGCGAATTCGTCGTCCTCGTCTGCGAGGTCTTCGAAGATCCCGGCCTCGGGGATGGCGGCATCGAGTTGTTCGATGAGGTGATCGTCCGACACGTGCGGTATCGGGAGTTTCGGCAGTTCGGGAGCGTCGACGTCGAGTACACGGTCGGCAATCTCGCCGGCGAGGAGTAGCGCCACCTGAGCGATCGTTCCGGTACTCGGGAAGCGGACGTCGGAGAGGCGACCGGTGGGATCGATCATCGCGATCCCCTCGGCACGGCGCTCGGCCACCAACCCCGTCAGGAGTTCGACCTCCGACGCGGTCTTGGGCTGCGCCAACGCGATCAACTCGTGCTGATCGAGTTCGCCGGCCAGTACGACCGGCCGCTCGACGAGAGCCCGGCGGACCCGGCGGCCGATCTCCTTCGCGTCCACGGGAATTCCGTCGTCCTCAGAGGCACTCGAGGTCTCGGCGGCCAACAGTCCTCGAATGGAGTGCAGGTGCTGCAGGGCACGCGGCGGACGGAAGAGGGCGACGACGACGGAACGATCGATGTCGTAAAGCGCTTCGCCCGCTTCGGGATTGGACGCCCAGCCGTTAGCGTCACCGTCGGCCAGGGCGATGGCGCCCCTGACGCCGAGCCAACCGACGGCGTCGACGAACGCGTCGCGGTCCGACGCACGATCGGTGGACAGTTCGACGCCGTCCACCTGCGCGGCGTCGGCCGCGACGTGATCGGCCAACTCCGACAACGTGATCTGGTTTCCGGCGCGGCCCAACGCGGCCAGGCACAACGCCAGGTACGCGTAGCGCGTGCGATCGAAGGTTCGCTCGGAGGCAGTCCGGGCCGGTGCCGACGGGTTGAGTCGATCCGACACCGTGAACAGGCGCGCGGTGGTCTCTGTCACCTCGAGGCGGTAGCCGAACAGTTCCAGTAGGTCGTCTCGCAGCTCGGTGGCCCAACGGCGCAAGAGCGGCAACGCAATTCGATCCGGATACGTCGAGGTGATCAGGTGGTTGGACAGAATGACGCGCGCCGCGCGTTGGTACGAATCGAGGGCAAGGGGCGTGATCTCGCGAGCTCTCATCGAACACTGACCTCGATACCGTCGAGATGCATACGCCCGCGGGCGGTCTTGATGGTGGTCGAACCGTCCGAGGGACTCAGTGTCAGCTTCACCCCGTTCTCGCTACCGGTGGAGCTCTTGACGCGTCCCACCACCGGAACACGCGCGGTCAATGCTGCATTGAGCAGACTCAGCAAAACTTCGGTCTCCTGCTCGTTGAGTTCACGCTGATAGACACCGTTCAACGCGAGAGATTGCGCGGCGGCGCTGCGGGTACGTTGCGCCGCCAACTGCTCTTCGCGCAGTCGGCGGATGCTGCCGTCGTTGCGGGCGACCTTGCTCGGCAATCCGGGTGAGGGCGGACGGCCGGTTTCGGCGAGGGTTCGTGCGATCTCCACCGGCGGCGCCTCCCACCACGAACGCGAGTGAGAAATGATGTCGGCGTCCGGATGCACCATCGAGAGATGGCGTGGACGGCCGAGGTCGAACACTGCCTGGAACAGAGCATGAGCTGCGTCTTCGGACGGCGTGGCGGCAAACCAGCCGGCGAGGTGCCGGAGCTGGCTCTCGCGGCTGACGCCGCCGCGACGGGTCTCCGTGACGCGGCGAAGGAGGGCCAGAACCGCGGCGATCGCACTCATCGTGCCCTCACGGAGGCGTTCGGACTCGCTGATCCCCGATTCCGCGGAGACGAACCAGGCGGTCAATCCTCGCCACCGCGCCGCCCAGTCGTCTTCACGTTCGGTGATCGGGACGAACACCCGCTCGTCACTGGCCGCGGCGAGGAGGATCATGCGATCGACACCGGTGGATTCGACGTGCTCGATCGCTTCCTTGAGCTTGGGGGCGTAGCGCGCCAGGTCGGAACTGAACTCGCGCATGTGAGTCAGCAGAGCGTCCTTGTGCGTGAGGAAAGCCTGCGGAGTGATCTCCGTGGTACGTACCAGGTCGCCCAGTGTCAGATAGAAGTGCGCGGCTCGATCAGCCATGTCGGAGAGCGTCGAGTCCAGGCGCTTGAGCTTGCGGAAGATCAGGTCGCCGTCGGAACTGCGGTTGGCTTCGGCAAGTTCGGACATGTCTGCGAGCAGATCCGCCAAGGCGAGACGCGAAAGCGACGCCGAGTCCAGGCGGGCGGCAAGAACGTCCTCGACCGATCGATAGACCTGATATCCGGCCTGACCGAACTGGTAGACGAAGTGGCGATTACGGTACTCGGCCAGCGTGGCCGCGCGAGTGCCGTCGTAGCTGCGCTCGAGGATCTCCCAGACGTGAAGCTGATCCAACAGGGGAGTGACCTCCGCCGCCGACAGATCGGCCGCCGGATCCGAGCCACCGATCTTCTCGAGGATTTGCGCGACGGTTCCGGCATGCAGCAGCACTGTGTAGTTGGCGCGAGCATGGTCGAAGGCGCGGAGCACCCAGAGGTACTCGGCCCGTTTTTCCGCGATCGTGAACGAAAACAGCTTCAGTCGATTGGTGTCGGCGTACGCGGCGTAATCGGGCGCACTCGTTTCTTCCACCATGACAGGGTAGGCGAGAGACGGCCCCTCTTTTTCCTACGGGCGATCCGTAGCAGGGGATGCGGCGCGTCGCCACTGCGATTCGTTCTCGATCATCCATGTGAGCAGGTGCTCGGCTGCCGCCTCGTCGGAGTCCGGACCGACCAGCAGATCGGCGAACGCCTGGCTGGGTGCGACGATGCGAATGCCGTCGCGAGTGAGCAATCGGTCGAACGCGGACGGTGAGAGGGGAGCGGTGATCCACACGTCACCGCCGGATTCCACTCGCCGCAGGCCGAGAGCGTCGGCGAACTGATCGACGTTGTCGGCATGGAAGTGAGCACGTCGGGTGGGCGCATACCGAGCAAAGGGCGCAGCGGCCACCGAAGCGGTACCGGCATAGATGTGACCGCTGAGTTGACGCAGTTGATCGAAGAGAGCCTCCAGACCGTCCGGTGCGTGAAAGCCGTGAGGCGTCGGCGCTTTGGCGCCGGCTTCAGCTGCCCATTCCCGAAGCATCTTCGGCCATCGGACGTCGCCGATCCCACCGCGGGGGAGCCTGGTCACCAGTTCACGATCCGACAGTGTCTGAACCACCCGATAGGTTGCTCCCGTCGACGCACCGGCCAGGCGCACCAAGGCAGTGATCGCCAGCGGCGCCGCGAAATCGGCAAGCGCTCGCACGACGCGAGCTGACGGATCGCCCGTCAGCTGTCCGGAAGGACGTCCGGGCCCCCGCCACGGGTCGGCGTCGGCTCCGCGTCCACGCACCCAGACTGCGGGTCGATCAGCGGTCAACGACACGTTGCCCGTGGCATCTGCGTACGAGATCGCGTGGGAATCGAGCTGCCGGCGCACGGGCTCGGACAGATATTTTGCGCACACGAAGCCCGATTGACCGGTGGGGAAGCGATCGGCGATACCGGGAACGTCGCTGCTCAGGACACCGTGCGCGGCGTAGACGCCGAATTTGGCCACCGCGCCGTCAGGGGAGCGGAGGTCGAGTCGGAGCGGGGCCTCGGACAGGTCGGGGGAGCGCTGCGTCGACAAAGACCAGGTAGGAGGCAAATTTTCTTCGATGACGGCAACCGATCGCCGAAAAATGTCGATCGGCCGTTCCGGTTCCGACTCAGATTCGCTCATGTTCCAATGGTATCAATATCTGTCGTTGACGGAAACACATGATTTTCCGAATATTGATCGGTCGCGCCATCACATACAACGGTGGTCACTTTCACCGGCGAACTTCACCGTCCGCACAACTCGAATTCCGAAAATGGCAAAGACCGATCAGCGTTGCTTCGGCATGACCAGGGGAGCGACGACGGCGAGCAGTAGTGCAGGGATCAGGAAGCTCGCGACAGGCGAGGAGTCGTAGATCGGGGTCAACGCCAGGGGAGCGAGGGCAGCGCCGCCGAAGCGCATCGCTTGCACGACCGACACGGCGCCGCCGCGGTTGGGCCCCTCGGAGCCGAGTACCGCCGCATTGACGCCGACCAGCACGAACTGGCTCGCGACGCCTGCGACAAACCATGCGATCGCGATCACAGGCACTAGGCCGGCGAGGCCGACGATGGAGACCAGGACAGCACCGCCCAGGGCGCCGATCATCACCGATGAACGTGCGCCGATGCGATCGATGAGGATTCCGATGCGCCGGGCCGAGAGGATGCCGGCCACACCGAAGACGGTGAGCAGTAGGCCGCGGACAGTGGGGGACAGTCCGAACTCGTCTTCGAAGCGGAAGGCGAGCAGGAAGCTCAGCCCACCGAGAGCGCCCCAGCCGAGCAGTGCAGCGATGCCGATGCGGAGCACTTCCGGGCGAAGTGCATCACGCAGGCGTGCGGGAGCAGTCGCTGTCGGTGTTTCCGACTTCGGGAGTCCGACGGCACCCAGGATGCCTGCGACCACTGCAATGACGAGAAAGGCAAGACGCCAGTCGAATTCAGCCGCCAGACCGCCGATCAGTGGAGCCGACGACTGCCCTGCGGCCTGGAAGGCACCGAAGGCGCCGAGGGCCCGACCCAGTCGGGCCTGCGGTGTTGCGGCCGCCAGAGAGGCAAGCAGTAGCGGTGTGGTGAATGCGTTCGCGGAGCCCTGTAGTACCCGGGCGGCCAGAAAGATTTCGAGAGTCGGGGCCAGGAAGCATGCCAACGACGCGAAAACGTAGACCCCGTATGCGATCCGTACCGTCCGGACTTTGCCCCAGCGTGTTCCGAGCGTCCCCGACACCAACATCAGAGCGGCGAAGGGGAGCAGGTACGCGGTGAGCGAAGAGGCTGCCGCCGATGGTCCGACCCCGAGATCGTCACCGATCTCGGGGAGGATGGAAGCAACCACACCGCCGCCGAACGGGCCGAGGAACCCGCCGGCGTACAGCGCGATCAGTTGCAGCCGGAGGCGCAGTGGACGCTGTGGACTCCCGCCGTCGCCTCCTGGGGTGTTCTTGCTCACAGTCCGAAGCTGCCGGGGCCTCGCCGTCTGAGGTAGCGCTCGAATTCCGCGGCGATGGCGTCGCCGTCGATCTTGGAGATCGCTTCACTGATGTCGGTCTCGGCGTCCCCCCGTTCCTCGAGAGTGCGCACGTACTCGCCGATTTCCTCGTCGTCCGCGGTCATTTCGTTGACCGCTTCCTCCCAATCCTCCGATTGAGCCGGGAGTTCCCCGAGGGGGACCTCGATGTCGAGCACATCCTCGACCCGTTGAAGGAGGGCCACGGTGGCCTTCGGGTTGGGTGGCTGCGACACGTAGTGCGGAACCGCCGCCCAGAACGAAATGGCGGGTACACCAGCACGAACACACTCGTCCTGAAGGACTCCGGTGATGCCCGTCGGCCCTTCGTAGCGGGTCTGTTCGAGGTTGAATCGTGCAGCGGATTCGCTGCTGTACGCCGTGCCCGTGACCGGTACCGGGCGGGTGTGCGGAGTGTCGGCGAGCAGGGCGCCGAGGATGACCACGGTCTTGACGTTCAGTTGGTCGATCAGCTCGAGCAGATCCTCGCAGAAACTGCGCCACCGCATGTTGGGTTCGATCCCGCGAAGCAGGACGATGTCGCTCTCACTACCCGGAGGTGAACAGACCGACAAACGTGTTGCCGGCCAGACGATTTCGCGGGTCACTCCGTCGACCTGACGGACCGTGGGACGGTTGACCTGATAGTCGTAGTAGTCCTCGGAATCGAGTTCGGCGAGCGGCTGGGCGTCCCAGATCAGCTCGAGATGTTCGACCGCACCACTGGCCGCGTCACCGGCGTCGTTCCAGCCCTCGAAAGCTGCAACGAGGATGGGATCACGAAGGACAGGGATGTCGCCTTCAAGGCGGTCGCTGCTGTCGACGGCAAAGCCGTCAGGACTCTCGAAGGCCGCGGAATCGTCGAAATCGACCGGGCCGTCGGGAGTGACGGGGAACTCACTTGGACTCACCCACCCAGCCTACGGCCAGAGCTTGTCGGTGCGCCCACTACTCTGGACGGCATGTCTGCCCCATTTAACTCTGCCCTGCTTGATGCGCTGAAACAGCGCGTTGTCATCGGCGACGGAGCGATGGGCACCATGTTGCAGGCCGCGGACCTCACCCTGGACGACTTCCTCGGCCTCGAGGGGTGCAATGAGATCCTCAACGACACCCGTCCCGACGTGCTCAAAGACATCCACCGTGCGTACTTCGCCGCTGGTGCCGATGCCGTCGAGACCAACACCTTCGGTTGCAACCTGCCCAACCTCGCCGACTACGACATCTCTCACCGGATCCGCGAGCTCGCGGAAAAAGGCACTGCTCTCGCCCGCGAAGTAGCGGACGAGATGGGACCCGGCCGCGACGGCATGGCCCGTTTCGTACTCGGCTCGATGGGACCGGGAACCAAGCTCCCCAGTCTCGGACACGCACCGTATGCAGTCCTTCGTGATGCGTACACCGAAGCTGCGCTCGGCATGATCGACGGTGGCGCCGATGCCATCCTCGTCGAAACCTGCCAGGACCTGCTTCAGGTGAAGGCCGCGATCCTCGGCAGTCAGCGTGCGATGGAGCAACTCGGACTGCGGCTGCCGATCATCACGCACGTGACGGTCGAGACAACCGGAACGATGCTCCTGGGTAGTGAGATCGGTGCAGCATTGACGGCACTCGAGCCTCTCGGGATCGACATGATCGGCCTGAATTGCGCCACGGGGCCGGCCGAGATGAGCGAACATCTCCGACATCTCTCCAAGTACTCGACGCTGCCGGTGTCGGTCATGCCCAACGCCGGTCTGCCGCAGCTCGGCCCCAAGGGGGCCGAGTACCCGCTGACCGCCGACGAATTGGCCGAAGCGCTCAGTGGTTTCGTCTCCGAGTTCGGACTCGGTCTCGTCGGTGGATGCTGTGGTACGACACCCGAGCACATCAGCGCCGTCGCCGACGCGGTTCGTCAGGTCGAGAAGGCCCAGCGCACTCCGATCCACGAGCCGAGCACCTCTTCGCTGTACTCGGCGGTGCCGTTCGAGCAGGACGCCAGCATCCTGATGATCGGTGAACGCACGAACTCCAACGGCTCCAAGGCTTTCCGCGAGGCAATGCTCTCCGCGGACTACCAGAAGTGCCTGGACATCGCCAAGGACCAGACTCGCGACGGCGCACACATGCTCGACCTCAACGTCGACTACGTGGGCCGCGACGGTGCCGCCGACATGTCGGAACTGGCCAGTCGTCTGGCGACTTCATCGACGCTGCCGATCATGCTCGACTCCACCGAGCCTGCCGTGCTGCAGGCCGGTCTCGAACACCTCGGTGGCCGCTGCGCCGTCAACTCCGTCAATTACGAAGACGGCGCCGGCCCTGAATCGCGTTTTCACAAGATCATGACGTTGGTCAAGGAGCACGGCGCGGCGGTCGTCGCCCTGACCATCGACGAAGAAGGCCAGGCACGCACGGCCGAGACCAAGGTGGCCATCGCCAAGCGTCTGATCGAGGACATCAAGGGAAACTGGGGACTCGCCGAGTCCGACATCATCGTCGACGCCTTGACCTTCCCCATCTCCACCGGTCAGGAAGAGGTGCGACGCGACGGCATCGAGACCATCGAAGCGATCCGTCAGCTCAAGGCTGCGTACCCGGAACTGCACTTCACGCTGGGTATCTCGAACATTTCGTTCGGTTTGAACCCGGCCGCTCGCCAGGTCCTCAACTCGGTGTTCCTGCACGAGTGCACCGAGGCCGGACTCGACACGGCGATCGTTCACGCGTCCAAGATTCTGCCGATGGCCCGTATTCCGGACGAGCAGCGCGAAACCGCACTCGACCTGGTCTACGACCGTCGCAGCGAGGGCTACGACCCGCTGCAGAAGCTGATGGCTCTCTTCGAGGGCGTATCGGCTGCGTCGGCACGTGAGTCCCGTGCACAGGAACTCGCCGGACTTCCGTTGTTCGAACGCCTCGAACGTCGCATCGTCGACGGTGAGCGCAACGGCCTCGACGACGACCTCACCGAGGCGATGACGATCAAGCCGCCGCTGGCCATCATCAACGAGACCTTGCTGTCGGGCATGAAGACCGTCGGTGAGCTGTTCGGCTCCGGTCAGATGCAGTTGCCGTTCGTGTTGCAGTCGGCCGAGGTCATGAAGGCTGCCGTGGCCTTCCTCGAACCGCACATGGAAGCGAGCGACGAGGACGGGAAGGGTCGCATCGTGATCGCGACCGTCAAGGGCGACGTTCACGACATCGGCAAGAACCTGGTCGACATCATCTTGAGCAACAACGGCTACGAGGTCGTCAACATCGGCATCAAGCAGCCGATCGCGACCATTCTCGACGTCGCGTTGGACAAGAAGGCCGACGTGATCGGCATGTCCGGCCTGCTCGTGAAGTCCACCGTCGTGATGAAGGAGAACCTCCAGGAACTCAACGCACGCGGAGTGGCCGAGAAGTTCCCGGTTCTGCTCGGTGGTGCGGCGCTCACGCGCTCCTACGTCGAGAACGATCTGCAGGAGGTGTACGAGGGCGACGTCAGCTATGCCCGCGACGCCTTCGAGGGTCTGAACTTGATGGACCAGATCATGACGACCAAGCGTGGCGGTGGCCCCGCGCCGGACAGCCCGGAGGCCATCGCTGCTCGCGAGAAGGCTGCCGAGCGTAAGGCCCGCCACGAGCGTTCCAAGCGCATTGCCGAAAAGCGTAAAGCTGCAGCGGTTCCCGTCGTCCTGCCGGAGCGTTCCGATGTCGCAACCGACATCGCGGTACCGACACCGCCGTTCTGGGGCTCACGCATCGTCAAGGGAATCTCGCTGTCCGAGTACTCGGGGCTGCTCGACGAGCGCGCTCTCTTCCTCGGCCAGTGGGGCCTGCGCGGTCAGCGCAAGGGCGACGGTCCGACATATGAGGAACTGGTCGAGTCGGAAGGCCGTCCGAGGCTTCGGTACTGGCTCGATCGGCTGACGTCCGAGGGCATCCTCGCGCACGCCGCCGTTGTGTACGGGTACTTCCCGGCGATCTCGGAGGGCGACGACGTCATCGTGCTCACCGAGCCCAAACCGGATGCACCCGAACGGTTCAGGTTCACCTATCCGCGTCAGCACCGCGATCGATTCCTGTGCATTGCGGACTTCGTCCGCTCGCGCAAGGACGCCGAGGCAACCGGTCAGGTCGACGTTCTTCCGTTCCAGCTGGTGACGATGGGTCAGCCGATCGCGGACTTCGCCAACGAATTGTTCGCGTCGAACTCGTACCGCGACTACCTCGAAGTTCACGGAATCGGCGTCCAGCTCACGGAATCTCTGGCCGAGTACTGGCATCGGCGCGTTCGTGAAGAGCTTGTGCTTCCCGAGGGTCACACCGTCGCGGAACAGGATCCCACCGAGGTCGCCGGTTACTTCGACCTCGAGTACCGCGGCGCTCGTTACTCGTTCGGATACGGCGCGTGCCCGGATCTCGAGGATCGTGCCAAGTTGGTTGCGCTACTCGAACCCGAGCGAATCGGCGTCGAACTGTCCGAGGAACTGCAGCTGCATCCCGAGCAGTCCACGGACGCTTTTGTCCTGCACCACCCGGAAGCAAAGTATTTCAATGTCTGAGTTGTTGACCGAAGTATCCGAATCGACCCTCGGGGGTGTGCTGTGGGACATGGACGGCACCCTGCTCGATTCGGAGAAGCTGTGGGACATCGCGCTTCGTGAGCTGTCCCTACGCCTGGGCGGACCGATGACGGAAGCGACACGCGTCGCCGTCATCGGCGCGTCGAGCCCCTTCGCTTTGGCGACGGTGTTCGACGCGCTCGGCTTGGAGAAGCATCCCGATGCCATCGCCGAGGCGAAGGACTGGATGTACACCCGCGTCGGCGATCTGTTCGAGGACGGCGTGACCTGGCGGCCGGGTGCTCGCGATGCACTGTCGACCGTGCGTGACGGTGGTCTGCGTTCCGCACTGGTCACCAACACCGAGCGAGTTCTGGTCGATCGGGCACTCGGGATGCTCGGCCGTGAGTTCTTCGACCACTCGGTGTGCGGCGACGAGGTCCCCAACGGGAAACCGGCGGCGGATCCGTACCTGCGCGGCGCGCACCTACTCGGGCTCGAGCCGGCGCAGTGCCTCGCGATCGAGGACTCGCCGACCGGCACGGCGTCGGCCGACGCTGCGGGTTGCGCGGTGCTCGTCGTTCCGTGTGAGGTCGATGTCCCGGCCGGCCCTGGACGCGTGTTTCGAGAGTCTCTGGTGGACTTGTCCATTCACGATCTTCACGACGTTCACTCGAGCGCGGCACGTTAGGCTGGATTTGCTGTGGCTATTCCGAAAATTGTTCTCTTCTACCAGTTCACGCCGTTGGCGGACCCGGAAGCGATCAAGCTGTGGCAGCACAGCCTGGCCGAGTCCAACAACCTCACCGGCCGAATCATCGTCTCGCCTCACGGGATCAATGCGACGGTCGGTGGAGACATCGAAGACGTCAAGCGATATGTCCGCGGTACGCGTGGCTACGAGCCCTTCCGTACCGCGGACATCAAGTGGTCGGACGGACTCGGGAACGACTTCCCCCGTCTCAGCGTCAAGGCCCGCTCGGAGATAGTGACGTTCGGAGCCCCCGACGAGCTGAAAGTCGACGAGAACGGTGTTGTCGGCGGCGGAGTTCACCTGGCACCCAAGGAACTACACGAACTCGTCGACAGTCGCGGTGACGACGTCGTGTTCTTCGACGGGCGCAATGCCTTCGAAGCCGAGATCGGTCGTTTCCGAGATGCGATAGTTCCGGACGTCGCCACCACTCGCGATTTCGTCGACGAACTCGACAGCGGCAAATACGACCATCTCAAGGGCAAAGCCGTAGTCACGTACTGCACCGGCGGCGTGCGCTGCGAGGTGTTGTCTTCGCTGATGCGCTCACGTGGCTTCGACGAGGTCTACCAGTTGGACGGCGGAATCGTCCGTTACGGCGAAACTTTCGGCGACCGCGGTCTCTGGGACGGTTCCCTGTACGTGTTCGACAAGCGGATGAACATCGAGTTCTCATCCGAAGCCAAGACACTCGGCGTGTGCGTCGATTGTGGTACTCCGACACCGCGGTACCGCAACCGGATCGACGGCGACGGCCGAACGCTCGAATTGCTCTGCGAGAGTTGTTCACCAGACCTCGAGCAGGACTGAGCAGTGCCCAAGGCTCCGTTGCCGATCCGAAACGGTCTCGGACCTGACCGGCTACGGATGCCGGCGGAGTCGTCGGCGCGTACCGTCCTCGAGCATCTGATCGGCGAGCACCCGGGGGAGCGGGACCTGTGGACGGGCCTCGTCGACGCCGGGGACGTCGTCGACGAGCACGGGCGGAAGATCACGAGCCGAACGCCCTATCAGCCGACCCGTTTCGTGTACTTCTACCGCGAGCCGGCGCCCGAGATTCCGGTACCGCACGAGATCGAGATCTTGTACCGCGACGACTCGATTCTCGTGATCGACAAGCCGCACTTCCTGGCGACCATTCCGCGGGGAGCGCACATCGTCGAAAGCGCCGTCGTGCGGCTGCGTCGTGACTTGGATCTTCCCGATCTGGCGCCCGTTCACCGCCTCGACCGAATGACGGCGGGTGTCATCGTCTTCACGGTGACACCGGACCTACGACGGCCGTACCAGGAACTTTTTGCCGAGCAGCGGATCGTCAAGGAATACGAGGCGATCGCAGGCTTCGATCAGGAGCTGACTTTCCCACGCACGGTGCTTAGCCGCATCAATAAAGTTCACGGCGAGATGACGGCTACCGAGATCGACGGCGAGCCGAACAGTGAGACCTCGATCGACCTGATCGAGGTGATCACCGACTCGGCCGGCCGGACTCTCGGGCGATACAGGTTGCTCCCACGGACCGGCCGGACCCATCAGCTTCGCCTGCACCTCAACTCGCTTGGCGTCCCGATCGTCGGTGACAATTACTACCCCGAGTATCTGCCTGCGGTGCCCGGCGACTTCTCCACGCCATTGCGGTTGTTGGCGAGGGCACTCGAGTACCCGGATCCGATCACCGGGCAGACCCGCAGATTCGTGAGTTCGCGCACCCTCGACGCGGGCCTGTGAACACCGCTGTTCGTGGGGGTGTGAAAACCGCTTCCGTCCTCGTGAAAGAATGTCTACCCGTGAAGACCTTCGAATCCTTGTTCGCCGAATTGACCGAGCGTGCTGCTACTCGCCCCGAGGGGTCCGGCACTGTCGCCGCCCTCGACGCCGGTGTGCATGCTCAGGGCAAAAAGGTCATCGAGGAAGCCGGTGAAGTGTGGATCGCTGCGGAATACCAGAGCGATGAGCAGCTAGCCGAGGAAATTTCCCAGCTGCTGTACTGGACGCAGGTGTTGATGGTCGGTCGCGGACTGACCCTCGAGGACGTGTACCGACATCTGTGATCGGAGCTGACCAGCGAGATGTTCGCTATCTCGCTCGTCCAGGGCTTCCGATTCACGTCGTCTCACGTCACCCACACCTTCCGAAAGGACATCCACCATGCTGCGCGTAGCAGTTCCCAACAAAGGCTCACTGTCCGAGTCCGCCGCCGAGATTCTCAGCGAGGCCGGCTACCGTCGACGCACCGATTCCCGTGATCTGACGGTCCTGGATCCTGCCAACCAGGTCGAGTTCTTTTTCTTGCGCCCCAAGGACATTGCGATCTACGTCGGCTCCGGTGAGCTCGATCTCGGCATCACCGGTCGCGACCTCGCCGGCGACTCGGGAGCTCCCGTGTCCGAGCGTCTGTCGCTGGGGTTCGGCCGTTCGTCGTTCCGCTACGCAGCACCGGCCGGCAAGGATTGGACGGTCGAGGATCTGTCCGGCCTGCGCATTGCGACGTCGTACCCGAACCTCGTCCGCAAGGACCTCACCGATCGTGGACTCGACGCCACCGTCATCCGTCTCGACGGCGCCGTGGAGATCTCGATTCAGCTCGGTGTCGCCGACGCAATCGCCGACGTGGTCGGGTCGGGTCGCACTCTCCGTCAACACAACCTCGTTGCTTTCGGTGAATCGCTCTGCGATTCCGAAGGTGTCCTGATCGAGCGCACCGGCGCTCCGCAGGACGATCCCGCACGCAACCAGCTCATCGAACGCGTACGCGGAATCGTCTTCGCTCAGCAGAATCTGATGATCGACTACGACTGCCCGCGCACCATCCTCGACGACGCCATCAAGATGACCCCGGGTATGGAGTCGCCGACCCTCTCGCCGTTGGCCGATCCCGACTGGGTCGCGGTTCGCGCAATGGTCCCGATCAAGGGGCACAACCAGGTGATGGATGCCTTGGCGGAACTCGGCGCCAAGGCCATCCTCGCGTCGAACATCCGCTCGGTACGCGCTTTCTGATCACTGCCCGAATAGATTTACGCGCATTCGCGCCCGTTCCCGGAAATCAGGAACGGGCGCGAATCTGCAGAGTCTGGGCGATGCGGCCGACGGCACCCTGCTCGTCGTAGAGCACTCCCGCACACATACCGACGCCGTCCGGACCGGTGGTGGTTTCGGCGGCGACACCGACCCACTCGCCCTCGGGCACACGGAAGACATGCACCGTGAGATCGGTGTTGAGGAACGTCCAGTGCTCCGGGTCGAGCTTGGCGCCGACGCCGTTGGAGATGTCCGCCACCGCGAACAAACGCTCGAGAGCAGACATCTTCTCGCCCTCGACCAGCTCGGGCTTGGGGCGCGCCCATACCTTCCCGGTTCCGACACACCCGATCGGAGCAATCCAGGACCAGTCGAGAGTCTTGAGATAGCCGACGCTCCAGAGGCCCTCGAGAACGCCCGGGGTGCCGCTGTCGCGGGGTTCGAGTGGAGGATCGACAACGTGGACGACGTCGCCGGTATCGACTGTCTCCATCCGCCAGGCCGTTCCGCGCGCGACGGCGCGTGCAGATCCGTCGGCAGTCGTCGCCCACAGCTCGGCAACGATCAATTCGATTCGGCGACCGGGTCGTTCGATCCAGGACCGTACTTCGAGGTCGGCAATCGGAATCGGTCCGAGAATCTCGACGACAACGCGCGTGAGACGGGTTTCGTCGCGCGCACCGCACCGCTCGAGGGCTCGAACCAACAGCGCCGACGGGGGAGCGCCGTGCTGCAGCGTCGGGCCCCAGATGCTGACAGTTGCCTGCGTGCTCGCGAACCGCTCGTGCCCTTCCTCCGTCGTTCCGAGGTAGCGGTAGTACGAACTGTCCGTCATGTTATGAATTCTCCTTTGCGGCAACAGGTTCGGTGCTCAACAGATCAGGCCATCCTGGATACGGCGGAGGTGTTCCGCCGAACGAGGGGCACAGTGACTTGTGATCGCACCAGTCGCACAGTTTGCCAGGCTTGGGTCTGAAGTCTCCGGTCGCACCTGCTGCGAGGATCGCTTTCCAAATGGCAGAGAGGGTCCGTTCGAATCTGATCAGCTCGTCGTGGTCCGGGGCGTACGTGAGAATCGAGCCGGAGGCCAGATAGATCAGCCGCAGTTGCGCGGGAACGATTCCGCGAGTGCGCAACAGTACGAGCGCGTAGAACTTCATCTGGAAGAGCGCCTTGGATTCGGTGAACTCGCGGGGCGCCTTCCCGGTCTTGTAGTCGACCACCCGCACCTCACCCGTCGGCGCTACGTCGATCCGGTCGACGAAGCCGCGGAGTCGAACGCCGTTGTCCAATTCGGTCTCGACGTACACCTCGCACGCCTCGGCATCGAATCGAGTGGGATCTTCGAGTGTGTAGTACGTCGCGACCAGCTTGGCGACTTCGCCGAGAAACGTGTCCAGTTCGTCCTCCGGAATCAGATCAGCAGCCTCGGGGCTCTCGGCACTGACACGTTCCCACGCGGGACGGACGAGCTCGGCCGCGCGGTCCGGCACCCGATGGCCGGTCGGAAGTGCAAACAGAGCTTCCAGCGCAGCGTGCACGACGGTGCCTCTGACCTGGGCCCTGGTAGGTGTTTCCGGAATTCTGTCGACCGCTCGAAACCGGTAGAGCAGGGGACACTGCTTGTAGTCACCTGCTCGGGACGGAGAGAGCGCCGGCCGACTACGCGGGCGCTCCTGTGATGTTGCACCCGTTGGAGTGGGGGCTGGCAATTCGACAGAGCTCACACCTGGCAGGCTATGCGGTTGGTCCGACAACTCCGTCGGAGCCGGTGGCGAGGACACCGGAAACAAACGAACAGGGATCATCTGCGCATGGCGAACGAGCTACAACCAGAAGAAGGCACGACCGAAGTGGATGAGGTTGTGCAGTCCGCTGTCGCCGAGATTCCCGAACAAGAGCTTCCAGAAGCTGACATCACTGCGCCGGGAAAGCGTCCTTCCGGGCCCTTCCGAGTCGGTGACCGAGTCCAGCTGACCGACGGCAAGGGACGCCACTACACGATCGTCCTCGAGGCGAACCGTGAGTACCACACCCACAAGGGCGGAATCGTTCACAACGATCTGATCGGCGCCGACGAGGGCAGCGTCGTCAAGTCCGTCAACGGCACGCCCTACCTCGCCCTGCGTCCGCTACTGGTGGACTACGTGCTCTCCATGCCGCGCGGTGCCCAGGTCATCTACCCGAAGGACGCGGCTCAGATCGTCCACGAGGGCGACGTCTTCCCCGGAGCGCGCGTGCTCGAAGCCGGAGCCGGCTCCGGCGCATTGACGTGTTCACTACTGCGTGCCGTCGGACCCGAAGGCAAGGTCATCTCCTACGAGGTCCGCGACGATCATGCCGAACATGCGGTTCGCAACGTCGAGACCTTCTTCGGTGAACGTCCGCCGAACTGGGAACTGACCATCGCCGATCTCGCGGAGTTCGATCCGGAAGCGCACGGCGGCAAGGTCGATCGCGTCGTACTCGACATGTTGGCTCCGTGGGACGTTCTACCCGCCGTTTCGAAGGCCCTCGTCCCGGGCGGCGTTCTGATCGTCTACGTCGCGACCGTTACTCAGCTCTCGAAGGTCGTCGAAGCGATGCGCGAGCAGGAATGCTGGACCGAGCCCCGCTCGTGGGAATCGATCGTTCGCGGCTGGCACGTCGTCGGTTTGGCGGTGCGCCCCGAGCATCGGATGCAAGGCCACACCGCGTTCCTCGTGAGCGCTCGTCGTCTGGCCGAAGGAACGGTCACACCGAAGCCTCAGCGGCGTGCGGGCAAGGGCTCGAACACCGCGGCCAAGTAACCAGACGAAAACAACAAGAGCGGCGATCCGGATACCGGATCGCCGCTCTTGTTGTAGCTGGAAGTTATGCGGTGCAGGAAGCGCGGCCCATTTCCAGGAGCACGCAAGCCGAGGTGTCGGACAGCTTCCAGGAGCCGTCTTCGAGCTCCCAGGTCCACGGGGTGGCCGGTGCGGCGCCGTGCGGGCTGACGACCGCGACGTCTGCGGTTGCAGTCTGACCGTCAACCTTGACGTTGTCCACGTTGAACGTGATCGCGTAGGCCGGGTTACCGCCCAGCGCAGCACTCATCGTCTCGATGTTGGCCTGACGCTTGGTTCCGTCGACCACCAGAGCGGTCTTCTCCTCGATCGGCTTGGCCGGATCGATCAGAGCGACGAGCGAAGCGTTGAGCTCCTCGGCCGTCGGAGCCGCAGCGGCAGCGGCAGCTGACGTCGTGGCGGAAGCCGAGGCCTTGGCCGTGGTGCTCGAGGCGGCGGCGGAAGTCGAGCTGGCAGCCGTCGAGTCCTTGTTGTCGTCCGAGCTGCATGCACCCATGGTCAGGACGGCAGCGACGGCACAAGCGCTGATGAGAGTCTTGCGGATGATCACAGCGTTACCTTTCGTTGTAAAGAGAGACAGGCGCTGTCTCCATCTTGTAGGCAAGGCTAACATGACCAAATTCTGGCTCGAGACCAGTCGGCACGGTCCGCGCGCAGGTGTGAATTCGCACTCGCGCACCGTGTCTGGCGACAGTTGGGCCCTTATGCCGGTAGCGTTGATGGATCGCACTGGGAGGAGACGCACATGAGCTCGACAGAGAACCCGGATTCGGTTGCGGCAGCAGAAGAACTCCACGCGCTACGAGTGGAAGCACAAGTTCTGCGCCGACAACTTGCACAATCGCCGGAGCAGGTGCGTGAGCTGGAGTCGAAGGTGGACTCGTTGTCCATCCGAAACAGCAAGCTGATGGACACCCTCAAGGAGGCCCGTCAGCAGCTCATCGCACTTCGTGAAGAAGTCGACAGACTCGGTCAACCGCCGAGCGGTTACGGAGTCCTCCTCTCGGTACACGAGGACAAGACCGTCGACGTGTTCACGTCAGGTCGCAAGATGCGATTGACGTGCTCACCGAATATCGACACGGACACCCTCGCGCTCGGGCAGACGGTTCGTCTCAACGAGGCACTCACCATCGTCGAAGCCGGGACTTACGAGCAGGTCGGCGAGATCAGTACGCTCCGTGAGGTACTCGACGACGGCCTGCGCGCACTGGTTGTCGGTCATGCCGACGAAGAGCGCATCGTCTGGCTCGCAGCGCCGTTGGCAGCCGTCTTCGCCGACCCCGAGGCCGACATCATCGCGTACGACGCCGATTCTCCGACCAGGAAACTGCGTCCGGGCGACTCGTTGCTCGTCGACACCAAGGCCGGATACGCCTTCGAGCGCATCCCGAAGGCCGAGGTCGAGGATCTGGTTCTGGAGGAAGTTCCGGACGTTCACTACGACGACATCGGTGGTCTCGGTCGTCAGATCGAGCAGATCCGTGACGCCGTCGAGCTTCCGTTCCTGCACAAGGATCTGTTCCACGAGTATTCGCTTCGACCGCCGAAGGGCGTACTGCTCTACGGCCCGCCCGGTTGCGGTAAGACGCTCATCGCCAAGGCCGTCGCCAATTCGTTGGCCAAGAAGATCGCCGAAGCCCGCGGCCAGGACAGCAAGGACGCCAAGTCCTACTTCCTGAACATCAAAGGCCCGGAACTCCTGAACAAGTTCGTCGGCGAAACCGAGCGTCACATTCGGATGATCTTCCAGCGTGCTCGTGAGAAGGCGTCCGAGGGCACGCCCGTGATCGTCTTCTTCGACGAGATGGACTCGATCTTCCGTACCCGTGGTTCGGGAGTTTCCTCCGATGTGGAGACAACGGTCGTTCCGCAGCTGCTCAGCGAGATCGACGGCGTGGAAGGGCTCGAGAACGTCATCGTGATCGGTGCTTCCAACCGTGAGGACATGATCGACCCTGCCATCCTGCGTCCGGGCCGACTGGACGTGAAGATCAAGATCGAGCGTCCCGACGCGGAATCCGCGCAGGACATCTTCTCGAAGTACCTGGTGGACGGTCTGCCGATCAACGCGGACGACCTCGCCGAGTTCGGCGGAGATCGCACTGCATGCTTGAAGGCGATGATCGTTCGCGTCGTCGATCGCATGTACGCGGAGAGCGAAGAGAATCGTTTCCTCGAGGTCACCTACGCCAACGGTGACAAGGAAGTCCTGTTCTTCAAGGACTTCAACTCGGGTGCGATGATCCAGAACATCGTCGACCGCGCCAAGAAGTACGCGATCAAGTCGGTACTCGACACCGGTGCTCCGGGCTTGCGTGTGCAGCACCTCTTCGATTCCATCGTCGACGAGTTCGCCGAGAACGAGGATCTGCCCAACACCACCAATCCTGATGACTGGGCACGTATTTCGGGCAAGAAGGGAGAGCGGATCGTCTACATCCGCACTCTCGTCACGGGCAAGAACGCCAGTGCCAGCCGCGCGATCGACACGGAGTCGAACACGGGCCAGTATCTGTAGAAATACGAACATCGATCGGGCCGGCTACTCCTCGAGAGTTGCCGGCCCGATCGATGCGTCGCTGCTGTTCCCTCCGCTGCGATTGGACCGGTCGGTCGCGCTGGTTTAGAGTCCCGCCGTGCAGATACATCTTCGACACAATCCGTCGTCCACTGTGGCTCGCTGCTACCTCGCGCCCGGCGAACCGCTGCGCGTGGAGAGCGGAGCAATGCTCGCGCATTCCGCCGGGGTGGTTCTCGAAGCGAAGGCGCAGGGCGGCGTCCTGCAGGGACTCAAGCGGTCGATGCTGAGCGGCGAATCATTTTTCGTCACGACGTATACCGCTCCGCCGCAAGGTGGTTGGGTCGACGTGACCGGTGTGCTTCCCGGTGATCTGATCCCGCTGACCATCACGTCCGATCGCCCGTTCTTCCTCAACCGTGGAACCTGGTTGGCCAACTCCTACGGTGTGACGGTCGAGTCCAAGTGGGGAGGCATGTCCAACCTCTTCGGCGGTGAGGGCGGCTTCGGCCTGCGGGCAAGTGGTGACGGTGAAGTAGTGCTGGCCGTCTACGGCGCGATCGACGTCATCGACTTGCAGCCAGGTGAGACGGTCACGATCGATACCGGTCACGTGGTCGCCTACGACCTCGGGATGAACTTCAACATGCGGCGCGCCGTTCAGGGACGCACCATTCAGTCGATGAAGTCCGGCGAAGGATTTGTCTTCGACTTCACCGGACCCGGTCGCGTGCTCGCGCAGACCCGCAACCCCAGCGCGTTCGCCGCGTGGCTCTCGGCGATCACCCCGGGCTGATCGCAGTCCCGGTGGTATTCAAGCCCCAGTGGTGTTCAAGCTCCAGTGGTGTTCAAGCTCCAGTGGTGTTCAGCTCCAGCAATAGTCGGCCAGCAGCGCGCGTGAGTCCGGAACGAACGGCCACGACGGATCCTGCAGGTGGGCGCCGAGTTCCTTCGGCGTCCACCACCAACCTTCGGCGATCTCGCTGGGTTGATGTGCCATCGGCCCGTCGTATCTGAGTTCGAACGCGAACAGGTGACAGCGCAACGGAGAGTTCTCCCACTCACCGTCCCAGGATTTTCGAGCGATTTCGGTCAGTTGGAGTGGCTGATCTGCTGTTCCGAAGATTCCGAGTTCTTCGCCGACTTCACGGATCGCAGTTTCCTGCGGCGTCTCACCTGGATCCACGACACCTCCGGCAAGACAGTCGTGATAGCCCCCGAACACCGCTTTCGTGTCGGTTCGGCGATGAACGTAGATGCGAGAGCCGTCCCCGTTGCGAACCAGGACGCCCGCGCTCGCGTGCCAGAGCCCACCCGAGTAGACGACGGAACGCGTTGCTCGGCCGATCGGATTACCCGTCCGGTCGTACACGGCGACTACCTCGTCCGCGGGATTCAGGTCTGCGGTGAGAGGTTGGTGCATTCCTCCAACTGTGCCACGCCTGTAGGCGCCGCGCCGCAATCACATAGGCTCTTGTGTCATGCAGCGGATCATCGGTGTCGAGGTCGAATACGGAATATCTTCACCCAGTGAGCCGTCGGCGAATCCGATTCTCACTTCAACGCAGGCGGTGCTTGCCTACGCCGCCGCAGCGGGCGTGCCACGGGCCAAGCGCACACGCTGGGATTACGAAGTGGAATCTCCGCTGCGAGATGCCCGAGGCTTCGATCTGGGGCGAATGAGCGGTCCCGCACCGGTGATCGACGCGGACGAGATCGGCGCCGCGAACATGATTCTCACCAACGGGGCACGGTTGTACGTCGACCACGCCCATCCGGAGTACTCGGCCCCCGAGGTCGCCGACCCGCTCGATGCCGTGATCTGGGACAAGGCCGGCGAACGAGTGATGGAAGCGGCTGCACGGCACGCCTCCAGCGTGCCGGGTGCCCCACGGTTGCAGTTGTACAAGAACAACGTCGACGGCAAGGGTGCGTCGTACGGCACGCACGAGAACTATCTCTGCTCGCGTGACACCCCGTTCGCCTCGATTGTCACCGGCTTGACGCCGTTCTTCGCGTCTCGGCAGGTGATCTGCGGTTCCGGTCGTGTGGGTCTCGGTCAGTCCGGCGACGACGCCGGATTCCAGCTTTCGCAGCGATCCGACTACATCGAGGTCGAAGTAGGCCTCGAGACCACGCTCAAGCGCGGAATCATCAACACCCGCGACGAACCGCACGCGGATGCGGACAAGTACCGCCGTCTGCACGTCATCATCGGTGATGCGAACCTCGCGGAGATGTCGACGTATCTCAAGGTGGGAACAACCGCGCTGGTACTCGACCTGATCGAGGCGGGTGTCGACCTCACCGATCTGCAACTGGCACGTCCGGTCACCGCCGTCCACCACATCAGCCACGACCCCACGCTGCGCAAGACCGTTGCACTGGCCGACGGTCGCGAACTGACTGGGCTTGCGCTGCAACGTATTTACCTCGAACGAGTCTCGAAGTTCCTCGATCGCGAGGCCGATCGTGACCCGCGAGCGGACGATATCGTCGCCAAGTGGGCGATGGTCCTCGATCTCCTCGAGCGCGATCCCATGGAGTGCGCGAACATCCTCGACTGGCCGGCCAAACTGCGTCTGCTCGAAGGCTTCCGCAATCGTGAGGGACTCGCGTGGTCGGCGCCGCGATTGCATCTGGTGGATCTGCAGTACTCAGACGTGCGACTCGACAAGGGCCTGTACAACCGCCTGGTTGCTCGCGGCTCCATGGAGCGGCTTGTAACCGAACAGCAGGTTCTCGACGCGGTCACGAACCCTCCCACCGACACTCGCGCATACTTCCGCGGCGAGTGCTTACGCCGATTCGGTGCCGATATCGCGGCCGCGAGCTGGGATTCGGTCATCTTCGATCTCGGCGGCGAATCGTTGATCCGCATCCCTACCCTCGAGCCGCTTCGAGGTACCAAAGCGCACGTCGGAGCATTGCTCGACTCCGTGGACAGCGCCGCGGAATTGGTCGATCAGCTCACTCACTGAAATCAGCCGATGCGGCTCGCCGTCGCGTCTCTCCACACCTGACGGTGCCGCTCGGTAGGGTGAAGGTCCGAGCGGGATCAGTTACCGACTCTGCTGGGCCGAACAGGATGCTCGCGAGAGCTCCCTTCACACAAGGAGGTCGACGGCGATGGCTCAAGAACAGACGCAGCGTGCCGGTGGCGGCGAAGACGACGAAACCACTGGTGGCGACGGCAGTGCCGGCCAGGAACGTCGCGAGAAGCTCGCTGCAGAAACCGACGACCTGCTCGACGAGATCGACGACGTGTTGGAAGAGAACGCCGAGGACTTCGTCCGTGCCTACGTCCAGAAGGGCGGCCAGTGACGGTGGATCGCGCGCCCCGGATCACAGACGGGGACACACGGTTGAGCTTCGGCTCGAATCTGTCGTCATTCTCGGAATACCTTCGGGTGCACGCACCGGAACATCTTCCGCAGAACCGCTTCGCCGACACAGGAGGTGTTGTCATGGGCGGGGGAGACGTAGCTCCGCACGGCACCACCATCGTCGCGATCAGCTACGCGGGTGGAGTTCTGCTCGCTGGTGATCGCCGGGCGACGATGGGCAACCTCATCGCCAGCCGTGACGTGCAGAAGGTATACGTCACCGACGACTACTCGGCTGCGGGTATCGCCGGAACGGCCGGGATCGCAATCGAACTGGTCCGACTCTTCGCGGTCGAGCTCGAACATTACGAGAAGATCGAAGGCGTCCCCCTCACGTTCGACGGCAAGGCCAATCGACTCTCGTCGATGGTTCGAGGAAATCTCGGAGCAGCGATGCAGGGTTTGGCGGTCGTGCCACTGCTCGTGGGTTACGACCTCGACGCGGTCGATCCGTCGACCGCCGGTCGCATCGTCTCCTACGACGTCGTCGGTGGACGATACGAGGAGCGCGCTGGCTATCACGCAGTCGGATCAGGTTCCCTGTTCGCGAAATCGGCGCTCAAGAAGCTGTATTCACCGGGAATCGACGAGGACACTGCGCTTCGGTTCGCTGTCGAGGCGCTGTACGACGCGGCAGACGACGATTCGGCTACCGGTGGTCCTGACCTGACACGCGGGATCTATCCGACAGCGGTCACCATCACCTCGGCCGGCGCCGTGGAGTTGTCGCCCACCAAGGCTGCCGAGATCGCCAGGGAGATCGTCGCGGCTCGCACGGCGACCGCGAGTCCGGAAGGGGAGTCTGCGCTATGACGATGCCGTATTACGCATCAGCCGAACAGATCATGCGCGATCGTTCGGAATTGGCGCGCAAGGGAATTGCCCGCGGACGCAGCGTCGTCGTTCTCACCTATCGCGACGGAGTGCTCTTTGTCGCGGAGAATCCGTCGCGTGCTCTGCACAAGGTCAGCGAACTGTACGACCGTCTCGGATTTGCGGCGGTGGGCAAGTACAACGAGTTCGAGAATCTGCGTCGTGCGGGCATCGTCCACGCGGACATGCGCGGGTACTCGTACGACCGTCGGGATGTCACGGGGCGTTCGCTCGCCAACGCGTACGCACAGACATTGGGAACGATCTTCACCGAGCAGCCCAAGCCGTACGAGGTCGAGATCTGCGTTGCCGAGATCGGCCGTTTCGGGAGTAGTACGCCGGCCCAGCTCTACCGGATCACGTACGACGGTTCCATCGCGGACGAGCAGGAATTCGTGGTCATGGGCGGCACGACCGAACCGATCGTGACGGCGATGCGCGAGTCCTATCAGCGAGACCTCGACCTCGAATCCGCGGTGCGGCTCGCGGTCGGGGCGCTCCAAAAGGGCGGCCCGGCGCCGGCCGGAACCGCCGAGGCGGAACCGCGAACTCTCGACGTGAGTGCACTCGAGGTTGCTGTCCTCGACAGCAACCGTCCACGCCGTGCGTTCAAACGGATCGCGGGGACGGCGTTGGAAGAGATGCTTCCAGCGCCGGCAGCAACCGAGGATGCGCCGCCGGCAAACGGCGACGCACCCTCGTAGTCACTGTGCAGGTCTGGGAATCACTGCGTGATTCTGTAGACGGCCACCGCGCCCGGTTCGGTGTCGAAATCGAACCGGCGCGCGTCTGCCACCACTTCACCGTCGGTGGCGATGGCTACCGGTGAATCGGCCACTCGAACCGACATCGACGAGACGAGTTCGCGAACGTAGACCCGCGAGCTGCCCAATGTGCCTGTGGCAGCCGCAAACAGCAGACGTGAGCGCGAGAATTTCTTGTCCGCGCGCAGATAGCGGACGTCGAGTAGTCCACGGTTCATCTCCGGACGCGACATCGGCACCTGATCAGCGGGGGAGTACCTCCCGTTTCCGACGAACAGCATCCAGATGGTGGTCCGCTTCCCGTCGATGGTGACCGTCATCGGCTCTGCCGCTGCGAGAACACGCATCATCGCGGCTCCCGCGGCCGGCCACTTACCGAATCGCGGTTCCCACTTTTCCCTCAGACGCACAGCGTCGGGGTATCCGCCGAGGCTTGCGGTGTTGAGAAACCGTGCAGTCACTCCGGAATCCGTGCGCACCACCGCATGGTCGACAAATGCTGCCTGCCCCGACTCGACTGCCTGTGCGGTCTCCTCGACATTCACCGCCCCGACGTCGCGGGCGAAGTGGTTAAGCGTTCCGCCGGGAAAAACCGCAAGTGGTAGCTCGTGCTTTGTCGCCGCGGTCGCGACCGTCACCACTGTTCCGTCGCCCCCGCATACTCCCAACGCCTTCGGTGAGAGTTCGGGGATCTTGGCATCGATCTGCATGTCGAAGTCGATGTCCGCGTCGAACTCGTAGACGATCGCCTCCGGAAGAAGTTCTCGAATCGATTCCACGATCCCGTCGTCCTCGGAGCCTGAACCAGGATTGGTGAAGACCAACAAGCCTTCTCCGCGCGGGAGCGCGGGGACGACGCACTCGGGTCCGAGTTCGGCGGGTTCTTCGTCGCGCACCGCCCACCAACGGCGGGTGCCGGCAGCGATTGCGCCGCCGACCGCGAGGCCCGCGAAGACGTCGGACGGCCAGTGGACTCCGTTGTGAACGCGTGAATACGCCACTGCTGCAGCGAGTGGTGCCAGCGCAGCTCCCGCAACCGGGGATTCCATGGCCACTGCGGCAGTGAATGCCGCTGCTGATGAGGAATGGCCGGAGGGGAACGAGGACGAGGTCGGGATGTCGACTCCTCGCTTGGGGCTCAGCCAGACGCGTGCCGGTGGGCGTCGGCGGGGAAAGAGGGGCTTGAGAATGCCGTTGGCCAGCGCGCTCGAACCGGCCAGTGCGAGCAGCCCGCGTGCTGCTGCCCTACGGGGCCGCCCGCCGATCATCGCGAGCAAGGCGGCGACAACCATCCACAAAACGCCGTGATCGGCGGCTCTGGAGAGAAACCGCATGGTCGGGTCGAGCACGGAAGGGCGCAGTGCTCCAGTACTTTCCATGACTTTGACGTCGCTTCGGACAACTTTTCGGCGAATAAGGCTCACACCGTCACACTATGCCGCTGCCCGACGTTGTCGAGTCGTGACTTACGACGCGATCGAAGTACACGGGTGAACCTCCCATTCTGGTTGTAGTGTCGAAGTGTGCAGAGACGAATCATGGGTATCGAGACGGAATTCGGCGTTACCTGCACCTTTCACGGGCACAGGCGACTGAGCCCCGACGAGGTTGCTCGTTACCTCTTCCGTCGTGTCGTGTCGTGGGGCCGCAGCTCCAACGTCTTCCTCCGCAACGGGGCCCGCTTGTACCTGGACGTGGGTTCGCACCCGGAGTACGCGACGGCCGAGTGCGACAGTCTCATCCAGTTGGTCAATCACGACCGCGCCGGTGAGCGTGTGCTCGAAGAACTGCTGATCGACGCCGAGGCGAGACTTGCCGAGGAGGGGATCGGTGGCGACATCTACCTCTTCAAGAACAACACCGACTCGGCCGGAAACTCGTACGGCTGCCATGAGAACTTTCTCGTCGCGCGTGCCGGTGAGTTCTCCCGCATTTCGGACGTCTTGCTGCCGTTCCTCGTCACGCGCCAGTTGATCTGCGGTGCCGGCAAGGTACTGCAGACACCGAAGGCCGCGACGTTCTGCCTCTCGCAGCGCGCGGAACACATCTGGGAGGGCGTCTCGTCGGCCACCACTCGTTCGCGTCCGATCATCAACACCCGCGACGAACCGCACGCGGACGCCGAGAAGTACCGCCGACTGCACGTGATCGTCGGCGATTCGAACATGGCCGAAACGACGACGATGCTCAAGGTCGGTTCTGCAGCACTGGTGCTCGAGATGATCGAAGCCGGGGTTTCGTTCCGCGATTTCGCCCTGGACAATCCGATTCGTGCCATCCGCGAGGTCAGTCACGACGTGACCGGCAAGAAGCCTGTCCGCCTCGCTGGTGGTCGTCAGGCCAGTGCCCTCGACATTCAACGCGAGTATCACGCCAAGGCAGTCGAACATCTGCGAAACCGCGAACCGGACGCGCAGGTGGAGCAGGTTGTCGACCTGTGGGGTCGCACCCTCGACGCCGTTGAAGCTCAGGATTTCGCGAAGGTCGATACGGAGATCGACTGGGTCATCAAGCGCAAGCTGTTCCAGCGATACCAGGACCGTCACGGTTTCGACCTGTCCGATCCCAAGATCGCGCAGCTCGACTTGGCTTACCACGACATCAAACGCGGCCGGGGCGTCTTCGACGTGCTGCAGCGCAAGGGCTTGGTCAAGCGGGTCACCGAGGACGAGACGATCGACGACGCCGTCGAGAATCCGCCGCAGACCACGCGCGCGAAATTGCGAGGCGACTTCATCACCGCAGCCCAGGCAGCAGGCCGGGACTTCACGGTCGACTGGGTTCACCTCAAGCTCAACGATCAGGCACAGAGAACGGTGCTCTGCAAGGACCCGTTCCGTTCCGTCGACGAGCGTGTCGAGCGTTTGATCGCTTCGATGTAGGTCACCCAATTTCGCGATTTACAACACGGCAGGTCTGTTTTGCGGCGACGCGCCGGGCACGAAAGTGTCCGGCGCGCGTTCGGTTATCGGATAGCCACTAGGATTTCGGCGTGGCGACATCAAAAATCGAGCGGTTGATGAACCTGGTGATCGCATTGCTGTCCACCAGACAGTTCCTCACGGCGGAGAAAATCCGTGACAGTGTGGCCGGGTACAACGAATCCGCGAACTACGAAGCGTTCAGTCGCATGTTCGAGCGCGACAAGAACGAACTTCGTGACCTGGGTGTCCCGTTGGAAACCGGTCTGGCAGGACGGTTCTCGACGGTCGAGGGGTACCGGATCAATCGCAATGCCTACGAGCTTCCGGACGTGGACCTCACCAGCGAGGAATCTGCTGCGGTCGCCGTCGCGGTGCAGTTGTGGGAATCGCCGGAACTGATTTCGGCAGCCCAGAGTGCACTACTCAAACTCCGAGCGGCCGGCGTCCAGGTCGACTCAGAAGTCAGTGCCGCGCCGGTCACCGCGATTCCGGCACGAACCCGGGGTTCGGAGCCCGCGCTCGGCAAGCTGCTTGCAGCGGTCGACGCCGGCCGAGCAGTTCATTTTCAGCACCGCGGGGCATTGAACGAACCGTTCACCGAGCGCACCGTCGAACCGTGGGGCGTCGTCACGCACAACGGCAAGTGGTATCTGGTCGGGCACGACGTCGACCGGGATGCGGTGAGGACCTTCCGGCTCTCCCGAATCGGTGACGACGTCAGGGAGTTCGGCCCGGCCGGTTCGGTTCACAAACCCGAAGGTGTCGATCTTCGCGAGGTCGTCGATCGCGTGACCGGTTCGGGCGTCGTGACCGGGACCGCCACCGTGTGGGTCGCAGACGGCCGCGCGCATGAGCTTCGCCGGCTTGCGACGTCGTCTTCCGATCGGCGGTTGACCGATCGTGACGGCAGCGTGCTGGCCATTCCCGTCCGATCCTGGGAATGGACCGCTCGGTTGATCGCCGGCCACGGGTTGGATGCGCTGGTGTTGGACCCACCGGATTTGCGTGCGGAGGTCGTCGCGAAGCTCCGCGCCGCCGCAGCGAGCCCGATCACCAGCAATGGACAGAGGGACAACTGATGAGCAATCGACTGTCGTCGCGGTTGGCGCGGCTTCTCAACCTCGTGCCGTACTTCATCGCGAATCCTGGTATTAGTCCCGCCGAGGCCGCCGAGGAACTCGGCGTCAGCACCACCCAACTGATGACCGACCTCAATCAACTATGGGTCTGCGGACTGCCCGGTTACGGCCCCGGTGATCTCATCGACCTGTCCTTCTCCGAGGAAAGTATCGAGGTCACGTTCTCGGCCGGGATCGATCGCCCGTTGCGCCTCACCTCCACGGAAGCGACGGCATTGCTGATCGCCCTTCGGTCGTTGGTGGAAATGCCGGGGATGGTCGATCCGTCTTCGGCTCAGCGCGCTATCGCGAAGATCGAGGACGCCGCCGGATCGGCCGCGGCACGAGCCATCGGTCAAGATCGAGATACGTCGCCGACGCCGGACATCGCCGAAGACCCGATCGCCGCGACGGTCAGAGCCGCGCTCGCGGACAAGACCGCCCTCAGATTGACGTATTACTCGGCCTCGCGTGACGCGGTCTCCGAGCGCATCGTCGACCCCGTTCGCATCGTGTTGGTCGACAACTACAGCTACCTCCAGGCGTGGTGCCGTCAAGCCGAGGGCGTGCGCTTGTTCCGATTCGATCGGATCGACGCTGCCGTCCAACTCGACGAGCCGGCCGACCCGCCGCCGCAGGCCCTCGAGGAGGATTCGAATCTCGAGTTGTTCAGCGGCGACGGTTCCCTTCCGGAAGCACGGTTGTCCATCACCAAAGAGTGGGTGTGGATGCTCGACTACTACCCGATGGACGTCGAGCACGTGAACGACGACGGGTCGGTCGAGGCGACGATGAGTTTCGGAACACTGGAATGGATGGCGAGGCTGGTGTTGGGATTCGGTGAGGGAGTTCGGGTCCTTCATCCACCGGAACTGGTCTCCGAAGTACATGATCGGGCCGTTGCGGCGCTCGACGCCTATGACGTAATCGGTTCGTAAAACTTCGGGAAACGTCACGTTCAGTGAGTTCGCAGGAAACAAACAGGTAAAAGGTAGCTGAAGTAAGTGCTTTGGCACCTCCGAGCGCCGGTTGTGTCCGGTAGCATCGAGGAATCTGATCATGGGAGGTCGTTATGGGTGCAATGCAGCCGATGCATTGGCTGATTGTCGCTGTTGTCGTCGTAATTCTGTTCGGGTCGAAGAAGCTTCCCGATGCAGCACGCGGTCTGGGTCGTTCCCTCCGCATCTTCAAGAGCGAAGTCAAGGAAATGCAGAACGACGATGCGGCGCCCGCAAGCGCGCCGGTCGCACAGCCTGCTCCGGCACAGTTGCCGACGGCCAACACCGCGGTGGTCGCAAACGGTGCAGCAGCACCTGTTGCGCAGCCGACCGAAGTCAAGCCGCTCTAGTACACACTGCGTTCTAGCCGGGGTGAAATATTCGTTCACCCCGGTTGTCTGCTGACCAAGACCAGGATGCACAGTGCGTATTCCGTTAGACCCGCGTAACCGCAAGCGGAAGGTCAACCCAGACGGCACCATGTCGTTGGTCGACCACCTGTACGAATTGCGGACTCGTTTGTTGTTCGCATTCCTCGGCGTGATCATCACCACGGCGTTCGGCTTCTTCTGGTACTCACACTCGATACTCGGTCTCGAAAGTCTGGGCGATCTGCTTCGTGGACCGTACTGTGAGCTTCCGTCCGAGAGTCGCGCCAACCTCAGCACCGACGACGCGTGCCGATTGCTGGCGACCGGGCCGTTCGAGCAGTTCATGCTGCGATTCAAAGTGGCGCTCACCGCCGGCATCGTTCTTGCCTGCCCGGTGTGGCTTTACCAACTGTGGGCATTCATCACCCCGGGCCTCTACGCAAAGGAACGTCGATACGCGGTCGGATTCGTCACCGCCGGTGCCGCTCTCTTCATTCTCGGCGCAATCCTGGCGTACCTCGTCGTGGCGAAGGCTTTGCACTTCCTCCTGACCATCGGCGACAACGTCCAGATCACCGCGCTCAGTGGTTCGGAGTACTTCGGCTTCATCATCAATCTGCTGCTCATCTTCGGTGTCAGCTTCGAAATTCCACTGCTCGTGGTCGTGCTGAACTTTGCGGGCATTCTGACGTACGAGCGTCTGAAGGCCTGGCGTCGAGGATTGATCTTCGGGCTCTTCGTATTCGCTGCAGTTGCCACGCCGGGTTCGGATCCGTTCTCGATGCTGGCGCTCGCTCTGGCTCTCACGCTTCTCTTCGAGGTCGCGGTCCAGATCGCTCGTCTCAACGACAAGCGCAAGGCCAAGCGAGCCGGCGAAGACTGGGGCGCACTGTCCGACGAGGAAGCTTCCTCCATCTCGGCTCCGTCCGATCTGAACGAGGCTTTCGACAATCCGACCAAACCCAAGGCCGAATCCAGTGGATTGTTCGGACGTAAGTCCAAGTCCAAGGCTTCGGTCGCGGAGAAATCCGACACTGCCGGCGACAACGCGCCCGGCCAGGATTTCACCGACACTCTCTGAGCGCCGTGCCACCACGTCGGCGGCGTGTGAAACCCTGACGAGGTGGTTATGAACAAGAGTGAACTGAGCACGTTCGCGTCCAGCCTGAAGTTCGAACTCGATCCTTTCCAGGTGAAGGCATGCGTTGCGCTCGAAGCGGGCCACGGAGTCCTTGTCTGCGCACCGACCGGCGCAGGCAAGACCGTGGTCGGCGAGTTCGCTGTCCACCTGGCTCTGGCAGCGGGACGCAAGTGTTTCTACACGACGCCGATCAAGGCGTTGAGCAATCAGAAGTACGCCGAACTCGTCGAGCGCTACGGCGCCAGCGAAGTCGGCCTGCTGACGGGTGATTCGAGTATCAACTCCGACGCACCGGTGGTCGTCATGACCACCGAAGTCCTGCGGAACATGCTTTACGCCAACTCCGAGGCGCTGCGCGGGCTTTCGCACGTCGTCATGGACGAGGTGCACTACCTGGCCGACCGATTCCGCGGGGCGGTGTGGGAGGAAGTGATCCTGCACCTGTCCGAGGATGTTCGCCTGGTGAGCTTGTCGGCCACCGTGAGCAATGCCGAGGAGTTCGGCGCCTGGATGGAGACCGTTCGGGGAGATACCACTGTGGTCGTGGACGAAACGCGGCCGATTCCGCTGTGGCAGCACATCATGGTCGGTCGACGAATTTTCGATCTCTTCGACAGCCGCAGTCACCCTGCCGCTGGGCCGAAGACCGTGCTCGTCGACCAGGATCTGGTTCGCCACGTCAAACAGCGTCAGGCTCTCGAACGCGTCGAGAGCTGGCAGCCGCGTGGCCGCGGACGCCGTGGCAGCTACCAGAGTTCCAATGATTTCCGGCCCCTGCCGCGACCTGACGTCATCGCTCAGCTCGATCAGTCCGGACTGCTACCGGCCATCACCTTCATCTTCAGCCGTGCCGGTTGTGATGCGGCTCTTGCACAGTGCCTACGATCCCGGCTGGACCTGACTTCCCCGGAGCAGGTTCGCGAGATAGACACCATCATCGAAAAGCACACCGGCGAACTCCCCGAGGAAGATCTCGAAGTTCTCGGATATCGGGACTGGTGCAAGGCGTTGCGTCGCGGACTGGCCTCTCACCATGCCGGCATGCTGCCGGCATTCCGCCAGACAGTCGAGGAACTGTTCGTCAAAGGTCTCGTGCGGGCGGTTTTCGCGACCGAGACGTTGGCCCTCGGGATCAACATGCCGGCCCGAACGGTGGTGCTCGAACGGCTGGTCAAGTACAACGGCGAATCGCATGCCGAACTGACGCCGGGGGAATACACGCAGCTGACTGGTCGAGCCGGCCGACGCGGTATCGACGTCGAAGGGCACGCTGTGGTCCTGTGGCAGCCCGGTGTCGAGCCGACGGACGTCGCCGGATTGGCGTCGACTCGGACGTTCCCGCTCCGCAGTTCGTTCCGCCCCTCGTACAACATGTCGATCAATCTGGTCGAGCGCATGGGTGCGGCCGATTCACGCAAGCTGCTCGAGCGTTCCTTCGCACAGTTCCAAGCGGATCGCTCGGTGGTCGGCCTGGTGCGTGGCATCGAGCGGAACGAAGAAGCACTGAAGGGTTTGCAGGAGAAACTCGGCGGTGCAGACGGCGAGTACTTCGAATACGCGTCGTTGCGTGAGCGGCTCAGTGCGCGCGAGCGTGCGCTCGAACGTAAGGGCCGCGAGGACCGCCGCGGAGATGCGGTGGAGTCCCTCCGCGCACTCGCCCGCGGCGACGTCATCGCAATTCCCATCGGTCGTCATTCCGGAGTGGCTGTGGTCCTCGTCCCGGACAACGATCCGAAGGACCCACGACCGCTCGTTCTGACTGCCGATCAGTGGGCCGGCCGTCTTTCGTCCGGAGATTTCCCCGAAGCCGCCGAGGTCCTGGGAAAGATGCGCCTGCCCAAGCACGTCGATCACCACACCGCCCGGATCCGGCGCGATCTGGCTTCGGCGTTGCGAAGTACCGGGATCAGTGCGCCCAGGCGGAAGAAGCGCCACAAGGCGGGCGCGTCCGAGGACGCCGAGGTCGCTACTTTGCGTCGCGCTATTCGGTCGCATCCGTGCCACAGCTGGCCCGATCGCGAACATCTGAGCCGGATCGGTGAGCGCTACAACCGCCTGGCCCGCGAAACACAGGCGATGCGGGAAAAGGCTGCGGCCACCACCAACTCGCTGGCGCGGACGTTCGACCGAATCATCGCGCTGCTCAAAGAGCGTGAGTACATGACTGCCGAAGCAGCCCCCGAAGTCACCGAATCCGGACGACGACTCAGCCGCATCTACTCGGAAAGCGACCTTCTGGTCGCCGAGTGCCTGCGAACCGGCGCGTGGACGGGTCTCAGCCCGGCCGAACTTGCGGCCGTCGTGTCCTCGGTGGTCTACGAATCGCGTCGGGACGGCGACACCGTTGACCGGGTGCCGACGGCGGCACTTCGTCACGCGCTCAACGACACTCAACGACTCTGGAGCGAACTGCGGTCGGACGAGATTCGCCACAAGCTACCGCCGACGCGGGAACCGGATCTCGGATTCGTCACTGCCGTTTATCACTGGGCAAGTGAGAACTCGCTTGTCGACGCGCTGATCGCGGCCGGAGTGCAGGGCCGTGCACTGTCTGCGGGTGATTTTGTTCGCTGGTGTCGTCAGGTGATCGACCTCCTCGATCAGGTCCGCCTGACTTCGACGGATGCCGACGTAGCGAAGACTGCGGCGCGGGCGGTAGCTGCAATTCGTCGCGGGGTAGTTGCTGTCGACGCAGCATGACCTCAACTATGTGGTTTGATTCGCAGACTGGTATTTCGAGTGGGAGGCGAACATGAGCGGGCCTTACGGACCGAACGATCCGAATCGGCAATGGGGTCCTGGTGATCAGCAGCAGCCGAACGAGCAGCAGTGGGGGCAGAATCCTCAGCAGCCGGGCGGTCAACAGCAGCCTGGTCAGCAACAGCCGTGGGGTCAGCCTGGTCAGACACCGCAGCCCGGTCAACAACCCGGCCAGCAACAGCCGTGGGGACAGCCTGCATACGGGCAGCCCGGGCAACCGGGTGGTCAGCCTGCGTACGGTCAGCCGCAGCAGCCTGGACAAGGACAACCCGGCCAGCCACAGCCGTGGGGACAGCCCCAGCAGCAGCCTCCCGGTCAGCCGTGGGGACAGCCCGGGCAACAGCAGGCACCTGACGCAACCCAGGCGTGGGGTCAGCCTCCTGCCGCCGCACCGCAGCAGGCGTGGGGCGCCGCGACTCCCGGCCAAACTCCGGGGCAGCAGAACCAGTGGAACCAGGCTCAGCCGTTCCCGAGTCCCGGTGCGCCCGGAAACCAGTCGGGTAAGTCGAAGAAGCCCCTGATCTTCGGTGCGATCGGTGTTCTCGTCGTTCTGGCGGCTGTCGTGGTAGCTCTGGTGTTCGGTGTCTTCGGCAAGAACACGCTCGATCAAAGCGCGGCTCAGGCCGGCGTCGAGAAGATCGTCACCGAGTCCTACGGGGCAAAGAACGTGAGCAACGTTCAGTGCCCCGCGGATCAGGAAGTCAAGTCAGGCAACAAGTTCACCTGCACGCTCTCGATCGCGGGCGTGAAGTCGAACGTGACCGTGACGTTTGTCGACGACAACGGCACATACGAGGTAAGCCGCCCGAGCTGACGCTCTACTGATCGGAACGGCTTGCCGCCGCAGCCTTCAGCGCGGCGGCAAGCCGGCCGGCCGAGCGTTCGATGTTCAGCGAGGCCGCCACTTCCTCGAATCGTGCGGGATCGACGGGGGTCGCCGGGAGTCGGTCGTCCTTCGAGAACTGCACGTCCGCGTCGCGAACCACCCGAACGACGGGTAACGCAGCGTCGAGGTAAGCCATTGCTTCCGGTGAAGTGAGTTTTGCGCGAATTCCCTTGGCCATGTCGGATTCCGGATCAGCCGCGGCCGCCCGAAGTCCGGCCAACGAGCCGTAGCGGAGCATCAGCGTCGACGCAGTCTTCTCACCGACACCTTTGATGCCGGGTAGACCGTCGGAGGCGTCTCCTCGCAGTACCGCGAGTTCGGCGTAGGCCTCACCCGCACGGTCTCCGGGCACTCCGTACTTCTCGGCAACCTCGACCGGTCCGAACAGTTCTGCCTTGGACAGGCCACGGCCCACGTAGAGGACACGAACGGGCACGTACTCGTCGGTGACGACCTGCAGTAGGTCGCGGTCACCACTGACGACGACGGTGAGATCTTCGCGCTCGGTGGCGGCAAGCGTGCCCAGCACGTCGTCGGCTTCGAGTCCGACAGCACCCGCCGTCGCGATTCCCGCTGCTGCGAGTACGTCCATGATCATGTCGACTTGAGGTGTCAACGTGTCCGGAACTTCTTCGGAGGAACCGTCAGATCCTTCTTCGACGCGATGCGCTTTGTACGTCGGGACGGCGTCGACGCGGAACTGCGGTCGCCAATCCAAGTCGAGGCATACGGCGAGACGACTCGGCTGGTGTTTGGTGATCAGGGACGCCACCATGTCGGTGAAACCGCGCACCGCGTTGACAGGTCTTCCGTCGGGGTCGACGAATGACTCGGGCAGCGCGTAGAACGCACGAAACCACAGGCTGGCACCGTCGAGGAGAAGCAATGGCCCACTCATGGTCACCATCCTGCCAGTCGGCACTAACCTGTAAGCCATGACGTCTCCAGCCGAACAGGATTCCCGATTCTCCAGCGCCGTGTACGGCGCACGTATCGCTCGCGCCGCCGAGTTGGCTCGATCAGCAGGACTCGACGGTCTGGTGGTGACTCCCGGTCCGGATCTGCGGTACCTGACGGGTTCTCGGGCTGATTCGTTCGAGCGCTTGACCGCGTTGGTCATCGCTGCGGAGACCGCGAAGGCCTCCGTCGTACTTCCTCGGTTGGAGTTGGCGTCGTTGAAGGAATCGGCAGTGGGCGACCTCGGGTTGACCGTCCTCGACTGGGTCGACGGTGTTGATCCGTATGCCATTGTGGCGGCTCAACTCCCGGCCGGCGCCAAGGTTGCAGTGACGGACGCGATGCCCGCGCTGCATTTGATCCCCCTTGCAGACACGTTGGGTGCGTTGCCGATCCTCGCCACCGGCGTCTTGCGCGAATTGCGGATGGTCAAGGACGACGCCGAGATCGAGGCGCTGCGACGGGCCGGTGCGGCGATCGACCGTGTTCACGCCCGCATGGCCGAGTTCTTGATCGTCGGTCGTACGGAAGCCGAAGTGGGCGAAGCGATTTCGGCGGCGATTCTCGAAGAAGGGCACACCGAGGCTGCGTTTGTGATCGTCGGATCGGGCCCACACGGAGCCGACCCGCACCACGAGGTCTCGGACCGGGTGATCGAGAGCGGCGATGTCGTGGTGATCGACATCGGCGGACCGGTCGAGCCCGGATACAACTCGGACTCCACCCGCACGTACAGCATGGGACAGCCGTCGGCGGAGGTTGCAGCACAGTTCGCGGTACTCGAGGCGGCGCAACAGGCTGCTGTCGATTCGGTGCGGCCAGGTGTATCCGCAGAATCGGTGGACGTTGCCGCCCGTGAAGTTCTTGCCGCACAGGGGCTTGCGGAGGTGTTCGTTCACCGCACCGGCCACGGTATCGGGCTGTCCGTGCACGAGGAGCCGTACATCGTCGAGGGCAACACCATCGAACTCGTCGAAGGTATGGCCTTCAGTATCGAACCGGGAATCTACTTCCGCGGAAATTGGGGCGCCCGTATCGAGGACATCGTCGTCGTGACCGCGGACGGTTGCGAGTCGTTCAACAACCGACCGCACGGCCTGACTGTCCTCGACTGATCAGCTTTCCTTGAACGCCGCGGACCCAAGTATGCGTGTGACGTCGATTTCGATGACCACGCGCGCGGGGTTGACCCGTGGCTGGCGGTACCGCTCGGCATAGCGCCGGACGGCGTCGGCCACGGAGTCCGCGTCGGCGAGCACGCGTGCCGGCCCCTCGAGCGTGAGCCAGCGGCCGCCGTCGACCGAACTGACTGCGGCGTATCCACCGCGCGCTGCGTTGATCGCCTTCTGCGAACCACCGCTGGTGATCACGCGCGCCTTTCCGGCTTCCTGGTCCCAGGTGAATCCGACGGCCACGACGTGTGGGGTGCCGTTCGGACGCAACGTCGTGAGTGTCGCGAGGTGGTACTCACCGACGAACTTCAGCCCGTCTTCGGTGAGAGTCTGCTGTGACGATGGTGTGGTGGAGGGGGTGAGCGTCATGCCACGACGGTAATCCAGGACACTGGAGCGGTGACTGCGGGTGCGAACGTGAATGACGTCGAGACGGTACTGCTCCTCGGCGGACGAAGTGAGATCGGCCTCGAGATCGCGGTCAGGCTCGCGCCGGGCCGCAACATCGTTCTGGCTGCCAGGCGCAGCGGCGAGCTGTCGGAGCAGGAGCAGATGCTCAGGAACGCCGGAGCGGTCGGCGTCTCCACCGTCGAGTTCGATGCCGACGCCGTGGACACGCACGGAGACCTCCTCGACGCCGTGGTCGCCAAGCACGGTCGGATTTCGGTTGCAGTGCTGGCCTTCGGAATTCTCGGCGATCAGGCGCGTGCCGAAACCGACGCGGCGCATGCGGTCGCGGTGGTGCACACCGACTACGTGGCTCAGATCAGTATCCTCACGCACCTCACGGAGATCATGCGCCGACAGGGAACCGGCAAGATCGTGGTGTTCTCGTCAGTCGCCGGCGTTCGGGTTCGCCGCGCCAACTACGTCTACGGAAGCGCAAAGGCCGGCTTGGACGGATTTGCCAGCGGTCTGGGCGACGCACTGCATGGTTCGGGCGTCCAATTGATGCTGGTACGGCCGGGATTCGTCGTCGGCACGATGACGGAAGGGATGTCGCCCGCCCCGATGTCGAGCACCCCGTCGCAGGTCGCCGACGCCGTCGTACGGGGACTGAACTCCGGGGCGACGCGTGTGTGGGTACCGCGAATCCTGCAGCCGGTGTTCTTCGTCATGCGGCTTCTGCCTCAGACGATCTGGCGCCGGATGCCGCGATGACCGCACACCCGGTGGTGATCGTCGGCATCGGTGCCGACGGCTGGGACGGGCTGTCCGAAAGTGCAAAGGGCGCAATCCTCGGCGCGGAGGTCCTGATGGGGTCGTCGCGACAGTTGGACTTGGTCCCGGCGACACACCTCGGGGCGCGACGTGCGCCCACCCGGCTGACCTGGCCGTCTCCGATGATCCCGGCATTGCCGTCGATGTTCGCCGAGAGCGCCGATCGGCGAGTATGTGTACTCGCGAGCGGTGACCCGATGTTCCACGGCCTCGGCGTCACGTTGGTTCGGCTGCTCGGCGTGGACAACGTGCGAGTGATCTCCCACCCGTCGTCGGTGGCATTGGCGAGCGCGCGAATGGGATGGGCGTCGGCCGACATCGAAGTCGTGAGCCTGGTGAACCGAGACTCGGCGACCGTGTTGGCGGCAGTGGCCGACGGTGCGCGCCTGCTGGTTTTGAGCAACGGCCGCGCGACACCGGGGGAGGTGGCTCGTCTCTTGTCCGGCGCGGGATTCGGTCGATCGATCCTGACTGTGCTGGCCCAGCTGGGTGGGGCCGAGGAATCGCGGACCGTCACGGTTGCGGACGAGTGGGATCACGCGGACGAGGACGTGGACGCGTTGAACGTTCTGGCCGTCGAGTGCATCGCGGCCGATGATCCGTTGAGGCTGACTCGAATCCCGGGACTACCCGATGCAGCGTTTGTCGGAGACGGTCAGATGACCAAACAGGAGATTCGTGCGCTGACGTTGTGCGCACTCGCGCCGGCGCCGGGAGAACACCTCTGGGACGTCGGCGGCGGGTCGGGAACTGTGGCCATCGAGTGGATGAGAACCCACCCGCGTTGCACCGCAACAGCATTCGAAAAGGTTGCGAGCCGTGTTTCACAGATCGGCACCAACGCGCGCAATCTCGGCGTGCCTGCGTTGGCGGTGAAAGGAACCGCACCCGAGGCGTTCGCGAACGAGGCTCGTCGTCCTGACGCGGTGTTCGTCGGCGGCGGCGTCACGCAACCGGGAATGCTCGATGCGTGCTGGGAGCAGCTGAGCGTGGGTGGACGTCTTGTCGCCAACGCCGTGACCGCCGAATCCGAATCGTTGCTGCTCGGCTGGATGGGCCGCCATGGTGGGACGCTGCGACGCTTCCAGGTTCAGCGCGCCGAGCCACTGGGCACGTTCAATGTTTGGCGCCCGCAACTTCCGGTGGTCCAATGGTCCGTCACAAAAAGTCAGCCGTCTGCAGACGCGGGCACCGATACGCCGGAGGAATCCTCACAATGACCGTTCATTTCATCGGTGCGGGTCCCGGTGCGGCCGATCTGATCACTGTCCGCGCGCAGCGCATCATCGCCGCGAGCCCCGTGTGCCTGTACGCCGGCAGCCTTGTTCCGGCGGAATTGCTCGAGTGGTGCCCGGTCGGCGCACAGGTCGTGGATACCGCTCGCCTGAGCCTGGACGAGATCACCGCGATCCTTGTCGAAGCGCACTCGGCCGGGCTGGACGTCGCGCGCCTGCATTCCGGTGATCCGTCGATCTTCAGCGCTGTGGCCGAGCAGGCCCGCCGTCTGGACGCCGCGGGCGTCGATTTCGACATGGTTCCCGGAGTTCCTGCATTTACCGCGGCAGCAGCCGCGCTGGGGCGCGAGCTGACCGTTCCAGGTGTCTCCCAGACCATTGTTCTCACCCGTGTCTCCACCTTGTCGACGGCAATGCCGGAGGGTGAGGATCTGCGGTCCCTGGGCCGCAGCGGCGCCACGATGGTGGTTCACCTCGGCGCTCATCGCATCGAACAGATCGCATCAGAGTTGGCCGAAAATTACGGCGAAGACTGCCCCGTGGCGGTGGTCGCCTTTGCCTCCCGACCCGAGGAGATCGTTGTTCGAGGCACTTTGAACACGATCGTCGAACTTGTCCATGCAGCCGGCATCACGAAGACGGCCGTTGTGATCGTCGGCCGAGTGTTGACTGCGGAAGGATTTCCGGACAGCTACCTCTACTCGGCAGCGCGTGAGAGAAGCACACACTGACCTCGTCAGGTGTCCGTCGTCGCGTACTCCTACTCGGAGGCACGGGCGAAGGCCGAGTGATCGCGTCTCGGTTGGCAGGTTCAGCAGACCTCGAAGTTGCCACCTCACTGGCCGGCCGGGTTCGCGATCCTCGGTGGCCCGAGGGGGAAGTGCGCATCGGCGGGTTCGGGGGAGCGGAAGGGCTCTCGGAGTGGTTGTCGGACAACGACATTCGTGCAGTGCTCGACGCCACGCATCCGTTCGCCGCTCGCATCACCAAGAATGCATTCGAGGCGTGCGTCGCGAATTCCGTGCCGTATGCCATGTACCGACGCCCGCCGTGGCGTGAGCAACCCGGCGACACCTGGCTTCCGGTACGCGATCTCGATCACGCCGCAGACTTGGTGCCGAGGGTCGGCTCCCACGCATTCTTGACGATCGGGAGGCAAGGAGTTGCGACGTTCGACCGTGTGAAGGACGTCTCGTTTCTCGTGCGCTCGATCGATCCGCCGTCCGGGACGTTGCCGCCTCACTCGCAATTGCTACTCGCACGTGGCCCATTCGACGTCGAAGCAGAAGTCGATCTGATGCGGGCTCACGGCATCGACGTCGTGATCACCAAGAACAGTGGCGGCGAACAGACGTACGCAAAGATCGCTGCGGCCAGGCAGCTGTCGATCCCGGCGATCGTCGTCGAGCGACCACCGGCCCCCGAGGCGGTCGAGGCATTCGACACCGAAGCCGGGGCCGTGGACTGGCTCACGGCTTTCGGTCGTGGAACGGCGCCGTGAGGCCGACAGGGCGTTCGCTTCAGGTTCGTCTAAGGTTCCGTGACCATACTGGAGGGATGTTGGGATCTTTCGACGCCGCACTGCGGGACCGCGCATGAGAGTGTCGGTTCCCGGAATGAGCCGTCGAAAACCAACGGGAATTCACGTTCGGACGCTCCATGCACGCGTGAAGTTGCTGACCGCAGGCCTGGTGGCTATCGCAGTGATCGTGTCGGCGTCGGCGGTGTACATCGTGTTCAACGCCTATTTGCAAGGCAACGTCGATCGGCAACTCGAGCGCACGAGTGACGCGATCACCGACACCGTCAATTTCGGCGGTGTCACACCGGTTCTGGGATTGACGGCCGGCGCGGATACCGCGGTCATCCAGGCGGTGGGGCTTCTCACTGCCGACGGCGCCTTGGTGACGGCGACCCCCGGTCTGCCGCCGTTCAGCACCAGTGCAGACGCCATCAGGTCGATCGCAGACGGCAATTCGTCGCAGACGATCGCAACCGTCGATGCGTATCGAATTCTTGTCGAACCCTCGGTTGCGGGCCAAACTTTGGTTGTCGCCCAGTCCCTGGGGCCGACGCGTTCGGTCCTCAAGCGACTCGCAGTGGTGTTGGCGGCTCTCGGGGCGGCCGGTATCGCCCTTGCCTACGCGGCCGGAGATGCTGTGGCACGCACAGGATTACGGCCGATTTCGCGACTCACTGCGGCGACGCGGCGAGTTGCCGAAACGGATGATCTCGCGCCGATCCCTGTGACCGGTGACGACGAGTTGGCGTCGTTGACAGTCAGTTTCAATCGGATGCTCGGGACGTTGTCGGAATCGCGAGCGCGCCAGCGAAGTCTCATCACCGAAGCGGGCCAGGACCTTCTGGCTCCGCTCACTGCACTGCGCACCAATATCGAGTTGTTGATGTCCTTCGATACCAAGTCCGGGGCGATTTCCGAGGCAGATGCCGCGCAGTTGCGTGAGGAAATCACGGACCAGATGATGGAATTGACGCTCCTCGTCGGAGAGTTGGTAGATCGTGCGCGGGTTGACGAAAGCACGTTGGGGAGAGGAGATTCCCTCTAAATCGGACGTCTGACCAGCGACTTTGTTGCGTTCGTAATTGAAGCAATGGAAGGAGCGCTGGTAATGTGGGGCAATTGTGAAGTTTTTGGGTATAGCTGGAGTGTGGCGCGAACCGTGGGGTTTGCAGGGCGGGGGCCTTGGGAGGACGAGAGGGATTCAGTGGTCAAGCAAGCACGCGCCGAGCTGACTCGGCAGCAAATCGTTGCCGGCGCGGCCGCGCAGTTCGAGAAGACTGGTTACGGCAGCACCAGCATGGCCGACATAGTCTCGGGGGCCGGTACTACCAAGGGCGCGTTGTACTTCCACTTCGCGTCGAAGGACGAGCTCGCCCAATTCATCATTGCCGAACAGCATCGGCTCTCGATCGAATCGGTGCAGGCGATTTCCGCGACCGGTAAGGACCCGTTGGAACAGATGATCATGCTCACGCACGAAATGGCACGCCAGATTGTCGACGAGCCGATCGTTCGCGCGGGCATTCGCCTCACGTTGGAATTGAGCACGTACGAGGGGCCGGTGGAACCGTACGCCGAATGGATCTCGGCAATCACCGATCTCACCGCCAGAGCTCAGGCGAAAGGTGAAATCCGAAAATCGGTCAGCGCAGAATCGTTCGGCAGGTTCATGCCCTCGGCATTCACCGGGGTACAGCTGGTTTCGAACGTTCTCACCCGACGCTCGGATCTTCCGGATCGTGTCGACGAGATGTGGCAGATCCTGCTTCCAGGAATCGTCAGCGACGAACTTTCCGGTGACATCGAACGGCTCGTCAAGTCGCGGTGGACTCCGGCGGCGGCGTAACCTGCGGGACATGGCCGTCACGCGGATAGTTTCGGATCTGTCGAGTAGTTCGCTCGAGGCCGCGCAGCGCTTCTACACCGAAGTGCTGGGCCTCGAAGTTGTCATGGATCACGGGTGGATCGTGACGTTGGCTTCGCCGACGGATCCGGCCTTGCAGATCAGCGTCATGACGCACGACGCTCATGCGCCCGTGGTTCCTGACGTCTCCGTCGAGGTGGACGATCTCGACGCAGCGTACGAGGCCGCGGTGCAGCGCGGCGACACCATCGTTTATCCCGTCACGGAGGAGCCGTGGGGTGTGCGCAGGTTCTTCGCTGCCGACCCCGACGGTCACGTGATCAACATCCTCAGCCACCGACGCGAGCCGTGATGGCGTCCGGCCCGGGCGGGCTGACGTACCTCGAGGTGGGCGCAACGTCCGGCGTTCTCCCCGCCGGCTATCACCACGTTCACGAGAGCGCGACTGTCGGATCCGGACGTGAGGATTTCGAGGTTGCCGCTCGTACCGTCCTGAATTGGGGAATGCACCGCGGAGCCGGTCTGACCGTCCGTACGGCGGCCCCGACCGCGGTGGCGGGCCACGATGCGACCTTCGGACTCGGTCCGGTGACTATCCCAGTTCGGATCGTCTACGTCGTCGACGAACCGAATCGCCAGGGCTTCGCATACGGAACCCGCGCCGGCCACCCCGAATGTGGGGAGGAGCTGTTTGTCGTCCAGTTCGACGAGACCAGCAAAGCAGTTCGCATCGAGATCATCGCGTTCTCCCAGCCGGGAACGTGGTGGGTGCGTCTCGGCGCTCCGATCGGACGTCGAGTGCAAGCGTTTGTCACGCGCCGCTACATCCGCGCCGTCCGCGAGAGCGTCGACCGATCGCGGGTATGACCACCATCGGGCGCGCTGGAAAATGATTGGACGTGCTTGGGTTCGGGTTGATAGCTTGTGCGAGACCGTGACAACACGCCAGGAGGTGAGACCCATGAACGCAGTAACCATGTGGGTGCTCCCACTCGTGTTCACGGATCGGCGATTGACGTAGGTGTCGCCGGGAGCGCCTCGACTAGGCATTCCCGAAAGGTAACACCATGCAATCTCATTCTCAGACCATCGAATTCACTTCCGAGACAACGTCGAACGGTGTCGTCGAACGGCATTTCGTTGTAGACGACATCACCGGTGTCCTCTGGTCACCCGCATCCGGATCCGTCGGATCACCACTTCTGCTGTCCGGGCACTCCGGCGGCATGCACAAGAAGGCACCAGGTCTTGTTGCCAGTGCGCTCCACAGCGTGAGCTCCCACGGGTTCACGGTCGCCGCAATCGATGCGCCCGGACATGGCGACCGGCCGCGGAACGCCCAGGACGAACAGTGGGTCGAGGCGATCTATCAGGCCCGGGCGGCCCGCGAGCCGATCGCCCCGATCGTCGTCGAGTACAACCGGTCGCTGGCGGAGCGTGCAGTGCCGGAGTGGCAGGCGACCCTCGACGCCCTGCAAGCGCTGCCGGAGGTCGACGCCGACGCTCCGATCGGCTTCGGCGGCGTGTCGCTAGGAGTCGTGACCGGGCTGATGTTGGCCCCGGTCGAGTCCAGGATCGCTGCCGTGAGCTTCGGGGGAGTCTTTGTGGACGACTCCCTCGTCGAGGCGGCACGAAAGCTCGCCGTCCCGGTCGAGTACCGGATCCCTTGGGACGACAAGGATTACGACCGCACGGCAGGAGTGGCGTTGTTCGATGCCTTCGGCTCGAAGGAGAAGACGCTGCACGCTTATTCAGGCAGGCACTATCCAGTGCCCGACTACGAGCGCGACAGTTCGGCTCGGTTCTTCGCTCGCCACCTCGGCGGGAGCGGTGGCGCTCCTGTGAGCTGACGTGAAACACGTATCGGCGTCCGGCGCCGCCGGGCGCCGATACGAAGTCGACCAATATGGCGTGCCCGCCCGGACTCCGCGACGCGCTCACAACGGGGAGGACACAGGCCCAGGCGGTGAGCAGATCGTCGAACACGTCGACACCCTACTTACGGGAGTTTTTCGCTAATGTCACCCGGGCCGGTTCCCGCGTCCAACATAGCCCGTTTGTGGTCAGCGTTGATGATCTGTTGCGTCAGTGAGTAATTCGGCGACCAGATCGAAGTCGTCGGCGGCGATATCTCGGTCGCCCGCTGCTCGGATCCGCTGGAGAGACTGCTCTCGTCTCTCCTTGAACCACAGATTGACGTGAAGGGCGATGTCGCGGGCAACGGCAACATCGACGGAGCTGATTTGCGCCATCGCCACGGGGCGGGTGGCTGCGTCGAGCGCGAGGTGCACGATGTCGAGAAGGTCAGTGCCTTGTTTGTCTCCGGAACGATTCATCACCGCCTGAAGTTTCATCGCGATAAGTGGGCCCGGCTCGGCAACTGGGGTTGTGGCCTCGACAAGATTGCCGTGGGCCCGGATCACCGTGATGGTCATGTCGCTGGCGGTGTCGTTGGCCCACGCGTGCGCTGAAGCGTGGAGACGATCGCCAGGATCGTCGCTGGGGTGGTCGATCTCGATCTGACGGACTTCGAGCACGTCGACCTTCACTGATCCGTACGGCGTGGGGAGTAAGACGGCTGCCGGCTCGACAGGCTCAGCGCCGTTGGCAGAACGCAGGACTTCGAGTTGGGGGATATCGCCGAGAAGTCGATCCACAAGATCGAGGTCGACCGTGGCTCGGTGGGGATTCGACAACCGCGACAATACGGCGAGTCCGCCTACGATGACAGGCGGCCCCCCGAGCAGTGACCGGACCTCGATAACACCCTGAACTACGGCGGCCATCGCATCACCGGCAAAGGTGACTCGGCTACCAGACACGGGTCCACCGGACGTCGGGTGTCCATGCGTCCAAGATCTCCCGGCCGCGTCCGGCGTCTTGGGCGAGATCGAGTGCGACGAACAACGGATGTGTGAGTGGCCATTCGAGCGCGTTGGAGTCGAAATTGACGCGGTGATTCACGGCTGCGGGTACAGGCGCGACCCGCAACGTGGCCTTCGCCTGCATCGCAGAGGCTGAAGTTCCCAGCAGGGTAGTAGCGCGCCGGAGGGTCGACGGGTCGGGGACAAAGAAGTCGAGGGTTTGGTCTGAGCGGAATGCCAAGGGCGCACCGTACATAGCGGCCGCCGCAGAGTCGGTCAAAGCCCAACCCGGTTCCTTCTCGATTGTGTCGAGATTGAGCCGCAGTGGTCGCATCAAAGTTGCATCGCCCCGAGACGGGAGCGCAGCTAAGTGAACGCGGGGTTTCGGCCAGCGCTCGGCGACCTGCCAGAACAGGTCGGTGCTCGTCGGCATATTCCTCGCATCGACGAAACCGTCGCGGCGGAGGGCAGCCAGTATCTCCGAGACCGTGCTGGGGGAACGACCCAACTCCCTCGCGAGCTCACGCACCGCGAAAGTTCGCTCGGGATGCATGAGCACTGAAACTGCGACCTCGAGGCCGGCCTTGCCGCCGAGTGCTTCCGACCGTTCAAGGCGTTTCTGGAGCGTCTTTACTTCGGCGTCTATGACCATGCTGCCTGTACGTATGGCAAGTCGTCCGCGGAGATCGAGGTAGCCGCAGCGTCGCTGGACGAGGATCGCGCGCGCGGTTTCGGTGAGGCGGTCCGAGACGACAAACAATGTCGTGTCCGTGGACTGGTTTTCGGTGAGTAGTCGTTCGGCAACCTGGTCGGTGACCAGAGAGCGGTACTTCATCTGGATTGGGACGGCAAGACCGTCTGGGTCCAGCACAAGGTCGATGCCGGTGCCGGGTTCGCGGATTGGTGGTTGGGCGTCGATGCCCAATTCTGCGAAGGCGTCGATCACGAAATCCTCAATGGCGGAAGCCTGGTTGTTCACGTGTGTATCGTTTCAGCATGTTCGGCGTTCGGTCAATACCGAACACCGAACATGGTTGATGCAGCTCTTCGCGCATTCACATCATGTCGGTACCCGAGCGGGCCGATATCGCACGGCGACTGCGCCCGACTGGAACTCGTGGCGATCGACGAGCTCGAGTTGGATGCGCTCGCGCAGGCCGGCGAGCAACGTCGGTCCGTGGCCGGCGAGGACCGGTTGCACAAGGAACTCGTACTCGTCGATCAGTCCCAGGTCTGCCAATGCCAGGGGGAGTGTCACGCCGCCAACCCACAGGCCTTCGCCGGGCTGCTCCTTGAGTCGCTGAACTGCTGGCCCCAAGTCGCCCGGCACCAGCTCGGCATTCCAATCGACCCCGCTCAGCGTGCTCGACACGACGTACTTCTTGGCCTCGTCGATGGTCTCGGCGAACGGGATCTCCCACTCGTCCATCCAGTCAGGCCACGCGCCGGTTGCGGGACGCCGCCACGCCGACTCCATCATCTCGTAGGTCACCCGGCCGAACAGCAAAGCATCGGCTCGTTCCATCTGAGCGGTCCAGTAGCGCATCGAATCCTCGTCGGGTGGTAGCCCCGCCTCGTGATGACAGCAGCCGTCGAGGGTGACGTTGATCGAGTATCGAAGTAGTCTCATCTCGTTGTTCTCCCCTGATACGAGCAGAGTGACAGCACCGGACCGTACTCAGACTACTGCCGGGCCGTCGGTGTAGATCAGGTTCGGGACCTGGAGTCACGCGGGGGTCGTCCGAACAACAACCAGACGAGCGCACCGAGTACAGGCACCGCGATCACCAGTGCCGACCACCAGAACTTGCCGCCCGAGCGATCGAAGTCGGTGCGCATGATCGCCACGAGCGCGCTAATCGTGATGAAGATCCAGGCAAGAACGAAGACGGTGAAAGTGATGTCCATCCAAAGCGGAATGGTGGGGTTGTGGGTCGATTCGTTCACGCCTCGAGACCACTTTCCACGACTGTTCCTTGATGAAACAGCACACTCCATCGATTCTCCGTGAACCGCCAGAGAGATGATCGCTCGGTAACCCGATGCGCCTGGGCCAGCCGATACGTCACCAAGTAAGAGTCAGGCGCGATCCTGTTCAGCGTGGGTCCGATTTCGCGGAACCCCGGGTCGACGACCGCATCGAACTCGTCTCGCGACAGCGCTACTCGAGTTCGGTGAAACAGAGGTTCGAACTCCATCAACTCGTCGAGTATCGGGCGTAACTCGTCCGAGGTCGTCACGACTGCTCCGAGAACTGAGCCCTCATCTCGATGCCGATCTCCGCGTGGCGCAGGAGGAAGGCCTTCTCGTCATACCCCTTGCGCCGCAACCAGAGAGTGACCTCGCTGTTGCATTTGCTTGCATTGCACGAGCGGCACGCCGGTGCGATGTTGTCGAGCGTGTAGCGCCCACCGCGGGAGATCGCCAGCACACAGTCACGTTGCGGCGACTCGTCCGGCTCGCCGCAGTACGCGCAGCCACCCCAGGCCGCTTTGAGCGCGGACCATTGCTCGACGGACAGGTCGTGCTCCACCAGATCCATTCGGCGTTTGCGTTTGCGCGCGTATCTGGCTTTCCGGGTCCGGTTGACGGGCATGACGCCATGCTATCGCCGAGTGGTGGTCACTCCGGGTAGCGCCGCGGGGTGAACACCTGACGGCCCGAACCGGTTTCGACGACGGTTGTCATCGAGGAGCCGACGATCAGCAGAGTCCGCATGTCGATCTCGGAAGGCTCGAGCTCACCGAGGGTCACGACGCGAACGGATTCCTCGGCGCCGGCAACATCGCGCCCGATGACAACAGGAGTCTCGGGGGAGCGGTGCTCGAGCACGAGGTCCTTCATGGCCTGGACCTGCCACGTCCGGGACTTGGACGCCGGGTTGTAGACCGCAAACGCCATGTCCGCGGCTGCAACTGCCGAGATACGGCGAGCGACGACATCCCACGGCTTGAGGCGATCGGAGAGGGAGAGCACCGCATAGTCGTGCCCGAGGGGAGCGCCGACGCGACTGGCGACAGCGTTTGCCGCCGTCATACCGGGAAGGATGCGGACCGGGACGCCGCGCCACTGGTCTTCGGCGGCAACTTCGAGAACTGCTGCAGCCATGGCGAATACGCCGGGATCTCCCGACGAGACGACAGCTACACGGGCGCCGTTCTTCGCCAGGTCCAACGCCATCGCGGCGCGTTCGGCTTCGACGCGGTTGTCGCTGGAATGGCGCCGCTGGCCCGGACGCGTCGGCACGCGATCGACGTACGGGCCGTAGCCGACGAGGTCGGTGGCCAACGAAAGCTCATACGCCACTTCGGGTGTGGTCCAGGCGGTGTCGCCCGGCCCGAGTCCGACCACGACCACCTCGCCGCGCGACTCGGCTGCGGGTCGAGGGTTGTTCGACGGGCTCGGAACGATGGCGATCGAGAAGTACGGAACTCCGTCCGGGTCGACCTCGGCAGCGGATTCGACGCGTTGACGTGTGGTGCTCGCGCGTTCGACGTAGTGCGCTTCGCCCAGGCGGCCGGAATCCTCGAGCGATTGCAGGACAGGCGGGAACGTACGTCCGAGCTTGAGAATGGCTGCGGCGTCGGTTTCCTTGAGCCGCCTGGTCAGCTCGGCCTGCGGCAATGTTCCGGGCAGGATCGTGAGGATTTCTTCACCCTCGACCAGCGGTTTTCCGAGGGCAGCAGAGGCCGCGCTGACGGAGGTGACGCCGGGAATCACTTCGGCGTCGAAGCGATCGGCCAGCCTCTTGTGCATGTGCATGTAGGAGCTGTAGAAGAGCGGATCGCCGGCGGCGAGCAACGCGACGGTTCGACCGGCCGCGAGGTGAACTGCCAGCCGTTCGGCAGCTGCTTCGTAGAATTCGTCCATCGCGCCCTGGTATCCGCCGGGATGATCGACGGTCTCGGTGGTGACGGGGTAGACGAGGTGTTCTTCGATCTGGCCGTCGCGCATGTACGGCGCTGCAACTGCTCGGGAGATGCTCTTGCCGTGCCGCGCGGAGTGGAATGCGATCACATCGGCCTCGCCGATGACGCGGGCGGCCTTGACGGTCACCAATTCGGGATCGCCGGGGCCGATACCGACACCCCAGAGCTTGCCTGCGCTCATTCGACTTCGCTCGCAATCGCGTTGACGACGGCCGCAGTGATCGCGCTGCCACCGCGTCGGCCGCGGAGCACGAGATGATCGATCCCGCTGGCGTGTTCGATGAGGGCTTCCTTCGACTCGGCAGCGCCGATGAAGCCGACCGGGCCTCCGACGATGGCGGCCGGACGGGGCGCGCCGGCTTCGATGAGGTTCAGGAGATGGAACAGTGCGGTGGGTGCGTTTCCGATTGCGACAACAGCGCCCTCGAGCTTGGCTCCCCACAGTTCGAGAGCAGCCGCCGAGCGAGTGTTGTCGATGGTCGACGCCAGCACGGGAACCCGCGGATCGCCGAGGGTGCAGATGACGTCGTTACCGGCGGGCAGACGCTTGCGCGTGATCCCGGCAGCCACCATCTGGGCGTCGCAGAAAATCGGCGCGCCGTCGCGCAGAGCGGCACGCGCAGCCGAGACGACACCGGGAGTGAAGGCGACGTCGTCGACGAGATCGACCTGGCCACTTGCATGAATCATGCGCACTACAGCTTGCGAGACATCCGCCGGGAAACGGCTCAGGTCGGCTTCGGCCCGAATGGTGGCAAAGGACTGGCGATAGATTTCCGCGCCGTCACGGATGTACTCGATCATGTGCCACACGATAGAGGCATCACCGATCGGCCGGATTCACCCGGTAACCGTCACCCGTCGCAATCACATCCGCTACGTCCCCGCGGGGACGTCCGCAGCTGCGGTCGCACCCGGCCCAGTGCTGGCGCCCGACGACGGGCAGTTCTGCCTGCTCTACGGCGGTGATCGCGTCGGTGCGCACGTCGGCGAGCGACTTCTCGCATCCCGGGCTTCCGGTGCAGGCGGTGACGTCGAGCCACGGTGAGTTCTCGTCGAAGATCAACCCCATCGGCGCCAACACCCGGACTACCTGCTCGGCAGCCCATTCGTCGAGGTCGAAGATATGCACCGATCGCCACGGCGTCACGACAACGGGCTTGTCGACGGCGGCGAGGAACTCGGCCAGCCGAGCGTCGAGCAGCCCGAATCGCAGGCCGCCGCCCAGGGCGACCGTTCCGTCTCGCTGCTCGAGCCAACCGATGGTGGGCCGTGCATCCGCCGTGAGATCTGCCGCACCGGTGGACTCGGCGCTCAGACCCAACTGCTCGAGGGTGCGCTCGATTCCGTCCGGAACTTCAGCCAGGCGCCAATGCTTGTCGCGGACGTCGAGGAACGATCGAGCCGCCTCGAGGAGCAATTCGACGGCGTCGTCCGCCTGTACGAGGTGAGTGGTGTGGTGACCCGCGAGCACCAGTGAATGTTCGGTGGCACTGCGCGCGTGGAGTCCGAAATCGCCCCGTAGCCCGGTGATGTCTCCGCGCCCGTCGTCAAGGGTGAACAGGGTTCGCCCGGGCAGGCCCGCCAATGCCTGATCCGCTTGGATGGCGGAATCGAGCCGGTGGACCAGTTCACGAATATCGGCGACGCCCCCGATACGGCCGGACAGTGGGGACGCGAGAATGTTGCGCACTCGCTCGTGCGTCGCGGACGGCAGCAGACCGGCCGACGCGATTCGCGCTGCGAAGGCCTCGGGGTCCGAGACCGAGCGCAGTTGGACGTTGCCCCTCGAGGTGAGTTCCATCTGGCCGTTGCCCAGATCGCGCGCTGCGTCGGCGAGCGTCTGCAATTGGGCGGGGGTGAGGAGTCCGCCGGGTAGGCGCACGCGTGCCAGTGCGCCGTCGGCGGCGTGGTGAACTTGCAGTGCACCCGGGCACGCGTCTGGCTGTGAACGGTCCGTGGGCATGGCTCCAGGGTACGACCTGTCATGAGTGCCTTCTGCGGACCGGTAGCATCACCACCACCAGTGACGGCAGTTGAGGAAACCGGTGAAAGTCCGGTGCGGTCGCGCCACTGTGAGTGTTGCTCGAGCGGGACGCGTTTCCGCTCGGAAACACGAGTCAGACCCTCAACCGCCGTCGATGACAGATCTGTGCCACGGGGCGCGAAACCCCAGGAAGGCTTCACCCGTGATTCTTCTGCTCTCCACATCCGACACCGATCTGCTGAGCGCCCGCGCCAGCCAGGAAGCCGGCGACGGAGTTTCCTACCGCTGGGCCAACCCCTCACGCTTGCTGGTCTCGGAAGACTTGCCGCCTTTGCTTGACGGCGTCGACCTCGTGATCGTTCGTATCCTCGGCAGCCGTCGCAGCTGGGAAGACGGCTTGAACATGGTCCTCGCCTCCGGACTCCCCGTAGTCGTTCTCGGCGGCGAGCACGCGCCGGACGCCGACCTCATGGAGTGCTCGACGGTCTCCGCCGGCGTCGCTGCCGAAGCCCACAATTACCTGGCCGAGGGTGGCGCGCAGAATCTGGCACAGCTGCACCACTTCCTCTCCGACACCGTTCTGCTCACCGGCCACGGTTTCGAGCCGCCGGCTCACCTGCCTTCCTGGGGAATCGCTGATTTCGCGCCCGACCTCGACTCGGCGACCGGTCCCGTCATCGCAGTTCTGTACTACCGCGCCCAGCATCTGGCCGGAAACACCCGGTACATCCAGGCGTTGTGTGACGCCGTCGCCGAGGCCGGAGGCACCGCGCTCCCGATCTACTGCGCATCTCTGCGAACCGCAGAAGCCGAACTTCTGAGCACACTCCGCCGCGCTGACGCCATGGTCGTCACAGTTCTTGCTGCCGGCGGCACCAAGCCCGCGACCGCCTCCGCCGGTGGCGACGACGAAGCCTGGGACGTCGCTGCACTCGCTGCACTCGACGTCCCGATCCTGCAGGGCCTGTGCCTGACCAGTAGCCGCTCCACCTGGGACGAGAACGACGACGGACTGTCGCCTCTCGACGTCGCGACGCAGGTCGCGGTGCCGGAGTTCGACGGTCGCATCATCACCGTCCCGTTCTCCTTCAAGGAAATCGACTCCGACGGGCTGTCCACGTACGTCCCCGACGTCGAGCGCGCTGCCCGTGTCGCCGGTATCGCGGTCCGCCATGGCAAGCTGCGCCACATTCCCACCACCGAGCGTCGCGTTGCACTCATGCTCTCGGCCTACCCGACCAAGCACGCTCGTATCGGCAACGCCGTCGGCCTCGATACTCCGGCGAGCGCAATCGACCTTCTCACTGAAATGCGTTCTGCCGGTTACGACCTCGGTCCCGTCGACGGTCCTGACGCAGTACCCGGCCTGGCGGCGAAGGACGGCGACGCGCTGATCCACGCCCTGATCGCGGCCGGTGGCCAGGATCCCGACTGGCTCACCGCCGAGCAGCTCGAGGGCAATCCGATCCGAATCTCGGCCGCAAAATATCGCGAATGGTTCGCCACGTTGCCCGAGGAACTGCGCAGTGGGGTCGAGGAACACTGGGGCGCAGCGCCCGGCGAGCTGTACGTCGACCGATCGCAGGATCCGGACGGCGAAATCGTCATCGCGGCACTGCGATTCAACAACATCGTCCTCATGGTCCAGCCGCCCCGCGGATTCGGTGAGAAGCCCGTCGCGATCTACCACGACCCGGATCTGCCGCCGAGCCATCATTACCTCGCGGCTTACCGCTGGATCGCCGCGACACCGGACAACGGCGGATTCGGCGCCGACGCCGTCGTTCACCTCGGTAAGCACGGCAACCTCGAGTGGTTGCCGGGCAAGACGCTCGGCATGTCCAGCAACTGCGGCACCGACGCAGCGCTCGGCGACCTGCCGCTGATCTACCCGTTCCTGGTCAACGACCCGGGCGAGGGAACACAGGCCAAGCGTCGTGCTCACGCGACGCTCGTCGATCACCTGATCCCGCCGATGGCCCGTGCCGAAAGCTACGGCGACATCTCCCGCCTCGAGCAACTGCTCGACGAGCACTCCAACATTTCCGCACTCGATCCGTCCAAGCTCCCGGCTATTCGCCAGCAGATCTGGACACTGATGCGTGCCGCCAAGATGGACCACGACCTCGGCCTCGCCGAGCGGCCCGAAGAAGACGTGTTCGACGACATGCTCTTGCACGTCGACGGTTGGCTGTGCGAGATCAAGGACGTTCAGATCCGCGACGGTCTGCACATTCTCGGCCGTGCCCCCCAGGGCGACGCCGAAATCGAACTGGTCCTCGCCATGCTGCGTGCCCGTCAGATGTGGGGCGGCGAACAGAGCGTCCCTGGTCTGCGTGAGGCTCTCGGGCTCAGCGAAGACGGCGACGAGTCCCGCAGCCGTGTCGACGACGTCGAGGAAAAGGCGCACGCTCTGGTTCGCGGCATGTACGAGGCCGACTGGAACCCCGCTGCCGCCGAAGACCTCAGCGACGACGAGACCGTCGTGAAGATCCTGCAGTTCGCCGCCACCGAAGTGGTTCCGCGTCTGCGGCAGACGGACAACGAGATCAAGCAGGTCCTGCACGCGCTCGACGGCGGATTCATCGCCGCCGGCCCGAGCGGGTCACCGCTGCGCGGCCTGATCAACGTTCTTCCCACCGGTCGTAACTTCTACTCCGTCGACCCCAAGGCAGTTCCTTCACGCCTGGCGTGGGAGACCGGTCAGGCGATGGCCGAGTCGCTCGCCGCTCGCTATCTCGCCGATCACGGCGAGTACCCGCGCTCGGTGGGTCTGTCGGTGTGGGGAACCGCCGCCATGCGTACCTCCGGCGACGACATCGCCGAAGTGTTCGCGCTCCTCGGTGTTCGCCCCGTCTGGGACGAGGCAAGCCGACGCGTCGTCAACCTCGAAGTCATCGCTCTCGAAGAACTCGGCCGCCCGCGCATCGACGTCACCGTCCGCATCTCCGGATTCTTCCGTGACGCATTCCCGCATGTGCTCGCACTGCTCGACGACGCCGTTCAGCTGGTCGCGGCACTGGACGAGACGGACGAGCAGAACTACGTGCGCGCCCACGCACAGGCCGACCTGGCCGAGCACGGCGACGCCAGGCGTGCGACCACCCGTATCTTCGGTTCGAAACCTGGAACCTACGGCGCCGGACTGCTGCAACTCATCGACTCCAAGACCTGGCGCGGTGACGACGACCTCGCCGAGGTCTACACCAACTGGGGCGGCTTCGCGTACGGCCGTGGGCTCGACGGAATCCCGGCAGCCGACGACATGCGCAGTGCATACCGTCGAATCAACGTGGCGGCCAAGAACACCGACACGCGTGAGCACGACATCGCCGATTCGGACGACTACTTCCAGTACCACGGCGGCATGGTTGCCACCGTGCGCGCGCTGACCGGAAAGTCGCCCGAGGCATATATCGGCGACAGCACTCGGCCGGAATCGGTTCGCACACGCACACTTTCGGAAGAGACCGCGCGTGTTTTCCGCGCGCGCGTGGTCAATCCCCGCTGGCTCGACGCCATGCGCCGTCACGGGTACAAGGGTGCCTTCGAGATGGCGGCCACCGTCGACTACCTCTTCGGGTACGACGCCACCACCAACGTGGTCGCGGACTGGATGTACGAAAAGCTCGCCGAGACCTACGTTCTGGACGAGCAGAACCAGAAGTTCATGACGCAATCCAACCCGTGGGCCTTGCACGGAATCGCCGAGCGTCTCCTCGAAGCCGCCGAGCGCAACATGTGGGAGCACCCCGAGCAGAAGACACTCGACGGCTTGCGTCAGGTGTACCTCGAAACCGAAGGCGAACTCGAGGGGGAGTAGACCTCGAGCATTACCGGCAGGCCCGGGCGCTGACGTGTTTCAGCGTCCGGACTTGATAATCTGAGCGATGTTCCGCTCCGCCAGAGCAGTGATGGTCAGTGACGGATTGACGGTGCCGGTGCTGCCCGGAATGGCGGCGCCGTCCATCACGTACAGGCCGTCGTAGCCCTTGACTCGCCCGTAGCCGTCAGTGGCCTTGCCCAGAACCGCACCGCCGAGGGGATGTGCGGTGAACGAGGAATTGACGTCCTTCGCGAACGGCAACGCCGACGGCAGCGTGGTTCCGGCGAACGCCATCTTGTTCTGGACGGCGCGCAGGGCCTCGACGGTGGCGTCGTTGCCGTTCTTCGGCCAGTTCAGCACAACCCGATCGGAGCCGCCGTCATAGGCGAAGTCGGCGCGTTGCGAGTCGAGAGTCATACCCAGGGTTCCGAGCATGCCGATGTTGACGGGTAGCCCGGGGACGTACCAGTTTTCCAGGGAGAGTGGCATTCCCGACTCGTCGACGATGCGTGATGCCGACGGTGCGGCTTGCGCAGTGCCGTCACTGAAGCCGAACGAGCGCACCATCCCGGCGTCGCCGTTCGTTCCCCAGCCCTTACCGACGTGTTCGTTGAGGTTCGGCAGCGCGCCGGTCGCCTGGGCACGTACCAGCAGCTCGGACGTGCCGATCGAGCCTGCGCCGAGGAACAGACGGTCACAGGTGAGTGTCTTCCGGGCCAGAACGGCACCCGTCGGATCCGTCGATTCGACGTCGACGACGTAGCGTCCATCACGTTCGCGACTGATCGCGAGCACCTGATGCCCGTAACAGACGGTGGCTCGTCCGGTGGCTTCGGCGGCCGGAATGTAGTTCTGCGTGAGGTCGAACTTCGCGCCGTTGGAGTTACCCATGTTGCTGTCCCCGACGGTGGCCGAGGCTCGGGTTCGGCCGTCGAGTTCTGAGCGCACCACGTCCCAGTTCCAGATCCCGTCGATGCGTTGCGGATCGAAGCCGGCACGACGAGCGTCCTGATCCCAACGACGGGAGTGGCCGAAGTTCGGGGTTTGGTAGATGTCTTCGGGCAACGGGCTCAGACGCAACATCTGGCGCACCTTGGGGTACCAGGTGGACGCCATCTCGTCGTAGTCGAGGGAATTGCCGAAGACTGCATCGAAGAATCGGCGCTCGGGCGCAATCATCACGCCGGTGAAGATGATGGAACCACCGCCGACGGCAGCGCCGCGCCAGACCGAGATGTGTTCGTAGTCGGTGGCATCGAGGACGCCGCTGAAGTAGTCGCACACCACGGGAAGCCCAGTGAGGTTGGTGAACGATGTTCGCCGGAACACTCCGCGGCCGTCGGCCAGCATGTCGGAGGTGTGAATCTCCCGCTGCGGATCGTGCGGCCAGCGAAGCCCGCGCTCGAGGATCGTGACCTGCGTGCTGCTCTGCGCCAACCGGAGAGCGGTGGCGCTGGCGCCGAAACCTGAACCGACGACTATGGCCTCGGAATGCTCCGGGGGAGTAGGCGAGGGTGCGAACAACTCGGGGACGAGTGCGCGGTAGTGATCGGCACCCATCGGTAGCTCACGCAGAGGTGCGGGGGCGGCGTGGCTGATCGAGGTCGACATGAGCGGTGTCGCGGCTGCAACGGCTGCGCCCATCCCGGCCGCTTTGAAAAAGTCACGACGCTGCATGTGTTTGTTCGACTCCCCAGTTCGACGATTTGCCTCAGAATAACTCGAGGTGGAGTTTGTGGACGAAACGGCGTCTTCAATGCCTCAGGAAACCGGATAAATCGTGCATAAGTGGCATGTTTCATCCGAGGTTGAGCGGTCGCCAGATAGTCGCGGAAGTTGGTCTGTGTTCAGCGGGAGGCACTCACACCTATCCTCGAGGAGTGAACCCCGACTTCAAGCGTGTCTCCGAGGCCAAATACGTCCTACTCACGACCTTCCGCAAGGACGGAACGCCGGTGGCGACTCCGCTCTGGGCCGCACCGGACGGCGACAAGCTCCTGATGTGGACCGTCACAGATTCCTACAAGGTCAAGCGCATCAGGCGAAACCCGTCAGTCACCGTGGCTGCGTGTGACGCTCGGGGAAATCCGAAGGGTGAACCGGTTGCCGCCGTCGCCGAGATCCTCGACGGACCGGGCACCGATCATGCTCGCGACGCGATCGCGCGTCGCTACGGAATCCTGGGCTGGATCACCGTGAAAGGCAGTCTCCTGCGCCGCGGCAAGACCGGAACGATCGGACTTGCCATCACTGCAGCCTGACCGCGCATCAGTTGCCGAGCAGATCGTCCAACGCTGAATCGAACCGCGGATAGGTGAACGAGAAGCCGTTGTCCGCCAACACTTTCGACACGGCATGACGACCCGTCAGGCCCAGGGCAGCGTCACTGCGCAAAAGGAACGCGCCGATTCTGACCATGAATGCGGGCGTCGGCGGCGCAGGTGGGCGATGAAGGTGCTTGCGCAGCCCGGCCATCAGTTCTGAGTTCCGGACGGGATCCGGAGCAGTCGCGATGACCACGCCCGAGGCAGCTGAATCGGGTTCCAGGGCCCACCGCACGATCGACAGCCAGTCGTCGATGTGAATCCAACTGGTCCATTGACTACCCGAGGCAACGCGTCCACCCAGCCCGAGACGCACGAGCAACAGGAGTCGTTCGAGTGCCGGCGTGCCTTTTTCCAGGACGACGCTGGTCCGCAGGATCACTACTCGTGACGTGTTGGCGCCCTCGACCGATGCCTCCCAGTCCTTTGCGACGTCGGTCATCTGAGGCGGCCCGTCAGCGAGAGGAGAATCCTCGTCCAATCGGCTCTCACCCGCATCGCCGTAGATCGCGAGCGTGCTCGCCTGGATCCACACCGGAACAGGGCTCGCCAGTAGTTTCGACGCTTCGACCAGCGCGCGGGTCGGATCGACTCGGGAACTGGTGAGCAATGCGATGTTTGCCGGGGTGGGTCGGCGATCGACCAACTCGCCGGCAAGGTTGATCACCGCGGCGCCGTCGAGTTCTCCTGCCCAGTCGCCGACCGTGACACCGTCCCACTGAACCTGCCTGTGCCGACCGGGTTTCGGTGATCGAGTCAGGACCACGACGTCATACCCACGGTCGGCGAGATCGTCGCTGATCCGGCGGCCGAGAGCACCGGTGCCACCGGCGATCACGACCTTCGCCATCACTGCGCCTGACTGACCGAGGACATGTGGAAATCGGGAATGCGCATTGGCGGCATCGCTGTCCGAGTGAACCAGTCTTTCCACTCGCGGGGAAGCGTGATCTCGGTGCGTCCAGCCTCGGTGACCCGCCGCAGCAGATCGAGCGGGCTCTCGTTGAAACGGAAGTTGTTGACGGCGCCGACGATCTTGCCGTCCTCGATCAAATACACCCCGTCACGGGTGAGTCCGGTCAACAGCAGCGTCGTCGGATCCACCTCACGGATGTACCAGAGGGTTGTGAGCAGTAGACCCTTCTCGGTACCTGCGATCATGTCCTCGATCGAGGTGTCGTCACCACCGGTCAGGATGAGATTGTCGCCGGGAACTGCGACAGGTCGACCGAATTCTCGTGCAGCGTGGCGCGGGTACGCCAGCGCATTGACAACCCCGTCTCGGACCCAGTCGACGGGTTCGATCTCCATACCGTTGTCGAACAGTGAGACGGATTCGCTCGACGACGTCGTGATCACGAACGGCGCGGACTGCAAGCCCTCGGCGCCGGGGTCGGAGGTCAGCGTGAGTGGCAAGGCACCCAGTTTCTCACCGATCCGCGTGCCGCCTGTGGAGGAAAGTGCGGTGTGCCCCTCTTCGGCGCCGCGGCCCTCCATGGTCCACATCAGATAGATCATCAGGTCCGCCACAGCCGACGGCGGAAGAATCGTCTCGTAGCGGCCGGCAGGCAGGCTGACGATATTGCCCGCCCAGTCGAGTCGAGTGGTCAATTGCGACAACAGGTTCGGTATCGAGATATCGCTGAAATCGACGGTCCCCGATCCGACCCAAGCGCTGGCGTCACCGCGCTTACCGTTGATCTCCACGGAGCCGGTCGCTTGAGCAGTTCTGCGTCGCACGCCCGTCGAAGATCCGAGCCAGGTGGTGTGCATCTGGTGGTGGGCGAACCCGAACAGCTGGTCACCGCCGTCGAAGGCCGTGGACAGGTCGGCAGCCAACTGCGCGAAGACACCGATGTCGGTCAGGGCGGGCGGCAGGCCCCAGTCGGTCTCGGCCGCCGACTGGGTGATCAGGTCGGACGCGTCGTCGGCGGGAGTGGCTGTGCGCGCAGCTTGTTCGCTTGCTTTCACGAGTGCAGAAATCTGCTCCGGATCGACACTGCTGGAACTGACAGTGCCCACCTTCGCGATGTCTCCCTCGCGCACGATCGAGATCACCGTCCACGTCCGGGACAGCGACACTCCGTTGGTGGTCATCGAATTGTTGGCCCACCGCAGCGACGCCTCACTCGCATCGGTCACGATCACCAACGATTCGTCTACCGTCCTCGCGGCCAATGCACGCTCGACGACTTGCTGCGGATCGATCACTGCTGAGCCTCCGAACGAGTGTTGAGGATGTTGACTCCGCGGAACAGAGCGGACGGGCAGCCGTGGCTGACCGCCGCAACCTGGCCGGGTTGCGCCTTGCCGCAGTTGAATGCGCCTTGCAGGCGCCACGTCGACTCACCGCCGACGGCTTCCATCGAGCCCCAGAAGTCCGTAGTCGTCGCCTGATATGCCACGTCACGCACCTGGCCGTCGAGCTTTCCGTCGCGGATCTTGAAGAACCGCTGACCGGTGAACTGGAAGTTGTAGCGCTGCATGTCGATCGACCAGGACTTGTCTCCGACGACGTAGATGCCATTCTCGACGCGCGAGATCAGGTCTGCGGTCGAGGTGTCCGTATGGGGATCGGGGGAGAGCGAGACGTTGGCCATACGCTGGATGGGAACGTGATGTGCGGAGTCGGCATACGAGCAGCCGTTGGAACGCGTCAGTCCCAGTCTCGGCGCGAACACTCGATCGAGTTGATATCCGACCAGTGTTCCGTCGGCGACCAGATCCCACCGTTGTGAGGCGACTCCGTCGTCGTCGAATCCGACGCTGGCCAGGCCGTGCGCTTCGTTACGATCGGCGGTCACGTGCATGAGTGGCGTTCCGTATTTCAGCGTTCCCAGCTTGTCCGGCGTCGCGAACGATGTACCGGCGTAGGCCGCTTCGTAGCCGATTGCGCGGTCGTATTCGGTGGCGTGCCCGACGGATTCGTGGATCGTGAGCCACAGATTGGTCGGATCGATCACGAGATCGGTCGGACCTGCATCGACAGTGGGCGCCTTGGTCTTCTCGGCCAGCCACTCCGGGATCTGCGCGAGCTCATCGCCCCAGTTCCACGTGCTCTGCTCCCCGAGGTACTCCCATCCGCGCCCTACCGGCGGCGCCAAGGTACGCATCGATTCGAAGCTGCCGGCAGACTTGTCGACGGCAGTCGCCTCGAGTTCGGGGTGCAGACGCACCCGTTGCTGGGTGATCGACGAACCGGCCAGATCCGCGTAGTAAGTCTGCTCCTTGACCTGGAGGACACTCGCCGTGACGTGGTCCACGCCGTCAGCGGCTTGAAGCCGTCCGGAGTAGTCGACCAGCAGGGCTACCTTGTCGGCCGTCGGCACCGCGAAGGGATCTTCGAGATACGGGGACACCCACGTCGCGTCGGCGTAGACGGGCTCGTCGGCGAGGGTGACCGGATCCCGATTGAGCGAGCGCAATGCCTTCGCGACCTCGACCGCTTGGCGTGCCAGCGCAGCCGCGACGTCAGGGGACACCTCGGCGTGAGAGGCGAATCCCCACGTGCCGTCGACGATCACGCGGACGGCGACCCCGATCTCGTCTCCGTCCGACACAGCCTGAACTACGCCGTCGCGCAACCGGATCGACTGTGTGAGCACGCGGTGGACACGAACATCGGCGTGCTGGGCACCGGCTGTTTTCGCCGCCGACAGCGCCGCATCAGCGACAGCTCGCAACGGGAGGGCGAGGAAATCTGCATCGACATCTCGGGTGACGGTCACGCACACGACGCTAGTCGACGACCGCTGATCTCAGCCGAACTGCTGCCATCCGAGACGAATCACCATGGCGATCACGACAACCAACAGCGTGATCCGGACGAACCCGGATCCCTTGCTCAACGCCATCCGCGAACCGATGACCGCGCCGAGAACGTTGCACACCGCCATCGCCAAACCCAAACTCCACCAGACATGCCCGGTGACGGCGAAGTACGCGAGCGCGCCGAAATTGGAGCCGAGATTGATCACCTTCGCCATCGCTGCGCTCCGAACGAATTCGGTTCCGAGGAAGGTGGCGAAGCTGATGATGAGGAACGTGCCCGTACCGGGTCCGAGCAGACCGTCGTAGAGGCCGATGAGCCCGGCGGAGAGCAGCAGGACGAGGACAGTCTTGCGCTGCGTCGGACGATGAGTGGCGATCGTGGTCCCCAGCGTCGGACGCAGTGTCACGAAGACGGCGACAGCGACGAGGACCACCATCACGATCGGAATGAAGTACTTCTTGTCGATCAGTGAAACGGCAGCCGCTCCGCACGCGGCCGTCACCGCAGCCAACGCGGCTGCCGGCGCCATCTGCCGCCACTCCATCGGGATTCGACGCGAGAACGTGTACACCGCGGCACTTGTCCCGGTGAACGCCGTGAGTTTGTTGGTGGCCAGCGCCGCTTGCGGGGTCAATTGCGGGGCGACCAGAAAGAGTGCGGGCAACAGAATCAATCCGCCTCCGCCGACGACGGCGTCCACCCAACCCGCCGCCGTCGCTGCCGTCATCAGCAGTCCCCAATCAGCAATATCCACGGCGGTGACTCTTTCACAGCTGTGACACTCTTGAGCACATGCGGAGGTTCAGCCTGTGGCTGCGAGGAAAGCCGATGATCGCGGACAGCGCTCTGGCGCTCGTGTTCTTCGCGCTCGAAGTTGTCACGTTCGTCAGCTCGCCTCGCGAGGAGAGATGGCCTCAGCTCGTCGTCGGGTTTCTGATCTGTCTGCCGGTCGTGTGGCGCCGCAAGTTTCCGCGCACCTCGGCAGCGTCCATCTTGTCCATGTCGTACTTCGCAACCCTGGTGATGTGGGCATCGGGGGATCCGGCTGCGGAACATCCAGGCCTGCTGGCTCTCGGGGTCTCGCTCTATACCCTCGTTGCCTATGTCGATCGACGTACCGGGGCGATCTTCGCCTGCTTCCTGGCCCTGGACATGACTCTCTCGTTGCTCGTGATCCGCGAAGACGTGATCCTCACGATCATCATTGCGACACTGCTGTATGCACTCGCCTGGATCACCGCCGAGTTCTTGAGCGCGCGCCGCGCCTACGACGAGGAAGTGGCCGCCAGACTCGAAGTGGCCGAGTACGAACGGGATCGACGCGCCGAGGACGCGGTGGCCACGGAAAGAACCCGAATCGCCCGCGAACTCCACGACGTCGTCGCCCACGCGGTCAGTGTGATGATCGTGCAAGCAGATGGCGCCTCGTACGCGGTCGATTCCAATCCGGCGTTGACCAAGAAGGCGCTCGGCAACATCTCCAGCACCGGACGCGACGCCCTTGCCGAGCTTCGTCGTACCGTCTCCCTTCTGCGCACCGAGGTCAGCAGCGACGCGATGCCGCAACACGGAACTGCCGGTATCGCCAAGGTCGTCGAGATGATGCGTGCCGCGGGGCTCGGCGTGCGCCTCGAGCTGACCGGTGAACTCGACGACGTCAGCCCGTCGGTCAGCCTGGGCATTCACCGCCTCGTCCAGGAATCGCTGACCAATGTTCTCCGGCACGCCGGCGCAAACCCGAAGGCCCGAGTCACTGTGCGCCGCACCGAGACCGCGGTACTGCTCGAGGTCGTAGACAACGGAACGTCGAGTTCGACCTTCGCGCACGGCTCGGGCAACGGACTGGTGGGCATGCGTGAGCGGGTGGCGGTACTGCACGGAACGCTCGAGACCGGACGACGCCCCGACGGCAGTTGGCGTGTGTATGCAGAGCTGCCTCTCGAGATCCACGATTGATACCGGCCGGGATCAATCGCGTTGGCACCGACGTCTCTGGCCCGATAGGTTTACGCCGTGCCCATCACCGTGCTGCTAGTCGACGACCAGGAACTCATGCGGATGGGCCTGAACATGGTGCTCGAAGCACATGAGGACATCTCGGTCATCGGCGAGGCCGGTGACGGAGCCGCGGCGGTCGCCGCGGCGGTGGCGCTGAAGCCTGACGTCGTGTTGATGGACGTGCGGATGCCGATTGTCGACGGAGTGAAAGCGACGGAGCAGATTCTCGCGTCCGGGATCGAATCCAGGGTCCTGGTGATGACGACGTTCGACCTGGACGAACACGCGCTCGGCGCCCTGCGCGCCGGAGCCAGCGGGTTTCTTCTCAAGGACACCCCGCCCGAGGATCTGGTGTCGGCCATCCGCAGCGTGGCGGCCGGTGACGCGGTTGTTTCCCCGAAGGTGACTCGTCGGCTGCTGTCGAGATTCATCGTCGACGGGCCGGCACCGCGACGCGATCCGGTGGTCCTCGACGTCCTCACCGAACGCGAACGCGAAGTCCTCGGACACGTCGCCACGGGACTGTCCAACATCGAGATCGCACAGCAGCTGTACCTGTCCGAATCGACGATCAAATCGCACGTCGGACGGATTCTCACCAAACTCGACCTGCGTGATCGTGTGCAGGCGGTGGTTCTGGCCTACGAGACCGGACTGGTGACTCCGGGCGCGTAGGCCGGCCGCCGGTCAGGCCGCGAGCGCTTGGCTCTGCTCAGGCATCGAATGCGCCCACTGTGGGCAGCACGATGCAGGTCTTACCGTCCGCGTAGTCGACGTTGCCGAACAGGGCGGCAAACACCTTGCCGTCACCGGTGTCGACAACCTTCGAGAGCAACGGCGTATCGAGTACCGGCAACTTCTCGTCCAACGGAACGATGCCACCCTTGAACGTGCCGATGTTGATCCAGGCGACACTCAACCCTGAGGTCTTGGGAATGCCCACGTAACCCGGGATTGCCTGGAACCGAAGGTGGTCGGCCTCGACCCACGGCGGCAACGGGAAGTTCGGACCGGCCTGTGCGGAGCTGAGGGTGACGGTGACGGGTTCACCGGCCACGCCACACCCGACCGTCGGCGCGGGGTACATGAACGACTGCGGCTTCGTGACGCCGATGTCCGGCAGATCGAGGGCGGCCGTGATCTGATCAGCGCCTGCCGTGCCGATCAACTGCTGAACAGCAGCAGAGGCTTCGGGCGAGATGGCTGCGGCCTGCGCGATCAGTGCGGCAATCCCTTCGGGTACTACCGGTTCTGCGGCCGCGGTTCCCGCGCTGATCATCGCGCTGCCGGCGGTGAGTGCCACGACGGCGGCAGTGCCGGCGATGGCAGCGGGAATGCGTCGGGCGAGTGTCTTGCCGGGGAGTCGGCTCATGTCGGGCTCCTTCACTTCATGAGGCCGGGAAATGCGGCCCGAAGTGACTTGACCATGCGCAGAGTCTCAACGTCAACTTGAGGTTTAGAATCGTTAGCGGAGCGTTAGTTAACGCCAGGCAAGTCGCACGTGAGCGACGGGAGGCCCGTGTGACTCACGGCACCCCACTGTTTTTGCCCCTCTGCGTCGTTGTCGGGAGAAAAACCGGCCCCCCGAGCGTTGAACGAATAGACCGTCTGAAAGGGGACGTCATGATCGCCGCCGTATTCCTCCTCTACGTGATCGTCGAGATCGCAGCCTTGGTCATCGTGGGCAACGCCATCGGTGTCGCCTGGACAGTGCTGCTGTTTCTCGCCGGTTCGCTTGTCGGATTGATCCTCATGCGTTCGCAGTGGCGACGAGTCATGGACGGCTTCCGCAAGGCCACGCGAGGTGAGGGGTCGCCGTCACTGGCGGTCGCCGACGGCGCCTTGGTGGCTGCGGGTTCCGCCTTGATGTTCGTGCCCGGACTCGTGACTTCCGTTCTGGGACTTCTCCTTCTGATTCCACCGACCCGCTGGGCGCTCCGCCCACTGGCGGTCCTCTTGGCAGGCAAGCGTGCAGCAGCATTTGCCGCCGGCGGTGACGCCTTCGCCGGAACCGTCGGCTATGCGTCACGCATGCGCGGAAACGGCGAGGTGATCGACGGAGAGATCATCGTCGAGACACCCGAAACCACCGAGTACGTCGCCAGCAACGGCAAGGAACTGGTCCTCGAGGGTGAGATTCTGGACACGGATACACCCACCCGTTCGCGGGGGCCGCAGTACTAACAGGCAGACTGGGTGCTCGTGACTACTCGTCTGCTGGTCAACGGCCGGATCTACAGTTCATTTGCACCTGATGCGACCTCGATCGCCATCACCGACGGCACCGTCGTGTGGGTCGGCGACGAGCGCGCCGGACGGGCGTTGCATCCCGCCGCGGAGGTCGAAGACCTGGGCGGTGCGTTTGTCACTCCGGGATTCGTCGACACCCACGTCCACATCACTGCACTGGGCCTCAATCTCGTCGGTCTGGATCTCGTGGGCGCGAACTCACTGGACGAATGCCTCTCTCGAGTACGAACATTCGCAGCGGCAAACCCCGAAACCGCCCATCCCGACGCAGTCATCTGGGGACACGGTTGGGACGACACCGAGTGGGCCGATCAGACGCCGCCGTCGACCGAAGATCTCGACGCGGCCGCCCCTGGCCGCAAGGTGTATCTCTCGCGGATCGATGTTCACTCGGCCGCTTGCTCGAGCGCATTGCGCGACGGGATCTCCGGCCTCGCCGAGACTGCCGGATACTCGGCCGACGGCCCGTTGACCTTCGACGCACACCACCTCGCGCGCAATGCCGCTCGGAACCTGCTGACCGAAGATCAGCGCGCGTCTGCCCGCACCGCGGCGCTCGATCTGTGCGCCTCCCGCGGGATCGTTGCCGTGCACGAGTGCGGAGGACCGGACATCTCGGGATTGACCGACTTCCAGGAACTGCTGGCCCACGACCACGGCGTGGAGGTTCGGGGCTATTGGGGTGAGCGCGTAGACAGCGAGTCGGATGCTCGGGCACTCCTCGACAAAACCGGAGCGCACGGACTCGGCGGGGATCTCTTCATCGACGGCTCGCTCGGTTCGCATACCGCATGGTTGCTCGAACCCTATGCAGACCAACCAGATTCGACGGGTAATGCTTATCTCGACGTCGACGCGATCGCCGCACACATCCGGGCCTGCACGCTTGCAGGAGTCCAGGCCGGGTTCCACGCCATCGGTGACGGCGCCGTCTCGTCGGCAGCTGCCGCGTTCCGCAAGGTCGCCGACGAACTGGGTGGCCCCAAGGTCGCTGCGCTGGGTCACCGTCTCGAGCACGCGGAAATGATGTCGATGGCCGACGCGGAGACCTTCGCGGCGTTGGGCGTCATTGCGAGCGTCCAACCGGTGTTCGACGCACTGTGGGGTGGCACCGACGGTCTGTACGCCACACGCCTGGGAGTCGACCGCGCAGCAGCGTTGAATCCGTTTGCACCCGCTGCCGGTAAGGGTGTCTCGCTCGCATTCAGCTCTGATGCCCCGGTCACCCCCATCGAGCCGTGGGCGATGCTGCGCGCCGCTGTCCAGCACCGCACCGACGGAAGTGGGATCTCGCCGCGTGCGGCCTTCTCCGCGGCAACACGCGGAGCCTGGCGCGCGGGCGGAGTGCGGGACGGCGCAGCGGGAACCCTCAATCCGGGCGCACCGGCCTCCTATGTGTTGTGGGAGGCAGGCGAACTCGAAGTGAGCGCACCGGCCGATTCGGTTCAGCGATGGTCTACCGATCCGCGCTCGCGAGTACCCGCTCTGCCGAGGTTGGCGGAAGATGCGCCGATTCCGGTCTGCATCAAGTCGGTTCATCGTGGACGCGTTGTCTATCAGCGCGGCTCGACGAGTGAGTGAGGCCGGCGCCCAGGCGCCCGTCGGTGACCGCTCACGCGTGAATGCGGTGCTCACCGGTTCCGCCTGGCTACGTTCGCTGTACGCAGCCGCAGGCGGATTCCTGATCTTCGCCGGATTCCCACCCCGCCCCCTGTGGTTTCTGGCGCCAGTCGGGATCGCTCTTCTGACATGCGTGTTGACGAACTTCGGTCGTGGCGGACTGCGCCTTCGTGCCGGATTCGGTTACGGGTATCTGGCCGGTCTCGGTTTCCTGGTGCCGCTGCTTCCGTGGATCGGTGTGTTCGTGGGCGCGGTCCCGTGGATCGCGTTGGCTGCCGTGGAGTCGTTGTTCATCGGACTGTTCGGGTTGCTTGCGGTCCTGGTGGCGAGATTGCCGTGGGCGCCGTTGTGGATTGCCGCGACCTGGACGCTGACCGAGTGGCTTCGTTCCAGCGTTCCTTTCGGTGGATTTCCCTGGGGCAGGCTCGCATTCGGCCAATCCGAAGGGTGGCTCCTCCCACTCGCGAGTGTCGGCGGTGCGCCGCTGCTCAGCTTCGCGGTGGCCCTGACCGGTACCGGCTTGGCAGCAGTTGCCGTCGCTGTCGCGGCCAAACGATGGGACCGCGGATTCTTCGGAGCTGTTGCCGCCGTACTCGTGCCCGTGATCGTTGCTCTTGTGATGTCGCCGTTCCTGTCCACCATGGATTCCGGAGACCGAACGATCACCGTCGCCGCCATTCAGGGAAGCGTTCCGCGGTTGGGCTTGGATTTCAATTCGCAACGCAAGCAGGTCCTCGACAACCACGTCACCGAAACCGTGAAACTTGCTGCCGAGGTCGACGCAGGCCGCGTCGATCAGCCTGACGTCGTGATCTGGCCGGAGAACGCCTCGGACATCGACCCCCTGCGGAACGCCGATGCCGCGGCCGACATCACCCGAGCCTCCGAAGCCATCGGAGCGCCGATTCTTGTCGGCACCGTACTCGTGAATGCCGATCGTACGACCACCAATTCGGCGATTGTGTGGGACGGCGCCAACGGTCCTCAGGAACAGCACGACAAGAAGATCATTCAGCCGTTCGGCGAATACCTGCCCTACCGAAGCTTCTTCCGGAACTTCTCCTCGTACGCCGATCGTGCGGGTAATTTCGTACCCGGAGAGGGCAACGGCGTCGTCCACGCAGCGGGTGTGCCGATCGGCGTCGCGACCTGCTACGAGGTGGCGTTCGACCGAGCGTTCCAGGAATCGGTGCGCAACGGTGCGCAACTGCTGGCGGTACCGACCAACAACGCCACCTTCGGGGACACCGAGATGACGTATCAACAGCTGGCAATGTCTCGTGTGCGGGCAGTCGAGCACGGCCGCGCCGTCGTTGTCGCCGCAACCAGTGGTGTCAGTGCCATCATCGGTCCCGATGGTGCAGTGACTTCGCAGACCGACCTGTTCGTGCCGGCGGCACTGGTGGCGAAGGTGCCACTCTCGACCAGCTCCACTCTCGCCACTCGAGTAGGGCCGGCGCCGGAGATCGTGCTCGGCATCATCGCGGTCGGCGCGATTGCCATGGCCGTGGTAGCCCGGCGCCGAGATCAGGCTGAGCAATCACCCGAGGAGACTGCGCCAGTCTGAGCCGAGCAACGGATATCGGGCACTCGATGTTCCGAGGGGCACCTACGCGGGTACTCGCTGTGCCACCCGTTCCTGCGTAAAGGCGGCCTCCCTTGACCGAGCCAGACAAGACCGAGCCTGAGAAGACCGAGCCTGAGAAGACCGAGCCCCAGACTGCAGTTCGCAAGACCAGTGTCGTCGACGCGGTTCTGCAGTCACCTCTCGCCGGCCTGTCACCGTGGATCTTGCTGTCTTTGCTCTCCGGGCCGGGAAGGTTCGAGGAATCCGCGGCCGCTGCGCTCGGGTTGTCGCTGCTGATCTTGGCGGCCAGTCACCGGCGCGGCGGTACCGTGAAGCTGTTGGAGGTCTTCGACGTCGTGTTCTTCGGCGTTCTGGCATCCATCGGGCTCCTCGCGTCGGCGAACACGATTCGGTGGTTCGAACTCTGGGGCGGGGAACTGACCAACATCGCACTGGTGGTCTTTGCCTTCGGGTCGATCCTGCTTCGTAATCCGTTCACGTTGCAGTACGCGAAAGAGTCGACGCCCGAAGAGTATTGGACGACGCCACTGTTCTTGCGCATCAACTACGTCATCACGGCAGTGTGGGCTCTCGCCTTCACCTGGTCGGCTGCGGTGGGCCTGTTCGGAGATGCACGGCTGCACGACGGTGACAACTTCTGGACCGGATGGATTCTGCAGTTGCTCGGAACGTTCTTCGCGATCTCGTTCACCGAGTGGTATCCCGAGTACGCGCCGAACAAGGCCGCTCAGGCGCAGGGTCGCGAAACCGAACCCCCGCAGTCGATTTTCAGGCTGTTCGACTTTCTGCCGGTGTTCGTAGCCGTGACCGGTATTGCGGGGCTGGTAACCGACTCGGTGTCCGTGACCGCGGGCGTCACGTTGATTCTGGTCGGCGTATTCGGGCATCTGGCGATGCGAAGGTTCACCGTCGACTAGTCCGCGAACATTCGGGGCAGTCGAATTCGGACGCCGCTCGACAGCTGGAAGTTTGGTGTGTCGCAGGGTGGGGGATACAGCTCACACTGGTGCACGAAGCAGTGCCGATGGTTCTCCAGCGCGAATCCAGGATTTGCGCACTGTCGGCCCGTGAGTGCGCCTGGATGCTGAATGACGCTGTGCTGAAACATTTTTCACTACGGCGAGGCATCCCGGAGTTGCCACGTCGAAGAAGGGCCGAAGTATGACGTCGACTTGTGAACGATCACTCCCCGAAGAACGAGAAAGACCGCCCGGTGTAGAACCGGACGGTCTTGATCGAAGTGCTAGTTCATGCGCCGCGACGCTTGGCCTTCAGCAAATCGAGACGCTCTTTGAGGAGCTCTTCGAGTTCCTCGACCGAGCGACGCTCGAGCAGCATGTCCCAGTGGGTGCGGGGAGGCTTGACCTTCTTGGCTTCGGGAGCAGTTCCCTCCATGAGGGTGCCTTCGAGTCCGTTACGGCACAACCAGGTGCCGGGGATCTCGGCTTCGTCCGCGAACGGGATGTCGAAGATCTCGCCGTTCTCGCACTTGTACTTGGCCATACGACGGGGCGCGAGGTCATGGTCACGGTCGGTCTCGTAGCTCACAGCTCCGAGACGGCTACCTCGAAGTACGCGATCTGCCATGGTGGTGTCCTCTCTTCGTTCGTCACCGCTGGTGGGCGCCCTGACTTGGGGAGTAGACGCTCACACTCATCTACAACGCCACGAGCACCCGATTGGTTCCCGTGTGGCGAGAAGACGCAACCTCTCCATCTTACCGGGTGCCGTGCGCGTTCATCGAAGGCGTCCGAATCTCGAGTACAGTGTCGACTCATGGCTGAAAGCACACGCGTCGGATCACCGCAGACTGCGCGTTCCGGAAATCCGTGTGCGTGGTGTGGCCGCGAGGTTGCGGTCACGGGAGTGGGTCGACGACGCCGGTACTGCAGCCAGTCCTGTCGCCAGCGCGCATACGAGCAGCGCAACGCCGTCAAGGGCACGTCCATCCCGGCTGATGCCGTCATCTTGACCGCAATCGAGGCTGTCGAACTGGTGGATCGGATGTTCGAGGTTCGCTGCGCCGCCGAAGATGTAGCGACAGCTGTCGCCGAGGGCGCCCAGAGTTCCGAGCTCACGCAGTTATGTGAACGGTTGACCGAACTTGCCCGTGAAGCCGAACGTTTCCGGTGAAGCAGGTGTGGGCAACCGGTTTCTAGCCTTGCGTCGAGCACTGCAGCACTGCGGTGCTCCTGACGCCTGACGACGACAAATTTTGATCCTGAGTTCGGACCTTCGGGGAGGTTCGGACTTCGAAGCGACCCTTCGTCGAGGTCGACGACCTTCGGCTGCGCTCTCGCAGGATCGCCACATGGTTTCCACTCGATATCGAGGCGGTGCGATGTTTCTCTTCAATCCCCGAGCCACAGTTCCCGGCGCTGACCGTCACAACGCTGTGTGGGGGTGGTCGTGATGGATACCGACAAGAGGATCGATCCGCTGACCGGATCGCGAAGCCTGCCGGCGGGAGCGTTCCCACTGTCAGCGGTGCAGCGCAGTATGTGGTTCGCGCAGCAACTTCACCCGACTGTCCCGTACTTCATCGCGCAGTACATCGAGTTCCACGGCGATCTGGACATGCAACTGCTCAGTCGCGCCGCAGTGGAGGCTGCCCACGAGTTCGAATCGCCGTTTCTACGGTTGATGTACCCGGACGGGGAGCCGTGCCAGATCGTGGACTTCACGATCGACCCGGGCATCGACTACTTCGACTTCCGCGAGCGTGAGAACCCTCGGCAGGCTGCGTCGGAGTGGATGGACAACGATTACGCGACGACGCTCGATCTGACTCGCGATCGTCTCGTCGAGATGACAATTCTTCAAACTGGTGATCGGGATTACCTGTGGTACACCAGAATTCATCACGTCGCTCTCGACGGATACAGCGGAATGACGATCGTCAATAGGATTGCGGCGATCTACACCGCAGCCGTCGAAGGTCGAGAGCCTGCGGTGAACAAGGCACTCGACGTCATGACGCTGTCCGAACTCGATCAGAAGTACCGAGAATCGAGTCGGTTCGAAGCCGACCGCGAGTACTGGGCCCAGCGAGTGGCGGGCGTCGAACACGGTTCGACGTTGGCTACCCGCGAGGGACCCCCGACCGCTCGGAGTGAGCTCGTCAGCGCCTCGATGTCGACGGAAAGCCTTGCCGCGTTGGACGAATGGAACTCGCGTTCCGGGGCGACTCCGGCGGCGGTACTGATTTCAGCACTGGCGTGCTACCTGTCTCGCAACACCGGCTACGGCGACGTTCTGATCAACTTGCCGGTTTCCGCGAGGACGACGGCCCCGCTGCAACGGTCCGGCGGCATGCTGGTCAACGTCGCGCCACTTCACATCCACGTCGACCCCGACGAAAGCGTCGACGATCTGGTCGGGCGGGTCCAACTCGAACTTCTCGGTGCGCTTCGTCATCAGCGATGCAGCCTCGAGGACATTCGACGTGATGCCGGTCTGACCGTCGGCGACGCGCGTCTGTCCGGTCCGATGATGAATGTGATGCTCTTCCGGCAAGAGATAACTCTGGGGCCGCTGACCGGTGAATATCACATCGTCACGTCGGGTCCGGTCGAGGATCTGCTGGTCAACGTGTACCAGAGCGGCGATCCGGCGCAGACGTTGATCGACTTCCGCGGAAACCCCAATCGCTACGATCACGACGAACTGGCCGAACATCACCGGGCGTTCACCGAGTTGGTCGCAGAACTGTCAGCAGCACCGGCCGGCACGCCGATGAGCCGAATTCATCCGGCAAGCGCCGAGGCCGGGGCACGCAGCGCGCGGCGGAGGGAAAACGAAAGGTTCTGGGCTGGATATCTGGGGGACGCCGACGAGGGCTCCATCCTGGGGCTCGAGCGAATCGACGCAGAATCGGAGCCCACCGGCGCGACTCGGCTGAGCGTCCCGCTCGATCCCGCGGTCGCCACATTCGCGCGTACGGAAGGTGTTTCACTCTTTGCCGTTGTCCACGCGGCATTTGCGGCGTTGTTGTCGAGATCGACCGAGCGCCGTGACGTGTTGATCGGAACGAGGACCGAGTGGGGGACTTTGCCTCTGCGCTGCGAGGTCGATCCGGAAGCGTTTTTCGACGAGTTCGTGAGTTCTCTCGCTCGAGAACGCGAAACGTTGGGTCTTCGATCGGCAGCAGGTGTCCCCGAGTTGCCCGAGTTGCACGTCCATCTCGACGACGGCTCGCAGGAGACAGCGATTACCGGTATCGATGTGGCGATCGGGGTCCACGCGGATACCGGCGCCCTCGAGGTTGCATACTCCACGCAGCATTACGCCGAATCCACGGTCCGAGCCTTCCTCTCGCGACTGGTGCGCATCCTTGCCGGCGCAGCAGCAGCCCCGCGAACGCCGGTCGGAGACCTCGATCTTCTCGACGAGTTCGAGCGTGAGTCCTTGGTACCGGCACGGGGAGCGACCGCGTCCGCCCCGTTGACCCTTCCCGACATCCTCCGCCGGGCCGCGGCTGTGAACCCCGATACCCCAGCGCTCGTTTTCGGTGATCGTGAGGTGAGCTACCGGGAACTCGACGCCGAGTCGAACAAACTCGCCCGCGAACTGATCGACAGGGGAGTCGGCCCCGGCACCTATGTCGCCCTTGCGCTGTCGAGGTCGATCGAATCCGTGACCGCGACGTGGGCGGTGGCGAAGACCGGCGGTGCCTTCCTTCCGATAGATCCGCACTACCCCGAAGATCGTATTCGGCACATGCTCACCGATTCGGGAGCTGTTGTCGGAATCAGCGTGGGGGAGCACCATGCAGGGCTCGCCGATTCGGTGGACTGGCTGCTTCTGGACGAATTCAACACCGACGAACCGAACACATACCGCTCGGATGCACCGGTCGACGACTCCGAACGTCGCTCCCGCGTGCGCTACGACGACCCGGCGTACCTGATCTACACCTCGGGATCTACCGGCGTGCCCAAAGGCGTCGTGGTCAGTCACCGTGGGCTGAGCAGCTTCGCCGACGAAGAACGAGTCAGGTTCGGAGTCGAACCAGGCGACCGCACCCTGCATTTCTCTTCGCCGAGTTTCGACGCCTCGGTACTCGAACTTCTCCTTGCCTTCGGCGGCGCGGCGACGATGGTGATAGCGCCGCCCACCGTGTACGGCGGCGACGAACTGGCCCAGGTGATGCGCGTCGGCCGGGTCACCCACGCCTTCGTCACCCCGGCCGCGCTGGCTACAGTCGATCCCGCCGGCCTACCGGATCTACGAGTGGTCGTGACCGGCGGCGACGCCTGCTCACCCGCGCTGGTAGATCAATGGTCACACGGACGCTCGATGTTCAACGCGTACGGACCGACCGAAACCACCGTCGTCGCCACCCTGACCGGACCATTGAGCAGCGATGTTCCCGTCACCATCGGAAAGCCGATGCGCGGCGCCGCAGCCGTACTCCTGGACTCGCGGCTTCAGCCGGTGCCGATCGGTGTCGCCGGAGAGCTCTACGTGAGCGGTGTCGGCTTGGCGCGCGGATACCACGCACGTGCCACGATCACGGCCGAACGATTCGTGGCCGACCCCAACGGCGCTGCAGGAGAGCGCATGTACCGCACGGGTGACCTCGCGCGGTGGAACGGCGACGGTGAGCTGGAGTACCTCGGCCGGAGCGACTTCCAGATCAAGATCCGCGGTTTCCGCGTCGAGCTCGGCGAGATCGACGACGTACTGCGCCGCCACCCGAGCGTCGCGCAGGCCGTCACCGCCGGAGTTGCGGGCCCGAGTGGGGAAACACTGTTGGCCGCGTACGTCACAGCGGTTGCGGGCACACACATCGACAACTCCGAGTTGATCGCCCACGCGAGATCCTCGTTGGCTCCCCACATGGTTCCGTCGAGGATCGTCGTCCTCGATTCCATTCCGCTGACTCCGGCAGGAAAGATCGACAGGAAAGCGTTACCGGACATCGACTCGGCGGGCGGCTCGGCCGAATACCGTGCCCCCGAAACCTCGACCGAGAAGCGCATTTCGGCGGTGTTCTGCGATCTGCTCGGCATCACCCGCGCAGGAGCAGACGACAGTTTCTTCGACCTCGGCGGTGACTCGTTGATCGCGACCCGCGTCGTGTCGCGGGTGAACGGAGCGCTCGGAACGACGCTGAGCGTTCTCGACCTCTTCGAGGCGCCGACCGTCTCCGCTCTCGCTGCACGTGCCGACCTCGCGGACTCGCGGAACACACGTGCCCCCGCATTGACGCGTATCGATCGCCCTGACCGGATACCGGTATCTCTGGCGCAGCAACGAATGTGGCTGACCAATCAACTCGATCCGAGTTCGCCGGCGTACAACATTCCGATCGCGGTTTCGATGACCGGCGACCTCGACGTCGACGCACTGTTCACCGCACTGCGGGACGTGATCGTTCGGCACGAGGTCTTGCGGACCGTTTTCCCCGAGAGCGCTCGTGGACCGGTACAGCACGTTCTCGGTGTGGACGAGATGTTCGATCATCTCGAGGTCGAAACGGTGCCGGCCGCAGCGGCCGCAGCGCGGGCGAGTGAACTTGCGCGAGAGGGATTCGACGTCAGTGAATCGGTGCCGATCCGCGCCACTCTGCTCGAAGTGAACGAACGTGAGCACACCCTGGTCCTCGTCGTGCACCACATTGCAGCGGACGGCCTGTCGATGGCGCCGCTGGCTCGTGACGTCATGGTCGCGTACGCCTCGAGGGCGAGCGGACGCGTTCCGGCGTGGCTGCCACTCGAAGTGCAGTACGGCGATTTCAGCGAGTGGCAACGCGGAGCGCTCGGCGAAGCGTCCGACCCGGATTCGATTCTGGCCGAGCAGTTGCGGTTCTGGTCGCACGCCCTCACCGACCGCGGGGAGCTCGCGGAACTTCCGATGGATCATCCGCGGCCGGCGGGAGTCTCACTGCGCGGGGGCAATCTCGATTTCCGGATCGACTCCGCGACGTACCGCCGCGTCGCCCAGATCGCGGCGCGCAGCGATGTCAGCACGTTCATGGTGATCCACGCCGCACTGGCCGTCCTGCTCAGCCGAGAATGCGGAGCGAACGACATCACGATCGGCACTCCGGTGGCCGGGCGGAGTGAGCGCGCCCTCGACGACGTCGTCGGAATGTTCGTCAACACCGTGGTGCTCAGGACCGTTCTCGACGGCGGGCTCACCTTCGGTGAAGTTCTCACCCGTGTCCGCGACGTCGACGTGGCGGCCTTGCAGCACACCGAAGTCCCGTACGACGTACTCGTCGAATCCCTCGCAGAGCGCCAGACGCCGCTGTTCCAGGTGATGCTGGTGATGCAGGGCGCCGCTCCCACCGAGGTCACTTTGCCCGAGCTCGAGGTCACGGTCGACGAACTGTCCACGGGCGCGGCAAAGTTCGATCTTCAGGTCATCCTCACCGATCGCGGCGACCATCTCGACGGCCAGATGAACTACGCCAGTCAACTTTTCGACTCGGACACCATGTCGGGCCTAGCCGATCGTTTCACGATGCTGCTCGACGCGGTAGCGGCCCATCCGGACTCCGTCGTCGGCGACGTCGACCTCACAGCTCCGGGCGAGGCAGAACTGGTCCTCGAGCGGTGGAATGCCACCGAGCACGCGTTACCGATCACTACCCTGGCCGACCTGTCGGCAGAGCAGGCAGCCCGGACACCCGAGAAGGCCGCGCTGATCTTCGGTGAGCGAACGCTGACGTATGCGGAGTTCGACGCGAGGGTGAGCGATCTCGCCAGAACCCTCATCGGCCGAGGCATCGGCCCGGACATGCGCGTCGCGGTGTCGATTCGCCGGTCTCCGGAACTACTCGTCGCGGTCCACGCCGTGATCCGTGCCGGTGCGGCATACGTCCCGGTGGACCCCGATCATCCCGCCGAACGCATCGCGTACGTCTTCGACATCGCGGAACCCGTCTGCGTGCTGAGCAGGCCCCAGGACCACGGAGCTCTTCCCTCGCGAGTCCCGATCGTCGACGTCGATCTCGATCGTCAGGTGTCCACGACGGCGCCGATCACCGACGCTGATCGGGTCGGACCCCTCCACCCGGACAATGCTGCTTACGTGATCTTCACGTCCGGATCGACGGGTCGGCCGAAAGGTGTTGCAGTATCGCACCGTTCGATCGTCAATCGCCTGCTGTGGATGCAGGACACCTACCCACTTCACACGTCGGACGTGGTGCTGCACAAGACTCCGGTGACCTTCGACGTCTCGGTGTGGGAACTGTTCTGGCCCCTGCAGACCGGCGCGCAGTTGGTGATCGCGGAACCGGAGGGGCACCGAGATCCCGGATACCTGTCGGCGTTGATCGCGGAAAAGGGTGTCACGACGGCGCACTTCGTTCCGTCGATGCTCGCGGAATTCGTCGCAGTCGCGACTGCCGGGCAGTGCGCGAGCCTGCGTCAGGTGTTCTGCAGCGGTGAAGCTCTTGCGCCGACCACTGCGGAGGCGTTCACCCGTCTGAGTTCGGCAGGATTGTTCAACCTGTACGGCCCCACGGAGGCTGCCGTCGACGTCAGCGCCGCCGAATTCACCCCAGACATGACCGTCACCGTTCCCATCGGTGCGCCCGTGTGGAACACCCAGCTCTATGTCCTCGACGGGCGGCTGCATCCCGTTCCGGTCGGCGTTCACGGCGAGCTGTACCTGGCGGGAGTACAACTGGCGCGCGGATACCTCGGGCGCAGCGATCTGACCGCAGACAGATTCGTGGCCGATCCGTACGGCCCGTCGGGCACCCGGATGTACCGCACCGGTGATGTCGTCCGGTGGCGCGCCGACGGGCTGCTCGACTACGTCGGTCGACGCGATTTCCAGGTCAAGATCCGCGGCCAGCGCATCGAACTCGCCGAGGTCGAAGCAGCGTTGCTCAGGCTGCCCGGTGTCGCGCAAGCTGCTGCTCTCGTCCATCACGACGACGTCGTCGGTGACAGCTTGGTCGGCTACGTCATCGCCACGACCGGCACTTCGATCGACACGGACGGCCTACGCACCGAGTTGAGAGGTCTCCTTCCGGCCTACATGGTCCCTGCAGTGGTCATCGCCCTCGACGTATTCCCGCTCGGCCCGACCGGCAAGCTCGATCGGAAGGCTCTGCCCGCGCCCAGCTTCGACAGCTCGCAGACGTATCTGGCGCCGCGAACACCGCTCGAAGCGCAATTGGCGGCGATCTTCGAAGAGCTTCTGGAATCCGGGGCAGTCGGTGTTCACGACAACTTCTTCGAGATCGGCGGAAACAGTCTCGTCGCTGCCCGCGCGGTGGCGCGCGTGAACGATTCGCTGTCGTTGAACCTGTCGATCAGAGAGTTGTTCGACGCGCCGACCGTTGCACAGTTGGCGGTCGAGTGCGCCACGGCGCGAGGGGGACCGGTAGTCCTTCCGCTCGAGGCCTTGCCGCGGCCACAGACGATCCCGCTGTCGCTGGCACAAAAGCGCATGTGGTTCGTCAATCAATTCGACGTCACGTCCGCGGCGTACAACGTCGCCATTGCGATCAGGCTGAGAGGCCGGTTGGACGTTGTCGCGCTGGAGGGCGCGATCACCGACGTGCTTGCTCGCCACGAATCGCTGCGCACGCTGTTTCCCATGATCGAGGGAGTGCCGGCGCAGGTGATCGTGGAACCCGGTGAAGCGTTGGGTGTGCTGCCGGTGGTGGCCGCGAACACCGAAGCGGTGCTCGGGGAGATCGAACGTGTCGCCTCGAGGGGCTTCGACGTGACGCAGGCTCCGCCGATCAGGGCGGAACTGGTCAAGGTCGACCCAGAAGATCACGTCCTGACTGTGGTCGTCCATCACATCTGCGCCGACGGATTCTCGATGGCACCGTTGGCGTTCGACGTGATGACCGCGTACTCGGCACGGCATCGAGGTGAGGCGCCCGACTGGTCTCCTCTTCCAGTCCAGTACGCGGACTTCGCTATCTGGCAGGAGAGGGCTCTCGGTCGGATCGACGAAGCGGACAGCACTCTTGCCGGTCAGCTCGAGTACTGGACACGTCAACTGGCGAGTGTTCCCGAACTTCTTGCGCTCCCCGTAGATCGACCGCGGCCGCGTGTACAGGATCTCTCGGGCGGCGTCGTTCGATTCGACATCGATGCCGGCATCCACCGTCGTCTGAGCGAAACCGCGATCGAACACCGAAGCAGTATGTTCATGGCGATACACGCCGCATACGCAGTGCTCGTGGCGAGGTTGTCCGGCATGGAAGACATCACGATCGGCTCACCGATCGCCGGGCGCGGAAATGCCCTCCTCGATCCGATGGTCGGTATGTTCGTCGGCACATTGGTGCTTCGCGCCGACGTCGACCCCGCAGCCTCGTTCACCGATCTGTTGGCCAGAGTTCGCAGCACCGACCTCGACGCCTTCGCTCATGCAGACGTCCCCTTCGAGCGCGTCGTCGATGCGCTGGCTCCGGAGCGGTCGACTTCGCATTCACCGTTGTTCCAGGTGATGCTGGAGTTCAAGAACACCAGTCGACCAGCGGTTCGTCTGACGGACCTCGACGTCGAGGTCCTCGAACTCGAATCCGCCGTCTCGAATTTCGATCTGCAACTCACGCTTGCCGAGAAGTTCGACGAGGCAGGCACGCCCGCGGGAATCGAGGCCGGGTTCACCTATGCGAGCGCCCTGTTCGACGAGTCGACCGTCGAAGGTTTCGCTCGATATCTGATTCGGATCCTCGGTGCGGTGACCGAATCACCGCACACGCCGGTCGGCGACATCGATCTCGTGGTCGACACCGACACGATCAGCGTCGTGTCTGCACCGGAACTTCCCGACCAGGTTCACTTCGCGACGTTGCTCGAGCGGAAGTACGTCGACGAACCGCAGAGAACTGCACTGATTTTCGGCGACCGACATCTGACGTACTCCGATCTGGACCGCCGCGCCAATCGGCTTGCACGACTGTTGATCGGCCGCGGGGCAGGTCCGGAAACCGTTGTCGCCCTGGCATTGCCACGCTCACTGGACTCCGTGGTCGCGATCTGGGCGGTTGCTCGGACCGGCGCCGCATTCGTACCCGTCGACCCGGCGTACCCCGTCGACCGCGTACATCACATGATCAACGACTCGGGAGCGGGCGTCGTCCTCACCACCGCCGAGCATGTGGGTGTCGTCCCCGACGAGGCAGACGCAGTTCTGCTCGATCAGGCCGAGACACTGGCAACCCTCGAACAGTTCGGAGATCAGCGGCTGGAGGCCTCGGAACTGTCGGGGACGGTCTCTCTCGACAATCCTGCCTATGTCATCTACACCTCCGGTTCCACCGGCGTCCCCAAAGGTGTCATGGTCACCCACCGTGGGCTTTCGGCACTCGCCGAACAGGAACGTACTCGATTCGGAGTGGAATCGACCTCGCGCACGCTGCATTTCAGCTCACCGAGCTTCGACGCCTCGATTCTCGAACTCCTGATGGCCGTTGGTGCCGGGGCCACGATGGTCATCGCTCCACCGAGCATCATCGGCGGAACCGAACTGACGAGCCTGATCGCCGACCAGCACATCACTCACGCCTTCATCACCCCAGCTGCTCTCGCCACAGTCGATCCGAGCGAACTGAACGAGCTGGTCTGCATCGGAACCGGTGGCGACGTCTGCCCGCCCGATCTCGTCGCCGCCTGGGTCAGTGATCACCGGATCATGATCAATGCCTACGGACCGACCGAATCGACGGTCGTCGCCAGCATCACCGAGCCGATGTCCCCGGCCGATCGAGTGACGATCGGTCGCCCGTCGACAGGCATCACGGCGTGGGTCCTCGACAATCGCCTACACCGCGTCCCGGTCGGAGTGACGGGGGAGCTGTACGTCAGCGGCGACGGACTCGCCCGCGGTTACCGCAACCGCGCCGGCACCACCGCCGAACGATTCGTGCCCAATCCCGCGGGCAGTGCGGGCACACGGATGTACCGCACCGGCGACCTCGCCAGGTGGAACAAGAACGGCGAACTCGAGTACCAGGGCCGAGGCGATTTCCAGGTCAAGATTCGTGGATTCCGCATCGAACTCGGCGAGATCGAAGCAGTTCTGGCTCGTTACCCCGGGGTCGCGCATTCCGTGGTGACCACGCTCGAACGTGACGGAGGCGCCGCGCGAATCGTCGGATACGTCGTGCCCGCCAACGATGCTCAGACTGTGGATCCCGAGGCCGTCATCGCGTTTGCAGGCTCGGCTCTGGCCCCGTACATGGTTCCTGCGGCGGTGGTCGTGCTCGACGAACTGCCGATGACGGCCAACGGAAAGCTCGACCGCCGAGCCCTGCCGGTTCCCGACTTGCGAGCAACCCAGGCACGCTCGCGGGCTGCCGAATCCGATACCGAGCGCACGCTGGCCGCTTTGTTCGTCGATGTCCTCGGTGTCGAATCGGTGGGCGTCGACGACTCGTTCTTCTCGATGGGCGGCGATTCGATCATGTCGATTCAGCTCGTCGCCCGTGCCCGCGACGCCGGGCTCGTGTTCACCCCGCGTGACGTCTTCGAGGTGAAATCGGTGGCCGGTCTTGCGGTTTTGCTGGCATCGACCAAGGACGACGAACCCGAGGTGCTCGAGGAACTTCCCGGAGGCGGGGTTGGCCACGTGCCGTTGTTGCCGGTGGCTCAGTGGTGGCTCGACCGGCTCGGCTCCGATCTCCAGGGGCTCGATTCGTTCTCCCAAGCGACTCTTCTCAATGCGCCGCACGGGCTTCGCAGTGCGGAGCAGTTGACCGCAGCGCTTCAAGTCGTTCTCGATCGTCACGACATCCTTCGCGCGCGCCTCGAACTCGACGGCGAGCGCGGGCTCGTCGTCGGCGATCCGGGATCGGTTGCAGCCGAGGACATCTGCCGGGTGATCGAGGTAGAGGCCGAGCCGGGCACCACAGTGTTCGACGCGGCGATCGTCGCTGCCCTGGGTGATGCACGTCGAGAACTAGACCCCGTCCGGGGCGAGATGGTGCGGGTCGTCTGGTTGTCCGGCGTACGCAACACCGGCCGGTTGCTCCTGGTGATCCACCACCTCGCGGTGGACGGCGTGTCCTGGCGCGTGCTCGTACCGGAACTTGCGTCGGCATTCCACCGCATCGATGCCGGTGAGGAGCCTGAGCCGTCGTACCCGGGTACGTCGGTCCGTCGTTGGTCGTATGCGCTCCGTGACATCGCGCCAGCCCGAAGAGTCGAATTGCCCCGGTGGCGTTCGATCCTCGACGGTGACGATCCACTGATCGGAATCCGCCCACTCGACCCGCGGCTCGACACCTTCCACTCGGTCGGCAGAGTCGTCGCCGACGTGCCCGCCGAACTGTCCGACACAGTCCTGACAACCCTTCCAGCGCTCTTCGGTGGATCGGTCAACGACGGTCTCGTTGCTGCGCTCGCACTGGCACTGACGCAGTGGCGACAGGCAAGGGGCACACGAACCGACAACGTGCTCGTCTCGATGGAGGGTCACGGACGCGAAGCTCACGTGGTGCCCGGCGCGGACGTCCTGCACACGGTCGGCTGGTTCACGAGTGTCTTCCCGATGCGGATCGACCTCGCCGACATCGACATCGCGAACGTGATGCGCAGCGGCCCCGAGGCAGCGGTGGTGCTCAAGCGTGTCAAGGAAGAACTGTTGGGAGTTCCGGACAGCGGCATCGGGTACGGAGTACTGCGTTACCTCGACGAGGTGGGTCGAGCGGATCTCGAACACCTCCGCCAACCGCAGATCTCGTTCAACTATCTCGGTCGTTTTTCCGGCACCGAACCAGGAGAGTCGCTGGGGGACTGGGCACTGGCCCGTGACGTCGACCTGGAAGGGGCAGCACAGTCCGACATGCCCGTGGGCTCGGTACTGGACGTCAATGTCGTTACCACCGAAATCTCGGGTGCACCACACATCGGTGCCACTATCGCCTATCCCACTGACGTGCTGGCAGAGCGCGATGCTCGCGCCTTCGCCGAACTCTGGGTGCAGGCGTTGCGCGCTCTGGCCACGTTCGCCGAGCAGAGCGAACGCGGCGGCCTCACACCGTCGGACATCGACCTGATCGACCTGGACCAGGAGTCCATCGACCGCCTCGAACGCGAGTTCCCGACGCTGACCGACGTCTGGTCCCTCTCACCGCTGCAATCCGGACTGCTGTTCCATGCGCGCTACGCAGAACACACAGTCGACGCGTACACCGTCCAACTAGCACTCGAACTCGACGGCGTCGACGCGTCCCGGTTGCACCGCGCCGCACAGGCACTGCTCGACAGACACGAGAACTTGCGCGCGGCCTTCACGACCGATACCGGTGGGCGATCGGTGCAGGTGATCAGCGCCGACGTGGACGTGCCGTGGACCGAGATCGACATCTCTCCGCTGGCTCCCACCGAACAGGCAACCGAGATACGCGAACTCCTCCATGCGGATCGGGTGCGAGGCTTCGACATGGCTACGCCGCCCTTGCTGCGGTTCCTGCTTCTGCGCACCGGAGACGACGCGTACCGGTTGATCCTGACCAACCACCACATCCTCCTCGACGGATGGTCGATGCCATTGCTGGTCCGTGACCTGCTGACCCTCTACGCCACCGACAGTGATCACAGTGCCATCCCACGCGTACACCCCTACCAGGACTACCTGAGCTGGATCAGCACTCGCGACGACAGCGTGTCGATCGAAGCCTGGGGCGAAGCACTCCGCGGACTCGACGACCCGACACTGCTCACCGGAACTCACGCCGTCGACGAGGACGGCGCTACCTCACGCTCGACCACCACAGCCCTCGGAGAACGTGAGACGGAACTTCTGCGGGGATTCGTCCGCTCCCGTGGCCTGACGACAGCCTCCCTGATCCAGGTGGCCTGGGGAATCGTGCTCGCCGAACTCCTCGGCCGCGACGACGTAGTCTTCGGTGGAACCGTCTCCGGAAGACCACCCCAGGTTTCGGGCGTCGAGTCGATGGTGGGTTTGTTCATCAACACCGTCCCCGTCCGAGTTCGTCTCGACCCGCGAGAGTCACTGGCAGCGCTGTGCATTCGCGTCCAAGCGGAACAGGCGCGGTTGTCCGATCACCATCATGTGGGGCTTTCGCACATCACTTCGGCAGTGGGAGCCGCTGCATCGTTCGACACCCTGACTGTCTTCGAGTCGTATCCCGTCGACCGCGGTGGACTCTCCTCCGGCACCGACATCGCCGGAATGCACGTTCTCGACGTGCACGACGCCGAGGACGCCGCGCACTATCCACTCGCGATCGTTGCCTCCGCGGCAGACGGGCGCTTGCGGCTCAAGTTCGAGTACTTCCCGGGGGTCCTGGGCGATCACGACATCGACGCGATCGCGGACCGGTTGCTGCGCACCCTCGAGCTGATCACCGCACAACCGGATCTCCCGCTGGCGAAGCTGCGCCTGATGCCGGATTCGCAAGTGCAGCAATTGGTTCCCGCGCGAGGACAGCAAGGCCGCTCGGTCAGGACCCTCGATCGCATCTTCACCGACACCGCCGGCAGATTCCCCGAACGGGTCGCACTGTCCTGTGGTGAGAGAAAGATGACGTACCGAGAACTGGACGAGGCGTCGAATCAGTGGGCGCGCGTGCTGATCGCGGAAGGCGCCGGCCCGGATTCACGGATAGCGATCTGTGTGGAACGTTCCTTCGAATCGGTCGCGGCGGTCTGGGCGATCACCAAGACCGGCGCCGCCTTCGTGCCGATCGATCCTCGCTACCCGAGTGACCGGATCTCGTTCATGCTCGAGGATTCGGCATCCGCGCTCGGATTGACCACTGCAGCCCACACACCCGGCGACGGCGGTGCGACGAGGTGGATTGCACTCGACGACCCGAACAATGTCACTCGCTTCGCCGGTATCTCCACGGCGCCGCTACGTGCGGACGAGCGCCGAGGAACCCCACGGCTGGAGAACACCGCCTACCTCATCTACACCTCGGGCTCGACCGGACGACCCAAGGGCGTCGTCGTCACCCATACCGGACTCGAGAACTTCGCCGACGAACAGCGTCATCGATACGGCCTCACGGAGCATTCGCGCGCACTGCACTTCGCCTCGCCGAGCTTCGACGCCTCCGTCCTCGAGTATCTGCTCGCCTTCGCCGTCGGCGGCGAACTGGTCGTGGCTCCCACCACCGTCTACGGAGGAACCGAACTGGCCGACGTTCTCCGTGAGGGACATGTCACCCACGCATTCGTCACGCCCGCAGCGCTCACGTCGGTGGATCCCCAGGGGATCGACGAACTGACCACCATCACGGTGGGCGGCGAGGCGCCCTCGGCAGACCTGGTGCGCACCTGGGCGCCGGGAAGATCGTTCGTCAACGTCTACGGACCCACCGAAACGACCATCTCCTGCAACCTCAGCGACCCGATTCCGGCCGGCGAGAAGGTGTATCTCGGGCCGCCGAACCGCGGATTCAGTGAGGTCGTCCTCGATCGCAGACTTCAACCGGTGTCCGTCGGAGTTCCCGGCGAACTGTATGTCGCCGGAGTCGGACTCGCGCGCGGCTATCACGGGCGCTCACCGCTGACGAGCGAACGATTCGTCGCGAACCCGTACGGCGAGCCGGGGGAGCGGATGTACCGCACCGGCGACGTGGTGCGCTGGCGCAGTGACCGCACCATCGAATACCTCGGACGCAGCGACTTCCAGGTCAAGATCCGCGGATTCCGTATCGAACTCGGTGAGGTCGACACGGCGTTGGGTCAGCTGCCGGGCGTCGAGTACGCGGTCACGTTGGCGGTGCGCGGACCCTCCGACGAGCAGGCTCTGGCGGCATACGTCGTCTGTGACGACGAACGCCCGGTGAGCGCCGAGGACATCCGAGCAGCGGCACGGGAAGTACTGCCGGCACACATGGTGCCCGCGAGCGTCGTCGTGCTCGACGAACTACCACTGACCGGCGTCGGCAAGGTCGATCGGGCTGCACTTCCCGCGCCTCGTTTCGACACCGATGCCGAAACACTCACCGCACCTGCCACCGAGCTCGAACGGCTGGTGGTGGGCGTTTTCGAGGACGTGCTCGGCGTGTCCCCGATCGGCGTCGACACCCACTTCTTCGACGTCGGTGGAAACTCCCTGACCGCGACCCGCGTCATCGCCCGCGTCAACGCACTCCTCGGCACCGACATCGGCGTTCGAGGATTGTTCGAATCCCCGACAGTTCGGCAGCTGTCGCGCCTGGCGGAGAGCGTCGGCCGCGGTGAGCATCCCAGACCACCGTTGACTCGGCGATCTCGCCCGGACCCACTGCCCGTGTCGTTGGCACAGAAGCGGATGTGGTTCCTCAACCAGTTCGACGTGACGTCCCCTGCCTACAACGTTCCCCTGGCTGTACGCCTCGACGGCGACCTGGACTTCGCCGCATTGCAGGACGCGGTAGCGGACGTACTGGGTCGCCACGAAAGCTTGCGGACGAAGTTCCCCTCGATCGACGGACAGCCGGTGCAGCAGGTGATGTCCAGCGAGGAGGTCGTGCCGATCCTGGAGCCGGAAATCGTCACTGCTGCACGAGTGTCCGATCGAATCCTCGAACTGGCCTCGGCAGGCTTCGACGCCTCGGCCGAAGTTCCGATCCGCTGCGCGGTCCTGCGCGTCGACGGGGACCCACGCAGGCACGTACTCGTTATCGTCGTCCACCACATCGTCGCCGACGGGTTCTCGATGAACCCCCTGGCAGCGGACGTGGCAGCGGCCTATGCGGCCCGTAGCGCCGGCAGCGCGCCGAACTGGTCGGAACTGGCCGTGCAGTACGGCGACTTCGCTGTGTGGCAGCACGAAGTGCTCGGCTCCGAGGACGATCCGGACTCCGCCCTGACCCGTCAGCTCGACTACTGGAAGGACCGCCTCGCGGGGCTGGGCGAGCCGATCGCGCTGCCGACCTCGTCCGCACGTCCGGCGAAGCCGACCATGCTGGGCTCGGTCCACCGGTTCGCTGTATCGCCGCAGATCCATCGAGCGCTGACCGATCTGGCCCGCGAGCACGGCAGCACCATGTTCATGGTCATGCACGCAGCCCTGGCAGTACTCGCAGCGCGCCTGGCTGATACCGAGGACATCGCCATCGGTACACCCGTCGCCGGACGCGGAGAGGCCGAACTCGATCACCTGGTCGGAATGTTCGTCAACACTCTCGTGCTGCGGACACAGATCGAGCCCGCCGCGACGTTCGAGGACGTACTCGCCCAGGTTCGCGAGGGCGATCTCGGTGCGTTCCAGCACGCAGACTTGCCCTTCGAACGGTTGGTCGACGCGCTCGACCCGGAACGCTCGACGTCACACACTCCGTTGTTCCAGATCCTCATCGAGTTCCGCAACAACGCGTTGCCGAAACTCGAACTGCCAGGGCTGTCGGTCTCGGGAGTCGAGTTCGACCTACCCGTCGCCAAGTTCGATCTGCAACTCTCGGTCACCGAGCGTTACGACGCTGATGGCGGAACCGCTGGAATCGACGCCGAATTCATCTACGCCACAGACCTGTTCGACGGTGAATTGATCGAATCGTTCTCACGCAGACTGCTCACCCTCCTCGAGGTGGTCTCCCGAGAGCCGTCGACTCCTACCGGTGACATCGACGTCGTGGGCGCCGACGAGCGTCGACAGATGCTGACCGAGTGGAACACTCACGCCGAACCGGCTCCGGCCGACAACATCGCGGACCGATTCTTCGAAGCTGTTGCAGCACATCCGTCGTCGACCGCCGTCAACGACAGCGACGCTGCGATGACGTACGCCGAACTGGACGGGCGCGCGAACCGCCTGGCGCGGCTACTGATCGGCCGCGGTATCGGTCCGGAATCCGTGGTTGCCGTCGCGATGCCCAGAACCACCGATCTCGTGCTCGCGCTCGTCGCCGTCATCAAGACCGGTGCGGCATACCTGCCGGTCGACATCACCTACCCGGCCGAGCGCATGCGCTTCCTCTTCGACGACGCGCGGCCGGTATGCCTGGTCACGACCGGAGACTTCCGAAGCGACCTTCCTTCGGAGATCGTCGAATCCGGCATCGACATCGTCGAACTCGGATCGCCGGAGATCGCGGTACGCCTCGATCACTCCGCGCCCCATCGCATCACCGACGCGGACCGGACCACACCACTTCTGCCCGACTCGATCGCGTACATCATCTACACCTCCGGATCCACCGGGCGCCCCAAAGGCGTCCAGGTCAGCCACCGGAACGTGCTGACCCTGATGGACAACACATCCCCGACGTTCGGATTCGACAACACGGACGTGTGGACGATGTTCCACTCGTACGCATTCGACTTCTCCGTCTGGGAGCTGTGGGGTCCGCTGCTGCACGGTGGCCGGTTGGTCGTCGTCGACTACTACACGACCAGATCGCCGGACATGTTCCACGAACTGCTCCGCCGTGAGCGAGTGACGGTGCTGAACCAAACACCCACCGCCTTCTACCAACTCGCCGAAGCCGATCGCGCGTACTCACCGAACGGTACGGACCCCGACCTTGCACTGCGTTACGTCGTCTTCGGTGGAGAAGCGCTCGATCTCGGGCAATTGCGCAAGTGGTACGACCGTCGCGCGGACACAGCGCCGACGCTGGTCAACATGTACGGGATCACCGAGACGACAGTGCACGTCAGTCGAATCGCGCTCGACCGCAACGACAGCGAGCATGCATCGGCGAGCATCATCGGGCGAGCCGTACCAGGATTGTCCGTCTACGTACTCGACCGGCGACTGAACTTGGTACCACCAGGCGTCGTCGGTGAAATGTACGTCGCCGGCGATCAGGTGACTCGGGGATACCTCGGGAAACCCGCATTGACTTCGGTGCGGTTCCTTCCCGATCCATTCGGTAGTTCGGGGGATCGAATGTATCGGAGCGGGGACCTGGCGAGGTGGAACGACGCGGGGCAGTTGGAGTACGTGGGCCGCAGTGATTTCCAGGTGAAGGTGCGTGGTTTCCGCATCGAACTCGGAGAGATCGAAGCCGCAATGCTCCGCTGCCCCGGCGTCGCGGCCTCGGTGGCACTTGTTCGCACGGAGGGAGCGTCACCGCGGATCGTCGGGTACGTGGTCGCCGAAACAGGCAGTACCGTCGATTCAGCGACGGTGACCAACTTCGTCGCCGCCGAACTCGCGGAGTACATGGTGCCCACCGCGATCGTCGTCCTCGAGTCGCTTCCGCTGACAGTCAACGGAAAGCTCGACCGACGAAGCCTCCCGGCTCCGGACTTCACAGTGACCGGAACAGCGGAGGCGACGCGAGCACCAGCCACCGCTACCGAAGCGGTCCTTGCCGACCTCTTCGCGGAAGTACTGGGGCGGGGCAATATCGGAGTGGACGATTCGTTCTTCGGTCTCGGCGGCGATTCGATCATGTCGATTCAACTCGTCTCACGGGCGAAGTCCGCAGGTCTCGTCTTCACTCCGCGGGACGTCTTCGAAGCGAAGACAGTTGCCGGACTCACCAAGGTGCTCCTTGTCGAATCATCGGAAACCACACCGGTTCTCACGGAACTGCCGGGCGGGGGAGTCGGTATGCTACCGCTCACTCCGATCATGGAGTGGCTCGTCGAACGCGGTCGCGGTGACCTGAGCACGATCCGCAGTTACAGCCAGAGCGCACTGATCGCACTGCCGTCAGACGTGTCCGGCCCCGCGCTGGAGCGAGCACTGCAGACGATCCTCGATCGCCACGACGTGCTGCGGGCGCGCCTGGACGCCGCCACTCACCAACTCGAGATCCGCGAACCCGGCACCGTCGCAGCCTCGGACGTCCTGCGCCGAACCCCTGTCGTGTCCACCAGCGGGAACGAATTCGTCCGCGCAGCAGAAGCCGCGATGCAGGACGCGTCCAGCCGACTCGATCCCGAGCACGGCACGATGATCAGCGCAGTCTGGTTGGATCCCGTCAGCGCGAACGGCAACGGGCCCGAGGCGGGACGGTTGCTCCTGGTCCTCCACCACCTCGCGGTCGACGGTGTGTCCTGGCGAATGATCGTCCCCGGCCTGGTCACCGCATATGCTTCGGCGTTCGAGGGCGACACTCCGATACTTCCGCCTGGCGGAACCTCGATTCGTCGCTGGGCGACAGCGCTCGCCGAGACCGCCGCGGATCGACGCGACGAGGTCGACCTGTGGTCGAAGATGCGGACCGACGAACCACTGCTCGGGACGCGCGGGCTCGACCCCGCCGTCGACGTCGGAGCGACAGTCGACCGCATCAGCGTCGACGTACCGACCTCGGTGACCGAGAACATCATCTCGACCGTGCCGCAGCATTTCGGTGGCTCGGTGAACGACGGACTGCTCGCAGCTCTCGCGATTGCCGTCACCGCCTGGCGTCGATCGCGCGGACAGCGCAGCGGGGAAGTGCTCGTCAATCTCGAAGGACACGGACGTGAGGAGAACGCTGCACCGGGCGCCGACCTCTCGCGCACGGTCGGCTGGTTCACCACCCTGTTCCCGGTGCGAATCGACCTGACCGGGCTCGACGTCGTCGACGCGCTGTCCGGTGGATCAACCGCCGCCTCGGCCGTGAAGCTCGTCAAGGAAACGCTGCTCGACCTTCCCGACAACGGAATCGGCTTCGGCATCTTGAAGTACCTCGATCGAAGCGAGGAACTGAGGGCGCTGCCCACTCCGCAGATCTCGTTCAACTACCTCGGACGTTTCGCCGGCTCGGACCCCGAGCACGGCGAAGTACCGTGGCTGCCGATCTCGGAGGTGACCCTCGACGAAGCGCACAGCGGAGAGCTTGCCGCCGCGTCGGTGCTCGACATCAACGCCGTCACCACCGACACCGCACACGGTCCGATTCTGCGCGCTACGTGGTCTTTCCCTCGCGGCATTCTCAGCGAGGCCGAGGTCGCCGAACTGGCGGAGCTCTGGGCCAGAGCACTCGGCGCGCTGAGTGACTACGTGGACCGACACTCCGAGCGCGAGCTCACGCCTACCGATCTCGATCTCGTCACCACAGATCAGCAGAGCATCGAACAGCTCGAGCGCAGATTCCCCGACCTGACCGACGTCTGGTCACTGTCACCCCTGCAGTCGGGCATGCTCTTCCACGCCCAGTTCGACGAAACCGAAATCGATCCGTACATGGTGCAACTGACGCTCGAACTCGGCGGACGGGTGGACTCGTCGCGGTTGCGCCGCGCGTCGCAGGCCTTGGTCGACCGTCATCCGAGCCTGCGCGCGGGGTTCGTCTCCGCGCCGGGAGGTCGGGCGCTGCAGGTGATCCGTTCCGGTCTCGAGATCAGCTGGGCCGAGATCGACCTGTCCGGGGCCGAAGACGGTGAACTCGCATTCGGTCAGCTGCTCGAACGCGACCGCGCTCATCGTTTCGACATGGAAACAGCACCACTGATCCGGTTCATGCTCGTGCGAACCGGACCGGACACAGCACGCTTCGTCGTGACGAACCACCACATCCTGCTCGACGGCTGGTCAACCCCGCTGTTACTGCGAGACCTGCTGACTCTCTACGCAACCGACGGCGACCCCGAGATTCTGCCCAGAGTTCAGTCGTATCGCGACTACCTCACCTGGATCTCGAAGCAGCACCCCGACTCGTCGCTGCGCGCATGGCAGGAAGCGCTACGTGGCGTGGACACATCCACCCGACTCTCGCAAGCGAGCACGGCCGCCGAAACCGTTGCCAGTGACATTCACTCGTACTCGCTGCCGAACGAACGGGCCCAGACCCTTCGGGCGTTCGCGCGAAGCCGTGGACTGACCATGGCGACCCTGGTCCAAGTGGCGTGGGGAATCGTGCTCGCCGAACTCCTCGGCCGCGACGACGTCGTCTTCGGTGGAACCGTGTCCGGACGCCCACCACAGGTGTCCGGTGTGGAATCGATCGTCGGCCTGTTCATCAACACAGTGCCCGTACGAGTCCGCCTCGACGCCCGAGAAACCCTCGCGGAACTGGCCATTCGCGTCCAATCCGAGCAAGCGTCACTGCTCGACCACCACCACATCGGACTGTCGGACATCGCGGGAGCAGTGGGCGCCGCGGGTTCCTTCGACACACTGACGGTATTCGAGTCGTATCCCGTCGACGAGGCAGCCCTGACCGCCGAAACCGACATCGCGGGAATGCACGTTCTCGGCATCGACGGACGCGACTCGGCGCACTATCCGATTGCCGTTGTCGCGTCGGAAAGTGACACGCTGAACCTGAAGATGGAGTACTTGCCGACGCACTTCTCCGCCCGCGAAGTCGCGAAGATCACCGAGCGCGTGGGCATCGTCCTCGAGCAGCTGGCCTCGGCACCGGATCAGCCGCTGGCCCGCCTGCAGGTTCTCACAGAGTTCGAGAGCCGTGATCTTGCGCCGGTCTTCGGCTCCCCGGGTCGCTCTGCTCGCACGCTCCCGGAGATCCTCGCCGACGTCTCCGCCACGTATCCCGACCGCATCGCGCTCTCGGCCGGCAGCCGGTCGATGACCTACGCCGAACTGGACCGGCGCTCGAACCAGTTGGCCAGAGCCATGATTCGCCGCGGCGCCGGGCCCGAGACGTCGGTAGCCATCGGCATCGAACGGTCGGTCGAATCAGTACTCGCGGTGTGGGCAGTGGCCAAGACCGGCGCGGCATTCGTACCCGTCGACCCCACCTACCCGGCCGACCGAATCGAACACATGCTCAGCGACTCCGAAGTGTTGTTCGGGTTGACGGTCGTCGACGCCATCGACACATTGCCACCCATCGTGTCCTGGTTGGTGCTCGGAGAAGAAGCATTCGACGACGACGTCGCCACCAGTTGCACGCTGCCGATCGCCCAGGACGAACGGCGTGCACCGGTAGTCATGGACAACGCCGCGTACGTGGTCTACACCTCGGGATCCACCGGCCGACCCAAGGGAGTCGTCGTCACTCACACCGGACTCGACAGCTTCGCGCTCGACCAGCAACGTCGATTCCACGCCGATCAGCACTCTCGGACCCTGCACTTCGCCACCCCCAGCTTCGACGGAGCCATCTTCGAGTACCTGCAGGCATTCGGTGTCGGAGCAACAATGGTGATCGTCCCGACCGACATCTACGGCGGCGCCGAACTGGCAAGTCTGATCCGCCGTGAACACGTCACTCACGCGTTCGTCACCACGGCAGCGCTCGCCACCGTCGACCCGGCCGGTCTGGACGAATTCCGGCACGTCGTCGTCGGGGGAGAGGCTCTACCGCCGCATCTCGTCGGTCTGTGGGCTCCCGGACGAGAATTCGTCAACGCCTACGGCCCGACCGAGACAACCGTCATGGCCGACATCAGCGAACCCATGACGGTGGGCGCACCCATCACGATCGGTGGCCCGATCCGCGGTGTGCACGAGATGATCCTCGATTCGCGCCTGCAACCTGTACCCGTCGGAGCTCCCGGTGAGCTGTACATCGCCGGCATCGGCCTGGCTCGCGGATACCACCGGCGTCCCGGCCTGACCAGCGAACGATTTGTGGCCGACCCCTTCGGCAAGCCAGGCGACCGGATGTACCGCACCGGTGACATCGCCTCCTGGCGAAGCGATCACACCATCGAATACGTCGGGCGCAGCGACTTCCAGGTCAAGATCCGCGGATTCCGTATCGAACTGGGCGAGGTGGACGCCCAGATCACCGCAATGGCGAGTGTCACGAACTGCGTGACACTCGGCGTCGACGGACCGGCCGGCGCAACAGTTCTCGCGTCCTACCTCACCGTCGAGGAAGGATCGACGCTCACCGGCGCAGAGATCACCGCGCACCTCGCCGGACGTGTTCCCTCGCACATGGTTCCGGCCAGCATCATGATCGTCGACGAGCTACCGCGCACCGCGGTCGGCAAGCTCGATCGAAAAGCCTTGCCGACCCCGGAGTTCACCGGAACCGGCGTGGAATTCCGGGCTCCCGGCACCAGTCTCGAGCGTCGGATCGCCGATGCCTTCATCGATGTACTCGGCGTCGAGCGGGTAGGCGTCGACGACAACTTCTTCGAGCTCGGCGGCAACTCGCTGATTGCCACTCGCGTGGTCTCGCGGCTCAATTCCGCACTGGACATCGACGTCGGGGTGCGAGTGCTCTTCGAGGCGCCGACGACAGCGCAGCTCGCAGAACGGCTTTCCGACGCTGTCACTGCCGTCGGCACTGTGCCGCTCACTCCCATGGAGCGCGACGGAAACGTCCCGCTCTCGTTGGCGCAGAAGCGTATGTGGTTCCTCAACCAATTCGACACACGCTCAGCCGCGTACAACATCCCACTAGCTGTTCGCCTGACCGGTGACCTCGACGTCACCGCCATGCAACAGGCGATCGCCGACGTCGTCGAGCGGCACGAAACACTGCGGACCGTGTTCCCCGCCGTCGGCGGCGATCCGATTCAGAAAGTGCTCACCGCCGACGAGGCAGTACCGCCGGTCCGTGAAATGACCGTGGGGGAGCACGAACTCTCAGAGCGCATGCAACGACTCGCCACGACCGGCTTCGACGTGTCGGTGGACCTGCCGCTACGCGTGGCACTCTTCCGACTCGACACCGGTGAACCCGTTCACATTCTGTTTGTCGTGGTCCATCACATCTGCGCCGACGGTTCGTCGATGGCGCCGCTCGCACGCGACGTGATGACGGCCTACCTGGCGCGGACGGCTGGGACCGAGCCCACGTGGGCACCACTCGAAGTGCAGTACGCAGACTTCACGTTGTGGCAGCATCGCGTCCTCGGATCGGAAGACGACCCGGAATCTGTCATCAGTCGCCAATTGCGCTACTGGAGCGAGCAACTCGCCGGACTCGACGACGTCATCGCACTGCCCACCGACCACCCGCGGCCCGTGCAACAGACCTTCCACGGTGACCGATTCACCTTCGACATCGACGCGAACACCCACCGCGCCCTCGCGGACCTCACCAGGGCAAACGGTGTCACGATGTTCATGGCACTGCACGGCGCGCTGGCCGTGCTGATGTCCAAGCTGTCGGGCGCCGACGAAGTCACCATCGGCACACCGATCGCCGGCCGAGGTCAGGCAGCACTCGACCATCTCGTCGGAATGTTCGTCAACACGCTGGTCCTGCGAACCAGCGTCGATCCCGACATCACGTTCGCCGAACTGGTGGAGCACGTCCGGGAAATCGACCTGGCCGCATTCCAGAACTCCGACCTGCCATTCGAACGGCTCGTCGACGTCATCAACCCCACCAGATCCACGTCGTACTCACCGTTGTTCCAGGTCGCCCTCGAACTGCAGAACAACGAACCCGCACATTTCCACCTACCGGGCCTCGACATCGAAGGCCTGACCGTGGAAACCAAATTCGCGAAGGAGGACCTGGAACTCATCGTCGACGAGAAGTTCGACGAGTTCGGCATCCCGGCCGGGATGTCCGCAGCCTTCGACTTCGCAACCGATCTCTTCGAACCCGCCACCATTCGGCGGTTTGCCGACCGACTTCGCCTGATCCTGGGCGCGGTCGGACGCGAACCGGCGACACGCATCGCTGACATCGGCATCCTCGCCGCCGACGAAACAGCGGCTCTGGTGCCGGCATCCGGTGCAGCCGCGACTCGAGCACGGGTGTGGCCGGAGATCCTCGCCGAGGCAGTCGCGTCCAACCCGGATGCGCCGGCCCTCTCGAGTCGAGAGAGGTCGATGACCTACCGCGAACTCGACGACGAATCGACGAAGCTGGCGCGAGCGCTGTGCCGGCGCGGTGTCGGACCCGAAGACTTCGTGGCTCTGGGTCTGCCGCGGTCCACGGCGGAGATCATCGCCATCTGGGCGGTCACGAAGACCGGAGCGGCATTCCTGCCCGTAGACCCGAACTATCCCGACGACCGCATCAACCACATGCTCGACGATTCGCGGGCCGTACTCGGCATCACCGACGACGCTCACCGCAGTCAACTTCCCGACACGGTCGAGTGGATGGTCCTCGATGCAGCCGAGACCGTCGACGAGATCGAGCACCAGAGCGCCGCCGCGATCACCGATCGCGACCGGACGATACCTCTGCATCACGGCCACCCCGCTTACCTGATCTACACCTCGGGTTCGACCGGGAAGCCGAAGGGCGTCATCGTCACCCACCTCGGGTTGTCCAACCTCAACGCCGAAGAACATCAGAGGTTCAACGTTCAGCCCTATTCGCGGATCTCTCACTTGGCATCACCGAGCTTCGACGCCTCCGTCTTCGAACTCATGATGGCGTTCGGCAGCGGTGCCTGCTTGGTCGTCATCCCACCCACGGTCTTCGGCGGATCCGAGTTGGCCGAAATCTTTGCCGACGAACACGTCTCACACGCGTTCATCACGCCGACCGCACTCAGCTCCATCGAAAGTTCCGCGCTGCCCGAACTCCGCGTGCTCGCCGTCGGTGGCGAAGCCTGCCCACCCGAACTCGTGGACATCTGGGGCCGCGACCGTCGCATGTTCAACGGATACGGACCTACCGAATCCACGATCCAGGCCAGCGTCAGTGAACCCATGCGGCCGGGCAAGGACATCAACATCGGCCGACCGGCCATCGGCTTTGCCGGCCTGGTCCTCGACGGGCACCTCAAGCCCGTGCCAGTGGGAGTCATCGGGGAGCTGTACGTGACCGGCCCCGGACTCGCCCGCGGCTACCACAATCGTCCCGATCTCACCGCTGACCGGTTTGTCGCCGATCCGTTCGGCGACCCGGGCCAGCGCATGTACCGCACGGGCGACCTGGTGCGCTGGCGCTCCGACAGCACCCTCGAATACCTCGGCCGCAGCGACTTCCAGATCAAGGTCCGCGGATTCCGCATCGAGCTCGGCGAAATCGACTCCGTCCTGATGGCACACCCATCCGTCTACTTCGCCGCGACACTTGGGCACGAAGCGCCGTCGGGGGAGACGATGATTGCCTCCTACATCCAGCCCGTGGACGGACAGACCGTCGACGACTGGGAACTTCGACGCCACCTGTCGTCTCGCCTGCCCGCGCACATGGTTCCCGGCGCGATCGTCGTCGTCGACCGCATTCCGGTGACACCGGTCGGCAAGCTCGACCGCAAGGCACTGCCGACCCCGAGCTTCGAGCGTCGTACGGTCCCGTACGCACCGCCGACAAACGACACCGAACGAACGGTCGTCGACATCTTCGAGACGGTGCTCGGCCACGAGCACATCGGCGTCGACGACGACTTCTTCGAACTGGGTGGAACGTCGATCGTGGCCACTCGCATCACCATCGAACTCGAGAAGCGACTCGGGATGCGCGTGCCGTTGCAATCGCTTTTCCTGGACCCGACCCCTGCCGGTGTCGCCCGGGCGGCCGACGGAATGGACGCACACTCGCCGGACGATTCGTCGGATCTGCTCGCCCCGATGATCACGCTGCGTGCCGGATCCGATCGTGCACCACTGTTCTTCGTCCATCCGGGTATCGGATTGTCCTGGGGTTATGCAGAATTCGTCAAGCACCTCGAGCTGGATCAACCCGTATACGGTCTTCAGCTACCGTCCCTGAGCGGCGGGCCCAGCTTCGACTCTCTCACCGAACTCGCCGACGACTACGCGAATCGCATTGCGGCCGTGGCATCGACCGGCCCGATCCATCTGGCCGGCTGGTCGCTCGGCGGCGTCATCGCACACGCCGTGGCGCACAGCCTTACTCGCACCGGCCGTGACGTGACGCTGTCGATCCTCGACAGCTACCCGTCGTCGGATTCCGATCAGCCCGCAGAACTCTCGGTCTCCGAACTACTGGCCGGGCTCGCGATGCCCGCGGGATCCAAGGCCGTCGAGAGCTTCGAAGAAGCGGCGGAATTGCTGGAGCAGACCCTTGGCGCCGGAATCGGAATCGAAGCGGAGCATCTTGCGCGGATCAGTCGCGGTTACTCCCACTCCGTCGAATTGACGAATCGGCACCAACCGCCTGTCCACCGTGGAGACGTCGAGTTCTTCGTAGCCGGAAGATCTACGGAGAACGGACACGACGTGGCCGAATGGCGACGGTTCGTACAAGGCGACATCCGAGTCGCGGAAGTCGATTGTGAACACAACCAGATGATCGAACCGGGCCCGGCGGCAAACATAGCTGTACGATTGCGAGAAGTTATCGCTCAGTGGGGTGTCTGAACCAGGTTCGACATGGGTATGAGTGAAACACACAGGGTGATGGACCCCGGGTGGGTTCGGACGAGGGGAAAACGTTGAAACTGCGAACCAGACGCGTGTTTACCGGATCGATGCTGACTGCCGCTGCACTGACTGCCGCACTGCTCTCCGGAGGGACTGCACAGGCAGATCCCGCATATCCGGCACCTGACCCGGACCCGTTCTATTCGCAAGCTGCGGCCGAGGGGGTCGCCGGCACGCCGATCTCCGTGCGCCGGGCCCCTGACCTGATGACTTTCCCTGGTGTCGCGATCTGGCAGGTCAGTTATCGGTCCACGAACTCCGAGAACAAGCCGATTGCCGCGGTCAGTACGATCCTGGTCCCGCCGAATCAAGCGCAAGACGGACCGTTGCTCTCCTATCAGCACATCGTCAACGCACTCGGAACGGGATGTGCGCCATCTCGCGCGCTTTACGCATCGGATCCCAACATCGTCATCCGCGAAGCGCCCATCCTCAACGTCGCGCTTCAACGTGGATGGACCATTGCCCTTCCCGACCATCTCGGACCCAACAGCGCGTACGGCGCCGCGCGCCTGGGCGGACAGGTCACGCTCGACGGTATCCGCGCCGTTCAGAAAGTCCCCGAATTGCGTAGTGGCGCCAGCCCTGTCGGTATTGCCGGTTACTCAGGCGGTGGTATGGCCACTGCGTGGGCGGCCGCACTGGCCCCGAGCTACGCACCCGAGGTCAACCTCGTCGGCGTAGCCGAAGGCGGCGTTCCGATGAATCTGTCCAAGATGGCCAACGGCCTCGGACAGGATCCGCACCCGGCATTCGGCCTCGCGTTCGCCGCAGCAATGGGCCTCGAACGCGAGTATCCCGACCTTCTTCCGCTGAGCAACCAGCTCAACGACCTCGGTCGATCGATGCGGGCCGAACTCACCAACGCGTGCACCAACGACATCTTGAGGGTCGGTGCCGGGCGCAGCGCCTCTCAGGTGTCGACGTCGACTTCCCTGTTGTCCAGTCCTGAAGTGCGAAAGGTGATGGACGACAACAGCGTCGAACTCTATCCCGGTGTGCCGACTGCCCCGGTATTTGAATGGCACACGCCCGACGACGTTCTGATCCCCATCGATTCCGTGGTCAACACGATTTCGCGGTACTGCGCCGCCGGAGCCACGGTTCAATCTCAGCTGTTCCCCAGCCCGGACCACCTCACCACTGCGGTCCTCGGTCTGCCCACCGCATTCGAGTACCTGCAGGACCGGTTCGACGGAGTGCCGGCCCCACGTTCGTGCTGAATGTCTCCGGAGTGATGTATCGGGCAGGCGCGGCACATGGCCAACTCGGTGTGCCCGTGGCATCGTTGATCGTATGAGCGACACGGATGACACCGGCGCGGCCGGCAATGGCGATTACAGTCTCGATCCCGACGACCAACTTCAACCCGAAGACACCCTGATCGATCGAGGCGTGGACGACATTCTCGACGAGGGAATCTCACCACCCGAGCGCCCACTCGGACTGGACGCTCATGGGTTGACCGGCAGCGAGGAATCGGCGGGGGAGACCCTCGACGAGCGACTTGCCGAAGAAGAACCAGATCCGTACGCGTCGCTGGGAGATCCCCTGAAGGATCCGGCAGATGCCGACGAATTCGAACGGGAGGAAGAATTCCCGAACGGTGACGAAGTCGGAAATCGCCGCGTCGGGCGTCTCGTCGCCGAAGACGAGGGCCGATACGAGGACGAGGAAAGCGAACTCGTTGCCGGAGACGTCGGAATCGACGGCGGCGCCGCATCGGCGGAGGAAGCCGCGATGCATCTGATCGACGACTCAGAGGACTGAGCGTCCGTCTGACCGTTGTGGCTGCTGTGGCTGTTGATCGGTGAGAACGATGGAATGGACGCGGTTTCCGCCCATTCTCTTGCTTTCGTACATCGCCGAATCGGCTAGGCGATGGAGGTCGTGAAGGCCGCTTTCTGCTGCTTGCACGTCCGGCCAGGCGCCGTTGTGTATGGCTATGCCGATGCTCGTCGTCGAGAGTGGTTCGCCTGTGGGGGAGTTCATGATGGGGGCAATTCGTGCCAGTAAATCGCCGACGTACGGCAACGGCATCATCTGCACGACGACGAACTCGTCACCGCCGACGCGAGCGATTGCTGCGTCCGATCTGGCCCAGTCGTGAAGTCGATAGGCCGTGCGCAGTATGACGCGGTCGCCGACGTCGTGACCGTAGGTGTCGTTGAAGTGCTTGAAATTGTCGATGTCGATCACCACCACCAGCAAGGACTGGTCGAGGCCGGATTTCGCTTGCAGGAGTTCGGAAGTCCGCCGTGAGAGTCCGCGTCGATTCAACAGGTCCGTCAACGGATCGAGTTCGGAGCTTTGAGCGTCGTTGCTCAGGAGCGCCAGAGCAATCTGCGTGACCACCGGTATGACGGTGATGACAGGAATGGCAAAGGCAATGCGTCCCAGGACGTCTGAGAGGCCGGAAGGTACATCGGTGAATACGCCGATGCTCGCAACAACGATGACCGCCCCGGAAAACAGCAAGTGCCACAGCTGAGCTCGAAGATTGTGAAAGAACGCTATGTACGATCCGACGAGTCCGAAGACGAGGCATCCCAGCAGCCTTTGATCCGGATTGGCCTCCGCCAGCACGATCACCGCGACAGCGAAGTCGCCCGCGATGACGAAAAGATACGACCGTTCCCGGGTGGTCGCGGTGAACGGCAACGCTGTACCGCCGATCATCACGAGCACTGCGACGACGACGTCCAACGGAAATCCGATGGCTTGTACCGAGTGTGTGCCCAGACGCTTGAGAAGAATCGTGACGCCCAGGATGAACACCAACACGCCGATGCCTATCCGAGTCGGCATCAGAATTCCGTTGTCGCGCAGGAATCGTGTGAATCGGTCAAATTGGTCTGGCACTGCGAGCCAGCGTTGGACAGCCTTGTCGGTGCCGCTCATCGTGGCCACCGGCAATGAGCGGCCGGTCGAATACAACGCATGCGGCGATAGTAGTCCGCGGCGATGACAATGAACCTGCGCCGCCTCCAGCGATTCCAACTCAATACGTCACAGTGACGTATTAGGGTGGTGTGGCTGGAGGTGGCCTAGACTCGTTCATTGTCATCAATCCGCATCAGACGGCTTGTCGAGTGGTCTTGCCACCTGAGCGGCAAGGCTACTAGGCAGCCGCCAAGCAGCCACCTGAGGTCAGTAGCAATCCAAGGCAGCCTGCCGGCGGGCAGCCGACTCGAGATGATCAACTCACGCAAGGTGGCCGGCAAGTCAGGACGGAAGCACGTGAGCAGTGTGCAAATACACCTACGGATCGACATACGAAGGTGACGTGCGACAAGGATGCGGGAAACGAACCATGGGCTGATATCCCCAGGTCGGTAATTTGCCGATAATCTACATTATGTCAAGTAATGGATATTCGAACGTCCCCCGCCAACTCGTCGGTTAGCTTTGTCCACATGGATTCCGTTGCGCTCGTCCTCGGCTCACCGCGTGGTCGTCGGTTCTGCGCGAACGTCGGGCATGCGTGCCATGCCGATGCACGCTCGTCCGGTAGACACTGGCCACAATCGACGGAACACGCCCTCGAAGTTCTCGACGCTGTTGATGTCCGCGCGATCGCAGAAATGTCGGAACTCGAGATGTTGCACTGTCTCGCATATGCCGTGGATTTCGCGCGCTACTGGGAGCCACCCGACGAGGAAGACCTGATCTTCGTCCGTCCTGAGGTGATCGCGGCATTGCGCCCGATCACCCGAGCCGTTCTCGACTCGCCGCACACTGCCTGGTGGACCGAACCGGTTGACCTCCTGAACCAGCACCTGGTTGAGAAGCGAAACCCCATCTACGGCTGGTCGGACCTGCCCTTACGGATTTACCGTACCGAAGACGGCCTCGAACAGTGGCGCGCCGAGGCCCTCGACTACGAACGTCAGTTTCTGGAGTATCAGATCGAAGATCCGGACCGTCATATCGGAGGCGAATGGTGGTCCACCCCTTTTGCCAACGGCACCACCGAAACAACCAGAGCTCGCGACGGTATCGGGGCTCTCGGGGTATTTCTCGAAGAAGACAGCTCCTCGAACGAAGCTCGGGTGCAGCCGGTAAGGACCTACGGCGCGCCCCGCATCTACGAGATTACGGGTCCACGGGACTGGGCGAACCTGGTCGATACCTATCCCCTGCCAGTGCCGGCATCACGTCGCTCCGTTTGGTACGACACGACCGGTGAATACCGTGACTGGTTCATTCCGGACTGGGTTTCGATGGCCGCAGATTACGACGCAGTCCACCTGACAATGATGGCGTACCTGACCACGCCGGGCATCGCGATCCCGTTGTCGCGCAACGCGGGTGCCACCGTACTCGCCGGGTGGGATCCGGACGCCACAGTCTGGCTGCGAAGCAACAACATCACCGTTGACGGCGACCCGATGGGCTGACGTTCGGCTACACCGAATTCAGCAGGTGCGGCCGCACGGCCAGCCACCGTGCGGTGTCCTCGATCCCCTGTTCCAGGGTGAACGTCGGCACCCACCCGAGTAGTCGCAACGCACGATCGTTCGACGCGTAGGCGCCGGCAGTGTCACCGGTGCGTCGGCCTGCAACGACCACGTCGATGTTTTTGCCGAGCACGTTCTCGAAGGTGCGAATGAGTTCCCATACCGTGGTTCCCCGCCCACTGCCCACATTGACCACAGTCAGGCGTGATGAATCAGCGGTGATCCGGTCGAAGCTTTCCAATGCGCGAACATGAGCGTCCGCAAGGTCCCACACGTGAACGTAGTCGCGCACGCCGGACCCGTCGCGCGTCGGCCAATCTGTCCCCGCGACTCTGAAAGGTGTTCGTGTCGAATATGATTCGAACAGCTTTCCGAGTGCGTGTGTGGGGCGTGCCGATGCTGTTCCGCTTCGCAGTTCGGGATCTGCCCCCACAGGGTTGAAGTATCGGAGAGACATCGCCGACAAACCTGTGGCCGCCACGATGTCGTCGAGCATCGTTTCGAACTGCGCTTTGCTGTGCGCGTAGGGACTCTGCGGTTCGATCCGCCAATGTTCGTCGACACATCCACCGTCGCTCGGCGCGTACACCGCCGCAGAGGAACTGAATACGAAACGCTTGCACCCGTTCCGAAGGACACTCGAGACCAGCGTCAGTGACTTGGAGACATTGTTTTCGTAGTACCGCGCCGGGCTGCTCACGGAATCTCCGACCACGATCAGAGCCGCACAGTGAACTGTGGCATCGATATCGGGATGATCCGCGAATATCCTGTCGAGCAGTTTCTCGTCCGCGATGTCACCGCAGTAGAACGGGAATCGGTGTGCAAACTCGGCACGGCCGGTCAGCAGGCTGTCGAGGACAATGACATCCATCCCGGCGTCGACGCATTTCGACGCCACGGTGCTTCCGATGAATCCCGCTCCGCCGGTGATGAGGACTTTCATGCTGCTCCCCCGGCATCCTCGACGGCAGTCCTCGCACGACGGAGGAAGTGAGACACGCGTGCGCGCGCCAAGTCCCATCCGCGTAGGTCGCGCCCGTCCCGGATGGAGAGCCGATCACGGTCGAGAAAGAGCGGCACCATAACCAGATCGCGGTACAGCGAGTGCAGCCGCGGGCGATCCGCCAACCACAGCGTCCATTGCCACCACCAACGCGTCGAGATGGTCGTCACTCCGGTACTGACGCCGAAGATCGATTCCACCGCCGCCCAGTGGACGTTCACCGCCCGACGGACATCGCGTGGCAACTGGCGTCTGGAGAGCGTCACAGCGAGTTCCGGTTCGGAAGTGAGCAGGTACCCCACGTCGAAGACGCTGTTCAACGACAAATCGGCGCGAATCAAGGCCCGATCGGCGAGTCGCGCGTGAGCGATGACATGCAGCGTGACATCGGCAATCTCGAGTCTGGATCCTTCGGTCCCCGCGCTGATTCCTCGTATCGCAGATTCTCGGGTCAACGCATGACGAGCGAACCGCGGAAGCAAGTGCGAATGAATTTCGACGGAGCCGTGACGGTCGTCGCGCAGGAGCGCAGGTTCCTGGTGATCGTCGCGATCGATGGAATCCCCCACCACCTCGTCCGGGCGGACCATTCGATAGCCGAAGTCGAGGATCGCGTCGTTGGCCGGAACGGCGTGTGCGGGATCGACGACCAAGAGGTCGATGTCCGTCATCCGTCGCGCTGCCGGATTCGGCCAGATTCTTCGCTCGAGAAGGGCAGCACCTTTCAGTGCGACCGTTGGAAATCCGCTGCTGTGTAACAACTCTTGCAGTTCTACGCGCTGCGCGTCGAGGTCCGCGATACGACGCGCGTTTCGGTGATGGACAAGGCTCAGCGTCAATTCCGGACTCGACGCGGTAGCGCCGGACTCCGACAGCATTTCCGCGAAACTCGCAGGCAGGACCGAGGCGAAGCCGGCGTCGACTGCGCGGGCGGCCAGCAGCGGCAACACCTTGTGCCTGGCAGCGGTGTCGATGACTCTCGGCCAATCCTGCGGCGAACACGAACGGATGAGGTCGGCCCCGTGCTCGGAGTCCAGCATGGAAATCAGGTACCGGGTGTCACGCATGACGCCACCAGTTTCTCCACGGCGTCGGCGCCGGTATCGCCGTGATGCCGAATCATTCTGTAGCACGGGGCATTCGAGAGTAGAGCAGCGGTGTTTCTCAGAGTCAATCCGTGATTGTCGGACCACAGGGCTGATTGCTCGGCCAGTGACTGTATCGCCTGGGCTGCAGGCATCGGTGCGATGCGTGTCGTCCCCTCGTCCCAACCGTCGAGAATCAGCACCAGATCGATTCCGCGAACCGCCGAGTCGGCGTCTGGCGGTATCGACAGAGTTGACGGGTCCAGCGCCCACACCGGCGGGGCATACGGGAGATACAGCGAATCGTGTGCCTTGACCTCGGGGAGAACATCGAACGTACCCGCTTTGAGGTGAACTCGACGCGGTAAGCCCACCGATTCGGTGCCACGAATGAAGACGCCTTCGTCAGCGCGCAATTGTGCGCCCCGTAAAGCGAGGGCGAGAGCCAAGGTGGTCTTGCCGGCGCCGGAGTGTCCGGCGATTGCCACTCGCACACCGTCGCAGTCGACCAGAGCAGCGTGCAGGCGAGTCCACTGTTCGCCATGGGCGGCTTTCATGACATCCCGGTGCACGCTGCGGTACACGTTCTCTGCGAGGTGGAGGGCGTCGAGACCGGTCAGCGTGTCACTGCTGCCGTCGATGGTCGATTCGATGGTGGCGTCCCAGAGCCCGAACGTCGATCGGTTTCGCTCGATCCGGACTCCGACGTCGTATCCCGCAGGCCAGGGGCTCGCAATTCGATGCTCGACGACACCGAGTTCAGGGATGGCGGGGCCGCGCACAATCGCATCGACCCACAGGTAGTGCGCCCGGAATTGCGGTACGTGGTTGCCTGTCACTGGATTCTCACACCAGCAGACGCGAGGCGCTCAGCTGTCCATAGGTCTCGTTCACTACCGACTCCGCATCATGGACGGGGATCTCGAGTACCTCAACGACCGCCTGGACGATGTCACTGACGGTCCGGCCGTCACACAGTTCCCACACCAAAGTCGCGACGGGGTTGAGGTGATGGGCAACTTCGCTGGAGCTGTCGTACAGCACGACACCGTCGGTGAGATCGTTGCTCTCCACCGCCTGTGAGCGTTGGGGCCTCGCGTCTTCGAGTAGTTCGGTCAAGATACCTCCTTGTTGCGGCGAATCCGATGTTCGTGTCGGTGGTGAGGTCAGAGCGAGAAGCGTCGTGAGTATTCGGATTCGATTGCGCCCGAACGAAGCAGGCTGCGGGTGGAGGCGATGCCGGGGGCGAGTGTCAGACAGGTGAGCATTCCCCCGGCATTCGCCTCCACCAGGTAGTCGCCCAGTGTTCGGTGGTGACCCGCCCACTTTCCGAATGCTTCGGGATCTGCCTCCGGATCCGCAATCGCGTCGAGAATTCGCTCGAAGGCGCGCGAGTGAAGGAGAACAGCGTGAACTCCACGGTTCTCGGGACTGGTGCGTAGCATCGCCGAACCGTCGAGCAGCGCTCCGTCCCCCGATTTCGCGTCGTGTCCGAGTTGGACGACATCCCAGGGGCGGAGGTCGAGCTCTCGACGTGCATGCTCCAGAATCGACGCCGATGCGTCCAGCACATTCACGTCGTCGGCAGTGATGAGGACCGAATCCCAGCCCTTCTCGGTAGCGCGAGCAACCGCACGACGCCACGAGACGGCAAAGGCGGCATCCTGATTCGTGGCGTCCTCGAAAGCCGCCACTCTTTCCACCGCTGCCACGCGCGGTAAGCGAATGAATCGATGCCAGGACGCCTTCCACCTGTCGATGTCGAGATCGAGATTCACGACGACAACACCGAGGTCCGGCTTCGAATCCTCGATAACCGGGTCGGGCTCTCCCAGTACTCGGACCGGCGACAGAGAGCGATCGAGCACGACGTCGACTGCGCCCCGCGCGAGCAGATAGGTTGCCAGTGATAAATCTGATGGCAGGGATCCGCTGATGCTTCGTGAGAGTTCGTCTCGCAAAGTTCGGTATGCCGCCGCACGAACAACCAGTGCAGCCCCGACCGGGTCTTCGCCGTGCGCGTGGACGACAGCCGAATCGGCCTCAGCGGGGAGGTCGTCGGCAATGTTTCGCAGTTTGTACGCAAGGGCGGGTTCGATCACGCGCGCCTCGTCCAGAAAAACCACAGACTTCCAGCCCAGCAGAATTGCCTTGTCGAGTCCGGCGACGAACGCAGACGCCGTCCTCCACCCGTCCAGACCGTCGTCCTGCGACGGAATGGCACGGTGAACGGTCAGTTCGATCGACTCGGCCTCCGCCAGGCATGAACGCCAGGGAGCGACTCGGCGGTCGTCGCTGAGAACGATCACCCCACCAAAGGCCAGCTCGGGTCGCTGGACGCTCAACTCGGCACGGCGACGAATCTCGGGATATGAATCACCGAGGTATTTGGAGAACTGACGATGGAGCGAATCGATGTCCCAACCGACCTCGTTCCACCCGAGCAGGTAATTGTGAACGCGGTCTTCCCAATTTATGCGGTACGGAACACCCGCGGGACGCTCGAATCGATGGTGCCAACCGAATTCCGGAAGGCAGACGACCTTGCCGCCGTTGATCCGGAACTTCTCGTGGATGTATCCCTCTTCACCGCCGAATCCGGTGAAGTGCGAGTTCAATCCCGGCCAAGCCTCACGCCTGCAGGCGAAAGCGCCGAGGCCTTGCATGACAATCTCGAAAGGCATGTCGGGGTGCTGCTTCGCGCGCGGATCGACTCCCCACGAGCCGAACATTCCGTTGCGCCACTTGGGGTCCATGTGGGTAGCCGCGATGTGTGAGGAATCCTGGGAGAGCATCGGTCCCTGGATCAAATCGGCGGTTTCCGGATTTGCGTCGAAATACGCCAGCAGCGCCGACAACGATCCCGGTGCCAGGATCACATGCGAGTCGAGGACCAGGACATACTTTCCGGTTGCCTTGCGGAACAGCACGTCCCGCACCGCAGTCGATCGAACGTCGGTGAACGGAATGTAGCGGAACCGATCGATGTACCCCGCAAACGATTCGAGCATCGGCGCCGGCAATCCTTCGGGATTGTTGTCCAGCAACACGAACTCGACTCTGTCCAGAATCTCCCGATGATGAACCAAGATCGAGTGGATCGTGAAGTATGTGCCGTCGAAATCGTCATAGGTCGCGATTGCGATAGTGAGATCAGCCGGCTTTCCGTGCGGCGGAGTCTCCTTCACCTGGACTGGGCCCGCGCTCTGAAGGTTCTTCAGAGCGCGGTGCAAGGCGACGTCGAACTCGGTCATCGGTGTGCTCCCTGGGAACCGGTGGCGTCGTATCGGTTATGCAGGCTCCGTGGGTTCTGTCGGCTGGGTCGGGACAGTCGGAAAGGTCGGCTCGGTGCGCGTGGTCGGCACCGTGGGCACAGTGGGGACAGTCGGCTCCGTCGGCGCGGTGGGGCCGGTTGGCTTGGCTGTAGTAGTTCCACCCGAACCTGTGGAACTACCGGTTGATCCGGAACCTGTGGAACTTCCCGACGATCCCGAACTCCCGGAACTACCCGACGACCCGGAACTACCCGACGACCCTGAACTTCCCGACGACCCTGGATTGCCCGGCTCGTTCCCTCCGGGAGTATTGCCACCGGGTTGATTCCCGCCTGGCTGCTCACCGCCTGGTTGACTCGGATTCTGCTGGCCACGACCAGGCGCTCCGGAAAGATTGGGCGTGTCACCGGCTGCGAAGGCCGGTGCCGCACCACCGAGGCTGATGGACGTCACGACGGGCACAGTTACCGCCGAGGCCGCCAGAACTGTCTTGACGAACTTGCGTCGATCAACCGGAACATTCTGAAAAGCGTCGCCGCCCATAGCGTTTCTCCCCTGCCTGCGAGACGAGGTCGTCCTCACTCGATGTCGGAGCAAACGCTAGCATCCATCTGGCAACTTTACAGACTGAACGCGCCGATATTTGACGGTTATGCGAATTTGAGACCGGACTGGACCGACAGTTCGGGCAGGAGTACGGCGAACTCTTCCCGGCCGTACCGCGCGTTTGTCCTGGTCGACAACCGTCAACCGACCGGCATCTCCCACGGTGCCACGGGAAGAGTGTTTCCGGTCTCGAGATAAGACTTCAGGTTCGACAACACGGCAGACCATCCGCCGGCAACCTCCATCCGGGCCGATTCGTCGGCGAGATCGGTGTGTTTGACGGTCAGGCGCACTATCGCGTCGAATGCTTCGATGTCGAAGCTCACCCGCGAGATGTCGACGCCCGGTTCACCGTTCGGGTCGGCCCAGGTGGTGACCAACCTCGACGGGGGGTTGCTCTCGACTACGGTGCCGACCACATCGGCGATGTTCGAACCGTCGATCCGGCGGTGCTCCCACGTCGATCCGGGCTGCCAGTCGGAGACGTTGCTGTGTCCCCAGTATTCCGCTGTGGCCTGGGCGTCCGTCAGTGCTTTCCACACGTTTTCGGGCGTGCTGGCGATGTAGGTGACGTACACGAAACTGGGCTTGTCGGCCATGGCTTCCTCCGCGAGTCTTTTGACGGCACTGAGCGCGTTCAGGCGCGGTACCTCGAATTTGTTGATCCACCGCTCTCGAATTTCTTCGAGCGCAACGGGATTGAGATAGTGGAGCTTGGATCTCCCCTGCCTGACCGTGCTGATCAGATTTGCATCCTCCAGCGCGTCAAGGTGCTGGGTGACTGCCTGCCGACTCATGTCGAGGCTGTCGCACAACTCGCCGAGTGACTGTCCGTTGACTACGAACAAGCGGTCCAGAAGAAGCCTCCGTGTCGGATCGGCAAGCGCTTTGAACACTGCATTCATCCGGTCGTCCACCACTTCACAATATGCAAGCATTTACTTGCATGTCAATGGTTGGGCGTGCCGGGTTTCGGAAGTAGGGGTCGATGAGGTGTGATGACACCAGGCAAATGTGATCTGACCCCCAGATTGCAATACACGAGAGGTTGAGCACATGGACTGGGCAGCAATTGGAGTGGGTGTCGGGTATGCGTCGGTGGCACTGTCGATCCTGGTTTTCGTCGGCGGGTGCATCGCGCTGTTCATTTTGTCGGTCCGCCAGTAGCAACACCTCGACGAAGGTGGTGATCACCCCCGGTTCGGCGAAGCAGATCGCATCGGGAGTGATCACACTCGAGGCTGCTTGATCGATTCGGACACGGCTGCGCTTGCCGGGCTGCTCACAGAGAAGCTCGCGCGCGGTGGGACTACCGTAGGACTGTCGCCTAGAACTCGAGGAGTACGGAATGAGCATCCAGTCGGTTGAACCGCACCGCCACCGCGTAGTGGTGATCGGTTCCGGCTTCGGAGGACTGTTCGGCACTCAGGCTCTCAAAAAAGCCGATGCCGACATCACGATGATCGCGCGTACAACCCACCATCTGTTTCAGCCGCTCCTCTATCAGGTTGCCACCGGCATCCTCTCGGTCGGCGACATCGCTCCCGCCACGAGACTGGTGCTGCGCAAGCAGAAGAACGCCCAGGTCCTGCTCGGCGAGGTCGAGACCATCGATCTCGAGAACCAGACGGTGACCTCGCGTCTTCTCGAACGCGTCACCGTGACGCCGTTCGACAGCCTGATCGTGGCAGCAGGTGCCGGTCAGTCGTACTTCGGCAACGATCAGTTCGCAGAGTTCGCACCCGGCATGAAAACGATCGACGACGCCCTCGAACTGCGCGGACGAATCCTCGGCGCGTTCGAGCAGGCCGAGCTGTCGGACGATCCTGCGGAGCGCGCGCGTTTGCTCACCTTCGTCGTGGTCGGTGCCGGCCCCACCGGGGTGGAGTTGGCCGGACAGATCGCCGAGCTTTCCCGTCGCACGCTCGACGGCGCTTTCCGGAAGATCGATCCACGTGAAGCCCGCGTCGTGCTCCTGGACGGTGCCCCTGCAGTGTTGCCCGTGTACGGCGGGAAGCTCAGCCGCAAGGCGGCCGAGACGCTCGAGAAGCTCGGCGTCGAGATCCAGCTCGACGCGATGGTCACCGACGTCGACAACGACGGTCTGATCATCAAGGAGAAGGACGGCACGCTGCGCCGTATCGAGTCACAGTGCAAGGTGTGGTCCGCCGGAGTTCAGGCGAGCCCGCTCGGCAAGCAACTCGCAGAGCAGAGCGGCGGCGAAACCGACCGTGCCGGCCGCGTCATGGTCAATCCTGACCTGTCGATTCCCGGACACCCCAACGTCTTCGTCATCGGCGACATGATGTCGCTCGACAAGCTCCCCGGATTGGCGCAGGTCGCCATGCAAGGCGGCAAGTATGCGGCCAAGCAGATCAAAGCCTCACTGGACGGTAAGTCCCCGTCGGAACGAGTTCCGTTCAAGTACTTCGACAAGGGCAGCATGGCAACCATCTCGCGCTTCAGTGCGGTGGCGAAAGTCGGCAAGCTCGAGATCAGCGGCTTCATCGGGTGGGTCGCCTGGCTGGCAATTCACCTCCTGTACCTCGTCGGATTCCGTTCACGCGCCTCGACTCTCTTGTCGTGGGCAGTGACGTTCTTCGGGCGTGGCCGTGCTCAGATGGCGTCCACCGAGCAGCAGGTCTTCGCGCGAAACGCAATGGGCGAGTTGGAGAAGAAGAACAAGGAAGCGACGGGGTCCGGCGGCGCTTCCAACGGCGAAACCAAGAAGACGGCAGGCAAGCAACAGAAGGCTGCCGGCTGATCGATCAGTATCTGAGCGAATGACGAGGGCGGCAGTGGAGTTGAACTCCACTGCCGCCCTTCGTCATTTGATCGACTGTCGTGTCGTCAGTTGCCGATCTTCGCCACCTCGGTGATGTTGGCGAGGCGAACCTGCCCCTTGGAAACGAGTCGGTCGTTCTCGTCGGTGATGCGAACCTCCCAGAGTTGCTGGGTACGTCCGCGATGAATCGGTGTGGCTTCTGCGGTGAGAGTCCCTTCCCGCGTTGCGCGCAGGAAGTCGGTGTTGTTGTTGACTCCGACCACGTGGCCTCGCTCGCCCAGCCACACGGTGCCGCCGACGCTGGCGAGAGACTCCACCACCGAGCAGTACACGCCTCCGTGCTGGATCCCTGCCGGCTGGTGCAGCGTGGGCTTGACGGTCCATTGTGCCCGCACACGGTCCGGGCTCAGTTCGGTGTATTCCAGGCCGATGGTGGCGTCGAAGCCCGTTCCGAGGCGTTTCATCATCTCTGCGGTTTCAGCAGTGTCGACCATGCCATCTCCATCTGTGATTCTCTGGCGCCGGTGTGGCTGCCACTCCCTATCTGATTACACGAGAGGTAACTCGAGCTTGGAATCAGGTCTGGATAAAGAACCGGCGGGTTTCACATCATTCGATGTGAAACCCGCCGTGGGAAGGACCGGGAGTCTCTGCAGCCCTCAGGACTCCGGCGCGGTCCGGCAGTTTCGTCACTCTCGCGGTGTGCAACTCTCCGCGAGATGTTCCACAATCATAGGCAAGGCTGACCTAATTTAGCAAGCCCTTCATCGAATTGGTTCCAACGAGGACGCAGCGAGACCTTGCGGCGCGCGCGGACCGGCAACCCGGCTGCGACAAAGGCGTCGAGAAGACCCTGCCCCCGGCGCTGTGCTGCGGATTCGCCTTCACCGGCCAGGATGGGAACATAAGCGGCTGCGCCCAGGATCGACTCCCCCACCAGGCCCCAGAATCGGAACTGGTCGACGGGTGCGCATCGGGAGACGGCGTCGTAGATGGCACGCAGCGATGTCAGGCAGCGGTGCGCAGTCCAAATAAGGAGCGCCTCTTCGCAGGGCATGTCGACGACGCCGTCGCTTCCGGCCTCTCGCCCGTTCGGGGCTACGCGCAGCGTCTCGTCGACCACGCCGGCCCAGTCGATTCCACCGTCGCTGTCCATGTGTATGAACAGGTTCTCCAGCCCTGGGTCCCATGCGGACCCCTCGGAGACGATCGACGCGGCCACCCTGCCGACCACGGCATGAATGAGTGACGTCGCGACCTGGATCGCGGCAGCTTCAGCACTGTCGAGGTCTTGAAGTGAACGGGCGAACATCTGATGCGCCCGATCCCCGCGCAGACCCTCACTCAGTTGCCACCAGCGCCGCTTGCCTTCGCCTGACATGGCGGCAACCGCATAGACGCGAGGATAGTCAGGGTTGAGTGCTCGTAGGCGAACGCTGGTGCGGCTCAATGCGTTCGACCGGAGTTCGAATTCACGAACATCCGCATGCTGGGTGGTCAAGGTGAAGGTCACCGTGCACTCCAATCGGCCGAAGTTGTCTTGTGGTTCCTAATGTAGGTTAGCCTCACCATAATTCAAGAGTAAAGAACTGTGACGCTGGGCACCGCATATTCACAGGAACTTGCCCCGCGGGGAGCGCACCCACATAGGGTTCCGTAACCTAAGATGCGAATTCCCTGCGCACAAAGACCAGGAGCTCGAACCGCCAGTGACCATGACCAAACCACTCGGGAACGGACATCCCCGAGGACCCAGCGAGACGTACGGACGGCGCATAGTGCCGCGCGGCCCGGCTCCTGTCCGAATGCGTGTCCTAGCTGGGTTTTTCGACGCGGGAGTGTTCCTGCTTCCGTTGCTCGTCGGCTGGTACATCGTTCAGTCTCTCCGTGATGACAACGGTGGCGGCGAGGCCGACCGCGCCGTGTTCGGTGGGACGGCGATAGCCATCGCCGTCGGTCTCCTCGTCTGGAACCTCGGATTCCGTGAAGGTGCCACGGGTCGGACCTCGGGAAAGGGATGGGTCGGACTGGTCACGCGTGACGCGGAGACCAAACAGCCCATCGGTGTTCGCCGGGCTCTACGCAGACCCTTCGATCGAAGCGGAATCGAGGTGGTCCGTGAGAGCACGGCACGCGACGAAGGTTTCGAGGAACTCGCGCGCGACAACAGCGTCGGGGCAACTCGTCGGCGCCGCCTGATCGGTCTCGCGGTCCTGACGGTTCTTCTCGCACTCGTCATGCTCGCGAGCATCGCGGTGGGCGCTCGGCCGTTGACGTTTGCCGAAATCTTCCATGCCATCTTCAGTTCTGACGGCACCCAGACCGACATCATCGTGCGGACCCTGCGCGCTCCGCGAACCATCCTGGGTCTCGTTGTCGGCATCGCACTCGGTATCGCCGGCGCGCTGATTCAGGGACACACACGTAACCCGTTGGCGGATGCCGGTCTACTCGGCCTCAACGCAGGCGCAGCGTTCTTCGTCGTCATGGCGATCTACCTCTTCGGCTTCACCGCACCGAGTCAGTACCTCTGGTTCGCGTTCGCAGGATCTTTCGTGGCCAGCATCGTCGTCTTCGGCTTGTCCTCGATCGGAAACGGCGGCGCAAGTCCTCTGAGTCTGGCTCTGGCGGGCGCGGCCGTCGCGTTCTTCCTGCAAGCCATGACCAACGCCGTGATCATCCTCGACCAGACCAGCTTGGACGCCTACCGGTTCTGGGTCGTCGGTTCGGTATCCGGGCGCGGGTTCGACGTCCTGTGGCAGGTCCTGCCTTTCCTGATACTCGGTTTGGTCATCGCCTTGGCAAGTACGCCGGGGCTCAATGTCCTCAGCCTGGGTGAAGACGTCGCCAAAGCCTTGGGAACCAACATCGCGTTCAGTCGCACACTCGGCATCGTCGCGATCACCCTGCTGACCGGCGCCGCCACCGCGGCGTGTGGTCCGATCGCGTTCATCGGTTTGGTGGTCCCCCACGTGGCCCGGGCCATCACCGGACCCGACTACCGCTGGCTGGTCCCGTACGCGGGCTTGCTCGGTGCAGTCATGTTGATCACCGCGGACATCATCGGTCGTGTGGTCGTGCGCCCCGGTGAGTTGCAGGTCGGCATCATCCTGGCCCTCTTCGGCGCTCCGTTCTTCATCGCTCTCGTACGCCGCAGGAAGTTGGCAAGTCTGTGACGCTCAAGCAGGAACTTCGGGTACTCCCCCGGACCGTCCCCTCTCGTAAGTCGATCCGCCTCGGTGGATTCTCGCTGGTCTATCGCCCGCTTGCGGTGTCGGTGAGCAGTGCCCTCGCAGTTGCGCTGTTCCTTCTGCTCTGCATCAACATCGGACGTGGCGACTACCCGATCTCGATCCCCGACGTCATTTCCGTACTGCTCGGCAATGGAAGCAAGACGCAGAACCTGATCGTCTTCGACCTTCGACTTCCGCGGTCGCTCACCGCCCTCTTCATCGGTATGGCACTGGGCATTGCCGGTGCAGTCACCCAGACGATTGCCCGCAATGCCCTCGCCAGCCCGGACATCCTCGGAATCACGGCCGGATCGAGTGCTGCCGCGGTTGCTCTCATCGTCCTCGGTGGCGGTGGCTCGTTCGTGGGAATACTTGCCACACTGGGCATTCCGTTGGCTGCGCTCTGTGGCGGTCTGCTGACAGCTGTGGTGATCTACGCCTTGGCGTGGCGCAAAGGTGTAGAGGGTTTCCGCCTCATCCTGATCGGTATCGGCATCAACGCCATGCTGGTTGCAGCGACGGGATGGCTGCTCATCTCGGCGGACATCAACGACGCCTCCCGCGCACAGGTGTGGCTCAACGGCTCGCTCAACGGTGCCACGTGGAATCAGATGTGGCCCGTCGCGATCGCCGTCGCAGTAGTCGGCGGCTACGCGGTGATCGCCTCGTTCACCATGGGAGCGCTGCGGTTGGGCGACGACAACGCCACCTCACTCGGTGTTCGCTTGCAATCATCGCAGGCCAAACTGTTGCTTTCCGCCGTGGCACTGGCCGCCATCGCGACCGCAGCAGCAGGTCCGGTTGGCTTTGTCGCTTTGGCGGCGCCACAGGTTGCCATGCGCCTGGTGCGCTCGGCCGGCCCGCCCATCGTGGCTTCCGCACTGACCGGTGCTGTACTGGTAGTCGGCAGTGACGTCATCGCTCGAACAATTCTGCCTGTGGAACTCCCTGTCGGAATCGTGACTTCCGCTCTGGGCGGCCCGTTCTTGCTCTACCTGTTGGTTCGTAACAATCGGAAGGTCACAGCATGACCACCATCGCCCAGTCCACCGACGCTCCTTCGCGTCTCGTCGCGCAGAATCTGACGCTCGGGTACGGGGATCGCATCATCGTCGACGGACTCGATCTCGAGATCCCCACCGGCGTGATCACGACGGTCATCGGACCAAACGGTTGCGGCAAGTCGACACTTCTCCGTGCGCTCGGTCGTCTCCTCAAGCCCAAGGGTGGATCGGTCATCCTCGACGGCAAGGCGATCAGTTCGATGAAGACCAAGGAAGTCGCCCGGGTGCTCGGCATGCTCCCCCAGACTCCGGTTGCGCCCGAAGGACTCACTGTCGCCGATCTGGTCTCGCGTGGACGCCACCCGCACCAGTCGTGGATTCGGCAGTGGTCCGCGGACGACGAGGGCGAGGTCGCGGAAGCACTGGAGCTGACCGGTGTCTCCGACCTCGCTGATCGGCCGGTCGATCAATTGTCCGGCGGCCAGCGTCAGCGAGCCTGGATCTCGATGGCTCTCGCCCAGGGAACCGACATCCTGCTCCTCGACGAGCCCACCACGTACCTCGACCTTGCGCATTCGATGGAAGTCCTCGACCTGGTGGATCAACTCCACGAGGAAATGGGGCGCACGGTGGTGATGGTTCTGCACGACCTCAATCTCGCGGTCCGATACAGCGATCATCTGATCGTGATGCGCGACGGCGCCGTCGTCGCTTCAGGTGTCCCCAAAGACATCATTTCCGCGGAACTTCTGCTCGAGGTGTTCGGTCTCGAAGCTGCCGTTATCGACGATCCCGTTTCGGATCGGCCGCTGATCGTCCCGATCGGCACCCGGCACGTGTTCGGCGCCGTCGGCGGGCCGGCAAAGCCTGCGTGACGATCGCGAATCAGCGACCCAGAATCGTCCGAACGAGTTTGAAACCTTGACCGATCGTCACGGTCGGCAGGTATGCCCGTCCGACCGCGTTGCCGATGCTCGGCAACGCGGCTGGATCGGCGAAAGTCATGTGCATCGGCACGTACCGAGGCTGGAACTTCGATTTGAAGGCCAACAGCGATCGAAATCCGTACACCGGTTCCAGGGTGCGACCGAGTAGGTCGAGCACGCTGTCCATCATTGCCGAGAAGGTCGTGGCCTCAGGTTCGTCTGCGTTGGTCGAGGCTGAGTCCGTACCGGAGTCGCCGGCAATGGTCGCCAACGGCGCGCCGGACAGACTGAGGAACTCGACGCCCTCCTCCTCCAATTTGAGTGCAGCGGAAGCGATGAGGAACTCCATCGCGGGACGGAACCCTTCGGAGCGTCGCCTCATGAAGTCGAGGGTCCAGCCGACGACTTTGCCGTCGCGGTACACCGGTAGCCATGACGTGACACCGTGCACGGTGCGATCCTCGTCGACGGCAATCAGGCACCGCACTTGTTCGTCGTCGACCTCGTCGAGTCCCCCGAGGGTGAATCCCATCTCGGGCATCCCCTTGTCCGCTACCCATTCTTCCGAGATCGCGACGATCTGATCCTTGATCGCGAGAGGTGCATGAGGGAAGGAAATCCACTCGGCGGAGATACCGGACTTCTTCGCCCGGTTCAGAGCGGTGCGCACGTCCTGGAACCGCTTGCCCGTGAACGCGATTCCGCCCAGATCGAGGACCGTTTCCTCGGCGACCTGTAGACCGCTCCAGCCCATGGAATCGGTGATGGTGCGCGCCTCGTCCGTCACCGAATAGAAGCACGGTATCCACCCGTTCGACGACGCGAACTCGGCGAACTCCTCGATCGCTGCGCGCATGCGATCGGGAGGACCGACCGGATCACCGGTGGTGAGAGCAACGCCGGCGATGACGCGATACGCGACGTAACTCGAACCGTCCGCGCTGAACCAGTAGGTGTTCCCCTTCCACGTCGTCATCCACGACAACGGGCTGCCGGTACCGGCGATCAGCATAGATCGCGCTCGTTCGGCGGCTTCGGGATCGGCGGTCTTGACCGGCTTGAGGAAACTCACGAAAACCAACACGGCGGCAACGCCCCAGAACACGACGCCGGTCCATTCGAAGAGCAACGTCGACTCGATGTCCACGGGAAGCAGGCGCGGGTCGATCAACTGTAGGTACACCGGCGGTACAAGGCGCTGAGGGAAGTCCGCGAGCAACATCGCGACCGTCGGCTCGCGGTCGAACCCGTGCCTGGCGAGCATTCCGCCGCCCACGTAGATCAGGGCGAGGACCCCGAGCAACGCCACGATCGCAACGCCCAGACGCCGGTACGTCTTGGCCGGTGCCGCCACGTCGAAGTATCGACGTGTGGAGATCAACAGGATCAGCACGAACAGCGGCGTCAGGAACGGCACCAGAGTGCGGTACACGTTCGGATCACTGATTCCGTAGAACAGGCTGTCGCTGTCCACGGCGTCGACGAACCTGATGACGAAGTTCCCGATCGAGAGGACCAGTAGGACGACCTGAGCGCAGACAGTCGCAATCCAGGCGAATCTTCGGCCTCGACGGAGCCCGTCACTCAATACCAGAACGAAAATCGACGGCATCAACGAGAGCAGAGTCGGCCCGATGCCCGAAAGTCTCAGCTCCAGTAGTCCGCGTCGGCAGTCCGGATCCGACGCCGACTCTGCGCACAGCTCGCGAACTTCTGCGACCGTCCAGGGAACGCCGCGGAAGAGATCCCGCAGCACGGCGAGTGGGCCCACCGCTTGCGGGGACAGCGCGGCGATCATCGGTCCGATCGCACTGGCCGCCACGACGATGGCGACGAGAACGCGACCTTCCCGCTGGGTCCCGGCGATGCGCTCGCCGCGAGCCGACCGTCCCACGATCCACTGCCCGATCACCAGCCCTACGACGGCGGCGAAGAACCTGATGACGTCTTGCAGCTGGCCGCTGAACAACGCCAAGGTGATGGTCAAGGCCAGGGTGCCGACGCGGATGCGTCGACGCCACAAAGTGCCCATGTTCGAGCTGGCGGCCATCGCGGCGCCGACGATCCACGCACTCGCGCCGACAGCAGAGCCGACGTGTAGGCGGAATCCCCAGTTGGAGTCGAACACCTTCACGAACGAAGCCCAGCCGAGTCCGAGGAGAACACCGAGAATCTGGGTGCTCGCTCCGGCAATTGCGAGCTTGACCGTTCCCATCCGCCGCTCGAGGGGTGCCGCGACAGCGATCAGGAGCACACTCGCACCGATGTACCCGAGCAGGTTTCCTGCCCACAGAGCAGAGGTGAGCGGAGTCCAGATACGTCCGTGCTGGATCGAACCCATTCCCGCACCGATCGTGTGCTCGAGATCGCGGGACGGTCCGTGTACGAGGCTGCCGGTGGCAGCACCCAGGATCCACATGGTGAGAAGGAGGACGACCGTCAACGGTGCATCGCGGATGCCGAAACGAACGATGTCGGCAGCCTTCTGCGCAAGTGCCCGTATCCGTGATGTCGATTCTGTGGTGCCCGGCGAACTGTCGATCGTCATCTACGTGCGGCTACTTTCTGCGGATCGACTGTGGGCTTGCCCAGTATCGGCATTTCTGTCTACTCACACCACCGTAACCGTCATGCAGATCACTATGGCCAATACCACACCCCTGCGGAGACGGTTACTACTACCAGTAGTACGTATTTCGTCGTGGAAGTCCGTAGAATCGAAGAATGGCAGGTCTAGGTGAACTCGAACGCGCGGTGATGGATCATTTGTGGTCCACATCGGAACCGCAAACTGTGCGACAGGTGCATGAGGCACTCGCGACGCATCGCGAATTGGCGTACACGACGGTGATGACCGTTCTGCAGCGCCTGGCGAAGAAGCATCTGGTGATTCAGCAGCGTGACGATCGCGCGCATCGCTATCTTCCCGTCAACAAGCGCGAAGAACTGGTCGCGAGCCTGATGGTCGACGCACTGGCTCAGGCTCCCGAGTCCGGCGGACGCGCTGCGGCACTTGTCCACTTCGTGGGACAGGTCAATGCAGACGAAGCCGATGCTCTCCGCGAAGCTCTTGCTGCCCTCGAGGTGCGCGAGTCCGCGAAAAAGGCTGCGCAGCCCGGAATTTCTAGGCCGAACTGATTTCGTCGTGCATGATGTGTAGGACATGAACGCCACTACTGCACTGGTTTTCGGACTGCTTGCCTTGTTGCTGGCCGGTCCGGTTCCCGCACTCCTGAGCCGCTCCACGTGGCCTTACCGCGCTCCACGCGCGGCTTTGGTTCTGTGGCAAGCCGTCGCAATTGCTGCGGTGTTGTCGGCATTCAGCTCGGGCCTGGCCATTGCCAGCCAGCTGCTCGTTCCCGGCGCCGACGGTAGGCCGACGACGGCTCCGACCGCCGAGATCGATGCACTCGGGTTGCCACTGTGGATTCTGTACGTGGTTGTTTTTGCTCTGACGCTCCTGATCGGCGCCAAGCTGATCTTCTCGATCATCCAGGTCGCGGTCAGGACCCGACGACGCCGTGCACGGCACCGCGTCTTGGTAGACCTTCTCGACGACTGTGCCATGCCCGCGTCGGTGGAACGCACACCCGACCTGCGAGTGTTGGACGTGGACGAACCGATCGCCTACTGCCTACCGGGCCTGCGCCAACGCGTGGTTCTCAGTCAAGGCACTTTGCAGAACCTCGATCATGCCGAGGTCAAGGCCATCCTGACGCACGAACGCTCACATCTGCGGGCGCGTCACGACCTGGTACTCGAGGCGTTCACCGCCGTCAATCACGCGTTTCCCCGTTTCGTCCGTAGCAAGTCGGCTCTGGGATCGGTACAGCTCCTGGTGGAGTTGCTCGCCGACGATTCAGCTGTGCGCGCCACCGGCCCTACTCCCCTGGCGCGAGCCCTGGTCGCGTGTGCCGGATCGACAGCACCCCGCGGAGCGATGGCAGCAGGTGGTCCGTCGACGCTCATTCGAGTGCAGCGCCTCTCCGCCGACGATGCCGATCCTCGGATCGCAGTTTTTGCGTATCTGGGGGCGGTCGCAATTCTTGTGGTGCCCACCGTGGCGGTAGCAGTGCCCTGGCTCACCGAACTTCGCCTGCTTTTCAACGCATACTGAGTCTTGACCAGCGCAACCGCGTGTAGTAGTGCAGGTCACAGGCGGGGTTACCTGACTTCGGTGTCGCCGGTGGCGTAGAGTGGACCACGGCCACCATCGTGGTCCGTCAACATATAACGGCACACAGCCCAATTCCCCGCAGTATGCGTTCGGATTGCCAGGTGACATGTGCCCTGGCTCGTCCCTTTGCGAACTGTGTCGTGTATTTCAGCATGGCTTCTTCCGCTCCGCGACGTGCCCGTAGTCCGGAGAGGTTTCCGCGTGACCAACGCTGTCCAAATGTCGTCTTCCGAGAACATCGAAGACCCCACCGTCAACACCCCCGCTGCCGAAGAAGCAGTCGCCACCGAGCCGGGTATCACCTTCGCCGAGATCGGCCTGCCCGAGCAGCTTGTTGCCGCATTGGCGCGCAACTCCATCACCGTTCCGTCTCCCATTCAGGCGCAGTCCATCCCGGACGCGCTCGCCGGAACCAACGTTCTCGGCCGCGCACAGACCGGATCGGGCAAGACTCTCGCCTTCGGCCTGCCGATGCTGACCCGCCTCTCGCGCCACGAAGATCGCCCGGCCGCCAAGCGTCCCCGCGCTCTCGTGCTCGTCCCCACCCGTGAGCTTGCTTTCCAGGTGGTCGACTCCCTGAACTCCTACGCCGGCGCACTCGGACTCACGGTTCGTCCCGCTGTCGGTGGAACGCCCTTCGCCAAGCAGGTCGATCAGCTTCGCCGCGGCGTCGACGTCCTCGTCGCAACGCCGGGTCGTCTCGGCGACCACCTGCGTCAGGGCACCTGCATCCTCGACTCGGTGGAAATCACCGCACTAGACGAAGCCGACCAGATGGCGGACATGGGCTTCCTGCCGGAGGTTCGCTCGATCCTCGGTGAGACCCCCGCAGACGGACAGCGCCTGCTGTTCTCGGCAACCCTCGACCGTGAGGTCCAGTCGCTGGTTCGTCAGTTCCTGGCCAACCACGTCACCCACTCCACCGAAGACGGCCGCGCGAGCGTCGACACGATGGAGCACTACGTCCTCCTCGTCGACCGTGGACAGAAGGATTCCGTCCTCGCCGAGATCGGTGCCCGCGACGGACGCACGATCATGTTCGCCCGCACCAAGCTCGGTTGCGAGGGAATCACCGACCGCCTCCGTGCAGTCGGTATCGCTGCCGAGTCGCTTCACGGCGGCAAGGCCCAGAACCAGCGCACCCGCGTCCTCGAGCGTTTCAAGAACGGCCGCACCCCGGTCCTCGTCGCGACGGACGTCGCAGCGCGCGGAATCCACGTCGACGGCATCGACCTCGTCGTTCACGTCGATCCCCCGGCCGATCACAAGGACTACCTGCACCGCGCAGGTCGTACCGCGCGCGCCGGCGAGAAGGGCACCGTTGTCGCCATCGTGCTGCCCAACCAGAAGCGTCAGTTCAAGCGTTTGACCGGAATGGCCGGCGTCAACGCCGCAGCCGTTGCCGTCACCCCGGGTTCTGCTGAACTGGCACGCATCACCGGCGCCAAGAAGCCGACCGGAGAACCGTTGCGCGAGAGCTCTTCTCGTGGCGAGCGCTCCTTCGGTGATCGTGGCGGAAGCCGCGGCGGCTACCAGGGCAACCGCTCCTCCGGCGGATACCAGGGCAACCGCTCTTCGGGTGGTGGCTACCAGGGCAACCGTGACGGCGAGAGCCGCGGCGGATACCAGGGTGACCGCTCCAGCGGTGGTTACCAGGGCAACCGCGACAGCCGCCCCTCGACCGGATACCAAGGAAACCGCTCGTCGGGTGGATACCAGGGAAGCCGTGACGGCGAGAGCCGCGGCGGCTACCAGGGCAACCGTTCTTCCGGCGGATACCAGGGTGACCGCTCCAGCGGTGGTTACCAGGGCAACCGCGACAGCCGCCCGTCCTACGGAGACCGCGACAGTCGCCCGTCGACGGGCTACCAGGGCAACCGCTCTTCCGGTGGTGGCTACCAGGGAAGCCGCGACGGCGAGAGCCGCGGCGGATACCAGGGCAACCGCTCTTCCGGTGGTGGCTACCAGGGCAACCGCGACAACAACCGCTCGTACGGTGATCGCGACAGCCGCCCCTCGACCGGTTACCAGGGCAACCGCTCCTCCGGTGGATACCAGGGCAATCGTGACGGTGGCGACAACCGCGCAGCCTCGACCAGTGGTGGTGGATTCCGCAGCCGCACCGACCGTCGTAGCTATGACGGATTCGACGGCCCGAAGCGCGATCAGCGGTAATACCTACGCTGAGCTGCGGCTCGACAACTGAACACTGAGAACCTTCCGGCTGCGCCGGAAGCTGTATCGAGACGGATGCAGGTCACTGCAATTAAAGTGATCTGCATCCGTGTTTTGTATGCACGGTCTGATGTTCACGCGCGTCGCGGCCGCACAGTTTCCGGCTGCGCACAGCGCAGGATTTCACAGCCGCGGACCGAGAGGGAAAGCTGTAAGCATGTCAACCACTAGCACCGAATCACCCCGGGCTCAGATCGGCGTCACCGGCCTGGCCGTCATGGGTTCGAATATTGCCCGCAATTTCGCCCGCCACGGTCACACCGTTGCCCTGCACAACCGCAGCATCGCGAAGACCGATGCTTTGATCGCCGAGCATGGTTCCGAGGGCGATTTCGTGCGCACCGAGACCGTCGAAGAGTTTGTTGCCGCACTGCAGAAGCCGCGACGCGTTCTGATCATGGTCAAGGCAGGCGCCCCGACCGATGCTGTCATCGAAGAGCTCGCGAACGCCATGGAGCCCGGCGACATCATCATCGACGGCGGCAACTCGCTGTACACCGACACGATCCGTCGTGAAGCAGCGATCCGCGCCCGCGGACTGCACTTCGTCGGCGCTGGTATCTCCGGTGGCGAGGAAGGCGCACTCAACGGCCCGTCGATCATGCCCGGCGGCCCGAAGGAGTCGTACGAGGCTCTCGGCCCGCTTCTCGAGTCCATCTCCGCTCACGTCGACGGCACCCCGTGCTGCACGCATATCGGCCCCGACGGCAGCGGTCACTTCGTCAAGATGGTGCACAACGGCATCGAGTACGCCGACATGCAGCTCATCGGCGAGGCGTACAACCTCTTCCGTGACGCGCTGGGCTACGACGCCGGTCAGGTCGCGGACGTCTTCACCGAGTGGAACAAGGGCACGCTCGAGTCCTACCTGATCGAGATCACCGCCGAGGTGCTCCGCCAGGTCGACGCCGAGACGGGCAAGCCGTTGGTCGACGTCATCGTCGACGCTGCCGAGCAGAAGGGCACCGGCCGCTGGACGGTCAAGTCCGCTCTCGATCTGGGTGTACCGGTCACCGGTATCGCCGAGGCCGTGTTTGCTCGCGCACTGTCCGGTAGCCGCAACCAGCGCGCCGCAGCTCAGGCGCAGGGTCTGGCTGCCGGTTCTCTCGGCGACAAGCCTGCTGACGCCGAGCAGTTCGCCGCCGACATCCAGGCAGCGCTGTACGCATCGAAGATCGTGGCATACGCGCAGGGCTTCGATCAGATCGCTGCCGGCAGCGCCGAGTACGACTGGAACCTCAAGCCTGCCGACCTGGCAACGATCTGGCGCGGTGGCTGCATCATCCGTGCGCAGTTCCTCAACCGCATCAAGGATGCGTTCGACGCAGATCCGAGCCTGCCGAGCTTGATCCTGGCGCCGTACTTCCGCGAGGCCATCGAGGCAGGCATCGACAGCTGGCGCCGCGTGGTCGCAACCGCGACGATGCTCGGCATTCCGGTACCGGCGTTCGCATCCTCGCTCTCGTACTACGACGGTCTGCGTGCGGAGCGTCTGCCGGCTGCCCTGACTCAGGGTCAGCGCGACTTCTTCGGCGCGCACACCTACGAGCGCATCGACAAGCCGGGCAAGTTCCACACGCTGTGGAGCGGTGACCGCAGCGAAATCGAGGCCTGATTCACAGCGGGTATCGGTAGTTGCGGTCATCTGCCTCTACCGATACCCGGTAGCCTGGACAAATGCAGGAATCGACGATCGACTCGCCCACCTCGACCGAAGGGCGTTCGTTCGTCGACCTCGGAATCCCCGCCGTGATGGTGCACGCGTTGCGCCGAAACGGCATCGACGCTCCCTTCCCCATTCAGTCGGCCACCATCCCTGACGTCCTTGCCGGCCGGGATGTTCTCGGGCGCGGCGCGACGGGTTCCGGAAAGACCTTGGCCTTCGGGCTTCCGATGTTGGTGCGCCTCAAGGGCGGGGCCAGCAAGCGGAATCGTCCGCGCGGTTTGGTGCTCGCTCCCACCCGCGAACTGGCGATCCAGATTCACAAAGCACTCGACGACGCCGCTACCGAGATCGGTTTGCGTGTGGCCAATGCGGTCGGTGGCGTTCCGATCAAGCGCCAGGCAGACATCCTGACCAGAGGTGTCGATCTACTCATCGCGACCCCAGGCCGTCTACTCGACCTACTCGAGCAGAAGTCGGTGATTCTCGACGACGTGGTGATCACGACCATCGACGAAGCCGACCACATGGCAGACATGGGTTTCATCGACGAGGTCGCGAAGATTCTCGACACGACACCGAAAGATGGTCAGCGTCTTCTCTTCTCGGCAACCCTCGACGGCAAGGTCGACGATCTGGTCGCGGGTTACCTGCGCAATCCGGCATCGCACTCGACGGCTCCCCCGGTTGCCACCGTCTCGACCATGGAGCATCACCTGCTCTTCGTCGATCGTGACGACAAGAGATCCGTTGTCGCACATATCGCTTCACGGGCGGGGCGGACCATCATGTTCGTCAAGACCAAGCACGGCGTGGATCGTCTTGCGCAGCAACTGCATTTGATCGGTGTCTCGGCCGGGGCTCTGCACGGCGGCAAGACACAGAACAACCGGACCAAGACTCTCGCGTCGTTCTCCGACGGGACAACTCCTGTCCTGGTCGCCACCGATGTGGCAGCCCGCGGAATCCATGTGGACGACGTGACGCTCGTGGTTCACGTCGATCCCCCGGCGGAGGCGAAGGACTACCTGCACCGGGCCGGCCGGACGGCACGCGCCGGCGAATCGGGCGTCGTCGTCACCATCGTCACCGACGAAGAACGTGATGCGGTCGAGAAGTTGACCAAGCAGGCAGGCATCAAGGTTCACGGTGTGCGGGTTCGTCCGGACGATCTGGAACTCACGCGCATCACCGGAGCGATGGAACCGACGGGAATTCCGGTCGAGGCTCCCGATACGACGGTCGCCGTCAAGCACACCGCCAAGCGTGGCCGTCAGGAACACGACACTGCAGGCCGGACCGCTGCCGGAGGCCGGATGAAGAAGGACGGCGACAAACGAGCCGCCTCCTCGCGTCGGGTCACCGATCCCAAGAGTGTGAAGAAGATCCGTGCGGACGGCACCCCGGTCCCGACTCGTTCGGAGCGTCTGGCGTCCAAGGGTTTGACCCCGCGTCGCGGCGCACCCGGCGCAGGAAAGCCGTCTGCCGGAAATCGGGCGGGCAAGCGCGCACACTGAGGACATGGGTGATCTTCCACTGATCTCGGTTCTCTGCGCACTTCTCGCTGCACTGCTCTTCGCGTGCGCTTCGGTCGCTCAGCAGCGGGCAGCGTCGGCGGTTCCCGAAGGCGAGGCGTTGGTGGCGTCGCTGATCCGGAGTCCTCGGTGGTGGGCCGGATTGATCGGTGACGGCGGCGGTTACGTCATGCAGGCCGTTGCACTGTCGTTGGGTTCGGTGTTGGTGGTGCAGCCGCTGATCGTCACCTCGCTCCTGTTTGCTCTGCCGCTCTCGGCCAAGTTCTCGGGAATCCGCATCACCCGTTCGGCGTGGTCACTTGCGATCATGCTCGCGATTTCGTTGGCGATCTTCCTCGTGGTCGGCGATCCCACCGAGGGCGACAGCAATGCACCGTGGTCGGATTGGGCTGTACCCCTGACGATCACGGTCGCAGTCGCCGTGATTGCGACCATCGGCGGCCTGTCGAAACTCGACGGCGGTTGGCGCGCACTGCTTCTCGGCTCCGCGGCCGGCATCTTCTACGGTGTGGCGGTCGCATTCACCAAGTACGTCACCGACCTACTCGGACACGGCGTCGTCGGAGTGATTTCGGCGTGGCAGACCTGGGCGCTGATCGCCTCGGGCGCCATCGGGGTCTACCTCCAGCAACGCGCCTTCCAGGTCGGACCGCTGTCGGCGTCGCTACCCGCCCTGACGATTGGCGAACCGATCGCAGCCATCTTCCTGGGGATGACGGTGCTGGACGAACGCCTCCGCGTGGACGGTCCCGGAATTGCTCTCATCGGGTGCGCCGTCGCCGTCATGATCATGACCACGATCGCTCTCTCCCGCTCGCAAGCGCGCGATACCGAGGGCGCCACGGCGGAATCGACGGTAGGCTCGTGAAACGTGCAGTTCCTCGAAGGGCAACGCCCCCCATACGACCTGACCTACGACGACGTTTTTCTCGTCCCTAACCGGACAGAGGTCACCTCCCGGTTCGACGTCGATCTCACTTCTTCCGACGGATCCGGAACCACCATTCCTGTCGTCGTCGCCAATATGACGGCAGTCGCCGGCCGCCGTATGGCCGAGACAGTTGCCCGCCGCGGCGGACTGGTCATCATTCCGCAGGACGTCCCCACCGAAGCCGTCGCCGAGACCGTGGCGTTCGTCAAGAGCCGCCACCTCGTCGCCGACACGCCGGTCACGTTGAGTCCGGACGACGCCGTCTCCGACGCGCTGGCGCTGCTTCCCAAGCGTGCACACGGCGCCGTCGTGGTGGTCGAAGAGGGCAAGCCACTCGGCGTGGTCACCGAGGCCGCGTGCGCTGACGTCGACCGGTTCACGCGTCTGCGCTCGGTCGCCATCACCGACTTCGTCACAGCCCCGGTCACCGCGACGCCGCGCGAGGTGTTCGAACTCCTCGAAGCCAAGCACGATCCGCTCGCGGTCATCGTCAACGAAGACGGCACTCTTGCCGGCGTCCTCACCCGCACCGGCGCGATTCGTGCCGGCATCTACGACCCTGCAGTCGACGAGCGCGGCGCACTCCGGGTCGCTGCGGCGGTCGGTGTGAACGGCGACGTGGGCGCCAAGGCCAAGGCACTCGTCGACGCCGGTGCCGACGTGATCGTCGTCGACACGGCGCACGGTCACCAGCAGAGAATGATCGATGCGCTGACCACGCTCAAGGCGCTCGACCTCGGCGTTCCGTTGGTCGCCGGCAACGTGGTCTCGGCACAGGGCACCCGTGATCTGATCGCTGCCGGCGCGGACATCGTCAAGGTTGGAGTCGGGCCGGGTGCCATGTGCACGACCCGCATGATGACCGGCGTCGGACGCCCACAGTTCTCGGCCGTCGCGGAATGTGCGTCTGCGGCGCGCGAGCTCGGCAAGCACGTCTGGGCCGACGGCGGCGTTCGCCACCCTCGCGACGTTGCCCTCGCCCTCGCGGCGGGCGCGTCGAACGTCATGATCGGCTCGTGGTTCGCCGGCACGTACGAGTCCCCCGGCGACCTCAAAGTCGATCAGGCGGGCAACGCGTACAAGGAGAGCTTCGGTATGGCTTCCAAGCGCGCTGTTGCCGCTCGCACAGCCACCGAAACTGCTTTCGATCGCGCCCGTAAGGGATTGTTCGAGGAAGGCATCTCGAGTTCGCGGATGCGTCTCGATCCCGAGCGCCCCGGAGTCGAGGACCTGATCGATCAGATTTGTTCCGGCGTGCGCAGTACCTGCACGTACGCGGGTGCACGCTCACTCGAAGAGCTGCACGAGAAGGCGGTTCTCGGTGTTCAGTCCGCCGCCGGATTCGCCGAAGGACGGCCACTCCCGTCGGGTTGGTGAACCACGTTCTGTGACAGTCGGCGGGTGCTCGGGTCCCTACTCCCGGGCACCCGCCGGTATCATTGGATCCGTAAACAAGAAATAAAACTCGGTCGGGTGCCCTTCGGCGACCCGACCGAGCCCGCTACAGCCGAGAAATCCTCGGCTCTGACGAGAGGAACCCGGTGCCCGAGGCACCCACACACTTACCCGGCGCTACACCCGTCATTTTATCCGAGGAATCGTCTGATTCCGCCGGTTCGGAGGGCTCCTCTAGCGAGCCGGGAGACAAACCCGGCGGCCCCCGTGCACACCTCAGGTGGCGATGACACATGGACATCGTTTTCACCATTCTCAGCCTCTTCGGCTTCATCGCGCTGACTGCAGGCACCGCCCTCTTCGTGGCGGCCGAATTCTCGCTGACTGCTCTCGAGCGCAGCACCGTCGACGAAGCCGCTCGCGACGGCGACCGACGCTCGCGTCAGGTTCAACACGCGCACAAGACGCTCTCGTTCCAGCTCTCCGGTGCCCAACTCGGCATCACGATCACCACCCTGATCACCGGTTACCTGGCCGAGCCCGTTCTGGCGCGGTTCATCACGCCGGTCGCGAAGGCCGTCGGACTCGGTGAATCCGCCGCTTCCACAACGTCTTTGATCTTGGCGCTGGTTCTTGCGACCTCGTTCTCCATGATCTTCGGTGAGCTCGTACCGAAGAACCTCGCAATCTCCAAGCCGATGCCCACTGCTCGCGCGACTGCGGGTCTGCAGGCAGGCTTCTCGCTGATCTTCCGGTGGGCCATCAACGGCCTCAACGGAACCGCCAACTGGATCGTGCGACGCCTGGGCATCGAACCCGCGGAAGAGTTGCGCTCCGCGCGATCACCGCAGGAACTCGGGTCACTCGTGCGTACGTCCGCGCAGCGCGGGTCCATCGACAAGGGCACGGCGATGCTCGTCGACCGTTCACTGCAGTTCGGTGACCGCACCGCAGAAGAACTGATGACTCCGCGAGTGAAGATCGAATCGCTGGAACTCTCGGACACCGTCGCAGACCTCATCGTGACGGCGTCGCGGACCGGCTACTCGCGCTTCCCCGTCGTCCGCGGCGATCTGGACGACACGGTCGGCGTCGTACACATCAAGCACGCGTTCACCGTTCCCGCGGAACGCAGGCGCACGACGCGCGTCGACAGTCTGGCGCAACGTGTTCCGGTCGTGCCGTCGAGCTTGGACGGAGACACCGTCATGGAGCGGATCCGCTCCGACGGCATGCAGGTCGCTCTTGTCGTCGACGAATACGGCGGAACAGCCGGCATCGTCACGATGGAAGACCTCATCGAGGAAATCGTCGGCGACGTGCGCGACGAACACGACGAACCCGAACTCGACGTACAACGCGTCGGCGACGGATGGTCGTGCTCCGGGCTCTTGCGCATCGACGAGGTCACGTCGGCGACGGGATACACCGCCCCCGAAGGCGACTACGACACCCTCGGTGGGTTGGTGCTCACCGAACTGGGGCGCATCCCCGACGAAGGTGACGAAGTGGAGTTGCCCGATGTCGACTCGTCCGGCGATTCCCGTGGCAAGTGGATCGCGCGAGTGACCAGCATGGACGGCCGTCGTATCGACCGGGTGACTATCACGCCGGTCCCCGCTTACGTCGAACCCGAATCCGCAGACGACGACAAGAAGGAGTCCGACGATGAATAACCTCTTCGGTGTTCTCCTCACCGTCGTGCTGCTTGCCGGCAACGCATTCTTCGTCGGTGCGGAGTTCGCGCTGATCTCCGCACGACGTGACCGCCTCGAGGCACTGGTCGCTCAAGGTAAGAAGCGAGCGCTCACGGTCATCAAGGCCGGTGAGAACCTGTCGCTGATGCTTGCTGCGGCTCAGCTGGGCATCACGATCTGCTCGATCCTCCTCGGTAAGGTCGCCGAGCCTGCCATTGCGCATCTCCTCGAGGTGCCGATGGAAGCCGTGGGCCTTCCCGATGGATTGCTGCACCCGATTTCGTTTGCGATCGCGCTGTCGCTGGTCGTCGTGCTGCACATCCTGCTCGGCGAGATGGTGCCCAAGAACATCGCGTTGGCGGGCCCCGAGAAGACGGCCATGCTGCTCGTTCCCGTGCATCTGGCCTTCATCAAGATCGCTCGCCCGATCATCGCGTTCTACAACCTCTGCGCAAACGGAGTGCTGAAGCTCCTGCGCGTCGAGCCGAAGGACGAACTCGACGTCACGGTCTCTGCCGTGGAGTTGTCGGCGATGATCGGTGAATCGCGATCCGAAGGTCTGATCGACGCCGAAGAACACCGGCGATTGAAGCAGGCACTCGAATCGACCGATCGCACCGTCTCCGAGGTCCTGATCACTCTCGACAAGGTGCGGACCATTCCCCTCACGCCGTCGGGAACAACACTGGGTGAGATCGAGCGCGCGGTCATCGAGACCGGATACTCCCGTTACCCGGTGCGAGCGAGCGACGGATCTCTGGCCGGGTACGTGCACCTCAAGGACGTGCTAGACGAGGTGCTCGACGAAGCCGCCGGGCCGGACACCGTCGTTCCGACGTCGGATATCCGCCCGCTGCCCATCGTTCCGCTCAGCACGCCGCTGGCCGAAGCGTTGGCCGGCCTACGTCGGGCGAGCTCTCATCTCGGCGCAGTCGCGGACGCCGACGGAGTCGTGATCGGTATCGTCGCGCTCGAGGATCTGCTCGAGGAGTACGTCGGAACGGTCCGCGATGGCACCCATCGAGGCACGGATGCTGTTCCCGGACAAAGAAACAGCTGATCGATGACACGTTCGGTGCCTTCACTCGCACTCGCGCAGAGAGAGTGGACGGCTCGGCGGGCACTTCACCTCGAGGAGGTGGAGAAGCTCGTCGAGCCGCACCGAGCGCGTCGGAGCGCCGGTATCTCTCACCCGGTGCACGACTTCCTCTTCACGTACTACAACTTCAAGCCCGCCCAACTGCGCCGCTGGCACCCCGGTTACGGAGTCGCACTCGAGAACGCCGGTGAATACGCAGCCTTCTCCGGCTATCGCATCGACGATTCGGGTACCGCGACGGTCGACGACTCAGTGCTGGAGCGTCGGCGTCACACAGTCGAATTCGTGTGGAATCTGTTGAATCAGACGTCTGCGCGGCCCGCCGTGCTGGGCTGCTTCGGCCTCCACGAATGGGCGATGGTCTATCGCGGCGGCGAGGACGCGATCCGTCACCAGTCAGTGCCGTTGCGGCTGGGGTTCGCCGGTACCGACGCGGTCGTCGAATCCCTGCCACTCAAATGCACGCACTACGACGCGTTCCGGTTCTTCACGCCGGACGCGGCGCCCAAGAACGCGCTCCCTCTTGCCCGGGAAACCCAGGTCGATCACGAACAGCCGGGCTGCCTGCACGCAGGGATGGACCTGTACAAGTGGAGCTTCAAGCTGTTGCCGCTCGTCGATTCGGATCTGGTGATGCAGTGCTTCGAACACGCGCTCCTGGCACGTGAACTCGACATGCGCGCGAGCCCCTACGACCTCGCCGAGTACGAGTACTCCCCCATTCGTATCGAAACTCCCGCGGGCCGCGCCGAATACGTGCGTCAGCAACAAAACCTGGCGGATCGTGCTGCGCCGCTCCGCGATACGCTGGCAGAGAAGTGCCGGGAGCTTCTCGGCCACTGAACTGCCGAAAGGCGTCACATGGATCACGGGTACGGGTTCTATCTCGACGAATACCAACGTGACGTCGGGGTGCACGCCGACGACCGACGCGGGCACATCGAATGCCCGGACTCTGCGGGCTTCCTTGCGGCACACCTGCCGGTGTTCGACCTGGCCGTGGGCTCGGTCGCGGCGTTCGCCTCGGCAATTGACCGATCAGACGGCCAGGTCGACAGGCACTGGAGCCTCGATCCCGAGCGCATCGCCGCGTCCTTCTCGAGCGATCGACTGTTCCGCATCGGCGGCGAACCGATAAGCGGGTTCTCCGAATACTCGGGGTTCTTTGCCGCACGTGACGGTTGGGTCCGCACGCACGGCAACTATCCGCACCATCGCGACCGTCTGCTCAGCATTCTGGAACTCGATCCGACTGCAACCAAGGATGATGTAGCGCAACGGATATCCGAACTCAGCGCCATCGAGATCGAGCAGCAGGCCGCCGAGATCGGAGCCATCGCGGTCCGTGTTCGTACCGAGACCGAATGGCGCATGAGTGAGCAGTGTGCAGCCGCGAGATCTGCGCCTTTGGTGTCCGTCCGAGCACGCGGCGAAGGAAAAGCCCTCCCGAACTCGGAGCGGTTGCGTGTCCTCGATCTGACTCGGGTCATCGCCGGCCCGGTCGCGACCCGTGCCCTCGCTTTGGTCGGTGCTGACGTTCTGCGGATCGATCCCCCGGCGATCCCCGAGATCGGATGGCAGCACCTCGACAGTGGACAGGGCAAGCGGTCGGCGCTTCTCGACCTGAAATCCTCGGCGGGCGCGGCAGCGTTCCGAGAACTCCTCGAAACCGCAGACGTGCTGGTCACCGGCTACCGGCCCGGCGCCCTCGAAGCGCTCATCGGGCAGGATTTTCCTGCGCACCTGATTCACGGGCGCGTCAGTGCCTGGGGATGGGAAGGTCCGTGGGCGAATCGGCGCGGCTTCGACAGCATCGTGCAGGCCGCGTCCGGTATCTCGCTTCTGGAGGGCGGTGAGAATCCGGGCGCCTTGCCCGCGCAGGCCCTCGACCACTCGACCGGGTACTTCCTGGCAGCAGGGATCCTCGACGCGTTGACGCTGCGCTCGCACGACGGCCGTGGCCGCGATGTCGACGTGTCCCTGGCAAGCACAGGCGCTCGTCTTCTCGACGCACCCGGCCGAACCGTCCATCCCGGTCTACCGACCGCTCCCGGCCTGAATGTTGTTGTCAACCATGGCGACATGACCACCGCACGACCCGCGCTGGCAGAGTTCGAGGACTACCCCGAACCGGCCCGACCGTGGGGAACGGATCGGGCGGAGTGGGCACACTGAGGGACCGGCACATTCAGGGCAAGATGGACCTGTGAAGTCACATACCTACACACTCGACCTTCAGTGGACGGGCGACCTGGGATCCGGAACGTCCAGCACGCAGGCATATTCGCGCAATCATGCAATATCCGCGGTCGGAAAGCCCGAGCTTCTCGGGAGCTCGGATCCCTCGTTCCGCGGCGACGCGCAGCGATGGAACCCCGAGGAACTGCTCGTAGCCTCCCTCGCCCAGTGCCACATGCTCTGGTACCTCGGTCTGGCAGCGGCTTCGGGTGTGGTCGTTCTCGACTACAGCGATCAGCCGGTCGGCAGCATGATCGAGGAATCCGATGGCGGCGGCCAGTTCATCGAAGTGACGTTGAATCCGACGGTGTTGGTAGCCGAGGCGGAGATGGTCGAGACTGCGAAAGAGCTTCACGGCCCCGCACACACGAAATGTTTCATCGCTCGATCGGTGAACTTCCCCGTCCTGCATTCCCCGACGATCCTGGTGGCCACCGATGAGTGACATGCACAAGCTCATCGTCGACGTCGACACCGGTATCGACGACTCGTTGGCGCTTCTCTATCTCCTTGCCAGCTCCGAGGCCGAGATTCTGGGGATAGCGAGCACCGCCGGCAATGTTCCGGTGGAGCAGGTCGCGGCCAACAACCTCAATTGGCTTGCTCTCTGCGGCGCCCCGGACATCGAGGTTGCACTCGGTGCCCGCGAGCCACTGGTGATCCCGCTGCGCACCACCGAGGAGACTCACGGTCCGCAAGGGATCGGGCATGCCGTCCTCCCCGATTCGGGTCGCAAGCTCTCGGTCCGAACAGCCACCGACCTCTGGGTTGATCTCGTCCGTGAGTACCCCGGACAACTCACCGGGCTGGTCACGGGGCCGCTCACCAACCTTGCGCTGGCGATCAGGCGTGAACCCGATCTTCCGTCTCTGTTGAAGCGACTGGTCGTGATGGGTGGGTCGTTCAACTATCCGGGCAACACGACGCCGACCGCGGAGTGGAACGTCTCGGTGGATCCGCACGCCGCCAAGGAGGTGTTCGACGCGTTCTCCGTCGTACCCGCGCACCGGCGCCCGATCATCTGCGGCCTCAACGTCACCGAATCCATCGAGATGTTCCCGGAACATGTGCGTCGGCTCGCGGAAGCTGCCGGGAGCACTCCGGAAGAGATCATCTCGCCCGACGACGGCCCCGACGTCCGCAGTTCCGCGTCCAACAGCGTGATCAGGCATATGTCCGACGCGATCCGGTTCTACATGGAGTTCCATCGAGAGTACGACCAGGGATTTCTTGCTCACATGCATGATCCCTTTGCTGCTGCTGTCGCGCTCGACCCGAGGTTGGCGACGCTGAAACCGGCAACGGTGGATGTCGAAACCGAGAGTCCGCTGCTGATCGGAACGACGGTTGCTGACTGGGTCGGGCACTGGAAGCGTGAGCCCAACGCGGACGTCGCCGTCAGCACCGATCCGGCGGAATTCTTCGATCGACTTGTCCACCGAGTGGGAAAGTTCGCCCGCGCCGTGGGTTGATCGAGCTCGAGACCGGTTATGCTCGCATGGACAGAACACCAACGAACGAGAACAGAAGGACCCTGACGTGCAGATTTCCAGCCACGATGCCTCCCCGGCATTTGCGCTTGGATTGATGGCGTTCTGGCCCACTCGTCGTAGCGCATGCTTCGATCAGGCGTGTTGCTGAGCGGCGATTCTCGCTGCCTGCACCCCTGACTTTGTCGCTTCTTCGCTCGGAGTCTGTCTTCTCATGTTCAACCTTCTTTTGTTCACCCTTGTCGGCGTCGGCGCCCAGCTCGTCGACGGTGCCCTCGGCATGGCCTTCGGTGTCACCGCGACCACTCTGCTGATGATCGGTGGCCTCGGTCCGGCGCAGGCCAGCGCCGCTGTTCACCTGGCCGAGGTCGGCACCACCCTCGCTTCGGGTGTGTCGCATTGGAAGTTCAAGAACATCGACTGGAAGCTGGTCGCCAAGCTCGGTGTGCCCGGCGCCGTCGGTGCATTCATCGGCGCCACCGTGCTCTCGGGTCTGTCCACCGAAGCAGCGGTCCCCATCACGGCGACGATTCTGCTGGCAATCGGTGTCTATGTGGCACTTCGCTTTTCGGTCCGCCCACCGGCCGTGGCCGATGCTCGCACCACCCCGCACACTGCACGTTTCCTGTCCCCGCTCGGCCTGTTCGGTGGTTTCATCGATGCATCCGGCGGTGGTGGTTGGGGTCCGATCACCACCAGCACGCTGCTCTCGCGGGGCAAGACCGCGCCGCGCACCGTGATCGGTTCGGTCAGCGCCTCGGAGTTTCTGGTCGCGTCGGCCGCGTCGCTGGGATTTCTTGTCGGATTGGGTCGTGAGTCGGCGGGAAACCTTCTCGTTGTCGCCGGTCTCGCGCTCGGCGGCGTCATCGCAGCACCGTTTGCGGCGTGGCTCGTCAGCCGGGTGCCTGCAACCTTGCTCGGAACAGCGGTGGGCGGCGTGATCGTGTTGACCAACGCGCAGAAGCTGTTCAAATCCTTCGACATCACCGGGGCGGTGACGGTGGCCGGTTACCTGGCCATTCTCGGCGCGTGGGCGGCGTTGCTGTTCTACGCGTGGAAGCGGTCCACGCTCACCCCGGCCGAGGCCGAAGGCGATTTCACGGGAGTCGAACTCGCTGTCGAGACCGAACTCACCGAGCCTGCGGTCAAGCGCGAACGATAGATCGTCACAGAAGAAATCCCGGGTATCCGCTGTCGGATACCCGGGATTTCGTTCTTTCCGCTCTAGCTGCTTCCGTCGAACGCGTCGAGAATTCGCCCCGCCGCCAACGCTGCTGTCAGCGAACCGTCACGCACGCTCTGCTCGACGTCGGCCCGGATCGCACGCACCCGATCGTTGCTCGAGAGCCTGCGCAGTAGCTGATCGTTGACCATCGTCCAGGTCCAATCGACCTGTTGCTTGCGACGCTTCTCCTCGAACTGACCTGCTTCGGTGAGCACCTCACGGTGCTTGGTGACAGTTCCCCAGAACTCGTCCAGCCCGATACCTTCGAGACCGCTCATCGTGATGACGGGCGGCTTCCAGATGGCGTCGTGCGGGTAGATCAGGCGAAGCGCTCCCGCAAGTTCGCGGGCAGCACCCTTTGCCTCGCGCTCATGCTTGCCATCGGCCTTGTTGACCGCCACCAGATCTGCGAGCTCGAGGACACCCTTCTTGATGCCCTGGAGCTGATCACCGGTACGAGCGAGGGTCAGGAAGGTGAAGCAGTCCACCATGTTGGCAACAGTGACCTCGGACTGCCCGACACCCACCGTCTCCACCAGGATGACGTCGAAACCGGCGGCTTCGAGAAGCACGATTGTCTCGCGAGTCGCCTTGGCAACTCCGCCGAGTGTGCCGGACGTCGGTGACGGCCGGATGTACGCGTTCTTCTCGACCGTGAGCCGAGCCATGCGCGTCTTGTCACCGAGAATCGAGCCACCGGTGCGGGTGGAGGACGGATCGACCGCCAACACCGCAACCCGATGTCCCTTGCCGAGCAAGTACATTCCGAGCGCGTCGATGAACGTCGACTTGCCGACGCCGGGAACGCCGGTGATGCCGATCCGGTGCGCTCCCCCGGCCTCGGGCAGCAACTTCAGCAGAAGCTGCTGCGCGAGCGCTCGGTGGTCGTCACGAGTGGATTCGACGAGGGTGATCGCCCGAGCGAGGCCGGCACGCTCATTTCCGCGCACCGCCTCGGCGAGAGAATCAATGTCGATGGGCTGACGTGCCATCTTCAGTGACCCCCTTCTCAGCTGTGGTCGTGACCCAGTTGGGCGGAGAGCTTCTCCAACAATCCGCTGGCAGCGTCGGCGATGACGGTGCCGGGCGGGAAGATGGCAGCAGCGCCGGCCTCGTAGAGTTCGTCGAAGTCACCGGGCGGAATGACGCCGCCGACGACGATCATGATGTCGGGACGACCGGCTGCAGCCAGAGCTTCCCGCAGCGCCGGCACCAAGGTGAGGTGACCGGCTGCCAACGACGACACACCGACTACGTGGACGTCGTTGTCGGCCGCCTGATTGGCGACCTCTTCGGGGGTCTGGAACAGCGGTCCGACGTCGACGTCGAATCCGATGTCCGCGAAGGCCGTGGAGATGACTTTCTGGCCACGGTCGTGACCGTCCTGGCCCATCTTCGCGACGAGGATGCGGGGACGACGTCCTTCGTCCTCGGCGAACTTCTCGACCAGTTCCATCGCCTTGCTGATGTTGCTCACCGTTCCTGCCTCGTCGCGGTACACACCACTGATGGTGCGGATCTCGGCCTGGTGGCGTCCGTACACCTTTTCGAGGGCGTCGGAAATCTCGCCGACGGTTGCCATGGCGCGGGCGGCGACGACAGCGAGAGCGAGGAGATTGTTCTCCATGCCGCCTTCGGTGGACGCGGCAGCGCGGGTGAGGTTCGCGAGTGCGGCCTCGACGGCTTCCGGATCACGTTCCGCGCGAAGACGAACCAGCTTCTCGAGCTGTTCCTTGCGCACCTTGGAGTTCTCGACCTTGAGAACCTCGATGGTGTCGACCTCGTCGGGAACGTACTTGTTGACGCCGACGAGCGGCTGCCGACCGGAGTCGATGCGTGCCTGGGTGCGAGCGGCGGCTTCCTCGATACGCAGCTTCGGGATGCCTTCGTTGATGGCCTGAGCCATACCGCCGGCTTCCTCGACCTCTTCGATGTGCTTACGAGCCCGATTGGCGAGCTCGTTGGTCAGCCACTCGACGTAGTACGAGCCACCCCACGGGTCGATGGGACGCACGGTGCCGGACTCCTGCTGCAGCAGCAACTGGGTGTTGCGGGCGATGCGGGCGGAGAAGTCCGTCGGCAGCGCAATGGCCTCGTCGAGCGCGTTGGTGTGCAGGGACTGGGTGTGTCCCTGGGTGGCAGCCATGGCCTCGACGCAGGTGCGCGGCACGTTGTTGAAGACGTCCTGCGCGGTCAGGGACCAGCCGGAGGTCTGCGAGTGGGTACGCAGCGAGAGCGACTTCGCGCTCTTGGGGTCGAACTTGGCCACCAACTCGGCCCAGAGGAGGCGTCCGGCCCGCAGCTTGGCGACCTCCATGAAGAAGTTCATGCCGATGGCCCAGAAGAAGGACAGGCGAGGTGCGAACTTGTCGATGTCCATACCCGCGTCGAGGCCGGCGCGGATGTACTCGACGCCGTCCGCGAGGGTGTACGCCAGTTCCAGATCGGCCGTCGCTCCGGCTTCCTGGATGTGGTAACCCGAGATCGAGATGGAGTTGTACTTCGGCATTTCCGCACTGGAGTACGCGAAGATGTCCGAGATGATCCGCATGGAGGGCTTGGGCGGATAGATGTAGGTGTTACGAACCATGAACTCTTTGAGGATGTCGTTCTGGATCGTTCCGGCCAGCTTGTCCGGAGTGACACCCTGCTCACCTGCCGCTGCGACGTACAGCGCGAGGATCGGCAGTACAGCGCCGTTCATGGTCATCGAGACCGACACCTGCGAGAGGTCGATTCCGTCGAAGAGCTGACGCATGTCGAGGATGGAATCGATTGCGACACCGGCCATTCCGACGTCGCCGGCGACGCGTGGATGGTCGGAGTCGTAGCCGCGGTGCGTGGCGAGGTCGAAGGCGACCGACAGGCCTTTCTGGCCGGCTGCGAGGTTACGACGGTAGAACGCATTCGACTCCGCGGCAGTGGAGAAGCCGGCGTACTGACGAATGGTCCACGGCTGGTTCACGTACATGGTCGGGTACGGACCACGCAGGAATGGCGCCGCGCCCGGGAAGCTGTCGAGCGGGTAACCGGACTCGGCGGCGGCTGCGCGGTCGGCTGCGGTGTACACCGGCTTGACGTCGATGCCTTCCGGGGTCGACCAGACAACCTGCTCGGCGGCGTAGTTGTTGGCGTTTGCACCCTCTTCGATGAGCGCCTGGGCCTGCTCGACCGACGGCGGTGTGGGTGCCGGAGACTGAGGGTCCTCGAGTGGGACCTCGGCGAAACTGCCGATCACGTGCTTGACCTCTCGTGTCGTCACTTGGAGCTTCCCGTCTCGATGAAGTCGAGCAGTTCGGTCAGAGCCGACACTGCGTCGATGCGGGCGGTGAGGAATCCGTCCGGGCGAGAATCGCCGGTCGCGTCTGCGACTGCCTTTTCCGGTCCGGCCAGCAGCACCTTGGTGATACCGGCGGCGCGAAGTTCGGCGACAGCTGCTGCGGCACTCTCGCCGTAGCGCTTGTCCGTGCCACACAGCACGGCGACGGTGGCACCGGAAGCCTTGACAGCTGCGGAGATCGCCTCGGCGCCCACCTCGAGCGGGCCCGGGTTGACTGCGTCGATACCACCCGAAGCGAGCAGGTTGGACGCAAACGTGGTGCGCACATTGTGTTCTGCGACCGAGCCCAGCGGCGCGAGAAGCGCAGTGGGACGTGCGCCGCCGGCGGCGAGGAACGCATCCGAACGGTCACGAAGTGCTTCGAATGCAGCTGCATAGCGGGCGACGGTCTGACCGGGCTCGACCGCTTCGGCGGACAGCGGTGTTTCGCCGAGGTTCGGGAACTCGTTGACTCCGGTGACCGTGGTTTTGCGATGTGCGATGTCGGAGTCACGCTTTGCTTTGGTGGCAGCGATGCGACCGGAGACGATTCCCGCTTCGAGGGCCGCCAGGTATCCGCCGGCTGCTTCGATCTCCTGGAAGAACTCCCACGCGGTGGCGGCGATCTGCTGTGTCAGGTCCTCGACGTACCAGGATCCGGCAGACGGGTCGAGGACACGGCCCAGGTGTGACTCTTCGAGCAGCAGCAACTGGGTGTTGCGGGCGATGCGTGAAGAGAAGGACTTGCTGACGCCGAGGGTGCCGTCGGCAAGAGCGACGTCGAACGGAAGGACCGTCACCGCGTCTGCTCCGCCGACACCGGCGCCGAATGCGGCGAGGGTGGTGCGCAGCATGTTCACCCAGGGATCACGCTGAGCCATCATCGCGGCGGAGGTGACCGCATGCTGAGGTGCTCCGCCGAAATCGGAAGCGCCGCAAACCTGCGCGATGCGTGCCCACACGAGCCGTGCGGCACGGAACTTCGCGATGGTCTGGAACTGGTCGTCGGTTGCCGAGTAGCGGAAAGCCAACTGCGACAAGGCGGCACCGATGGTCAGGCCACTCTCGGCGGTGAGTGCACGCAGATACTCGAGGCCGGCGGCAATCGCAGCACCGAGTTCTTCGGCATCGCCGGCACCGGCGTTGTGAAACGCCGTGCCGTCGACGGTGATCGCGTGCACGGTTTCCGTACGCGCTGCAGCGAGGGCGGCCAACTCGACGGCGTCGGCAAGTTCGACGTCGGCTGCGCCGGAGAACGAACTGGTCAACGGTGCGGCACCGAGGTGGATGCGGATGCCGGCGCGATCGCTGACGCCGTCACCGGCTTCGGCGCGTGCGTCGAGGAGAGAGAGGAGTGCACGGGCAGCATCGCCTGCCTCCGCGCCTGCGTCGAGCGTCAGCGGCGCGAGATCGAGAAGCACACCCTCGAGCGCAGCGGCGATGTCGGTGACCGGGAGGCCCTTGGCACCGACCTTCAACCACAGTGCACTGACACCGTTTTCGAGAGCGTCGAGGACGCTGCGGTTCGTCTCCGCCGCGGAGGCCGTTCCGAATACAGCGGAGACCAACCAACCGGCATTGACGTCACGGTGAGCATCGACGCCTCGCACGTACGGGAACGTGCCCGGCAGGCTCTGCTCGGGACGCTCGTCGCGTGGGCTGTAGAGCGGTGCGACAGTGACGCCGTCGTATGTGACGGTTTCGAGCAGTTTCTGTGGCTCGGGGCCCAGTTCTGCCGCATCGACTCTGCGGGACTTGGCGAGCACTCCGGCTACGGAGCGCTGCCACTCCGCATATGCCTGCTCGACAGCCTCGGCTTCTGAAGCTAATGACACTGTGTCCGCTCCCTCTCATTTTTTGCGTGAGCGCTTTACCGATAATCGGAATTGTTCGTTAGTTCTGTGATGCTAACCCGCCTCTGAGCTCAGATATCGTGAGGATCACGTCAGGTTCTTCACAGTGCCGTTCACGACGGCGTTCACGACCATTTTCCGACCGGTCCGCAGACGCGGGTTTCAGTCGTTCGGGCACCTGCGACTGGTCCTTACCTAGCGATTGTTCAGCATGTATGTGAGTTACCCGCGAGTTCGTTTCACTGGCCGGGACTTCACGTGCGCACCGCCTCGAACTCCTAGTGGTTTTCGTCACAGCACCGGTTTCATTGTCGCCTGGAGCACGCTGCTTTCCCATCTCCGTGGCGATGTTCAACGTGCGTTTGCGGGTCTGCAGTCGGCTCGGTTCACCGTTCACAGGTAGCCTTGTGACCTGTGATGGGACGCCTGCTGGACCGAAGATTGATCGCAATAGTCCTGGTAGTGCTCGCTTTGTTCCTCGCTGCCCTCCTCGCCCCACATCCCACGGTGTCTCAGGTGCGCGAGTGGGCGGACTCGGTTGGCCCGGCGTTTCCCCTCGTGTTCTTCCTGGTTCATTCGATAGTCACCGTCGCGCCGTTTCCGCGGACCGTCTTCACTCTCAGCGCGGGGGTTCTCTTCGGCTCGGTGACCGGCATCGCCCTAACTGTGGCGGCAACGACTGTGAGTGCCGTACTGGCCCTCTACCTGGTCCGCGCCATCGGCCGCGACGTTGTTTGGCAACGGATTTCGAGTCCGACGATCCGGCGGGTGGACGAGCGGATCGAAAAGCGGGGGTGGCTGGCCGTCGGGTCTCTGCGCTTGATCGCGTTTGTCCCCTTCTCGGTGGTGAACTACTGCTGCGGCATTTCGTCGATCCGGATCGTGCCCTACATCCTTGCCACCGTCGTCGGCATTTTGCCCGGCACTGTCGGGATTGTCGTTCTGGGCGATGCGCTGTCCGGCGAAGCCGATCCTCGTCTCCTGATCCTGTCCGGGATCTGCATTGCAATCGGGATCTCCGGTCTGGTGTTCGACGCTCGCCGTCAGCCTCCACTGAGCGAATCCACCGTCGACAGCAGTCAACCTCAAGAGGTTGATTTGATTGAGTCAACCCAAAACGATTGACTATTGAAAGTCAACTACATAACATTGACTGATGTTCGTACTGACAGTGGATCAGCGAGGTAGTCGACGGGACGTCGATCGCGTCGGGGACATCATCGACGACATGGCCGATCTCGAACTCCTTCGACCGTTCGAGCGCACTGCGGGCGACGAGATTCAAGCAGTGACCGACGATCCGGCACTGCTCGTCCTCGTCGCACTGGAGCTGATTCGGCGCGAGTACTGGAGTGTCGGGATCGGGATCGGCCCAGTCGAGCACCCTCTCCCGCGGCAGACCCGAGCCGGGCGCGGACCCGCGTTCGAAGCTGCAAGAATCGCCGTCGAACGCGCCAAGAGAGCCCCGGCGAAAATTGCCGTCGAACAGGCGCCGGACGACAGATCACGCAACGAACTTGCCGCCGACGTCGATGCCGCGTTCACCTTGCTCGGCACGATCGTCGCGAGACAGACGAAGGACGGGCGCGAGGCCATAGCTCTGATGGACAGCGGACTCACTCAGGTCACCGCGGCCACCCGGCTCGGAATCACCAAGCAGGCCATGTCGAAGAGACTCCTGACCGCTGGGTGGCACGCAGAACTCGCCGGGCGTCGCCTCGCAGAACGACTTTTGGTCAGACTCCAGCCCTAGACTGCTCACGCTCGCATCAGTACACAAACTCGTCGACACAGCAGGGGGCTCGGATACATGGTCGTTCTGGCGTTGATCGCACTCGCCGTCGCCGCCGCGGCGCCAGCAGTTGCAGCGGCACTGGGACCGCTCAGTCGCGGTCGACTGGAGGTGCCCGAATGGGCGTCGTCCGTGGTCGCGCTGCCGGCGCTGGGTGTTGCCGCGCTCGCATCGACCCGAACGAGCCCGGTCACCGGTTTTGCGCTCGGGGCGACGCTGGTCCTGTGCGTACTTGCCGCCGCCACGGCCGGTGCACCGTTGGTGCTTGCCACCTTCAAGATCGCCCGTCGCCAACCGGACGGGAGCCCGGCACCGGACGCCGGACCTCTTCGCGGCGGACGTGTGATCGGCATACTCGAACGGCTCGCGGTGGCGGCGTCAATTCTCGCGACCTGGCCGGAAGGCATCGCGATCGTCTTGGCGGTCAAGGGACTCGCACGGTACCCAGAACTTCGCGAACCTCACGCGTCCGAGCAGTTCATCATGGGAACCTTCGTCAGCGTCCTCTGGGCGATTGCCGTCTGTGGAACGGGACGGGCGCTCATCACCTAGGTGATGAGCGCCCGTCCGTTTACTCCGAAAGGTGCCTACTGGCGCTGGCCGCCCTCGGGCGGCTGCCCCTGGTACGGGTATTTCTGCTGGAAATCTTCACGCTCGGGCGGCAGCGGCAGCTGACCGGGCCACGGATTTTCACCCTGCTGCGGCAGCGCCGGATCGACGAATCCGGGCTGCTCGGGCGCACTTTCACGGCGATGCCTGACCGCAGCTGCCGGATCTTCGACGGGAGTACGTGCAGCAACTTCAGCGGCGCGGACTGCTTCCGCAATGGCCGGGTCGGACTTCGTTTCGAACCACTCTGCTACCTCGGCCGAATCGTCCTCGGGGTTGGGAAGATTCTCTTCGGCCGCCGGCGGCTCGTAACGGAAAACGCCGTCCTGACCCTGCGCGCCAAGGGTTTTCGCAAATCCCTTCAGTGCGTCCCCGAAGTCGCTGGGGACGAGCCACACCTTGTTCGCATCGCCTTGCGCCATCTGCGGCAACGTCTGAAGGTACTGGTATGCAAGCAATTCCGGAGTCGGCTTACCTGACTTGATGGCAGCAAAAACCTTCTCGATGGCCTTGGCCTCGCCTTGAGCCTGCAAGTACTTGGCCGCGCGGTCACCTTGAGCACGAAGGATCTGGGACTGACGCTCACCCTCGGCGTTCAGGATCGAGGCCTGCTTGTTGCCCTCGGCAGAAAGAATCTGGCTCTGCTTGGCGCCCTCGGCAGTCTTGATAGCGGATTCGCGATGACCTTCAGCCGTCAGAATCATCGCGCGCTTCTCGCGGTCCGCCTTCATCTGCTTTTCCATCGACTCCTGGATCGAGGGCGGCGGATCGATGCTCTTGAGCTCGACGCGGGCCACTCGCAGGCCCCAGCGACCGGTCGCCTCGTCGAGGACACCGCGAAGCTGACCGTTGATGGAATCACGCGAGGTCAACGTCTCTTCGAGGGTCATTCCGCCGACGACGTTTCGCAGCGTCGTGGTCGCCAACTGCTCGACGGCAGCGATGTAGTTGCTGATCTCGTACACCGCAGCTTGCGGGTTGGTGACCTGGAAGTACACCACCGTGTCGATGGACAGGGTCAGGTTGTCCTGGGTGATCACCGGTTGAGGCGGGAACGAGACCACCCGCTCGCGGAGGTCCACCTTGGCACGTACGCGATCGGCGAACGGGATCAAGAATGTGAGCTGCCCGGACACCGTCTTCGAATACCGGCCGAGCCGTTCGATGACCGCGGCTTCTGCCTGCGGTACCAGTGCCACCGACTTCGCGACCACCAAGATCACGAATAGCACCAACACACCGAGCACTATGAGTGCTGCCATTAAGGTCCCCTCCAGACGACTGCTGTTGCGCCGTTGATTTCCATCACCGTCACCTTGGTGCCCGGCGGGTACACCTCGGTGGTGTCGTACGGCCTGGCAGTCCACACCTCGCCGTCCAACTTGACCTGCCCGGAATGCTCGCCCACTTCTTCCAGAACCAGGGCGTGCTTACCTTCGAGTGCCTGAATTCCGGTCGGGGTCGGCGGCGGACTACCGAAGCGACGCAACATGATCGGTCGCACACCCAGGACTAGGGCGGCGGAAAACACCCCGAACATGACGGCGTCGACCCACACCGGGAAGTCGGTGACAGCACTGACACCGGCAGTAGCGAGCGCCCCACCGGCGAGCATCAGCAGGAAGAAATCTCCCACCAAAGCTTCGGCCCCGGCGAGCACCAGTGCTCCGATCAGCCAAATAAGTGCAGCCACAACACCATCTAACCAGAGAGTGTGACCCAGGCCGCTGCTACGTCAGTTCGGCTCGGTAACGAAATCGACAAGTTGTTCGACAGCGCCGATCAGCGGAGCTTCGAGATCGCGGAAGCTCTCCACCGAGTTGTAGACCCGCCGCCAACCCTCCTGAGGTGTTCCCCAGCCCAGTTCGCGACAGATTCCCGTCTTCCAATCCTCGCCGCGTGGAATCTTCGGCCAGGCAGCGATTCCGACGGATTTGGGACGCACGGCCTCCCACACGTCGATGTAGGGATGACCCGTCACCAGTACGTTAGGACCGAGGCCCTGAGTCAATTGCGTTTCCTTGGAGCCGGTGACCAGGTGATCGACCAGAACACCGACACGACGGCCGGGCCCTGGACCGAATTCGGCAAGCCTCTCCCCCAGATTGTCGAGGCCTTCGAGATGTTCGACGACCACACCTTCCACACGAAGGTCGTGACCCCACACCCGCTCGACGAGGGCAGCATCGTGAACTCCCTCCACCCAGATCCGGCTGGGCAGAGCCGTGCGAGCCCGCAAGCCTTCGACTCGCGTCGAACCCGAAGCCGACCGTGCGGGCTTGGTGGATGCGGGTTTGGGTGCCGGTCGGACCAGCGTGACCGGTGAGCCGTCGATCAGGAAAGCCGCCTCCCGCATCGCGAACAACCGCGTCCGCGAGCGCCCGTCCTCTAGTCGCACGAAATCGCCGTCGTACGTGCGCTCGAACCCGACTACCGCCCCACAGAATCCCGTCGCCGCATCTTCGACGACCAGATCACGTTCGGCTGCCACTTCGGGCGTCACGCGCTTCTGTTTACGGGTATGACCCGCAAAAATGTCACCGTATCCGTTGCCACCGCTCACGCCGGATCACGCTAGGTCACAACGCCGGGGCCGCGCATGTCGCCACGCCGAACTAAACTTCACGGTCATGAGTTCTCCCAGCGCAACCCTCACCGTGTGGGCAGCGTCATGGCTCGCCGGCGACACTGCGCCGGACGATGTCATCGATGCCCTTGCCGCGTGGGCACAGATGCACCTGATCGGGGCGGCCGATGCGGAAACCGCGGTCCGACACGATCTCGAGTGGCCGGGAGTCACGGCATCCGGTGTGTCCACTCTGCTGAGAATCGCTCGATCGGAGGCTGCCGAAATCCGCCTGGTCCTTCCCACTGCCGGTGACGTACGCGGCCTGCCCACCGGAACCGAGTTCGCACGCGCCGCGATCACAGCGGGTGAAGGGATCCAGATCGGCACCGTCGGCAAACCTGGAGTCGGTCTCGTACCGTCGAAGGAAGGCCCGGACGTCTTGCGCTGGACGGTCTTCTCCATCGCGACTGTCGCGGGCAGCGCCGACATGATCGGGCTCCGTGAAGCCGAATACGAACTGCGCCAAGCTGTTCGGGACGCAGCAGAGGTGCTCGGCGGACTTCCGACCGTTGCCACCGGAATCCCAGGCAGTGACGCGCGCACCCTGGTCGCCGAAGCGCTGCAGGCGCAGGCCGGATACCGCTGGCCGTCGACACTGTCACCGCGGCATTTGCAGGTGATCGACACCGCCGACAACGTCGCAGCCATTCTTACAGTCGCTGCGTCGACCTCGACCAATCAGGCCCCGAGCGTGTCCACCGCTCAGAAGCGCGACGACCTGCTGCGACGACTGTGGGACGTCGTTCGCACCGCTCGCGTCGCGTCGGCGAACAGCGTGTCGATCAGAGCTTGAGCACGAAATTCCGGCGCTTCTCGGCGAAGCCGTTGCGGTCCCCGAACATGTCGATCTTCATCTCCTCGAGTTCGCGCTCCTCGTAGGGCTCCACCGGATCACGTTCCAGCCGAAGACGTTTGCGCTCCAGTATCGAATCCAGCCGACCACCTTCGAGCAGGTCGGTGGCGACCTCGTTCAACCACGCCTCGAACAAATCCGGCCGCCGGGGGCCGATCGCGTCGACGAGCCCGATGTCCAACGCTCGACGGATACCGATCGGACTGCACGCGGTCAGCAGGTTGCGAGCTTGTTCCTCCCCGACACGGGCCGGAAGCGTGTACGTGTGCAGTTCCGAACCGAACAAGCCCATCGTGGCGTAATGAGGATTGAGAACCACGCCGTCCCTGGCCACGACTACGTCGGCTCCGAGCGGGAGCATCACCCCGCCGGCCCCGGCATTGCCGGTGAAGGCCGCAACCACAACCTGTTCGGTACAGGTGACGATCGCTTTCGCGATCTCGTTGATGGCCTTGATATTGGCCCACGCCTCTCCGGCTTGATCCGACGCCGCCTCGATGACGTTGAGGTGGATACCGTTGCTGAATCTGTCGTAGTCGCCCGTCAGGACAAGGATCTTGGTGTCCTGCGCGATCGCCCAACGCAGCCTGGCCGCCAGTCGCGCGCATTGCTTCGTGCTCATCGCACCGTTGTAGAAACGAAACGAGAGATAACCGATACCGCCGTCTCGGTGATAGTCGGTCTCGGGATAGCGGCTCTCCCAGACCTGTGGAACGAACACGTCCGGACGCACGACCGCGGTAGACGGAAGTTTGACATTGCCCGCGCCGACGAGCCGCGCATGTCCGACCCACACGGAGCCGGCACCGGTAGCAACACGTATTGCCTGGTGAAAGTACTCGACGATGGTGCCGGGCGCTGCATCGACGTGGGCGTCGAGGTGAGCGTCGTAGACGTAGACCCTGTCGAGCCCCAACTGAACGGCGACACCGGGAAACCCGTCGGCGGCGTTGACGGCGCGGACGATGCTCGACGCGTCCTCCTCCCAACTGAACGCGCGTTCGGACTGTTTCATGGTCGGCCGCGATCGGGCCGATGCCACCGGCCGTGCGACGCGGTCCGACGGGATCGGCTGGTAGTCGGGCGTACGGAAATGTTCGACGACCTCCGCAATGCACTCCATCGCCGCGTCGGTGACTGCCCCGTTGTACACCGAGGATTTGGTTGCACCGCTCGGGAGTTCGAAGGTCCGCCACGCCCACACCGCTCCCGCGTCGAGTTCCTCGGCGGCCTGCAACGCGGTGACTCCCCAGATCGGTTCGTCATCTGCAATCGCCCAGTCCAGCGACGACGGTCCGCGATCGCCGGGCGGGCCAGGGTGAATGATGATCGTTGTCCACCGCTGCCAAACGGATTCCGGTACATAGGCTTTCAGAAACGGGCAGATGATGAGATCAAAATCTCCCGCAGATGTCGCGGCCAGCACCGCGTCCGCGTCGGCGACGACGGCTGTGCGGACGTGGTGCCCCGCCTCACGAAGAACAAGACCAGCCCGCTGCGACAGACCGTTGTCGGAGGTGACGAGAAGCAGCAGGCTCAACGGTGGCGCGGAACTCGCGCGTGGGCGTGAGCGCCGGAACAGCGCCGCCGTCGCCGCACGCAGACGGCCCCTGCCCGTTGCATTTTCGCGTAACTTCGCCGTTGCTACATCGCTGGAAATTGCCACAGAAGTCGTTAGAGCGGCCGATTTGAGCATCGGTCTTACTTCGGGGGTCGAAACCATGGATTCCTGCTCGCATGCTCGGGTATCTGCAGCGCAGACCAGACTCCCCCCAGAGCAGGACCAACGCACCGATAGATTGATTGAGGTATTTAGGGACTTTATACCTACCGTCGGTTTGTTTCAATAGCTATTTTCAAGCAAACCACTCAATCGATCAACGCGCAGTCTTGTGATTGATCGCGATATGGCGGTCGATGCGAATATGTTCATCCAGCGTCGGGTAACGCAAACCGGTGTCCTGGCTGTATCCCTGACGGCGCAACCAATCCAGGACGTCGCCCCAGAACCAGATCCCCCCGGCAACCGAGTTGTACGGAATCGGGAAAGGAGTAGCCGCCTGCCGGACCCCTCGCACCCACTGTCCGACCGCCTGCCGCGTCACCCCCGCACGGTCGGCAATGTCCTGGCGCGACACCAGATCAGGATGTGTCCTCTGAGGCCGCACACCTGCGGCCACCAACTGGTCGACCACGGTGATCGCCGTCGTCGCTGCCCGCATGCCTTCCGAGGTGAGTGTCAGCAACTGCAGCCCGCGTCGGTCCTCGACTCTTCCGCCCAAGCTCTCTCCGATCGCCTGCTCTTGCGAGACTGTCAGCATCTGAACGATGAATGTGAATTCGTAACGGTGATAGAGATCTTCGGCCACGCCCTAAACATAGCCGTAAGCTGCACTGTTTCCACATGGACACACCCGGATCCCGCACCCGCACGCACAATGGGCAGATGATCGACGTGGACGACAGTCAGTTCGAGGACATGGTCAAGCGGGCGCTCGACAGCCTGCCGCCGAAATTGGGTGCGGAGATGGCAAACGTCGCGGTGACCGTTCAACTCGAAGGCGGACGACCGGGACTGCTCGGGCTGTATCAGGGCATCCCTCTGACCAAGAGAACCACCACGTACGCCGGCGTCCTTCCGGACCGCATCACGATCTACCGCAGGGCCATCTGTGCGATCTGCAGCACCGAAGACGAGGTGATCGAGCAAGTTCGCCGAACCGTGATCCACGAAATCGGCCACCACTTCGGGATCGGTGATCCCCGGTTGCGTGAACTCGGATGGTGACAACCGACTCATCTACAAGTCGGAAATCAGCTAGAGGTTGATAATCGGCGAATAGTCATGTCAGCTGTACCAAGCCCGCAACAATTGAACACTTACAGGAGTTCGCATGGTCAATTTGATCCAGATCGCCCCGAAGAATGCCCCGACGTTTGCGATGAGCCGACAGAAGGCCGCCGAACTGTTGGGCATCTCGGTCGACAGCGTCGCGTTTCTCCTCAAGTCCCGCTATCTCCCGGATCTGGACGCCGGTCGCTTGATCGCGATGGCCAACCAACCGTGGTTGTACACGGACGGCGACTTTCCCGTCCTGCAGCAGGGCGCGTCCGAACTTGCACCGAAGAAGATGCTGCCCGCACGTAAGTACATCGGCGAGAGCGCAATTCACTCCGACGCCGAGTGTGTGGAAGCCAACCAGGGGCAGTGGGCGGGATTCAACGTCGACCATGTGCTCGGCGCCCGATTCCTGCCTGTGACGCTGCGCAAGTTCCCGGTGTCGGTGCTTCAGATCCACGACGTCAACGACGACGACGAAGAGCGAGTCTCGTTCGTCGCGACCCTTGCCGGGCGAGTCCGCGAACTGGGAGCGCCCAAACTCAACTACATCGACCCGTCCCTGAGCCCGGAGGATCGACAGATCGTCGAGACGCTCCTGACCTCGCGCAGTACGTCTACAGTTCCGGGGCCCTGCGGAAAGCTCAAGCAGCCGAACTCCTGACCGTCAGCGGGGGCGCTGAATGGCGGCGCAGCAGTTCACCGCACACGAGGCACCATTGGGGGTCGAGCCGAGCAGCGGCTCGACCCCCAGTCGCAGTGGTTGCTCGGCGTCCGCCAACTCCCGGACGAGCGCGGGCACCAGTTGCGCAAAACGTTGATCGCGGCCGGGTGTCGCGGCGCGCACGAAATCCATACCGAGTTCGGCCGCCTTGTCCTTGGCCTCGGTGTCCAGATCCCACACCACTTCGAGGTGATCGGAGACGAAACCGACGGGGCAAACGATCACGGCGCGAACATCCTTGGCGGACAACGTATCCAGGTGATCACAGATGTCGGGATCCAGCCACGGAACCTGCGGCGGACCTGATCGCGATTGCCACACCAGATCGAAATCGTCGACGCCGACGGCCTCGGCCACCAACTTCGCAGCCTCGGCGACCTGTCGGCTGTAGAGGTTTCCGCCCTCTGCCGGCGGCCCTGCATTGCGGTCTGCGGCACTCGGAACCGAATGCGCCGTGAACACCAGGCGCGCAGTGTCGCGAGTAGCTTCGGGCAACTCTGCGCGGGCCGCGCGCACACCGTCGGCGAACGCGCCGACGACCAGCGGATGGTCGTAGTACTGGCGAAGTTTTGTCAGCGTCGGTGCGCCGTCACCGACCGCGTCGCGGGCGCGGGCGATGTCCTCGTGGTACTGCCGACATCCGGAGTAGCCACCCCAGGCCGACGTGGCGAACACGGCGGCGTTGCGGACACCGTCCTCGCGCATCTTGGCAACGGTGTCTTCGACCATCGGGTGCCAGTTGCGGTTGCCGAAGTACACGGGTAGGTCGACACCGGCTGCTGCCAGCTCACCTTCGACCCGTTCGATCAGGTCTCGGTTGAGAGCGTTGATGGGAGAAACCCCACCGAAATGCATGTAGTGCTCGACGACGGCGTCGAGCCGTTCGGGTGGCACTCCCCTACCGCGCGTGACGTTTTCGAGGAACGGCCGTACGTCTTCGGGTTTTTCGGGACCGCCGAACGACAAAACGAGAAGAGCATCGAACTGCATGTCCATACTTGCGGTCATGAGTTCAATCTTGCGTGATGCCGTTCGGCGGGGGTCACCCGGGTACTCACCTGCGTAGTAGAAGGGGTGCTACTAGCCGACCATCGCGTGGAAGCCGCCGTCGACGTAGATGATCGACGCGGTCGTGCCGGGCAACCAATCCGAGAGCACGGTGCAGACGGTCTTGGCCACGGGCTCGCGATCGTCGACGTCCCAGCCGATGGGCGCAGCACCGTCCCATGCGGTGTTCAGCTTGTCCAACTCCGCGCCCGGACCGGTGCTGTCACCGGCGATGGCCTTGGCGGCCAGGGTCTTGATCGGGCCGGAGGACACCAGGTTCGAGCGGATGCCGCGGACACCGACCTCTTTGGCCACGTAACGGTTGACGGCCTCGAGGGTTGCCTTGGAGACACCCATCCAGTTGTAGAAGGGCATTGCGCGTGCCGGATCGAAATCCATTCCGACGATGGACGCGTTGTCGTTGAGCACCGGCAGCAATGCCTTGGCCAGTGCGCTGTACGAGTATGCGGACACCTCGAGTGCGACCGCCACGTCTTCCCACGGCGCGTCCATGAACGGGCTGCCCAGGCAGGAACGGGGAGCGAAGCCGATCGAGTGGACCACGCCGTCGATACCCTCGGGAGCCAGCTCGCGCACGTTCTCGGCGAGAGTTGAGAGATCCTCCGAGCTCTGGACGTTGAGCGAGATTGCCGGCGGCACGGGCTGCGGCAGGCGCTGGGCGATGCGGTCGATGAGGCGCAGACGATCGAATCCGGTGATCAGCACCTTCGCGCCCTGCTCCTGCGCGACCTTGGCCACGTGGAACGCGATCGACGAATCGGTGATGATGCCGGTGACAAGAATGGTCTTACCCTCGAGCAAACCGCCCATGAGATGTCCTCCTGATTTCAGACGTACGAGAAAGGTGTGCGTGTGCGAAAAAGCGGGTCAGTGCCCCATGCCGAGTCCGCCGTCGACGGGGATGACCGCACCCGAGACGTAAGCCGAATCGTCCGAGGCGAGGAAACTGACTACTGCTGCAACATCTTCCGGCTTTCCGGTGCGTTGCAACGGGATGAACTCGGTGGCCTTGTCCTTGACGTCGTCGCCCAGGGCGGCAGTCATGTCGGTCTCGATGAACCCGGGAGCGACGACGTTGGCGGTGATCGAGCGCGACCCGAGTTCCCTTGTCAGGGAACGTGCGATACCGACGATGCCTGCCTTGGACGCGGCGTAGTTGACCTGCCCGGCTTGACCTGCCAGGCCCACGACCGATCCGAGGAAGATGAACCGTCCGAAGCGCGCGCGCAGCATCGAACGGGTTGCGCGCTTGGAGAGGCGGAACGTTCCGGTGAGGTTCGCGTCGACGACGCTCGTGAACTGCTCTTCGCTCATCCGCATGATCAGTGTGTCGTCGGTGACGCCGGCATTGGCGACGATGACCTCGACCGGGCCCTGGTGCGCCTCGACCTCTTTGAACGCACGGTCGATCGACTCGGTGTCGGTGACGTCGCAGACGACGCCGAACAACCCTTCGGGGACGCCGGAACCGCGATGCGTGACGGCTACCTTGTGACCGTCCGCAGCGAGTCGCTGAGCGACGGCCAAGCCGATTCCGCGGTTGCCGCCGGTGACGAGCACCGAGCGCGGTGTGGTGACGGTCCGTTCGGAAACCACTGTCGTGGGAGGGGTAGACATGGCGATCAACCTATCAATTCTCTGCGGGCCGCGTACCAGCGGTATTTGGACAATTCGGAACTGCTCACGATCAAGGCAGACGTTGCCTGCGTACCAGGGCAATCGTCAGACCAGCGGTCGCGAAGACTACGCCGAGGATCAGCCACGGCCGGCTCGCGTCGCCGCGTGTCGTCTCGAAACCGATCTGCTCTTCGAGCGTGTCGTAGACCTGGCGCAGTTCCTCGAGGCTCGATGCCGTGAAGAAACTTCCGCCGGAAAGGTTGGCGATCTCCTTCAGTGACGCGTCGTCGACCGGGACGGGGATTCGGTCGCCTTCGATCTCGACGCGGCCGTAGGTCGTTCCGAAGGAAATGGTCGAGATCGGCACGCCCTTGTCCTTGGCCTGGCGCGCGGCGGTGAATCCACCCCGCGGATCGTCCGAGTTCTCGGGAACGGTCTGCTTCCCGTCGGACAGCAACACGATGCGCGCCGGAGGCGCCTGATCGCTACCGCCGAGAACAGCCGACAGCGTGTCGATCGACTGCAACGAGGTGAAGATCGCTTCGCCCGTCGCCGTCCGCTCACTGAGCTTGAGGTTGTCGATCGCGACCTTCGTCGCGTCACGATTCGTGGTGGGCGACACCAGAACGGACGCTGTTCCGGCAAATGCGACCAATCCGAGGTTGATTCCGGGTGTCAGACCGTCGGCAAACGACTTTGCTGCTTCCTGCGCTGCTGCCAATCGCGTCGGTTCGACGTCGGTGGCCTGCATCGACAGCGACACGTCGATCACGAGGATGACGGTGGCACGGTTTCGCGGGACCTTCTTGTCCGCCGTAGGACCGGCAAGGGCGACAGTGAAGAACACCAACGCGACGACCATCAGAATCGCCGGAATATGACGCCACCTGCCGGGCCGAGAAGGCGCCACCTTCTCCAGCAGTGCGAAGTTCGTGAACCGAAGTGTGTGCTTGGCCCGCTGCTTCTGCACGAGGACGTAACCGACCACCAACGCGGCGATGACGGCGAGGAACAGCAGCCACCACGGTGCGGTGAATTGAGAAAGACTCACGAACGAACGCCCCCAGTTCCGGCGCCGGCACCATAACTGTGGCGGCGTGCCGAGATGAATCTCACGACGTCGGCGATCCAGTCCCTGTCGGTGTGCAGAGACATGAGCGGTGCGCCGCAACGACGTAGAGCTTGCCTGACCTCGACGCGGTGCTCGGCGGCGACTCTGGCGAAGTCGGCGCGTAGTTGCGGCGTCGTGGTGAATTCTCTGGTCCGGCCGGACTCGGGATCGTGGAGCACCACGTCGCCGACGTCCGGAAGTTCGAGGTCGCGCGGGTCCACCACTTCGACGCCGAGCACGTCGTGTCGTCCCGAAATGGCGCGCAGCGACCGTTCCCAGTCGATCGGTCCGAGGAAGTCACTGATCACCACCGCGAGTCCGCGCCGACGCTGTGGGCGTCTGAGTGCTTCGATCGCACCGACCAGATCACCGCGTACCCCGTCCGGAGCGTGCGGAGTCGTCGCGATCTTGCGGAGCATCGCCTGTGCGTGAATTCGCCCACCGCGGGCCGGAATTCGAGTTGTCTGAGCTCCGGTCGAGATGATGGCGCCGACGCGGTTACCGCCCGAACTGGTCAGGTGGGTGATTGCTGCGGCTGCGGCGACAACCAGGTCGCGCTTCTCGCATCCGGCGGTCCCGAAGTCGAGACTTGCGGACAGGTCGATGACGAGCCACGTCTCGAGCTCACGATCTGCGACCGACTGGCGCACGTGTGGGTGCGTCGTCCGGGCGGTGACGGACCAATCCATCTGCCGTACGTCGTCTCCCGGCTGATACTCGCGAGCATCCCCCGGTTCCGAACCCGGGCCGGGAATCAGGCCGAGATGGTCGCCGTGCAGCACACCGTCGAGGCGACGACGAACCGTCAGCTCGAGGGTGCGCAGCGCGGCGGTGAGTTTGGGATCGCTGAGCTCGCCGGATCGGAACGACGGCGGAGAACCGGTGGATCCGGCGGGTGTCGCCTGGCCACCGTCGCGGCCATCGGTCACTGCGGGCGACTCATCGTCTCAGCGGTCGCGATCGGCGCGCCGTTTCCCTGTGGATTGGCTGTGCCCTGTGGAGTGACGGTGCCCTGTGGAGTGACCGGGCCCTGTGCATTGAACTGGGGTGCTTGCGGTGCGCCCTGCTGAGGCGGACCGGGAACGGTCGGAACCGGCCGCGCGGCGATCTGCGGCAGTCCGACGGTCTGCAGCACCCGGGCGATGACGGCGTCGGGAGTCACCTCGTCGGCCATGGCGTCGTAGGAGAGAACGAGGCGGTGACGCAACACGTCCGGGATCACCTCGATGACGTCCTGCGGCACGACGTAGTCGCGGCCACGGACGAGAGCGAGGGCCCGCGACGCGGCGATGATGCCGAGCGTCGCGCGGGGTGAGGCACCGTACGCGATCCAGCCTGCAACGTCCTCGAGCCCGACTTCACGTGGCGTGCGCGTAGCGGCGATCACTCGGACCACGTAGTCGACCAGCGCGTGATGGACGAAGACATTGCTGGCGACGCGTTGAAGCCTGACCAACTCCTCCGGACCGAGGATCTGGTGCGGCTCCGGGGCCGCGACGCCCATCCGGTAGACGATTTCGCGTTCTTCCTCCACCGTCGGGTAGTCGACGAGGATCTTGAACAGGAAGCGGTCGCGCTGCGCTTCGGGCAGCGGGTAGACGCCCTCGTTCTCGATGGGGTTCTGCGTCGCCATCACCAGGAACGGGTCGGGCATGTGGTAGCGCTTGCCACCGATCGAGACGTGGCGCTCCGCCATCACCTCGAGGAGCGCGGACTGCACCTTGGCCGGAGCACGGTTGATCTCGTCGGCCAGGACGAAGTTTGCGACGACGGGTCCGAGTTCGGTGTCGAACTCTTCACGGCCCTGACGGTAGATGCGCGTGCCGATGAGGTCGGTGGGCACCAGGTCGGGGGTGAACTGCACGCGGGAGAACGAACCGCCGACGACCTTCGCGAAAGTCTCGACAGCCAGCGTCTTGGCGACACCGGGGACGCCTTCGAGGAGGACGTGCCCCTTGGCGAGAAGTCCGACGAGAATGCGCTCGACCAGCCGGTCCTGCCCGACGATGACTCGCTTGACCTCGTAGATCGCTCGTTCCAAGGTCTGAACGTCGGCTGCCAGGGAAGGTGCTGCTCCGTCCGCACTTCCGCTCGCCTTGCTTACGTCGACCGTTCCGACCGAATCTTCACGTGAGGTCACCAAGAATCCATCGCTTTCGCCTAGAAAAGTACCGACAGTAACGTGTTCCCCGTCAACTATTCCAGGTAGTTGCGCTCGATGCCGTAACACCACGTCGGGAACTCGATACTTCTCCCGTCAATGCCGGCATCGTTGTTCTGACGATGCAGCGATCAGGACACCAACCGGACGGCGTACGGCGTCATTCCGCCCCAGCGAACCGGGGAGACCATGACACTCGAACCGGACTGCGGCGCCTCGAGCATCTGCCCGTTACCGAGGTAGAGCGCAACGTGTTGGCTGGCATTGGGACCGTAGAAGATCATGTCGCCGCGTTTCATCTCCGACGACGGAACCTGTGTGCCCGCGGTGTACTGATAGCCGGTGTAGTGCGGCAGCGAGATGCCGATACCGGCAAAGGCGTAGATCATCAGCCCCGAGCAGTCGAAACCGACCTTGTTGAAATCGCCGTAACTGTCTGCGACGCCGCCGTCACGGATGCCTCGCGTCGGCCCGTTCTCGTCGCCGCCGCCCCAGGCGTACTGCACGCCGAGCTGAGACATTCCACGATCGATGACGGATTCGATTGCAGCGCTTCCGGTGACGGAAGGCTTCGGCGTGCTGGGCTTCGGTGTCGTCGGCTTGGGAGTGGTGGGCTTGGGTGTGGTGACCGTTTCCTCTTCGGTGCCGGTCTCTTCGTCCGTGCCGGTTTCTTCGTCGGTCCCGGTCTCCTCGTCCGTCCAGGTGTCGTCGTCGTCCGGGATGACGGTCGGAGTCGGGTCTTCGACTGCGGTGTGCGGGCGCTGAGCCGCTGCCAGTGCCGCAGCTCGATCCTTGGCTGCCTGGTCGGCTGCTGCGCGGGCGGCCGCTTGTGCGGCAGCTTCCTTGGCGGCGGCTTCGAGCGCCTTCTGGTGAGCTTCCTCGGCGCGACGCTGTTCGTCCCACGTCGCGTACGCCTGGCGTTGGCCCTGCAAGCCGGCGACTGCGTTTCGGGCGGCGTCGAGCTGGGCCTGAGCGGAGTTGCGCTCGGCTTCGATCGCGGCCTTCTTGGCTACCTGCTGATCGAGGGCGTTGCGCGCGATCTGAATCGCCTGCTCGGCCAGATCCTTCAGCTGGGCGGCTACCTCGGCGGCGGCGTCGGCCTGCTGCTTCGCTTGGCGAGTCGCGGAGTCCTTGTTCGCCTGCTCCGTACGTGCTCGCTGAAGACCGTCGAGCACTGCGCTCTGCGTGTTGGCGAGCAGTTTGAGGACCTGTGCACGATCGAGAACGTCGCCCGGGCCCTTGGCGTCGAGGAATGACGAGATGGACGCGGTGTTGGTGCCCTTGACGTAGCTCGAGCGTGCGTACTTGTCGAAGTCCGTCTGAGCGACCTCGATCTGCGCCGAGGCGTCCTTCAGAGCTTGTTTGGTGACGCCGACGGCCTGCGCCGCGGTGTCTGCGGCGCCGCGAGCGTTCTGCAGATCCACGAGCGTCTTGTTGACGTCTTCACGCTTGATCGCGACTTCGTTGTCGAGTGCCGACAACTGTTCGTTGGCCGATGCGACTTGGTTGATGAGCGCGCTGACGGTGCCGACGCTCGACGAGACCTGCGAATCGGCCGCAGCGATGTCCGAGTCACTCGGATTCGGCGGCGGTGGAGGTACGGCCGAGGACATGGCCGGCGTTCCGACGATCAGGGAGCCGACGACGCCGAATCCGATGACCAGTTGCGCCAGGCGCATCGACTTACGGGAAGGACCACGACGGGACTTGCCGCCACGTGTTACTTGCCTCACAAATAACTCTCCCTCGCGTGTAACGCCACGGCCCGCTGGGTCGCCGATCCGTGCGGGGAGGGAATGCGCAGACCAAGCACCGGTCGCCCACAGCCCGAGAGCTGCTCGTCGGCCCGGGCGTGCCGTCACAACGCCACTGTCGACACCTCGGGAACAAGGCAACCGACAAGTACGCGTCGAACAACATCAGCCTGTCTGCGACACTTCTTCCCCAAAAAGTGCCAGTTGTACCGTACGACACTCAAGCGTTCTTTGGAAACTTTAGCCACAAATAACACAAACGGTATTTGAGCTGGTCGAATGGCATGCAGACACCAAAAAGGGCAGGTACTCACTGCAAACAGCGGTGAGTACCTGTTTTCGACGAGTTACTGAAAATCTCGCAAAAGGACCAAGGTCAGACGGAATCGGCCCGGTGGTCGGACGGTGTCGCGGTCTTTGACGTTGACGCGGTATGTCTGGTTTGCGTATTTTCCGGTCCGCGCCGCCACTTCACGGCAAAGGTGATCCCGGCAATAACCGCCACCACTGCGATGACAAGGACCGTGTACAGCGTCCACGGCGGACCTGGCGCCACGATCTCGTGCGAGAAGCGGTCCGCGGTCACGCTCGCGCTTTCGCCGAAAGATCGGTCCTGTGCAGTTTCGAGCTGTACGCGACTGATCGAGTCGCTGTAGCTACCCATCCAGTCAGGGCTCAGAACGAGAACCGTGCCGCCTTCGGTTTTGCCGACTGTCGTGGCCAGATCGCGAAGGTCGGACGGCCGGCCCGGATTCGCGTCGACGACCACGACGCTCAAGTCGACACCACGTTCACGAGCGTCGGTCACCACCGCAGTCAGCCCCGATACATCGGACTCTGGGGCGGAGACACCGTCCGTCGAAATGTCCGCGAGCACGTCGTCGAGATCGACGTCCGACGGAACGGCGACGTGCAACGGGGACTTCACGTGCACAGGCGCAAAAGCGTGATTGGTAGGAGCAGACATCTCTCATCCGGGTGCTGTTCGGATTCCGTCCACCGCTGAGATGCGGGGAGTTCTTCCGAGGTCGTTTTTCGGCGGCCGACCCGCGACGGGCCTGCATGCACCCTACTTCAGGTCGACTGCCACCAGGCGTCACACACAACCGCCGCGCGTGCCGCCCGAGCGGTAGCTGTGGGTGCGGTCACCCAGCCAAGCCTGCGTTGCGCAGGCCCCCGGTCTGCATGAAGATTGTTTCGGTCAACTTGCCCTGAATTCTCACAGGACAAGCGTACTGTTAGACTTGGACCAAGAGGTACCACCGGTCAGGACGGGTTCTACTGCAGCTCCGATGTTCGGACAGTTCTCACGCGAACTGTGCGATTGGCGTGAGCTACGGAGGATCTTCCCGGCCGAAGTACCTCGCTTCAGCTGCCGACACAGCCCCGTCGGTAGCGACCCTCATAGACGAGTGGAGCAGACGTGAGCACCAGTATCGATTCATTCGGAGCCAAGGGAACCCTCGAGGTCGGTGAGAACTCTTACGAGATCTTCCGCCTCTCGGCCGTCCCCGGCACCGAGAAATTGCCCTATTCCTTGAAGGTTCTCGCCGAGAACCTTCTCCGCACCGAAGACGGTGCCAACATCACCGCGGATCACATCCGCGCAATCGCAAGCTGGGATCCCTCGGCCGAGCCGAGCATCGAAATCCAGTTCACGCCTGCCCGCGTGATCATGCAGGACTTCACCGGCGTTCCTTGCATCGTCGACCTCGCCACCATGCGTGAGGCCGTCACCACCCTCGGCGGCGACCCGAACAAGGTCAACCCGCTCTCCCCCGCCGACATGGTCATCGACCACTCGGTCATCCTCGACGTCTTCGGCCAGGCCGACGCACTCGAGCGCAACGTCGACCTCGAATACGAGCGCAACGGCGAGCGTTACCAGTTCCTCCGTTGGGGCCAGGGCGCATTCGACGACTTCAAGGTCGTCCCCCCGGGAATGGGCATCGTCCACCAGGTCAACATCGAGTACCTGGCGCCCACCGTCATGTCCCGTAACGGACAGGCATACCCCGACACCTGTGTCGGCACCGACTCGCACACCACGATGGTCAACGGCCTCGGCGTGCTCGGCTGGGGCGTCGGCGGCATCGAGGCCGAGGCAGCAATGCTCGGCCAGCCCGTCTCCATGCTGATCCCCCGCGTTGTCGGCTTCAAGCTCTCCGGTGAGATCAAGCCCGGCGTCACCGCAACCGACGTCGTGCTCACCGCCACCGAGATGCTTCGCAAGCACGGCGTCGTCGGCAAGTTCGTCGAGTTCTACGGCAACGGTGTTGCCGAGGTTCCGCTCGCGAACCGCGCGACGCTGGGCAACATGAGCCCCGAATTCGGTTCCACCGCAGCGATCTTCCCGATCGACGCCGAGACCATCGAATACCTGCGCCTCACCGGCCGCAGCGACGAGCAGCTCGCTCTCGTCGAGGCGTACGCCAAGGAACAGGGCCTGTGGCACAACCCCGACAAGGAGCCTGTCTTCTCGGAGTACATCGAGCTGGATCTGGGAACCGTTGTTCCCTCGATCGCCGGCCCGAAGCGCCCGCAGGACCGAATCCTGTTGTCGGAGTCCAAGACTGCGTTCCGCAAGGACATCCACAACTACGTGGAAGAGAACTACCCGACCGAGCACACCCAGCTCGACGAGGCAGTCGAGGAATCCTTCCCGGCTTCCGATCCCGCGGTTCTGTCGTTTGCAGACGACGGAGCGGTCGACGTTCTCTCCGCTGCCAACGGTGCAGAAGGCCGTCCGAGCAAGCCGGTCGTCGTCAAGTCCGACGCCGGTGAGTTCGTTCTCGACCACGGCGCCGTCGTTGTTGCAGGTATCACCTCCTGCACCAACACGTCCAACCCGTCGGTCATGCTCGGTGCTGCACTGCTCGCACGCAACGCCGTCGAAAAGGGCCTCGCCACCAAGCCGTGGGTCAAGACCAACATGGCTCCCGGTTCGCAGGTCGTCACCGACTACTACGAGAAGGCCGGCCTGTGGCCGTACCTCGAGAAGCTCGGCTACTACCTCGGAGGTTACGGCTGCACCACGTGCATCGGTAACACCGGACCGCTGCCCGAGGCAGTCTCGAAGGCCATCAACGACAACGACCTCTCGGTCACCGCGGTGCTCTCGGGTAACCGTAACTTCGAGGGACGCATCTCCCCCGACGTCAAGATGAACTACTTGGCTTCCCCGCCGCTCGTGATTGCCTACGGCCTCGCCGGAACCATGGACTTCGACTTCGAGACCGATTCGCTCGGTAACGACACCGACGGAAACCCCGTCTACCTCAAGGACATCTGGCCGTCCACGCAGGAAATCGAAGAGACGATCAAGTCCTCGATCGACCAGGACATGTTCCGCAAGTCGTACGCAACCATCTTTGCGGGCGACAGCCGCTGGCAGAACCTCGAAACCCCGAAGGGTGACACCTTCGAGTGGGACGTGAACTCCACCTACGTGCGGAAGCCACCGTACTTCGACGGCATGACGATGGATCCGGCTCCGGTCAAGGACATCAAGGGCGCTCGCGTCCTCGCACTGCTCGGCGACTCGGTCACCACCGACCACATCAGCCCGGCAGGTCCGATCAAGGTCGGTACCCCCGCTGCGCAGTACCTCGACTCCCACGGCGTCGAGCGTGCGGATTACAACTCGCTCGGATCGCGTCGCGGTAACCACGAGGTCATGATTCGCGGAACGTTCGCGAACATCCGTCTGCGCAACCAGCTCCTCGACGACGTCTCCGGTGGATACACCCGCGACTTCACGCAGGAAGGCGCACCGCAGGCATTCATCTACGACGCGTCGCAGAACTACCAGGCAGCCGGCATCCCGCTGGTCGTCCTGGGCGGCAAGGAGTACGGCTCCGGATCCTCGCGTGACTGGGCAGCCAAGGGCACCAGCCTGCTCGGCGTCAAGGCCGTCATCACCGAGTCGTTCGAGCGCATCCACCGCTCAAACCTGATCGGCATGGGCGTTGTCCCGCTGCAGTTCCCGGTCGGCGAGTCCGCAGGTTCGCTCAAGCTCGACGGCACCGAGACCTTCGACATCGAAGGTGTCGAGAAGCTCAACGAGGGCGTCACCCCGAAGACCATGAAGGTCACGGCGACGCGCGAGAACGGCGAGAAGGTCGTGTTCGACGCAGTCGTACGCATCGATACCCCCGGCGAAGCGGATTACTACCGCAACGGTGGCATCCTGCAGTACGTGCTTCGCAACATGATCCGGGGCTAGTCAACCGAGCCCTGCTTTAACCCACGTGGCGGACTCAGCGAGGTGCTGAGTCCGCCACGTGCGTTCGGAGCACAAAGAAAGCGCGAGACGAGGACAACAACGTGCCCAAGGTCAGTGAAGACCATCTCGCGGCACGGCGCAGTCAGATCCTTGACGGCGCCCGCCGCTGCTTTGCGGAATACGGCTACGACGGCGCCACAGTTCGCCGTCTCGAAGAAGTCACCGGCTTGTCCCGAGGAGCGATCTTTCATCACTTCAAGGACAAGGACGGCCTGTTCCTCGCTCTCGCAAGCGAGGATGCGAGCCGGATGGCAGATGTCGTCGCCGAAGAGGGCCTCGTCCAGGTCATGCGGGACATGCTCGCGCAGCCCGATCAATTCGACTGGCTGGGAACGCGACTGGAGATAGCGCGTCGACTGCGCAACGACGCCGATTTCCGCGAGAAGTGGTCACAGCGCTCTGTAGAACTGACGGAAGCGACCAGTGCGCGTCTCGCCCGACAGAAATCGGCAGGTCGACTCCGTGACGACGTTCCCACCGAAATCCTGATCGGGTATCTGGATCTGGTGATGGACGGCCTGGTCGCGAGAATCGCCTCCGGCCACGGTGTCGACAACCTGTCAGCTGTTCTCGATCTGGTCGAGGAATCGGTGCGGCGGAGAGATTGAGGGGCTTCGCCCCTGTGAGTGGTTGAGGAGTGCGGGGACTCCCTAACCACTCACAGGGGGTCAGGCGAGCTGGATCAGCTCGAGGTACTCCTGCGACCAGTGGTCCTCGTTGCCGTCGGGCAGGAGGATGACGCGCTCGGGGTTCAGTGCCTCGGCAGCGCCCGGATCGTGAGTGACCAGGACGACGGCGCCGGTGTAGCTGCGGAGCGCGTCGAGCACCTGCTCGCGTGAGATCGGGTCCAGGTTGTTGGTGGGCTCGTCGAGAAGCAGAACGTTGGCAGCGGACGACACCAGACCGGCCAGGGCCAGACGTGTCTTCTCACCACCCGAGAGCGTTCCGGCCGGCTGTTCGAGCTGCGGGCCGGTGAACATGAAGGCACCGAGCAGCGACCGCAGTTCCTGCTCCCCCGTATCCGGCGCGGCGTGGCGGATGTTCTCCCACACGGACGCGTCGTCGTCGAGGGTGTCGTGCTCCTGAGCGAAGTAACCGACCTTGAGTCCGTGACCGGCGATCAGTTCACCCGCGTCCGCCTTCTCCGCACCCGCGAGAATGCGGAGAAGCGTGGTCTTACCTGCACCGTTGAGTCCGAGGATGACCACACGAGAACCACGGTCGATCGCAAGATCGACACCGGTGAAGATCTCGAGCGAGCCGTACACCTTGGTGAGGTTCTTGCCCATCAGCGGCGTCTTGCCACAAGCGGCGGGTTCGGGGAAACGAATACGCGCAACCTTGTCCGAGACACGTTCGGCATCGAGGTTGGCCATCAATTTGTCGGCTCGCTTGGCCATGTTCTGAGCCGCGACGGCTTTGGTTGCCTTCGCGCCCATCTTCGCTGCCTGAATGCGCAGCGCGCCGGCCTTCTTCTCGGCATTCGCACGCTCACGGCGACGACGCTGTTCGTCCGTGGCGCGGGCGTCGAGGTACTTCTTCCAGTTCATGTTGTAGACGTCGGCCTCACCGCGGACGGCATCGAGGAACCACACACGGTTGACGACGTCGTTGAGCAGGTCGACGTCGTGGCTGATGACCACCAGTCCACCCTCGTGGTTCTGGAGGAATCCACGCAGCCAGGTGATGGAGTCGGCGTCGAGGTGGTTGGTGGGCTCGTCGAGAAGCAGAGTCGTGTCCGAGCGGGCACCGCTGCCGTCGGAGGCGGCAAAGAGGATTCGCGCCAGTTCGACACGACGCCGCTGACCGCCGGACAGCGTGCTGAGCGGCTGCCCGAGAATACGGTCTTCGAGGCCGAGGCTGCTGGTGATACGTGCGGCTTCGCTTTCGGCTTCGTATCCGCCGAGGGCCGAGAATCGATCTTCGAGCTGGCCGTACTTCTTGACCGCGCGGTCCTGCGATTCCTGATCGAGCACCTCGCCCATCAGAATCTGCTGCTTCTCCATCTCGCGGAGCATCGTGTCGAGGCCGCGTGCGGAGAGAACCCGGTCCTTGGCGAGGACGCTCAGGTCGCCCTCCTTGGGGTCCTGCGGGAGGTATCCGAGTTCACCGGTGCGTACGACGCTTCCCGCGTATGCCTCACCTTCACCGGCGAGGATGCGCAGTGTGGTCGTCTTTCCGGCTCCGTTACGTCCGACGAGACCGATCCGGTCGCCCGGCTGGATGCGCAGCGAAGGCCCGGGAGCTGTGAGAAGGGTGCGGACACCGGCACGAACTTCGAGGTCAGTGGCGGTAATCAAGCAAACTCCTCAGGAAAAACGACGAATACGGGTAAACAATGCCTGACTACAGACACAAGAACTATCGATTTTACCGTGACCTGACGGTCGTTCCGACCAGCAGCGTGTGAGTCCGCTAACGTTCGGGACATGACTAGCGAAAACAGCACTCGTCCTCGCGACCTCGAAGGCCGCTCCGCCATCGTCACCGGTGCAAGTCGCGGAATCGGCAAAGCTGTCGCCGCCGAGCTCCTCGCTCGCGGCGCTGACGTCTTGATCACAGCCCGCAAGGCGGAGCCTCTCGAGACCGCTGCAACCGAACTGTCCGATCTGGGGCACGGCGGCAAGGTCGTCGCATTCGCGGGCAACGCTGCCGATGCCGAAGCCCGCTCCGGTGCCGTCGACCGTGCTGTCGCCGAGTTCGGATCGCTCGACATTCTGGTCAACAACACCGGCATCAATCCGGTCTTCGGTTCGCTCATGGAGGCGGACCTCGACGCCTTACGCAAGATCTTCGACGTGAACGTGGTTGCCGCCCTGGGCTACGTCCAGCAAGCGCATCGGGCATGGATGGGAGAACACGGTGGAGCCGTCGTGAACCTGGCCAGTGTGGCCGGGATCCGATCGACGGGCGTCATCGCGGCGTACGGAGCGTCGAAAGCTGCGCTCATCCGGTTGACGGAAGAACTGGCCTGGCAACTGGGACCGAAGATTCGTGTCAATGCCGTAGCTCCCGGGATCGTCAAGACGCAGTTCGCGGCAGCCCTGGTCGCTGCTGGCGAGGACAAGGCGTCGGCGGGCTACCCGATGAAGCGACTGGGCACCCCCGAAGACGTCGCCGGTCTGGTCGGCTTCCTGGTCTCCGACGCGGCGGCGTGGATCACGGGCGAAACCGTGCGCGTCGACGGCGGCCTACTCGCAACGGGATCGATGTAGTGCGCCGATCATGAGCACAGACAACTCCTCCACCGATGTGGTGATCGTCGGCGGAGGACCGGCGGGGCGGGCGCTCGCGACCCGCTGTATCGCCCGGCAACTCACGGTCGTCATCGTCGATCCGCATCCTCGTCGGGTGTGGACTCCGACGTATTCGGCGTGGGCGGACGAACTGCCGTCGTGGCTGCCGGACGAGGTGATCGCGAGCCGAATCCAACGTCCGAGTGTGTGGGCCGAGGAGCAGAAAACATTTGATCGCGCATATTGCGTATTGAATACAACATCACTGCAATTATTTCTCTCGGATACATCCGCACAGTTCAGAGCCTTGACTGCCAGAACGCTGTCCCCCAACAGCGTTGTCTGCACCGACGGAACCCAGCTGACGGGTTCCGTCGTCGTCGACGCTCGAGGCACCGACCTCACGGTGACAACCGCGCAGCAGACCGCCTTCGGAGTGATCGTCGACCGCGCCCTGACAGCTCCGATTCTGGGCGGCGGCGAAGCCTGGTTCATGGACTGGCGAAGAGACAACGGCACCTCCGACGCCGACACTCCGTCGTTTCTCTATGCAGTCCCACTCGACGACGAACGAGTCCTCCTCGAGGAGACCTGCCTCGTCGGCCGGCCGGCGTTGGGGTTGCGCGAACTCGAAGCACGTCTGCGCACCCGACTTCACAATCGGGGCTGCGAAGTCCCCGAGGACGCGCCGGTCGAGCGAGTCCGTTTCGCAGTCGAAGGCCCGAAGGACTCGTCCCCCGGCGATGTCCTCCGTTTCGGCGGGCGAGGCGGTCTGATGCATCCGGGAACCGGATACAGCGTTGCTACCTCACTCGCCGAGGCGGACGCGGTCGCTGAAGCAATCGCCGACGGTGGGGATCCGGAGGCGGCGCTCTGGCCCCGCTCGGCCAAGGGAGTGGCTGCTCTTCGCCGCGTTGGCCTGAATGCACTTCTCACCCTCGACCCGGCTGAGGTCGCGACATTCTTCGACAGGTTCTTCGATCTACCGGTCGAGGCTCAGCGGTCCTACCTCTCCGATCGGCGGGACGCGGCTGCGACCGCGAAGGTGATGGCAACCCTGTTCCGGACGTCGCCGTGGCATGTTCGAAAGTCGTTGATGCGCGCACCCTTTCTGCGGTGAGCAATGAGCACCGGCTACCGCACTCCCATCGAACTGGCGATCATCGGCCAGGAATTGTGGAGGTCGTCCTGCCAGTAACCCCACGAGTGGGTTCCGCTCGGCTTGAAGTCGAAGGTCGCGGGGATGCCCAGAGCATTCAGTCGGTCCGCTAAACCGTGCGTGCACCCGTTGACCGCGGATTCGATGATGCCGCCGACGATGATCTGATTCAGAAGCGCTCCGGGATTTCCGTTCACATCGGGCGCCTGAAGGTTGTCGTGTGGGCCTGGCAGCCCGGAGCCTGTGGAGACGTACAGTTCGGTCCCCCTCAGTTTCTCCGCGTTCACGACGGGATCGTTCTCGCGCCATCCCGGACCGTCGAACGGTCCCCACATATTTGTCGGATCAGCGCCGCCCCGCGCGCCGACCACCAGTCGGACGTAGTCCTGACCCGGCTGGGTGGAGGTCTCGGCGCACCCGCTGTACGCCCCGACACTGCGGTAGAGGCCCGGCGCCGAAATCGCGAGGTTGAGAACGGAGGTGGCGGTCATCGAGATCGCCGCGATGGAGTTGACCCCGTCGGTCCCGAACTGCGCATCGATCACCGGCGGCAGTTCGCGAGTGAGGAACGTCTGCCACTTGTTGCGCCCGAGTACGGGATCGTCCTTCTGCCAGTCCGTGTAGTAGCTGAACGCACCTTCCAACGGCGTCACGACGTTGACGTCCTTGTCGGCGAAGAAGTCCAGGACATCGGTCCGCCCTTCCCACGTTGCGCTGTCCTCGCCGCCACCGGCGCCGTTGAGCAGATACAGCGTCGGGCGTGGCGCACCGGTGTCGGCGGGGAGGATCACCTCGAGTGGTATGTCGCGGTCCATCGCTTCCGAATGAACGGTGATCCGGACAGTACGGGCTGGATCTGCGGCCGCGTGCCAAGGAGCCAACAGCAACGGAACCAGTGAAATCGCCAGCGCCGCGGTGACGCGTCGACGGTAGGTTCGGATTCTCATCGGAGCGTGCCCCCAGGTGTGCGAGTCGGGTTCTCGGAGCGGATACCCGCTCGATACGCCCCGAACCGGCCCGTTCACACGCAACGGTTCGGGATCAACCGTGAGCGTTTGCCTCGCGCAATCGGCTGGGGGCGACCATCATGGGAGACATGCGCTCGATTTGGAAAGGCTCGATAGCCTTCGGTCTGGTCAACGTTCCGGTCAAGGTGTACTCGGCGACCGAGGACCACGACATCCGATTTCACCAGGTCCATGCAAAAGACGGTGGCCGCATCAAGTACAACCGTGTGTGTTCCGAGTGCGGAAACACGGTTCAGTTCGCGGACATCGACAAGGCGTACGACTCGGAAGACGGATCGCGCGTCATCTTGAGCGACGAGGACTTCAACAAGCTCCCGGCCGCGGAGAAGCACGAGATTCCGGTGCTGGAATTCGTGCCGAACGATCAGATCGATCCGATCTTGTTCGAGAAGAGTTACTTCCTCGAACCCGATTCGGCGTCGCCGAAGGCGTACGTCCTGCTCTCGACTGTGCTCACCGAGAGTGATCGAACGGCACTGGTGCATTTCACTCTGCGACAGAAGACGCGTCTGGCCGCGATGCGCGCTCGCGACGGCGTCCTCGTGATCCAGACGTTGCTCTGGCCCGACGAAGTTCGTGCAGCAGAGTTCCCTTCGCTCGACGACGTGGAGAAGCCGAAGGCCAAGGAACTGAAGATGGCGCAGACGCTCGTCGAGAGCATGGCCGGCGATTTCGATCCGACCGAGTTCACCGACGACTACCAACTCCAATTGCGGCAGTTGCTCGACGAGATGATCGAGAACGGCGGCAAGAAGGTCATCCCTGCCGCCGAAGTCGACCAGGAGGGTACCGATGCAGAGGTGGTCGACCTGGTTGCCGCACTGCAACGCAGTGTGGACGAAGCGAAGTCGAACGCCTCCAAGGCCGGCTCCTCGAAGTCGACCACGCCGAGGAAGAAACGAGCCTGATTCAGCCGCGCACGTCCTGAACTTCGATCAAAGCGTCCAGCTCTGCGTCGACGTCCGGGGCCGCATGACGACCTGTTCCGACCGCCAGGTTCACGACAGGGCCGATCGCCTCCAGACCTGCTTCGGTGAACATCTCGGCGTGTGAGGTGGGCACCGGACGGTCGATGATCACCCCGGACACGAACGGCCGCCATGCCGACGCCGTTCGCAGTGGGTCGAAAGTGTCGGTCTGTGCCGAGAAGAACAGCAGATCGCCCACGAACCTGCCCGGGCGGTAGCGGTGAGCCAGCTCCGCGCCGGCCGAGTACTCCTCGAACAGTCGCTCGATCCGCTCGCTCGAGACCAAGGGGTGATCGCCGATGGCATCGCGCAGGAGCTCTTCGGCGTCCTCGGGTGTCAGATCGCGCTCGTCGGCGTCCGGGACCGAGATCCCCAACCCGCCGATCAGTTCGGCGAGTGAAGGCTGCGCGCCCGCCATCATCGGGTCTTCGAGTACGAAGCTGTCGAGCAGTACAAGGTCGGCGACGCTTTCACCTGCTGCTTGCAATTGCACCGCCGCCGCGTGGGCGATCAATCCGCCGATCGACCAGCCGAGCAGATGATACGGACCGTGGGGCTGGACTCCGCGGATCTCCTCGACGTACCGCGCCGCGAAATCCTCGATCAGCTCCGCCCGGAATTCGGGGTCGGCCAGAACCGGCGACTGCAGGCCGTAGAGCGGCCGGCTGGAATCGACGTAGCGATCGAGTGCCCCGTAGCACCAGGCCAATCCGATGGCCGGATGGATGCAGAACAGAGGCTCGGCGCGGCCTTCCGGGCGTAGTGGCAGGACTATTGCAAGCGCCGAGGTATCTGCGTCACTTGTCACAACTGTTTCCTCGAGTTCGAAGAGTCTGCGCGCCAATGCCTCCGGAGTCGGATCGGAGAATATCCACGCGACGGGGACGGTCAGGCTGGTGCGTTCCTTGATGGCAGCGACCAAGCGCGTTGCCATGAGCGAATTTCCGCCGAGTTCGAAGAAACTCGAATCGGCGTACGTGTCGGCGTCGGCGAGATCGAGTACCTCCGCGAAAGCAGCGCAGATCGCAATCTCGTCGCTGCCCTCCGGACTGCGTCCACTCGGCGCCTCCCAGAGGGGAGCAGGCAGAGCGCTGCGATCCAATTTGCCCGCCGGTGTGGTCGGGACTGCATCGATGGCGACAAAGGCGGACGGGATCATGTGCCCAGGCAAGGACATACCTGCGTGACGGCGTAGCGCGGTGACGTCGACGTCCGCGTGTGCGGGGACGACGTAGGCGACGATCCGAGCGTCGACGCCGTCACCGACGACCACGCTGACAGCCGAATGCACGGACGCGTCGGACGCCAGCACCGCGTCGATTTCGCCGAGTTCGATCCGGAACCCGCGGACCTTGACTTGCTGGTCCGCGCGTCCGAGGTAGATCAGCGCCCCTGCGCGATCTTCGCGCACCAGATCCCCGGTGCGGTACATCCGAGCGCCTTCGGGTCCGTGCGGGTCGGCGACGAACCGTGTGGCGGTGAGCGCGGGGTTGCCGAGGTACCCGCGGGCGAGGCCGTCGCCGCTGACGTAGAGCTCACCGACGACCTGTCCGGGGACCGAGTGCAGTCGGGAATCGAGAATCATCGCGTCCACGCCGCGGATCGGACCGCCGATTGTCACAGACTCCCCCGCGACCAGTGAATCGCTGATGGTGACTGCGACGGTGGCCTCGGTCGGGCCGTACGCGTTGAACATACGGCGCCCCGGCGCCCACCGAGATACGAGGTCGGCGGAGCAGGCGTCGCCCCCGACAACGACGGCTTCGAGATGGTCGAGCCCGGCGGGATCGACAGTCGCCAAGGCTGCCGGAGTCACGAAAGCATGGGTGATCGTCTGCTCGTCGAGTAGGTCGTGCAGTTCGACACCGCCGAGAACGGTCGGAGGTGCGATCACCATCGTTGCGCCGGCGCCGAAGGCCAGAAGGAGTTCGAGGACCGACGCGTCGAAGCTCGTCGAGGCGAAGCTCAGAGCGCGAGAGTGCGCGGTGACGCCGAAACGGTCGCGCTGTTCGTCGGCAAACGCGGCCAACCCTGCGTGAGTGACCAACACTCCCTTGGGTTTTCCGGTCGAGCCCGAGGTGTAGATCAGGTAGGCGGGATTGTCGAGCTCGAGTGGCGCGTCCGGCAGTGTCTCGGAATGGACGGCCTCGATTTCGGTGGTGAATTCGACCGCGTCGAGCTCGATCCACGATGTGACGTCTGGCAGACCGGTCAGATACTCGCCTCTGGTGATACCGAGTGCTGCCCCGCTGTCGGTGAGCATGTGCTCGATCCGCTCGGCGGGGTACGCCGGATCCACGGGAAGGAACACCCCGCCGGCTTTCGCAACGGCCCAGAGCGCGATCACGTAGTCGGCCGACCTCGGAAGCGCCAGTGCCACAATCATTTCCGGCACTATTCCGCGTGCGATCAACGCAAAGGCCATTGCGTCGGAGCGTCGGTCGAGTTCGCCGTACGTGAGCGTGGCGGATGCGGCGACGTCGACGATTGCGGGAGCGTGAGGATCGGCAGCGCCGCGAAGCAGCAGCTCCGGCAAGGTCAAAGCGTCGCCGGCCGGACGTCCGGGCAACGCACGCAGGCCGCGTCCCGCAAGATCGACGTCACCGACGACAGCTGAGGGCTGGGCAGTCAGTGTCTCGATGATCGTTTCCAGCATCACCGCAAACGACTCCGCCGTATCGGTGTCGAAGAGGTCCTTCGCGTACGTGAGGGAGGCCTCGTAGCCGCCGCCTTCCTCCGCGGTTTGTTCAACAACGGTGAACTGCAGGTCGTACTTGGCGATGGCCGGTGTGATCTCGTGCGCACGAACGGCAAGTCCAGGCAGATCCCACGCCGTCGGATGGGCGCCGTGGAACGAGATCATCGTCTGGAACACCGGATGACGGTCGGTGGTCCGGGTCGGCGCCACGACGTCCACGACCTGCTCGAACGGAATGTCCGTGTGGGCGAAGGCGTCGAGATCGACGGAGCGGACGGTACGTAGAACGTCGACGAAGGTCGACCCGGGATCGACCGTCGTGCGCAGTCCGACCGTGCCCACGAACATTCCCACGAGGTCGTCGAGAGCTCGGTGTCCTCGCCCGGCGACCGGAGATCCGATCACGATGTCCGTGCTTCGACTCAGCCTGGACAGCAGCACGGCATAGGCAGCGTGCAACACCATGAACGGCGTCGCCGCATTCGAGCCGGCAACCGCCTCGACCGCGATCCGGGTGTGCGCCGGAAGCGAGACCGCGGTGTGGCCGCCGCTCAACGACTGGGTGAGCGGGCGCGCTCGATCGCTCGGAAGGTCGATCAGCTCAGGTGCTCCCCGCAACGTCTCCCGCCAGTACGACGCCTGTGCCCCGAGCACGCTCTTGGATTCGTTCACAGAGCCCAGCGCTTCCCGCTGCCAGATGGCGAAGTCCGCGTAGTGAACCTCGAGCGGGGTGAACTCGGGAGCGTGTCCCGAACTTCTCGCGACGTAGGCGGTGAGCACGTCCTTCATCAACGGCGCGATCGACCATCCGTCCGCCGCGACGTGGTGGATCACGATGACCAGAGTGTGTTGCTGCGGCGTCGACTCGAGCAGGAGAGCCCGGATCGGGGCTTGGGTCGTGATGTCGAATCCGCGCGACGCGAATTCTCCGGCGAGTTCTGCCGGTTCACGGGTGTCCGCAGTTCCGTATTCCAAGGAGGTGAAGGCATCCAGGATCACCTGGTGTGGGCCGGTGTCGGAATCTGGGAACACCGTGCGCAGGATTTCGTGTCTTTCGATCACATCGAGGACAGCAGCTTCGAGGGCCGGCACGTCGAGTGCACCGTCGAGGGAGATCGCGGCAGGGACGTTGTATGCGGGTGAGCCCGGATCCATCTGGTTGAGGAACCAGATGCGGGCCTGCGCGTAGGACAGCGGAATTCGATCGGGGCGGTCGGCGACGGTGATCGGCGGAAGCGCCTTCACCCTGGCGGATGTGTCGAGTGCTGCGGCAAGTTCCCGAATTTCGGGGTGCTCGAACAGCATTCGGACAGCCACCTGCCTGCCCAATGATTCGCCGAGTCGCTGGGACAGTCTGGTGGCGAGCAGTGAGTTGCCACCGAGCTCGAAGAAACTGTCCGACGCACCGATCTGCTCGATACCCAGCAGTTCTGCCACGACGCCGGCAACCTGGAGTTCGGTCGCGGTGGTCAGCGGCTCGAGACTCCGCTCGAACGAACGCAGTGTCGGCGCCGGCAGCGCCGATCGGTCGAGTTTCCCGACGGGGGTCAGCGGAACGTGCTCGATCGGGGTGATCGCCGTCGGCACCATGAAAGCGGGTAGAGAGCGGCGCGCATGGCTCAGCAGCTCGTCCATGTCGACCGCATCGTCGCCGAGCACCACGTACGACGCCAACATCGTCTCACCGGAAGCTGCGTCGACGCCCACGGTGACCGCGAACTCGACGCCGGGGTACGCGCTCAGGACAGAGTCGATCTCGCCCAGTTCGATTCGGAATCCGCGCACTTTCACCTGGTGATCGGAGCGTCCGACGTATTCGATCGTCTCGAGCGGTGTCCACCGAACCAGGTCTCCGGTCCGGTACATGCGAGTACCGGCCGGGCCGAACGGCGCTGCCACGAATCGCGTCGCCGTCAACCCGGGTTGGTCGAGGTAGCCGCGGGCAAGTCCCAGGCCGGCGATGTAGAGCTCGCCGGTGACTCCGACGGGGACCGGCCGGGCGGAACCGTCGAGAACCACCGCGGACACGCCGCGGACGGGTCCGCCGATGGTCACGGTCTCCCCCACGCTCAGCGCATCGCTGATGCAGACCATGACGGTGGTTTCCGTCGGCCCGTATCCGTTGAACAACCGGCGACCCGGTGCCCACTTGCGGACCAGTTCGGGTGGGCATGCCTCGCCGCCGACAACTATCGACTGCAAGGCGTCCAGCCCGGTCGGATCGACCGAGGCCAGCGCTGCCGGTGTGATGAACGCGTGGGTCACCTGCTGATCGGTGACCAATTCGGCGAGGTCCTCGCCGCCGTAGACGTCGGGAGATGCGATCACCATCGTCGCGCCTTCACCGACGGCGAGCAGCAGTTCGAGGATGGAGGCGTCGAAGCTCGGTGAGGAGAAGTGCAGCGTCCTCGACTGCGCCGAGATGCCGTAGCGCGCCGTCTGCTCGGCAGCCAATGCGCTCAGGCCACGGTGAGTAACGCTGACCCCCTTGGGTTTTCCCGTCGATCCGGAGGTGTAGATGATGTAGGCGAGGTTGTCGATTCGGATCGGCGCGGCGGGAATCGCTTGACCGGTACCGTCGTCCTCGATGTCGTCCATCGCCATCCACGGAACGGGCCGGGGCAGCGATTCGATCACTGCTTCCGTCGTTACTCCGCGAGTGGCTCCGGAGTCGGTGAGCATGTGCAGAATGCGATCGGCGGGGTATCGCGGATCGACAGGAACAAACGCAGCGCCGGTCAAGGAAACGCCCCACAACGCGATGATCGAGTCGATCGAACGCGGAATCGCTATTGCCACAATGTCTTCGGCACCGATTCCTTCCGTGGTCAAACGGCGGGCAAGCGCCGATGCACGGGCGAACAGATCTCGGTAGAGCACGGTGGTGTCACCCGATCGAAGGGCCACCGAATCCCCTGAACGGTTGGCCGTCCGCGTCAATATTTCGGCCAAGGTGCGCGAGCTGGTCCATGCCGGACCGCGTACGGGCACGAGTGACTCTCGCTCGAGGGCACTGAGGAATTCGATGTCGTCGATCGCGGTGTCCGGCTCCGCGGCGACGGCGCGGGCTACCGACTGCACACGGGCGGCGATCGTTTCCGCGGTGGCGATGTCGAAGAGCGCCTCGGCAAACCTGAGCGATCCGGTGATCTCCGCGTTCTCGGAATTGCCTGCCAGCAGAGTGAACTCGAGGTCGAACTTCGCGACGGACGGCTCGATTGGTTGCGCTTCGAGACGTGCGCCGTGAACTGTGACCTGCGGCGAGACCACATTCTGGTGGTACGACAGCATGACCTGAAACAGTGGATGTCGCGTGGTGGACCGGTCGAGGTCGAGGGCGTCGACCAACACCTCGAAGGGCAACTCGGAGTGGGCGAAGGCGGCGAGGTCGCGGTCGCGGACGCCCTCGAGCAGGTCGGTGAACGACGCTCGGTGGTCGACCGGTGTGCGAAGGGGTACCGAATTGACGAACATCCCGATCAGGGAATCCAGTTCGGGTCGCCCGCGGCCGGCCACCGGGGTACCGATCACCACATCGTCGGTAGCACCGAGACGCGCGAGAACAACCGCCAGGATCGCGTGTACGACCATGAACTGCGTCGTACCACTGCGCCTCGCCAAGGCGGCGAGTTGCTCCACCGTCGCCGCGTCGATGACGATCGGCACCGATCCGACGGCGGTCGTGGTGACAGATCCGCGTGGGCGATCCACGGGTAACAGCACTTCGTCCGGGGCAGCCGCCATGGCAGCTGTCCAGAACGTCAGCTCGCGGGCAACCAGAGACTCCTGGTCGTCGATCTGCCCGAGCGAGTCTTGCTGCCACACCGCGTAATCGGCGTACTGCACCTCGAGCGGCGCAAACACCGGCGCATCCGAGACGAGGCGTGCGGAGTACGCCGCGATGAAATCTGCGGCAAAGGGAGTCAGGGACCAGCCGTCGAAGGAGATGTGGTGGATGACGACGACCAGTACGTGAACATCGGCGTCCTCGCGCACGAGCATTGCCCGAATCGGCAGATCCGAACCGAGATCGAACCCACGCGATGCGAACTCCGTCGTCGCCGAGTCGACACCTTCAGAGCCGAAATAGCGCTCGACGGAGAACTGCACATCGGAAATTGCTCGGATGACCTGGCTCGGTCCGTCCGCGCTGTCGACGTAGATCGTTCGAAGCACCTCGTGACGCGCAATGACGTCCGAGAGCGCCTCCTCGAGGGCGTCGCCGTGGATGTCCCCGGTGATCCGAATCGCGAACGGGATGTTGTAGACCGAGGACTGCGGATCGAAGCGATTGACGAACCACAGTCGCTGTTGCGCAGCGGAGAGCGGTAGGCGGGCAGAGCGAGCGCCGGCGGTCAGGGCAGGTCGATCGTCGGATTCTTCGGCGCTTGTGGCCAGATGTGCAGCGAGCGCTTCGACTGTCGGTGCTTCGAAGATCGAGCGCACGTCCACGGCGAGTCCCGTCGCCGCGCTCAACCGCGCGGACACCTGCGTCGCGACCAGTGAATTGCCCCCGAGATCGAAGAAGCTGTCTCCGGCCCGGACCTCGGGTACGTCGAGCAGTGAAGCGAACACGTCGGCAACGGTTCGTTCGAGCCCGGCCTCGGGTTCACGACCCGTGCCGAGGATTTCGCGCGGAACCGGCGTCGGCAATGCTCTGCGATCGAGTTTGCCGACCGGAGTCAACGGAATCGCGTCGATCGGGGTGATCGACGACGGAATCATGTACCGCGGCAACCTGTCGGCGAGTCCCACGAAGAGCGACTCGATATCAGCGTCGCCGCTCAGCAACACGTACGACGCCAAGGTGGTGCCTGCGACGGATTCGACGGGAATCGTCGTGGCGAAGTGAACGAGAGGGAAATCCATCAGAGCAGCGTCGATCTCGCCGAGTTCGATGCGGAACCCGCGGATCTTGAGCTGATGGTCGCTGCGGCCCACGTAGCGAAGGGTCAGGTCCCTGGTCCAGCGGACCAGGTCACCGGTGCGGTACATCCGCGCACCGGGCGTCGAGTACGGATGCGCGACAAAACGATCCGACGTCAGTGCTGGACGGAGGTGGTAACCCCGTGCGAGGCCCGGCCCACCGATGTACAGCTCGCCTACGCCGCCGATCGGGACCGGTTGCAGCCGAGCGTCGAGCACCACGGCGTCGATTCCGCGGATGGGACCACCGATGGTGATCGGCTCGCCCGGTGAGAGTGCGTCACTGATGGCAACCATGACAGTGGTTTCGGTCGGACCGTATCCGTTGTGCAGTCTGCGCCCGTTGCCCCAGCTCGAGACCAATTCCGGAGTGCACACATCGCCGCCGACGACTACGCATTCCAGTGCCGTCACGCCCGCCGGATCGACAGTCGCCAGAGCAGCCGGAGTGATGAAGGCATGAGTGACCTCGCGGCCTCGGAGGAACTCGCTCAACGCCTCCCCGCCGTAGATGTCGGGAGGGGCGATCACCATCGTCGCGCCGGTCGAACCGGCCAGCAGTAGCTCGAGGACGGCACCGTCGAAGCTCGGCGATGCAAAATGCAAAGCTCGCGACGCGGCGGTGATCCGGTACCGATCCTGTTGTTCGCGAGCAAGATTCGCCAAACCCGCGTGGGTGACGACGGTGCCCTTCGGCACTCCGGTCGACCCGGACGTGTAGATGACGTACGCGGCCGACGCCGCAGTGATCGATCCTGTTCTGTCCGCGTCGTCGATGGCGGCGTCGGAGTAGGCGGCACATTCTGCAACCGTGTCCGCGTCGCCGAGGTCGATCCAAACTGCGACATTCCCGCCGGTTGCCGGACCGGCCGCGACCTCGGCGGACCGAATTCCAATGCGCACACCCGAATCTTCGAGCATGTGCGCAACTCGATCTGCGGGATAACGGGGATCGACCGGGACGAAAACGCCGCCGGCTTTGGTGACCGACCAGACTGCGAGCACCGAGTCGACCGATCGGGCGACTGCCAATGCGACCGGTGTCTCGGGTCCGACGCCCAGGTCCATGAGGTATCGAGCGATCCGATTCGATCGACGCTCCAGCTCCCCGTACGACAGTGAAAGCTCGGAGTCTTCGAGGGCGATCGCGTCGGGATACGTCCTCGCGGTATCCCCGAGGATCTGCGCCAGCGTCGATTCGCCCACCGAAGCCACACCGCGGTGCGGCAATATCGCGGCACTCTCCCGGGATCCGAGTACACGAAGGTCACCCACCGGTGCAGTCGGTTCCGAGACCGCCGATTCGACGAGTGTCACGAAGTTTCGCGCCAACGCTTCGACGGTCGAGCCGTCGAACAGGTCGGTGGAGTAGGTGAACGTGGCATCGATCCCAGCTGCGGCCCCGGCCTCGCGGCGCTCGGTGACCGTGAGCTCGAGGTCGAACTTGGTCAGCCCCGTCTCGACTGCCCGGGCCGTCATCGACACCCCGGCCAGTTCAGCTGTGTGAGTGGTGGTTATCCGAGAGGTGATGGCAGCCTGGAACACCGGGTGGTGTGCGGGCGAACGGTCCAGTTCGAGCGCGTCCACGACGACGTCGAATGGCACGTCCGCATTGTCGAAGGCATCCACGTCGACAGCTCTGACCTGCGCGAGGTACTCCCCGAAGGTCACATCACGGTCGACGATGGTCCGCAAGGCAAGGGTGTTGACGAACATGCCGACGAGCAGATCGAGAGACCTGTCCCCTCGTCCCGCCACCGGTGTTCCGACGACGATGTCGTCCGTGCCGCTGTAGCGAGCCAGAAGCAGCGCGAAGCACGCGTGCAGGGCGATGAAAGGCGTGGCGTCGTGATCGGCAGCAAGTACAGCGAGCTTCTGATGTGTGGAAGCGCCAATTCTGATGTCGACGCCGGCCCCGCGCATGGTCGGGTCGAGTGGGCGCGGACGGTCCGTCGGCAGGTGGAGTTGCTCGGGCGCTCCCGCCAGTTGCTGCTTCCAGAACGTGATCTGTGAGTGGGCAAGCGAATCGGTGGATGCCGCGTCCCCGAGGTGCTCCCGGTGCCAGAGCGTGTAGTCGGCGTACTGCACTGGAAGCGGCGCCCACTGCGGGCTGTTGCCGCCGACGCGGGCGGCGTAGGCGCCGGTGAGATCAGCAGCCAGCGGCGCGAGTGACCATCCGTCGGCCACCATGTGGTGCAGGACCACGACGAGGACAGCTTCCTCGTCATCGCCTTCCTTCTCGTCGGCGACAGTGATCAGCAGGTAGCGCACCGGACGTTCGCGGACCAGATCGAAACCCGCCGAAGAGAATTCGAAGATCACTCTCTCGAGGCTTCCGCGTTCCACGTCGATCGACTCGAGCCCTGCGATCCCCTCGCCCAGGCCCAGCACCTTCTGCGTCGCGTTGTCCCCGATTTGAGGAAACACGGTGCGTAGTGACTCGTGACGTGTCACGACGTCCACGATCGCAGCGCTGAGTGCGTCGGCGTCGACGCCACCACGCAACGACACCGCCAGTGGAATGTTGTACGCGCCCGATTCCGGCGCGACGCGATTGAGGAACCACAGTCGCTGCTGGGCGGGTGCGAGAGGTAGTACCGCCGGCCGGGCCACGACCTGAATACCGTCGGCGTCCGGAGTTTGTGCGGCACGCTCGATCGTCGCCGCGATCCCGGAGACCGTGGGGTGATCGAAGAGTGCTCGCAGAGGCATCCGCACTCCGGTGGCTTCGGTCAAGCGAGCCACAGCCGTCGTCGCTACCAGCGAGTTTCCACCCAGATGGAAGAAATTGTCGTCGAGTCCGAGCGGCCCGCTACCGAGAATGTCAGCCAGAACCGCGGCGACCTTGTCCTCGGTCGGCGTCGTCGGGGGCCGGAAGACCTTGGTGGAGGCGAGGATCGGCGACGGCAGCGCACGCCGGTCGAGTTTTCCGTTGGTGGTCAACGGAATCGAATCGATGACCATGAAGGCATCGGGAACCATGTAGGTCGGGAGAACTTCGGCGGCGTGGGCGCGAAGGACCTCGGCGTCGACGGAATCAGAAGCGGTCACATACGTCACGAGAGCGCCGCCCGCCGGCGTCGGTGCCACAACCGTCACTGCGTCGTCGATTCCCGGTGCGCCGAGGATGACGGAGTCGATCTCACCGAGTTCGATCCGGAATCCGCGGATCTTGACCTGCGCGTCGCCGCGTCCGAGGTATTCGAGTTGTCCGGGCGCAATCCACCGTGCTCGGTCGCCGGACCGGTACAACCGCCGGCCGCCGGCGTTGAAGGGATCGGCGACGAACCGGCCCGCGGTGAGGTCGGGTCGGCCCAGATATCCACGGGCGAGTTGGCCGCCGGCGACGTAGATCTCCCCCGCGATTCCCACCGGGACCGGCGAGAGGTGCTCGTCGAGCAAGTACACGCGAAGTCCGTCGATCGCGTCGCCGATCCGACTGCCCGTCACCGAACTCGCGCTCGGTCGGTCGAGTTCGAGATGCGTGACGTGCACCGTGGTCTCGGTGATGCCGTACATGTTGACGAGTGCAGGCCCGGAGTTCGTGTGATTGTCGTAGCCGGGGTGATTGTCGTACCAGCGTCCGAGTCGGCGCAGGTCCAATGCTTCGCCACCGAAGATCACGTACCGGAGCCGAGTCTCCGAATCGGTACGGAGGTCGGCTTCGATGTACTGGTAGAAGGCCGAGGGCGTCTGATTGAGCACGGTGACGCCTTCTGCGGCGACCAGCGCTCGGAAGGCATCGGGGTCGCGTGAGACTTCGTGATCGACCAGCACCAGGGTTCCACCGTGGAGCAGCGCGCCCCACAGTTCCCACACCGAGAAGTCGAAGGCGAACGAGTGGAACATCGTCCACACGTCGTTCCCGTCGAATCCGAATTCGACGTGCGTGTTCTCGAACAATCGCACCACGGTGGCGTGGGTGACGGAGACGCCTTTGGGTCGACCCGTCGACCCCGAGGTGTAGATCACGTACGCCAGATTGTCGGCTCCGTGCCCGCGCGGGCACGGAGCGGTTTCCAGACTCTCCCCGGAGTACTCGTCGGAGTCGATTCCGATGACCGCCACATCGGCGTTCGGGAAGGTGGAATCGGAGACGATGCACACCGGTTGCGCATCCTCGACCACGTACGCCAAACGCTCGGCCGGGTGCGCACGATCGAGTGGGAGGTATCCGCCGCCGGCCTTCACCACCGCGACTGCGGCAACGATCATGTCGACCGATTTGGGCAGCATGATCCCGACCAACGACTCGGAATGCACGCCGTGATCGACGAGTTTGCGCGCCAACTGATTCGATCGTCGATCGAGTTCGCGGTATGACACGCGCTCGCCACCCGCGACGACGGCGATCGCGTCCGGGGTCGCGCGAGTGCGGTCGGCAAGGATGTCGGAGAGCGTTCGGACCGGGGTGATCGGCAGCACCGGCGGTACCAGCGCCTGGCGTGCGTCCGGGCGGAGCAGATCCACGGCGCCGAGCACCGAGTGCGGAGCACCGACCATCGCGGTCAGGATTCGCAGAAAACGGTCGGCGAGGTCCTCGGCTTGCTCCTTCGTGCCGAGCCAATCGAGAACACCGGAGATCGGCTGATCGAAATCGGCATGCTCGCCCGTCGGAATTGCCAGGGAGACAAACAGTTCCGGCACTGTAGCCAAGTCGGATCCGATCGGCGCACCGACCATGAGGCCCGGAAATCTCGGGTGAGCGTCCAGTGGTTCCTCGAAGCAGACCATCGCCCGGAACAACGGGCCTGTCTCCATCCAGCGACCGTCACCGAGTGCGGCGGTCACCGACGACAGAAGGATGTCGGCGTGCTCGAAGGCTTCGATCGCGACGGTGTCCACCGCACCGACCAGGTCGGAGAGCGTCATGGTGTTCGACACCGTGGAACGAAGCACCAACTGGTTGGCGAACATCGAGACGAAGTCGTCCGGGTTCGAGGCACCGTACCCGCGGACCGAAACTCCGATCGACACCTCGTCAGCCGAACCGACGCGGCGCAGCAGTCCCGTCATCGCGGACTGGAACAGCACGAACAGACTCGTGTTCATCGTCGTCGCCATCGTCTCGAGGCGCCGGCAGAGGTCTGCCTCGATCTCGAGAGGCGTGGACGTTCGACCGGTTCCGGCGACGACCGGCAAACCCAGATCCTCGGCGGGGCTCGACAATGTCGCAGACCAGTACTCGACGTTGCGGGCGTGTTGGACTTCGGCGATCCACTTCCCCGCAGCGTCGGGGTCGATGTCCATCAATCGAGTTCCCGCTTCTGCGGCGCAGAACAAGTCGAGGAATTCGAGGAAACGTCGGTGGTGACGCGCGATGTCCTCGTCGGTGTAGAGGTCCGGATTCGCGGCGAAGTCGATCTGAATCTCTTCGGCTGCGGACGTCTGATAGACGTTGACCGAGAGGTCTTCGATCGGCCCGGTCGAGATCACGTTCAGTTCGCCGTGCGCGTCCCCGAGAGTGATTCCGGAATGGAACAGCATGAGGTTGATCAAAGGCCCGTGGAAGCCGCGTCCGTCGGCGATGCTGTGATCGCCGGCGTTGAGGTCGCGTCGTAGGTCTTCGTGGCGATACTTCTGATGACGCAGTGCGCCGGTGAGTTCGATCTTCACCTCGTGCAGCAAGTCCCCGACCGCGAAGTGCGGGTCGACACTCGCACGTATCGGAACGACGTTCGACATCATTCCGCCGGACCGGCGAGCAGCTTTTGTCGTCCGCCCCGACACCGGCAGACTGAGGACCACGTCGCGGGTCCCGGTGGCCCGGGCGAGGTAAGACGCCAGAGCACCGATCACCACGGACGACGTCGTCACGTCGTGGGCGGCAGCGAGCCGTTCGAGAGAGCTTCGCAGTTCCGAAGGCACCGTCGCGGACCGCAGGCGTGACCACGCCTGCGACGGAGCAGTCGAGGACGCGAGCGAGGTTCCGCCCGGCTTGTCGGCCATCTTGGTGTTCCAGTAGTCGCGATCACGCTCCCACCGGGAAGAGCCCAGATAGTCGGACTCCGCCTTCACCAACGATTGGAGGGGGGCAGTTACCGCTGGGGGAACCGGCAGATCCCGCACCGCCGCGGTGTAGATCTCGGCTGTGCGGTTCATCATCGACATCGCGCCGAAACCGTCGAGCGCTACATGGTGAATACGGCTGTACCAGTAGGAATGGTCGTCGCGAAGCACCAAGACCGCCAGCCGGACCAGGCGATCGGTGAACGGATCGATGGCAGCAGTGTGCTCTCTGCGCATCCACTCTCGCGCCGCCGATTCCGGATCCGATTCGTCTCGAAGATCGACCACGTCGAGGGAGTCGTCCATGTCGAGATCGAGCCACTGACGCGCAACCCCGTCCACCTCGACCAGGCGCAGGTATCCGGAGCCGATCTCACGGCCGGTCTGTTTACTGGCAGCGGTCAGCAGCTCGATGTCGAGCGGGCCGTCCACGTCGACGTACTGAGCGATGCTGACGGGAATCTCGGGCCGAAGCTGTTGTGCGACAAGCAGGGAAAGTTGCGCGGCAGAAAGAGGGAAGGTGAGTTCGTCGTCCGGACGAGCTGCGGAAACGATTCCTCGGTCGGGACTGCCATCCACACGAATCTCCCTCTTACAACTTGATCATGATGCAAACAGGTATATGCGTCCGCTGGACGCCTCGAACTGATCGGGGCACTTCGAAATGAGACGAATACATTGGAAAGCTCGGGCGGAAACTGGCAAATCGCCCGCCGGAGATCACATCGTGACAATCAGCTGCGATGTTACCGATCAGTCAGCTTCCAGCAAATATTCATCAAACAACCATTTGGGACTATTGTCCTGAATATCATGGCTAAAACGGCCCTATATAACAAACCGAAGCGCCGGTACCCGACGAACGGGCACCGACGCTCCGGTGAAATCTATTCAGTTGATCGTGCCGAGGTTGCTTGTCAGACCGTGAAGCCGAGTGCGCGCAGTTGCTCGCGTCCGTCTTCGGTGATCTTGTCCGGTCCCCACGGCGGCAACCACACCCAGTTGATCTTCATGTCGGTACACAGATCGCTACGCACCAGTGCGCCGCGTGCCTGGTCCTCGATCACGTCGGTCAACGGGCACGCCGCCGACGTCAAAGTCATGTCGATCGTGACGACGCCGTCGTCTTCGAAGAGTCCGTAGACCAAGCCCAGATCGACGACGTTGATTCCCAGTTCGGGGTCGACGACGTCGCGCATCGCTTCTTCGAGTTCGTCGAGTCGCTCAGGCGACGGGACAGTGCCACTGCCCTGTGCGCCACCGAATTCCGCAGTGGAATCGGGATTCGGATTCACCGGAGCGCCGACCTCGGCGTCCTGCACTGGTTGTGTCTCGGTCATGATCCCTGTCCTTCAGTCGTGTCGACCAATTCACTGCTGCTGTCCGCCGTCGTGACAGCACCGCCGTCGACAATCTGGACTACAGCATCCTTGAATGCCATCCATCCGAGCAAGGCGCACTTCACGCGTGCCGGATACTTCGAGACACCGACGAACGCGATGCCGTCACCGAGAACGTCCTCGTCCCCCTCGACGGTGCCCCGACTGCTCACCATCTCGTTGAACGCCGTCACCGTCTTCAGTGCGTCGGTGACCTGCATCCCGATGACGAGGTCGTTGAGCACCGACGTCGACGCCTGGCTGATCGAACAACCCTGCCCGTCGTACGAGACATCGGAGACCGTTCCGTCCTCGGAGATCTGGACGCGCAACGTCACCTCGTCGCCACACGTCGGGTTGACGTGGTGCACCTCGGCGCCGAACGGCTCACGGAGTCCGCGGCCGTGCGGATGTTTGTAGTGATCGAGGATCACTTCCTGATACATCTGCTCCATGCGCATGATTCAGTTCAACTCCCCTGCGACACCGAAAAATTCCTGCGCACGCTTGATCGCTGCGACGAGAACATCGATTTCCGAGGTGGTGTTGTAGAGCGCAAACGACGCACGGGCCGTAGCAGCGACACCGAACTTACGGTGCAGCGGCCACGCACAATGGTGTCCGACGCGGATCGCGACGCCCTCGTCGTCGAGGATCTGCCCGAGGTCGTGGGCATGAATACCGTCCACGACAAAGGAAATCGCGCCGCCGCGGTTCTCGGACGTCTGTGGTCCGATGATGCGCAGACCTTCGATCGCAGACAGCTTCTCGAGAGCATCCTCGACCAACACGTGCTCGTGCGCGGCGACTGCGTCCATCCCGAAGGTGTTCAGGTAATCCACGGCAGCGCCCAGTCCGACCACCTGTGAGGTCATCGGTACGCCGGCCTCGAAACGCTGAGGTGGCGGCGCGTAGGTGCTGACCTCCATGGTGACCGTCTCGATCATCGAGCCACCGGTGATGAACGGAGGCATCGCTGCCAGCAGTTCACGACGGCCGTAGAGAACTCCGACCCCCGAAGGGCCGAGCATCTTGTGACCGGAGAACGCCGCGTAGTCCACTCCCAATTCGTGGAAGTCGACGGCCATGTGAGGCACCGACTGGCACGCGTCGAGCACGACCAGTGCACCGACGGCGCGTGCTCGTCGCACCAATTCCTCGACGGGTGCGATAGCGCCGGTCACGTTGGACTGGTGGGTGAACGAAACAACCTTCACCGCGCCCGTCAACTCCAGCGAATCGAGATCGATCCGGCCGTCGTCGGTCACGCCGTACCACTTGAGCGTCGCACCGGTTCGGCGCGCAAGTTCCTGCCAGGGAACGAGGTTGGCGTGGTGTTCGAGTTCGGTGATGACGATTTCGTCGCCAGGACCGACATGGCGGTCGAAGCGATCGTCACCGAGAACGTAGGTGACGAGATTCAGTGCCTCGGTGGCGTTCTTGGTGAACACCAACTCGTCCGAATCCGCGCCCACGAAGGAAGCGATGGTGGCGCGAGCATTCTCGTACGCGTCCGTCGCCTCTTCTGCGAGCTGATGAGCACCCCGGTGTACTGCCGCGTTACACGTGGTCAGGAAGTCCCGTTCGGCATCGAGAACCTGGACCGGACGCTGCGAGGTAGCGCCGGAATCCAAGTACACCAAAGGTTTTCCGTCGCGCACGGTTCGCGCCAGGATCGGGAAGTCGGCCCGAACCGCTGTGACGTCGAGCTCGCGCACCGAGGTGGTCATCGTGATTACGCTCCCTGGGTAGCTGCGGTGTCCGCGGTGAAACGAACGTAGCCGTTGGTCTCGAGCTCGTCGGCCAGTTCCGGTCCGCCGGACTCGACGATGCGGCCACCGACGAACACGTGAACGAAGTCGGGGTTGATGTAGCGCAGAATGCGCGTGTAGTGCGTGATCAGCAGAACGCCGCCGTTCTCGCGCTCCTTGTAGCGGTTGACACCTTCGGAGACGGTGCGCAGAGCGTCGACGTCGAGGCCGGAGTCGGTCTCGTCGAGGATCGCGATCTTCGGCTTGAGCATGCCCAACTGCAGGATCTCGTGGCGCTTCTTCTCACCACCGGAGAAACCTTCGTTGACCGAACGCTCGATGAACGAGGGGTCGATCTCGAGCTCGCTGAGGGCTTCCTTGACTTCCTTGACCCAGTGGCGCAGCTTGGGAGCCTCGCCTCGCACGGCCGTAGCGGCGGTGCGCAGGAAGTTGGACATGGATACGCCGGGAACCTCGACGGGGTACTGCATGGCCAGGAAGAGCCCGGCACGTGCACGCTCGTCGACGCTCATCGCGAGGACGTCTTCACCGTTGAGGGTGATGGAGCCGGACGTGACCTGGTACTTGGGGTGACCGGCGATGGCGTACGACAGAGTCGACTTGCCCGATCCGTTGGGGCCCATGATCGCGTGGGTCTCGCCGGAGCGGACCGTCAGGTCGACGCCCTTGAGGATCTGGATGGGCTCGGCGTTCGCATCGGAGTTGGCGACCTCGACGTGCAGGTCACGAACCTCGAGGACCGAGGTGGTGTTGTTGTCACTGGTAGACATGAAATTCCTTCAAGATGAGGCGGGCGAGCGTAGCGACGGGGTGGTGTCGCCGGCGGGGCGGTCAGGAGCCGACGGCTGCGAGTTCGGCTTCGACTGCGGCTTCGAGGCGATCGCGCACCTCGGGAACAGCGATCTTGTTGATGATTTCGTGGAAGAACCCACGTACGACCAGACGACGAGCCTGATCCTCCGGGATACCACGAGCACGCAGATAGAACAGCTGCTCGTCGTCGAAACGTCCCGTTGCACTTGCGTGACCGGCTCCGACGATCTCACCGGTCTCGATTTCGAGGTTCGGAACCGAGTCGGCGCGGGCGCCGTCGGTCAGCACCAGGTTGCGGTTGAGCTCGAACGTGTCGGTGCCCTCCGCTGCGGCGCGGATGAGAACGTCGCCGATCCACACGGTGTGCGCGTCGGGCTTGCCGGATCCGGGATCGCCCTGAAGCGCACCCTTGTAGACCACGTTGGACTTGCAGTTGGGCTGCGAATGATCCACCAGCAGACGCTGTTCCAGATGCTGGCCGGCGTCGGCGAAGTACAGGCCGAGCAGTTCGGCGTCGCCGCCCGGTCCGTCGTACTTGACGGTGGCGGACAGGCGAACCAGGTCGCCGCCCAGGCTGATCGAGGTGTACCGAAGCACTGCGTCGCGGTTCAGGCGAGCATGGTGTGACGTGACGTGAACTGCATCGTCCGCCCAGTCCTGAATCGCCACCACGGTCAACTGCGAGCTGTCACCGAGAACGAATTCGATGTTCTCCGCGAAGGTTCCGCTGCCGCGCTGGTCGATCACGAACGTCGCCTTGGCGAACTGCGCCAGACGAATCTGGGTGTGCCCGAAGGCGACATTGTCGACTCCGGGGCCGGTCATGGTGACCACGACGGGCTTCTCGACCTCGACCTCGGCGCCAACCGAGATGACCGTCGCAGTCTCGAAGCTCGAGTACGCCTGCGCTGCAATGCGATCCGCAGGAACACCAGCCTTGCCCAGACGCTCGTCGTCACGGCCGACGGTCTCGACGGTGATGTCGCTTCCCCCGTCCACCTCGACGGTGACCTGAGCGTTGGCAACGGCACTGCCGTCGTGCAAGCCGCGCAGACGACGCAGTGGGGTGAACCGCCAGATCTCGTCACGTCCGCCCGGGACCTCGAATGCATTGACGTCGAACGAGGAGAACTGCTCACCCTTGTTCGTGATGGGCGAGCCGGTGGCTGCACCCTTTACTGGAGCGGTCGGGTTCTCCCCGGCAACAGCTCCGATGACTCCGGTCTCTGGCGTGGTCACTAACCCACAGCCCCTTCCATCTGAAGTTCGATAAGGCGGTTGAGCTCGAGCGCGTACTCCATCGGGAGTTCCTTCGCGATGGGCTCGACGAATCCACGCACGATGGTGGCCATCGCCTCGTCCTCGGTCAGTCCGCGGCTCATCAGGTAGAAGAGCTGATCGTCGCTGACCTTGGAAACCGTGGCCTCGTGACCCATGGTGACGTCGTCCTCGCGGATGTCGACGTACGGGTAGGTGTCGCTGCGGCTGATCTGGTCGACGAGCAGAGCGTCACACTTGACGGTCGACTTGGAGCCGTGGGCACCCTTGTTGACCTGAACCAGACCGCGGTACGACGCACGTCCACCGCCACGGGCGACAGACTTGCTGATGATGGTCGAGGACGTGTGCGGCGCGAGGTGGAGCATCTTGGCGCCGGTGTCCTGGTGCTGGCCCTCACCGGAGAACGCGACGGAGAGAACCTCACCGCGGGCGTACTCGCCCATCAGCCACACGGCCGGGTACTTCATGGTGACCTTGGAGCCGATGTTGCCGTCGACCCACTCCATGGATCCGCCGGCTTCGACCTTGGTGCGCTTGGTCACCAGGTTGTAGACGTTGTTGGACCAGTTCTGGATGGTCGTGTAACGGCAGTGGCCGCCCTTCTTCACGATGATCTCGACTACGGCCGAGTGCAGTGAATCGGACTTGTAGATCGGCGCGGTGCAACCCTCGACGTAGTGCACGGAGGCATCTTCGTCGACGATGATCAGGGTGCGCTCGAACTGACCCATGTTCTCGGTGTTGATGCGGAAGTACGCCTGCAGCGGGATGTCCACGTGGACTCCCGGCGGAACGTAGATGAACGAGCCGCCCGACCACACGGCGGTGTTCAGCGCGGAGAACTTGTTGTCGCCGGCCGGGATGACCGATCCGAAGTACTCCTTGAACAGCTCCGGGTGCTGCTTGAGGCCGGTGTCCGTGTCGAGGAAGATGACGCCCTGCTCCTCGAGATCCTCACGGATCGAGTGGTAGACGACCTCGGACTCGTACTGAGCTGCGACGCCGGCAACGAGGCGCTGCTTCTCCGCCTCGGGGATGCCTAGCTTGTCGTACGTGTTCTTGATGTCCTCGGGCAGGTCTTCCCACGACTCGGCCTGCTTCTCGCTGGACCGGACGAAGTACTTGATGTTGTCGAAGTGAATGCCTTCGAGGTCGCTGCCCCAGTTCGGCATCGGCTTCTTGTCGAAGGTGCGCAGCGCCTTGAGCCGGATGTCGAGCATCCACTCGGGCTCGCTCTTCTTGGCGGAGATGTCCCGCACGACAGCCTCGGACAACCCGCGCTGCGCGCTGGCTCCGGCTTCGTCGGAATCGGACCAGCCGTAGCCGTAATGACCGAGGGACGCGATGGTCTCTTCCTGCGTGAGCGGCTCGGTGCCTGCTGCCGCAGTGGTAGTCGCCTGGTCTGATGTGACGGTCATGCGAGCTCCTTCCGGAGTCTTGTTTCTTGACGGCTGCTCGGTTTCAGCGAGGGCTGGTCGCTGCAGTCGAGCAGTTCTGACTTTGAAGAACTAGCTGAAAAATCTCTATTCGAACGCTGCTCTGCGGAATCACTCTGTAGAACAACACTCTCGGTAGAACTCTCGGTAGAACACTGTGGTCCGGTCATCTACTCCCGGTGGACACGAGGGGCACGTGCGTCGTGCAGGCGCAGTCACCGTTGGCGATGGTTGCCAGACGCTGGACATGCGTTCCGAGCAACTGCCGGAATGCTTGCTGCTCTGCTTCGCACAGTTCCGGAAACTCTTCTGCCACATGGGAAACCGGGCAGTGATGTTGGCAGATCTGCACACCGTTGCCGACCGGCCGGGTCGACGCTGCGAACCCCACCGCGTTGAAAGCTTCGGCGATTGCGTCCGCTGTCGCTTCGACGTTGTCGACATCCGTCGGATCAGCCGGTTCGACGTCTCCGACGATCGCCTGAACCCGACGCTTGGCGAATTCCTCGATTGCCGCATCTCCGCCGATTTCACGGAGTTGCCGCATCGCGGCTCCCGCCAGATCGTCGTAGGTGTGGCCCAGGCGCCCGCGACCGGTCGCGGTGATCTGGAACTGCTTGGCGGGACGACCTCGTCCGCGCTGGCGCAGCGACGACGCCGAAGCCGTTCGGGCTTCGCCGGACTCGATCAACGCATCCAAGTGACGTCGGACACCTGCGGCACTCAAACCGAGGCGTGTGCCGATTTCGGAGGCGGTAATGGGGCCTTCTTCGAGTAGCAGCTTGACCACTGCGGCCCGGGTCTGGCCTTCGACGCCCACCGTCACCGGATTTGCGACAGCACTCTGCGAGGTCGCTACAGTGGGCTGACCTGCAACTTCCTTGCTTCGAGGGTCTGACGCATTTCTTTTCACAACACAAGTGTGACGGAATTCTTTTCGCAGGTCTACTAAGGGCAACCTGCATTACATTCGGGAATATCCGGACAACGTACGTTGTTTGTGCTTGTCTGTCCGGCTGGATGGAGCCGCTACGCTGCCTGGTGTGCCGCAGACCCCCGAGAAGACGACGACCGCGCGATCGGCGCGCGCGATCCTGCTGGAAAAACCCAAGGCACTCGCGCTTTCCACGATCGGCGTTCGGCCTTTCGGTTCCGCTCCCCGGCAGAGTATGGCCGCGGTGTTGCACGGCGACGAAGACGAGCGCCCGGGCCTGAATGCGAAGGAAACTGCACAACTGCGCGGGATCCGCAGATTCGGAGCAACCGGCGCGGTACTGATGGCAGTCGGCGCACTCGGCGCGGGCGCACAACCCGTCCTTCAGAATCCGACCGCAGGACTTCGAGTCCTCAGCCTGCCCGGACGTATGCCGACCGTCTCACTCACCATGACGATGACCGGAACCGTGCTCGTCGTTCTCGCCTGGCTGATGATGGGCCGATTCGCTGTCGGAGACATACGCAGCCGTTCCGGCGCGCCGCGGCGCATGACCCGTTCTCAGCTGGACCGCACACTTCTGCTGTGGATCCTGCCGCTCTCGGTCGCGCCGCCGATGTTCAGCCGCGACGTCTACTCGTATCTGGCACAAAGCGAAATCGCGGCCCGTGGACTCGATCCGTATGCCATCGGCCCCAAGGCGGCGCTGGGCGTCGACCACGTTCTGACCCGCACGGTTCCGACGATCTGGCGCGACACCCCAGCTCCGTACGGACCGTTCTTCCTGTGGCTGGGACGCGGGATCAGCTCACTGACCGGCGACAACATCGTTGCCGGAATCTTCCTGCACCGCCTGCTCGCACTGGCCGGCGTCGCGCTCATCGTGTGGGCGATACCGCGACTGGCCAAGCGATGCGGTGTCTCTGCCGTCAGTTCACTCTGGCTCGGTGCCGCGAACCCGCTGTTGCTCTTCCACTTGGTAGCCGGCATCCACAACGAAGCTCTCATGCTCGGGTTGATGCTCGCCGGAATCGAGATCGCCCTCCGGGCAGTCGAAGGGTCCGAGCCCATCCGTGGGCAAGCACTGTTCTATCTCGTCGCGGGATCCGGGTTGATCGCGTTGTCCTCGACGGTCAAGATTCCGTCCTTGCTTGCACTGGGATTTGTCGGCATGGCCTTGGCCCGGCGTTGGGGTGGAACCTGGAAAGCACTGGCGGGAGCCGCGATTCTTCTGGGCATCGTTGCCGCCGTCGTCACGTTCGTCATCAGCGTGGCCAGTGGGCTCGGCATGGGTTGGATCAACACGCTCGGTACCGCAACGGCGGTGCGGAGTTGGATGTCCATCCCGACGCTGCTGGGCGTCGGCACGGGACTGGCCGGCGTACTGCTCGGGCTCGGTGATCACACCACCGCGATCCTCACGATCACGCGGCCCATCGCGTATCTCGTCGCGATGCTCATCACCGCGCGGATGATGATCTCGGTATACATGGGTCGCATTCACCCGGTCGGTGGACTCGGCATCGCCCTCGGCGCGATCGTTCTCCTGTTCCCCGTCGTTCAGCCGTGGTACCTGCTGTGGGCGATTCTCCCGTTGGCCGCGTGGGCCACCGCGCCGATCTTCCGTATCCCAGCTGTGGTCTTCACTTCGATCGTCAGCGTCATGTTGATGTCCAACGGCGCCGAATATCTTCCGTTCATGATCGTGCAGGCCGTCATCGCGACCATCCTCACCGCCGGAACGCTCATCGTCTTCACCCGCAATTCACTCCCCTGGCGTAGCGACAAGCCAGTAGCGGAGATCACGAAAGGCGGACCGGTAGACGAAGACAACTCGGCGGGGGCTTACGCTGATTCCCCGTGACCTCGAGAGCCTCCAGATCGTCGACGCCGGCGGTACAGATCCAGGGTGTCGTCAAGTCCTTCGACGGTGTTCGAGCCGTCGACGGTATCGATCTCACTGTCGAGACGGCCCAGGTCGTTGCCCTGCTCGGCCCCAACGGAGCCGGTAAGACAACCACCGTCGAGATGTGCGAAGGGTTCGTCACCCCAGACGCCGGCACCGTTCGGGTGCTCGGACTCGACCCCATCGCCGACTCCGGTGAAGTCCGATCGCGAATCGGCGTCATGTTGCAAGGCGGCGGCGCGTACCCCGGGTCCAAGGCCGGAGAAATGCTCGACCTCGTCGCCGCATACTCGGCCGACCCGCTCGATCCCGCCTGGCTGCTTTCCAAACTCGGCCTCACCGATGCGCGCAAGACCCCGTACCGTCGTCTCTCCGGAGGCCAGCAGCAACGACTGTCCCTGGCATGCGCGCTGGTCGGCCGTCCCGAATTGGTATTTCTCGACGAACCCACCGCCGGACTCGACGCTCAGGCGCGTCTACTCGTGTGGGAACTCATCGACGCTCTGCGACGCGACGGCGTGAGCGTTCTGCTCACCACGCACCTCATGGACGAGGCCGAAGCGCTCGCCGACGAACTGGTCATCATCGACCACGGCAAGATCGTCGCGTCGGGAACGCCGGCCGAGGTCACCAGCAAGGGCGCCGAAGGACAACTCCGTCTGACGACGGTTCCCGGTTTGAGCCTCGATTCGCTGGCCGGTTCACTCGCCGGGTTCCGCATCGAGGAATCCAACCCCGGCACCTACGTCGTCGAAGGTGCAATCGATCCGGCAACCGTGGCAACAGTTGCGACGTGGTGTGCCGATCAGGACGTGCTGATCAACGACATTCGCGTCGATCAACGGAGTCTGGAAGACGTCTTCCTCGAATTGACGGGCCGGGAACTGAGGGGATGACGGAGATCAAGGTCATGAACGAAACAGCGTCGAACGGCCAGAGCAGTCCCATCAGCGTTGCCAGAGACCGGCGGCTCGCCGAGAACCGCTTCGAGCCAGGCACCTTCTCGCCGGATCCCCGCCCCAGTTCGGCGGCCAAGATGCTGGCGGCGCAGACCAAACTGGAGCTGACTCTGCTGCTCCGCAACGGTGAGCAATTGCTACTCACCATGTTCATCCCGATCACCCTCCTCATCGGACTGTGTCTACTTCCGATCGGCGATTTGGGCGATTCTCGGGTCGATACCGTGCTCCCTGGTGTCATGATGGTTGCCGTGATGTCGACGGCGTTCACCGGACAGGCCATCGCCGTCGGATTCGATCGCCGATACGGCGCGCTCAAACGACTCGGTGCCACTCCCCTCCCACGGTGGGGAATCATCGCCGGTAAGAGCGCTGCCGTCATCATCGTTGTTGCCCTGCAGTCACTGCTGCTCGGTGCCATCGGCTTGGCGTTGGGGTGGCGTCCGTCGGTCGTCGAACTTCTACTCGGCGCCGTGGTCATTGCCATCGGTACCGTCACCTTTGCAGCGCTCGGACTGCTGCTCGGCGGCACGTTGCGCGCAGAGATCGTTCTCGCGCTCGCCAACGTCTTGTGGTTCATCATGGTGGGCATCGGCAGTGTGGTCTTCGCCAGTGGCGAACTGCCGACCGCTGTTCACACGCTGGTGCGAATAGTTCCCTCCGGCGCTCTCGCACATGCACTCGAAGCGGCCCTCGACACCTCGATGGACTGGTTCTCGATTCTCGTACTTCTCATCTGGGCCGCGGTGGCCGGTGTCTGCGCAGCAAGGTGGTTCAAGTTCACGTGAGTACACGACGGACAGCTCAGATCGTCGGCTGTGTCGCCGCAACAGTGATGTTGTGTGCCGGACCCGCAACGGCGACCCCTTCGGTGTCCGGTCCACTCGCACCTGCAAATCCGTACCTCGGTCCCGTCGGCACCTCCACCATGCACGGTGACGCCGGCTCGTCCGACGTCACTCCGCTGCCTGGTCCCGGAACCGGCCCCCACGAGGTCACTGCCTTCCCGATGATGGCCGCCTGCCCGACGGTTCTCCAGGGTTCCGACGGCATGGTCGTCTCGCTCTGCACGACGATGATCGGCCAGATCCCCACCATCCATTTGATCGATCCGAAGGCCGACGCCACGCCGTTGGGTAGATCCGTGGCACAACTGCCGCTCGCGAAGGGCAGTCTGCTCGGCGGCGTCTACGCCTACCTCGACAACGAGAACCGTCTCGTCGCCGTCGACGGAAACCGTCAACTGGTTCGCATTTCCCATGCGCAAAATCCGGACGGCAGTTGGCGTCTGGAACTCGCGGATGTCATCGATCTCAGTGGTGCGGTCGCCTCCGACGACAACGTCACCGGCCTCGCTCCGGACTGGGAAGGCAATGTCTGGTTCGCCACCGGGCACGGCACCGTGGGGTATGTCGGCACGGATCGGATCGCGCACAGCATTGCGCTTCCCGAGGGTGAACAGGTGCAGAACAGCATCTCCACCTCACCGACGGGTACTGCCGTCGCGACAACCCACGCGCTCTACCAACTGAAGCGAAGCGGCGACGAGGTCGTCATCGACTGGCGTCAGCCGTACGACCGCGGGCCTGCCCGCAATCCGGGTCAGCTCAGCTGGGGAACCGGATCGACGCCGACGTACTTCGGTCCTTCGACAGGCAGCGATTTCTTGACCATCGTCGACAACGCTCATCCGACGGTGAGCTTGCACGTCTATCGCGCTGACACGGGCGCCGAGGTGTGCACGCAGCCGGTGTTGTCCGCGGCCAGCCAGGACGGCTCGCCGAGCGGCAGCGAGAACTCCCCCGTAGGCATCGGTCATTCCGTCTACGTCGCCGGCACTTACGGATACCCGTACCCCACGACTCCTGAAGGTGCCGGTCCAGCAGTCCCCGCCACGGCACCCTTCAACGGCGGAATGACCCGCGTCGACATCGATCCGGTCGGCTGCCATGTCGTGTGGGACAACACCATTCGTAGCTCCGCGGTACCCCACCTGTCGACGGCTGACGGCTCGATCTACACCGTGACACGGGACGGCGCTGCGAACACCTCTCCGCTGGACGGTTACTCGTTCGCGGTGATCGACTCGAAGGACGGGTCACAGATCGGTTCGACTCCGCTGCCGTCGACCATCCTCAACGACACCCTGCAGATGTCGGCACTCATCACCGAGTCCGGCGAGTACTTCCAGGGAACGATCTCGGGAATCGTGCGGGTTCGCGCGAACTGATGCGAGCTGGGCCCCACGGCGCTGCGCAGTTCTGGTCCCGACGACATGGGGCAGGCGCGGAGCGAGCTGCCCCCAACGACACGGGGCAGGCGCGGAGCGAGCTGCCCCCAACGACACGGGGCAGGCGCGGAGCGAGCTGCCCCCAACGACACTGTGTAGTTGACGGGGAACTACCATCGTTGGCGTGGTGAATCGTGTGTATGCCGGATTTTTACGCTTGGTGGATCGACTACCTCTCCCCTCGCTGAAAACGCAGAAGATCATCGCGTTCATCGTGATCCTGACGCAGGGTGGTATCGCTGTCACCGGCGCGGTGGTGCGCGTGACGGACTCGGGACTCGGCTGCCCGACGTGGCCGCAGTGCTTCCCCGGTAGCTTCGTCCCGGTCGGCCACGGACAGGTCGCGGTGATTCATCAAGCCGTCGAATTCGGCAACCGTCTGCTCACGTTCCTGGTTGTGATTGTCGCGGCCGCTATCGTGCTCGCGGTGACTCGCGCTCGCCGCCGCAAAGAGGTGCTTGTCTACGCCTGGATGATGCCGCTCGGCACGGTCGTGCAGGCAGTGATCGGCGGTATCACCGTCCTCACAGGCCTGCTGTGGTGGACGGTGGCAATCCACCTGGTGGCGTCGATGCTGATGGTCTGGGTCGCCACGGTGATGTACGCGAAGATCGCCGAACCCGACGAGGCAACAACTCTGATCGTGATGCCGAAGCCGCTGCGTTGGCTGACCGCGCTGTCCGGAGTTGCGCTGGCCGGCGTGCTGGTCGCTGGCACCCTCGTAACGGGTGCAGGCCCGCACGCGGGTGACAAGGGACTGGACCGAACGGTGCCCCGCCTGGAAATCGAGATCGTGACGCTCGTTCATCTGCACTCGCAGTTGCTGGTCGGATACCTCGCACTGGTCGTGGGTCTGACCTTCGGCCTGTATGCGGTCGGGACATCAGCGGCGGTGAAGATCCGCTTGAAGGTCCTCCTGGGGCTTATCCTCGCGCAGTCACTCATCGGTGTCGTTCAGTACTTCACCGATGTGCCGGAGGTCCTGGTGATCATGCACGTCGCCGGTGCCGGTCTGTGCACTGCTGCGACCGCTGCAGTGTGGGCTGCGGGTAAGACTCGCCAGTTCACGCCGACCAGTTCGCCCGTACCAGCTGCCTGATACTTACACGTGTGGGGCGTAGGAACACCGAAAGGTGTTCCTACGCCCCACACGTCGTTTCAGGATTCGTTGCGTGCTTTCGGGAACCGAGTCTGGTTGGCGACCCAACCGGCCATCTTCTTGAAGTGGCCGTCTTGCGGGGTGACGATGCTCGTCAGCTCACGCTCCCACTCGGCAACGGTGACGGTGTCGAAGGAAGCGACGACCGCGTTGGCCGTGGCGAGGTCCTCGACGACCTGATCACCGAGGATGCCGTCGGCACCTACGAGGGTGATGCGGACGCCGGCGAGGCCGACCGGCTGGATGACCGCGCTGGCGGTGCCGCCGTGCTCGGCGACGAACTTGGTGATGGCGTTCACCGTGGACTTCGGCAGTTCCGGCGCGGACGGGGTGGCGTCCGACTTCTCGGTATCGGTGCTCATGACTCGACAATACTGGTCGGTAGCCCGAAAGCGACACCAGGCATGGACTGAGCGTCGGCCGCCTCGGGTGTAGAACAGAAACCATGCGAGCCATCTACGTGACCGAGACCGGCGGACCAGAGGTTCTGACTCTGACCGAACAACCCGAACCGACACCCGGCCCAGGCGATCTACTCGTCAAGACCGAAGCGATCGGCATCAATTTCATCGACACGTACTTCCGAATGGGCCAGTACAAGCGTCCGCTCCCCTACATTCCCGGCGACGAGGGCAGCGGTGTTGTCGAAGCTGTCGGATCCGACGTCTCCGAATTCACTGTGGGCGACCGTGTCGCGTGGGCTGCGGCCACCGGCAGCTATGCCGAGAAGGTGGCTGTTCCCGCCGCAGTCGCCGTGAAAGTGCCCGACGGTGTCCCCGCCTCGGCCGCGGCGTCGGCGCTCCTGCAGGGGATGACAGCGCACTACCTCGCGAAGTCGACGTATTCGATCCAGAGCGGCGACACCGTGCTCGTGCACGCAGGTGCGGGTGGCGTCGGGTTGATCCTGACGCAGATGGCCGTCAGCCTCGGTGCGAAGGTCATCACCACTGTGTCATCGAATGCGAAGGAAGAACTCTCGCGTGGCGCCGGCGCCTCGGAGGTCTTGCGGTACGAAGAGGACATCGCAGCGCGTGTGCGGGAATTGACCGGCGGCGAAGGAGTAGCGGCAGCGTACGACGGTGTCGGCGCGACGACCTTCGATTCGAGCTTGGCTTCCGTGCGTATCCGCGGCACGGTCGCGTTGTTCGGTGCGGCCAGTGGACCGGTTCCGCCTGTCGATCCGCAGCGGCTCAACTCGTCGGGATCGCTGTTCCTGACGCGTCCGACGCTCGCGCACCACATTCGCACTCGCGAGGAACTGACCTGGCGTGCCGGCGATGTCTTCGACGCCATTGCGGCCGGGAAACTCGATATTCGCGTCGGCGCCGAGTATACCCTCGCCGATGCGGCGACGGCCCATCGGGATCTGGAAGGTCGAGCAACGACAGGATCAATCGTTCTGATCCCCTAACGAAGTGCTGTGCGCCTTTATTAACCGCCCGCGGTTGATAAAGGCGCACAGCAGAATCAGCTGAGCATGTCGCTGATCGTCTGGAGTCCGAGAACCGAGTCGACGGCGAGGCCGACGAAAACGATCGCAAGATAGTTGTTGGACTGCAGGAACAGGCGCAGCGGCTTGACCTGAGCACCGCCACGAACGCTGCGGTACAGCTGATGTGCCATGAGCAGGAACCACGCACCGGCGACGATGGTGATGGCGGCGTAGATGACGCCCGAAGCGGGCACGAGGACAAGCGTCGTGACGACCATTGCCCAGCTGTAGAACAGGATCTGCTTGGTGACGTGCTCTTCGGTGGCGATCACCGGAAGCATGGGAACACCGGCAGCTTTGTAGTCCTCTTTGTAGCGCATGGCGAGCGCCCAGGTGTGCGGCGGCGTCCAGAAGAAGATGATCAGGAACAGCACGACGGGCTGCCAGCTCAGCGACCCGGTGACAGCGGCCCAGCCGACTAGCACGGGCATGCATCCGGCAGCGCCACCCCAGATGACGTTCTGCCAGGTACGACGCTTGAGCACCATCGTGTAGATGAGGACGTAGAACGCGATCGTGATCACGACGAGGATGCCGGCGAGGAGGTTGGCTCGCCACCACAGCCACAGGAACGATGCGAGTCCGAGCAGAAGCCCGAAGACGAGCGCGTTACGTGTCGGCACCGCCTCGCGCGCCAGCGGACGCTTCGCCGTGCGCTTCATGACCTTGTCGATGTCGGCGTCGACGACGCAGTTGAGCGAGTTCGCACTCGCCGCGCCCATCCAGCCACCGAACAGGGTGCTGAGGATCAGAACGATGTCGACTGTTCCGCGATCGGCCAGCAGCATTGCCGGAATGGTTGCCACCAACAGCAATTCGATCACTCGCGGCTTCGTGAGCGCGATATAAGCCAGAACCTTGCCCGTTGCGCGACCCCACACCGTATCGGTATTGGTCGCCCGCGGGGCGGCACCTGGGCTGCCGAAGCCATGTCCGCTCGGCTGTTGCCCTGTCCGCACGTTCTCTCCTTGCACCACGCGTTACCGCACTAACTCTTCACGACACACTGCTGACACTGTTCTCTACTACGAACGATGGTAGACCGCAGCCATTGAGGAACCGAATCGACCCGGACAGCCAGGACCATTAGGCTGGGTTACGCAGTGGAGGGACACCCCACCCTCGCAATCCACGTACACCATGTCAGGAGACATCTGCCAGTGTCGATCACAGACGAGATCCACGTCCTCACGCAACCCGTCCACCCCTCGGACTGGACCGACCTGGACACCAAGGCTGTCGATACCGCCCGCGTGCTCGCCGCCGACGCGGTTCAGAAGGTCGGCAACGGCCATCCCGGAACTGCAATGAGCTTGGCGCCGTTGGCATACACCCTCTTCCAGCGCGTCATGCGCCACGATCCTTCGGATGCAGAATGGGTCGGCCGTGACCGCTTCGTTCTTTCCTGTGGTCATTCGTCCTTGACGCTGTACACCCAGCTCTACCTGTCGGGCTACGGTCTCGAGCTCGCTGACCTCGAAGCTCTCCGCACGTGGGGCGCTCTGACCCCCGGTCACCCCGAGGTCGGCCACACCGTCGGCGTCGAGATGACCACCGGTCCGCTGGGCCAGGGTCTCGCCTCCGCAGTCGGCATGGCGATGGCCGCGCGTCGTGAGCGCGGACTGTTCGATCCGGAGACCCCGGTCGGCTCCTCCCCCTTCGACCATCACATCTATGTGATCGCGTCCGACGGTGACATCGAAGAAGGCGTCACGTCCGAGGCCTCGTCCCTCGCCGGTGTCCAGGAACTGGGCAACCTCATCGTCTTCTACGACGACAACAAGATCTCCATCGAGCACGACACCACCATCGCTCTCGGCGAAGACGTCGGAAAGCGATACGAGGCGTACGGCTGGCACGTTCAGCACGTCGAAGGTGGCGAGAACGTCTCCGGCATCCTCGACGCGGTTGCCGCGGCCAAGGCCGTCGTCGATCGTCCGTCCATCATCTTGCTCCGCACCATCATCGGTTTCCCGGCTCCGAAGAAGATGAACACCGGCGACGTCCACGGCTCCGCTCTCGGTGCCGACGAGGTTGCCGCGGTCAAGGAAGCCCTCGGCTTCGATCCGGCCAAGTCCTTCGACGTCGACGCCGACGCGCTGGCTCACGCCCGTGAGGTCGTCTCCCGCGGCGCCGACGCACGCAAGGCATGGCAGGTCGAGTTCGACGCGTGGGCCGCACGTGAGACCGAGCGCAAGGAACTCTTCGACCGCCTGTTCGCCGGGGAATTCCCCGCCGGCTGGGCAGACGCTCTGCCGACCTACGAGGCCGACGCCAAGGGCGTTGCGACTCGCAAGGCCTCCGGTTCGGCACTCAACGCGCTCGGACCGATCCTGCCCGAGCTGTGGGGCGGCTCCGCCGACCTCGCAGGCAGCAACAACACCACCATCAAGGGTGCAGATTCGTTCGGCCCCTTCTCCATCTCCACCAACGACTGGAATGCGCAGCCCTACGGCCGCACACTCCACTTCGGTATCCGTGAGCACGCGATGGGCTCGATCCTCAACGGCATTGCGCTGCACGGCCCGACCCGCCCGTACGGCGGAACCTTCATGGTCTTCTCCGATTACATGCGTCCGGCGGTTCGCCTGGCCGCACTGATGAAGACTGCCGTCACCTACGTCTGGACCCACGACTCCATCGGTCTCGGCGAAGACGGCCCGACTCACCAGCCGGTCGAGCACCTCGCTGCTCTTCGTGCGATCCCGAACCTCGCCGTCGTCCGCCCGGGTGACGCCAACGAGACCTCGTTCGCATGGCAGGCAGCACTCGAGAACAAGACGGGCCCGACGGCTCTGGCACTCACCCGCCAGGACATCCCGGTTCTCGAAGGCACCAAGGAGAAGGCTGCCGAGGGAGTCAAGCGCGGCGCTTACGTCCTCGTCGACGCAGCCAACGGTTCGCCCGAGGTCATCTTGCTGGCCACCGGTTCCGAACTGCATCTGGCCACCGAGGCTCGCGAGACCCTCGAAGCTCAGGGCGTCGCAACCCGCGTCGTCTCCGTGCCCTGCCTCGACTGGTTCCTCGAGCAGGATCAGGCGTACCGCGACGAGGTCATTCCGCCCGCCGTCCGCGCGCGTGTGTCCGTCGAAGCCGGCATCGCGATGCCGTGGTGGCGCATCCTCGGCGACGCCGGTCAGGCCGTCTCGCTCGAGCACTACGGCGCTTCCGCCGATTACAAGACCTTGTTCCGGGAGTTCGGCATCACTGCCGACGCGACTGTCGAAGCCGCGCAGCGCTCCCTCGCAGCTGTGAAGGGATGATCTCGATGACACAGAACGTGAATACCGAAAAGCTCTCCGCTGCAGGCGTTTCCATCTGGCTCGACGACCTCTCGCGAGATCGCATCCAGTCCGGCAACCTGCAGAACCTCATCGACACGAAGTCGATCGTGGGCGTCACGACCAACCCGTCGATCTTCCAGGCAGCACTCTCCAAGGGATCGGCCTACGACGCTCAGGTCCGTGAGCTCGCACAGCGCGGCGCCGATGTCGACGCCACCATCACCGCGGTGACCACCGACGACGTGCGTGCTGCGTGTGACATCCTGGCTCCGCAGTTCGAGGCGTCGAACGGCGTCGACGGACGCGTGTCCATCGAGGTCGATCCTCGCCTGGCACACGACACCGACGCCACCGTCGCGCAGGCGATCGAGCTGCACAAGATCGTCGATCGCCCGAACGTCCTGATCAAGATCCCCGCGACGTTGGCAGGCATTCCCGCCATCGCCAAGGTGATCGGCGAGGGCATCAGCGTCAACGTCACCTTGATCTTCTCGGTCGAGCGCTACGAAGCAGTCATGGGCGCATACCTCGACGGTCTCGACACCGCCAAGGCTGCCGGCCGCGACATCTCCTCCATCGAGTCGGTCGCCTCGTTCTTCGTTTCCCGCGTGGATTCCGAGATCGACAACCGCCTCACGGCAATCGGCACGCCGGAAGCCCTCGAGCTTCGTGGCAAGGCTGCACTCGCAAACGCACGTCTGGCGTACAACGCGTACCAGCAGATCTTCGAGGTGCAGCCGCGCTTCCAGGCTCTTCTGGCCGACGGCGCCAAGGCTCAGCGTCCGCTGTGGGCGTCGACCGGCGTGAAGAACCCGGATTACCCCGACACGCTCTACGTCACCGAGTTGGTTGCGCCGAACACGGTCAACACCATGCCGGAGAAGACGCTCGACGCTCTCGCCGACCACGGCGAGATCACCGGCGACACGATCTCGGGCACCGCTCAGGAGTCGCAGGCGGTCTTCGATCAGCTCGCTGCAGTCGGCATCGATCTTGCGGACGTGTTCAAGGTCCTCGAGACAGAGGGCGTCGACAAGTTCGAGGTGTCCTGGAACGAGTTGCTCGACGCAACCGCCGAGCAGCTCCGCGCAGCAACCCAGAAGAGCTGAGCCTGTGAGCGATTCCGCGGCGGCATCAGATTGGGTGAACCCCCTTCGGGACAGCACCGACAAACGGCTTCCGCACATTGCGGGGCCCTGCGCCCTGGTGATTTTCGGTGTTACCGGCGACCTTGCCAGGCGCAAGCTCATGCCCGCCATCTACGACCTCGCCAACCGTGGACTGTTGCCGCCCGGATTCGCACTGGTCGGGTTCGCCCGGCGTGACTGGACGGACGAGGACTTCGCGAACGTCGTCCTCGAAGCAGTCAAGGACGGCGCTCGCACCAAGTTCCGTCAGGACGTGTGGGAGCGGCTCGCCGAAGGCATCCGGTTCGTGGAGGGCAGTTTCGACGAGGCCGAGGCCTTCCAGAACCTGTCCGACACGTTGGCCACGCTCGACAACGAGCGTGGCATCGGCGGCAATCACGGTTTCTACCTTGCGATTCCGCCCAACGCGTTTCCTCAGGTGCTCGAGCAGCTGTCGGCGTCGGGCCTCGCGCAGGCCGAGGACGGTCAGTGGCGGCGAGTCGTCATCGAGAAGCCGTTCGGTCACGACCTCGAGAGCGCTCGCGAACTGAACGCCGTCGTCAACAAGGTGTTCCCCGAGGACACGGTCTTCCGTATCGACCACTACCTCGGCAAGGAAACCGTCCAGAACATCCTGGCTCTGCGCTTCGCGAACCAGTTGTTCGATCCGATCTGGAACGCGCACTACGTCGACCACGTCCAGATCACGATGGCCGAGGACATCGGCCTCGGTGGCCGTGCCGGGTACTACGACGGCATCGGCGCAGCCCGCGACGTGATCCAGAATCACCTGCTGCAGTTGCTCGCGTTCACGGCGATGGAAGAACCCATCAGCTTCGAGCCGCTCAACTTGCAGGCGGAGAAGATCAAGGTCCTCTCCGCTACTCGCCTCGCCGAGCCCCTCGACGAGACCACCGCCCGCGGCCAGTACGCGGGCGGCTGGCAGGGCGGGCTGCCCGTGGTCGGGCTCCTGGAAGAAGACGGCTTCGCAGCGGACTCCATCACGGAGACCTTTGCCGCCATCACCCTCGAGGTCGACACCCGCCGCTGGGCAGGTGTGCCGTTCTACCTGCGTACCGGCAAACGACTCGGCCGTCGCGTCACCGAGATCGCGGTGGTGTTCAAACGTGCACCGCACCTGCCGTTCGACAAGACGATGACCGAAGACCTCGGCCAGAATGCTCTGGTCATCCGGGTGCAGCCCGACGAGGGGGTCACCATGCGGTTCGGTTCGAAGGTCCCCGGATCGAGCATGGAAGTCCGTGACGTCAACATGGACTTCTCGTACGGTCAGGCTTTCACCGAGTCGTCACCGGAAGCGTACGAGCGACTCATCCTCGACGTGTTGCTCGGCGAGCCGTCTCTCTTCCCGGTCAATGCCGAAGTCGAATTGTCTTGGGAGATCCTCGATCCCGTCCTCGAACACTGGGCAGCCGGCGGTAAGCCGGAACCCTACGAGGCCGGAACGTGGGGACCCCCGTCTGCGGACGAAATGATGCAACGCACCGGACGCGAATGGAGGCGACCCTAGTGATTCTCGATTTGCCGTCCACCACCACGGTCCAGGTCAGCAAAAAACTGGTCGAGGTCCGCAAGACCGGCGGCGCTGTCACCTTGGGGCGAGTGTTGACGCTCGTCGTCTGCACCAGGGACACCGGGAATGCCGAGGAAGCCATCGAGGCTGCCAACGAGGCAAGCCGAGAGCACCCTTGCCGCGTCATCGTGCTTCTGCGTGGTGATGAGCAGAGTGAGCCTCGACTCGACGCTCAGATCCGTGTCGGCGGAGACGCCGGCGCCTCGGAGGTCGTGGTGCTGCGCCTCTACGGTCCGTTGGCCGATCACGAGAGCAGCGTCGTCATCCCGTTCCTGCTTCCCGACACACCGGTTGTTGCCTGGTGGCCCCTTGAGGCACCTGAGATTCCGGCCAAGGATCCCGTCGGGAGGCTCGCGATACGGCGTATCACCGATGCCACCGGCGCGCCCGATCCGACTGCCACCATCAAGGGTCGACTCGCGTCGTACACCGCCGGTGACACCGATCTCGCCTGGAGTCGCGTCACCTATTGGCGCGCTCTGCTCGCGTCGGCTCTCGATCAGCCGCCGCACGAGAAGATCACCTCCGCAGTGGTCTCCGGTCTCAAAACCGAACCGGCACTGGATATTCTCGCCGGTTGGCTGGCAGCCAAGATCGACGGTCCGGTCATCCGGCGTACGGGTGAGCTGACGGTCGAGTTGAAGCTCGAGACCCGCAGCATCTCCATCAGTCGTCCGCAGGAGGGAACGACTGCAACCTTGATCCGCACCGGTCAGCCTGACGCGTTGGTTTCTCTGGGGCGCCGAGAGACACGCGATTGCCTCGCCGAGGAATTGCGTCGACTCGATCCAGACGAGATCTACGAAGAAGCGCTGGCAGGACTGGAGAAGGTGACCTATGAGTGAAGTTGTCGTAGAGAAGTTTTCCGACGCAGGCAAACTGGTCGATGCTGCTGCCGCACGCCTGGTCACGACCATCGTCGACGCCCAGAAAGCTCGCGGAGTCGCGTCCATCGTGCTGACCGGCGGTGGAACCGGCATCGCACTTCTCGAGAAGTTGCGTGCGGCACCCGGCGACATCGACTGGTCGCAGATCGATCTGTACTGGGGCGACGAGCGGTTCCTGCCGTCCGGCGATCCCGAGCGGAACGAAGTGCAGGCACGTGAGGCACTCCTCGATCACGTCGCGGTCGATCCCGACCGGGTGCACCCGATGGCTGCATCCGACGGTATCTACGACGGTGATCCCCACGGTGCGGCGACGGCGTACGAACAACTGCTGGGTGCTCAGGCGCACGGCAATCAGGTTCCGACGTTCGACGTGCACCTGCTCGGTATGGGCGACGAAGGGCACGTCAACTCACTGTTCCCGCACACCGATGCTGTTCGCGAAGAAGCGCGTTTCGTGGTCGCGGTGACGGACTCCCCCAAGCCGCCGCCGGTTCGTATCACGCTGACGCTGCCTGCTGTTCGGCGAGCCAAAGAGGTCTGGCTACTCGTCTCCGGCGCTGCAAAGGCCGAGGCCGTTGCCGAAGCCGTCGGAGGTGCTTCCGCCGAAGACTGGCCGTCAGCCGGTGCCACCGGTTTGGTTGCGACACGTTGGTTCCTCGACACGGACGCCGCCTCGCAGCTTCCGTAATCTGATTTCACGGATCTGATTTCACGGATCTGATTTCACACCGGGCCGGGAATCGTCTTCAGGCGATTCCCGGCCCGGAGGTGCATCGAGGGTGTTCTCACAGTGGCAAGTCCCGACTACAAGACGAGTCCGGATCAGAGGCGAATTCCCTTTGGATGCAACTGAACTCAATCCCGAGATTCCACTTCTCCAACGGGCACTCTGACCCACACAACGATTCATTTCTCTCCCTGTCTCGTTCTTCGAGCAATTACTTCCTTGGACGCCGCGGAGTACGGTTCGGTTCCGCTGAGCGCCCTCGCTCTTGAACGAAGCAATCCAGGCGAGAACAATCGAACAATGTCGTGGACACCGAATCCGGACGCACTTCGCGGGCGAGTTGCTGTTGTTGCCGGGGCGACGAGGGGCGCCGGACGCGGGATCGCCGCAGCCTTGGGCGAGGCCGGTGCAACCGTCATCTGCACTGGCCGGAGCACATCTGCCGGAATACTTCAGTCGGACTATCCGCGCGGCGAAACCATCGAAGAGACGGCAGAGCTTGTCACCGAACTCGGCGGCGTCGGCGTGCCGATTGCCGTCGATCATCTCGAGAGCAAACAAGTGACTGATCTCTCCGAACGCTTGCGTGCTGACTATCAACATATCGACATCTTGGTCAATGACATCTGGGGCGCGGAACTGCTCAAGGGTGGGCCGGCGGAGTGGAACACGCCGGTATGGGAACTCGATCTGGACAAGGGCTTTCACATCTTGCGTCTGGCGATCGACACCCACATCACCACGTCGCACCACCTCCTGCCGCTGATGATCGATCGGCCAGGCGGACTCGTCGCCGAGATAACCGACGGCACTACCGAATACAACGCGTCGAACTATCGCATCTCGGTGTTCTACGACTTGGCGAAGGTGTCCGTGAACAGGCTTGCATTTTCGCAAGGCCACGAACTTGCCCCGTTCGGCTGTACTGCCGTCGCCATCACTCCAGGGTTCCTGCGATCAGAGATGATGCTCGACAATTTCGGTGTCGGCGAATCGAATTGGCGTGACGCTTTGTTGCCGGTTCGAGATGGTCCGACTGCGCCTGCGGATTTTGCCCGCTCCGAGTCACCAAGATTCATCGGACGTGCGATCGCCGCCCTCGCCGCCGATCCGAATCGGAAGCGATGGAATCAGCGATCGGTCAGTTCAGGCGAACTCGGAACGGAATACGGGTTCACCGACACCGACGGCAGCCGACCGGATTTTTGGCGAGCCAACTGAATCCGACTGTGATTAAGATCCGTTCATGGCCGAATTCGCGACGATCGACCAATACATCGCGTCGTTTCCCGCCGACGAGCAACGAGTCCTCGAGAGCATCCGCGAGACGATCCACAACACCGTTCCCGGCCTCGATGAAACCATCAGCTATCAGATGCCCACCATGAGAGTGAACGGGAAGAATCTGGTTCACTTCGCAGGCTGGAAACACCACATCTCGATGTACCCGCTCCCGGCAGGTGATGCAGAGTTCGAGAAGTCCGTCGACCCGTACCGGGCTGCGAAATCAACGGTGAAGTTCCCGCTGAACAAACCGATCCCTCTCGACCTCGTGGCCCGAATCGTCGAATTGCTCGCGCAGCGCCACTAGCTCCAGTTCCCGTCGGAGCCTTGTGAGAGCGTATGGCCGTGCAGAGACAACCCATCCGACGCATCAAAGCCGGGACATCGTCAGGCGCTGATGTAGGCAGCTGGCCGATGACGGTGCCCGCTGTTGCGCAGATCGTTCAGGACGGTCTCGAACTTCCACCGGGTGTCACCATTCTGGTCGGCGAAAACGGAGCGAGAAAAGTCGACCGTCATCGAAATTCTTGCCGCCGTTCTCGGTCTCAATGCCGAAGGCGGGTCGACCAATACGCGGCATCAGACTCGATCGAGTGAACCGGGCGGCCTCGACCTTGTGGTCGAGCGGAGTCCCGGCGCATCGAAGTGGGCGTACTACCTCCGAGACGAAACCTTGCACGGGCTGTACACGTATTTGGAGGACAACCCCAATCCCAGGCGACCTGAACCGCTTTACCATCACCTCTCCCACGGTGAGGCGCTGCTCGAGATCCTGTCGTCGAGGACCTCGGACGGCGGCTTCTATCTCATCGACGAACCCGATGCCGCACTCTCCTTCCAAGGAACTTTGACGCTGGCCGCGTTGCTTGGCGAGCTGGTGGAATCCGGCGCGCAGGCGTTGATCGCGACGCACTCGCCGATCATCGCGGCGCTGCCGAACGCCAATCTGCTCGAGATCGGCGAATGGGGAATCAGGAGTGCAGCCTGGGAGGACCTCGACCTCGTCTCGAACTGGCAGCGATTCCTGCACGACCCGCAGACGTACCTGCGCCACCTGATCTAACCTGGAACTCCACCCCCAGGAGGCCTCCATGGCATACGACAAAGCGTTGGCCGAGCGTATCCGCGACGCGCTCTCGGGCGAGGACGACGTCGAAGAAGTCAAGATGTTCGGTGGCCTGAGTTTCATGGTCAACGGGAAGCTGGCCGCCAGCGCGAACTCACACGGAAACATCATGGTTCGCTGCGACCCCGATCGAGTCGATGAGCTCCTGACCCACAAGGGTGCGAGTTGGCCCGAGATGCGGGGTAAGCCGATGAGCAAGGGATGGATCGTGGTCGACCGAACGGGTACGAGTTCGAACGTCGAGTTCGATGCGTGGATCAAGGAAGCTCTGGACTTCGTTCACTGACCGGTAGTGCCGCCTCGAGCAATTTCGGTCGATTCGGCAAAAGTGAACTGGGCGGCCCTTAGACTCCGGAAAAGCATCGGATTGGGCGCCTCGACGGCGCGGAGGAAAGGTGGTCCGTCGCGTGACGTTCACACCCAATCAGCCGGATCACCAACGCGCCTTCGGGTTTCAGAGGCCGACGACCCACGCGGTTCCCTCGCTCATGCCCGATCGTTTCGGACCTAGCCTCATCGGATCGCTGTGGGCGTGCGCCGGGATCGTCGCCGGAAGCCTCGGCCCGTGGACGTCGTCCTCCGCCCTCGACCACAGTGGTATCGACGAATGCGGAGTGATCACTCTCGCCCTCGCCCTGTGCGCGGTGACCGCGCTGATCGCCCTCATGGTTCGAGACGTCACCCCCGAGATGAAGAATCACTGCACGGGACCGCTGGTGGGAATCGCCGTCTTGATCGTTGCCGTCGGAAACGCCGCGTCCATTGTGCGGCGTAGCACCGAGGCTGCAGGGCACACCGCCGGACCGTCCATCGGGTGGGGACTGTGGGTGGTCATCGCGTCCGGCGTGATCCTGTGCATCACCTCGTCGACCGTCGCGCACATGATCAGGTTCCAGGCAGCAATGATCACAAGGTCTTGATCAACCCGCCGTCGATCACGAAATCCGCGCCCGTCACGTTCCCCGCGCGATCGCTGGCGAGGAACAACACCAGGTCCGCTACCTCTTCGGGAAAAGTGAATCGGCCCGTCTCGGCGCCGGCGGCGGCACTGTCGACGATATCGTCGGCGGCTGAACCATTCGCCTTCGCCAGCGTCGAGGCCACTCCGTGCTCGCCGAGCCACAACTCCGTCTGCACCGGACCAGGGCTGACGGTATTGACGCGAATCCCCTTCCCGCCGAGTTCCTTCGACAACGACTTCGAGAAGTTGGTCAACGCCGCTTTCGCGGCGCTGTAGTCGATCACCGTGGGGTCAGGCAAGAACGCGTTGACCGAACTGATCGTCACGATGCTCCCGCCACCTCGGCGGATCAACTGCGGCAGCGCAGCGCGAACTGTGCGTGCAGCCGACAAGAACGTCAGATTGAACGAGGAAACCCACTCTTCGTCTGTGATGGCCGCGAAGCCGCTCGTTCGCGGGGTGACGGCGCCGACGTTGTTGACCAGAATGTCGACGCCGCCCCTAGCTGCTGCAACCTCGAGTAGTCGGGTTGATCCTTCGGCACTCGCGAGATCGACGCCGACAAAGGTGACGGCGCCGCCGGACTGCAGCGATTCGAGTTCCGGCGAGAGAGACCGAGAACCGGCAACTACGTGAACACCCTCGGCTACCAGTGCGCGCGTGACGGCCAACCCGATGCCTTTTCCCGCGCCGGTGACCACGGCAGTTCTTCCGTTCAATTGCAGATCCACTGCGGTCCCCGTTCGGTCCTGCGCGCAGCGGTAGGTGTGCGTGCGACGGCTCTAGAGTCGCCGCACGCACACCTCGGTAAACCTGCAGAACCAGCCGCTGTTACACCTAGCCACTGTTACGAAGTGCGGTGGCCAGGCCGTTCATCGTCAGCTGGATCCCCCGACGCACCTGATCGCTCTCGTCGCCGGAACGGTACCGGCGGATCAGCTCGACCTGTAGATGGTTGAGAGGTTCGAGGTACGGGAACCGATTGTGGACCGAACGCTCGAGTCCCGAATTGTCGGCGAAGAGGTTCTCGTTGCCCGTGATCGCCTTGTACATGCGAATCGTGCGTTCGTGCTCGTCGGTGATCATTCCGAAGACTCGATCGCGTAGTTCGGCGTCGGGCACGAGGTCCGCGTAACGGGCCGCCAAACCGAGATCCGACTTCGACATCACCATGGCCATGTTCGAGAGCACGGTTCGGAAGAACGGCCACTTCTCGTACAGGGCCGTCAACGTGGCGAGCCGAGTGTCGTCCCCGTCGATCCATCGTTCGAACGCGGCGCCGGTGCCGTACCACCCCGGAAGCATCACGCGAGACTGACTCCACGAGAGCACCCAGGGAATGGCACGCAGGTCGGAGATCGCCTTCGTCTGCTTGCGAGAGGCCGGGCGAGAACCGATGTTGAGTGCCCCGATCTCGGCGACCGGTGTCGACGCTTCGAAGTACTGCACGAATCCTGGTGTGTCGTGCACCAATTCGCTGTACGCCGCACGAGCGAGGGCCGCCAACTCGTCCAACACCGCGTAGGCCGCATCGGCGTCGCTGCCAAGTCCTTCGACGTCGAGCAACGTCGACTCGATAGTCGCGGCGATGAGTGTTTCGAGGTTGCGATGCGCCAGGCGCGGTTCGGCGTACTTGGCCGCAATCACCTCACCCTGCTCGGTGATGCGCAGAGAACCGGCGACTGCACCGGGAGGCTGCGCGAGAATCGCTTCGTAGCTCGGTCCGCCGCCACGTCCCACGGTTCCGCCGCGGCCGTGGAAGAGCCTCAACCTGATTCCGCTCTTACGCGCGGCATCGACGAGGTCGAGTTCGGCACGGTACAGCGCCCAGTTGGCGGCGAGATACCCGCCGTCCTTGTTCGAGTCGGAGTACCCGAGCATCACTTCCTGACTGTCACCGCGAGATCGGACGATGGCGCGATAGATCGGGATGTCCAGAGTCGCCAGTAGCGTGTCGGCGCCGCCCTGCAGATCCTCGATCGTCTCGAACAGCGGGACGATGCCGATCGGGCAGGAGGGTTCGCTACCGACGCCCGGATCGAGCACCCCGACCTCTTTGAGCAGCACCGCAGCTTCGAGCATGTCACTGACCGAGGTACACATGCTGATGATGTAGTTGGGTACTGCGCCCGCTCCGAGAACCCGCACTGCCTTGGCTCCGGCCGCCATGATCGCCAGTTCCTTGGTGGTCAATTCACTGAACTCGGCGTCCGGCGAAGTCAGCGGTCGCCGCGTCGTCAACTCGGCCGACAGCAGTTCGACTCGATCGGCTTCCGGCAACGACGCGTAGTCCGGGTGAACTCCGGCCCACGCCAGAAGCTCTGCGACGACGCTTTCGTGGACCTCGGAGTTCTGCCGCATGTCCAGACCGGACAGGTGAAATCCGAACACCTCCACCGCTTCTCGGAGCCGATCGAGTCGATCGTCGGCGATGGTCTCGTCGCCGAAACGACGCAGCGAGGTGTCGATGATGCCGAGATCCCGCTGCAACTGTGCCGGATCGGTATACGCCTCGAGACCGTCATCGGAGCCGTGGGCGGGCAACTCCCCCAGCACGGACAGTGCAGTGGCGCTCAATCGCCCGCGGATACCGCGAATGGCGCGACGGTAGGGCTCATCGGCCCGGAAGGCGGAATCGTCGCCGGAGGTGGACGCCAGCAGATCCAGTTCGGGGGTGACGGACACCAAGCGCGCCGACATCGACAGTTCACGCTCGAGATGTTCGAGTTCCTCGAGATGGTGCTCGAGAGCAGTTGCCGCGGCGCGCGACGTGGCGCGCTGGACGATTTCGCCGGTCACGTACGGGTTGCCGTCGCGGTCACCGCCGATCCACGAACCCGGCCTCAGGATCGGTTGCGGCAGAAGTCCGGCGTCCGGCCAACGCGTGCGCAGAGCTTTGCGGACCTCCGCATTGATCTTCGGAATCACCTCGAACAACGCCGCGTCGTAGTAACGCAGGCCTACCTCGATTTCATCCTGAATACGGAGGCGGCTGAGCCGGATCAGAGCCGTCTGCCACAGGGTAAGGATCTGGCGGCGCAATTGCAGATCGACGTCAGCGGTTTCGGCGACGCTCAGCGCCGTGCGCTCGCGGTATCGCATCAACTCGGTGATCCGACTCTGCGTCTCGAACACCGTGCGGCGTCGAGTCTCCGTCGGGTGAGCGGTGATGACGGGCGAGACCAGGGCGCCCCGCAGTGCTTCTTCGACGGTGGCCGAGTCGATATCGGCTGCATCAAGTTTGGTGTACGTGGCCGCGAGAGTGCTGTCGCGGGGCGGTTCACCCGCGTTGACGTGGATGGCCCGTCGACGCTCGCGGTGGATGTCCTCGGCCAGGTTGGCGAGCAGTGCGAAGTGACTGAACGCCCGGATGACGGGAATGGCGTCGTCCGTACTGATTTCGGCGAACAGCGAAACCAGTTCGGCACGGTCGATCTCCGACCGACGGACACGAAACGACTCGACGCGGGCTCGCTCGACCAGATCGAACACATGGTCGCCGGCTTGCTCTCGCACTATTTGTCCGAGTATTCCGCCGAGAAGCCGGATGTCTTCGCGCAGCGGCTCGGTGGCCTCTCGCGGTGTTTCTCGATGCGACGCGGTTTCAGTCATCACACAATTATCGACCGAAACAAAGAACCCCGCTCGATAGGCGGGGTTCCGTGTCTGAAATTCGTGGGTGACGAACTACCGGCTGTAAGTCATGTGACGAGAATCAGGCGAACTTGATCTCCAGGCCGATGCCGACGATCGAGATGAGCCAGATCAACGCGGTGAAAACAGTCAAGCGGTCGAGGTTCTTCTCGACAACAGTCGATCCGGACAGGCTGGACTGGACACCGCCACCGAACAGACTCGACAAACCGCCGCCCTTACCGCGGTGCAGGAGCACCAAGGCGATGAGGAGCAAGCTGGTGACGACCAGCAGGATATCCAGGAACAGTTTCATGTCTGTCTACGTCCACCAATCCAATAGGGACAACTACAACCGATAACACCATACAGGCGCGCACAGATAACCTGACCACACACCCACCTTGCGCATGACTTTGCTCCCGGCCAGGCACAACTCTTGGTCAGTGGCATCGATCACACGGTCGAGATACCGATTCAGTAGTTTCTCAGTAGACGCGACTCTACCTCCGAAAGGCCCGCTCCATGCTCTCCGACGCAACCCTGCCTGACACTTCCTTGCCTGACACACCGCGTCTGGCTTCGATTCACAACTTCCGCGATGTGGCCGGCCCCGGATACGTGACGACCAGCGGACAGGCGATGAGCCGCGGCGTCTTCTACCGCGCCAACGTGCTCACGCCCTCGCCCGACGATCTTGCAATCGTGGAATCACTGGGGCTGACCGCCGTCTACGACGTGCGATCCGAAACCGAAGCGAGCGAAACTCCCGACATCGTGCCCGTGCCGGCGATGTACGCGCACATTCCCATCCTGTCCGGCAACATCCACGCCGAAGCGATGGCAATCCGAACAGCTGACGCTGCAACAGCTTTCATGCAGAACATCAATCGCAGCTTCGTCGTAGACCCCGTCACACGTAACGGATTCTCACAGTTGTTCGCCGCCTTGGCGACTACCGCAGGGCCGCAACTCTTCCACTGCACTGCAGGCAAGGACCGAACAGGCTGGGCGGCAGCGCTACTGCAGACACTCGCCGGAGTACCGCGAGAAACGATCATGGCGGACTACCTGCTCACGAATACGTACTCGGCCGGGTACATCGATGCGACGGTCGCGAAGATCGCCGACGCCACAGATACCGACAAGGGCGAGGTGATCCGGTTGCTGCTCTCCGTCGACGCACGTTACCTGGATGCCGCCTTCGAACAGGTGGAGCACCACTACGGGACCGTCGAGAACTATCTGACCTCAGGGTTGGAGCTTGCTCCGGAACTGATCACAACGTTGGAATCCAAACTCGTCAGCTGAATCCGGCAAATCAAAAACTGCGGGCGTGTGACCTACTCGGTCACACGCCCGCAGTTTGAGTCCTGCAGTTTCAGCTCACTGCCCGATCACATCACGGGAGTGGACCGCCTGCCGCGATCGCAGACAGTGTCGCGAACTCGTCAGCCTTGAGCGACGCGCCGCCGACAAGAGCGCCGTCGACGTCGGTCTGGCCGACGATCTCTCCGACGTTCTTGGAGCTGACGCTGCCGCCGTACAGAACGCGAACGCCGGCCGCGACCTCGGCGTCGGCAAGTTCGGCAACTGTTGCTCGTACCGCAGCGCACACTTCCTGTGCATCGGCGGCAGAAGCGACACGGCCGGTGCCGATGGCCCAGACAGGCTCGTACGCGATGACGATCTTGGAGATCTCCTCCGCGCTCAGGCCCGCCAACGAACCCTTGAGCTGGTCGACGTTGTAGGCGACGTGATCGCCTGCTTCGCGGATCTCGAGGCCTTCACCGATGCACACGATCGGTGTGAGGCCGTTCTTGAGAGCAGCCTTGGTCTTGGCGAGGACGGTCTCGTTGGTCTCACCGTGAAGGGTGCGACGCTCGGAGTGACCGACCACGACGAAGGTGCAACCGAGCTTGGCCAGCATGGAGCCGCTGATCTCGCCCGTGAACGCACCCGAGTCCTGAGCCGAGACATCCTGCGCGCCGTACGTGAGGAGGAGCTTGTCGCCCTCGATCAGCGTCTGGACGCTACGGATGTCGGTGAACGGCGGGATGACCGTGACATCCACTTTGTCGAAGTACTTCGCAGGCAAGGAGAATGCGATCTTCTGCACCAGGGCGATGGCCTCGAGGTGGTTCAGATTCATCTTCCAGTTGCCGGCGATCAACGGCTTACGTGCCATGTCGGATCAGCCTTCCAGTACTGCGATGCCGGGCAGCTCTTTGCCCTCGAGGTACTCGAGGGAAGCGCCACCACCGGTGGAAATGTGCGAGAAGCCCTCGTCCGGGATACCGAGCTGACGAACGGCTGCTGCGGAGTCGCCGCCGCCGACGACGCTGAAGGCGCCCTTCTCGGTTGCCTCCACGATTGCCTCGGCGACACCGCGGGTGCCTGCCTCGAACTTCGGGAACTCGAACACGCCCATCGGGCCGTTCCAGAACACCGTCTTGGCGCCGGTCAGGATCGCGGCAAAGCGCTTGACCGACTCCGGTCCGATGTCCAGACCCATCCAGCCGTCGGGAATCTTGTCGAACGGAACGATCTTCGACTCGGCATCGGCCGAGAAGGAGTCCGCGACAACGACATCCTGAGGAATGTGGATGACGTCGGCGTACCGGTCGAGGAGATCCTTGCAGGTCTCGATCATGGACTCTTCGCACAGCGAATTGCCCACCGAGACACCCTGAGCTGCGAGGAACGTGTAGAACATTCCGCCGCCGATCACCAGAGTGTCGACCTTCGGTGCCAGTGCCTCGATGACGGCCAGCTTGTCCGAGACCTTGGAGCCGCCGAGCACCACTGCGTACGGACGCGCTGCGTCCTGCGTGAGCTTGGCGAGCACCTCGACCTCGGCGCCGACCAGGTAGCCCGCGTAGTGCGGGAGCAGCTTCGCGACGTCGAAGACCGACGCCTGCTTACGGTGAACAACACCGAATCCGTCGGAGACGAATGCGCCGTCGTCACCGACCAGCTCGACGAGAGCTTTGGCGAGCTTGACCCGCTCGGCTTCGTCCTTGCTGGTCTCGCGAGGGTCGAAACGGATGTTCTCGAGCATCAGGACGTCACCATCGGTGAGTCCTTCGGAACGAGCCAGCGCGTCCTGTCCCACGACGTCACCGGCGAGTTGCACGTTGCGACCGAGGATTTCGGCCAACTTCGCGGCAACCGGTGCGAGGGAGAACTTGGGATCGGGCTGACCGTCTGGGCGCCCGAGGTGCGCGGTCACGATGACCTTCGCTCCACCCTCGGCAAGAGCCCGCAGGGTGGGAGCGGACGCGACGATGCGGCCCGGGTCCGTGATTTCTCCGCCATCCAACGGGACGTTGAGGTCGGAACGCACCAGTACGGTGCGCCCCTCGACCCCAGCGTCCAGCAGATCCTTCAGCGTCTGAACTGCCACTGTTATCGAAACTCCGCTCAGAGAGACTTGGCGACGAGGCCGATGAGGTCGGCGAGGCGGTTGGAGTAGCCCCACTCGTTGTCGTACCAGGAAACGATCTTGACCTGGTCGTCGATGACCTTCGTCAGACCCGAGTCGAAGATCGACGAGTGCGGGTCGGTGACGATGTCCGAAGAGACGATCGGTGCGTCGGTGTACTTGAGGATGCCCTTGAGGGGTCCTTCGGCAGCAGCCTTCATCGCGGCGTTGATCTCGTCGGCAGTGGCCGACTTCTTCAGGTTCGCGGTGAGGTCGGTGACCGAGCCCGTGGGGATCGGCACGCGCAGTGCGTAGCCGTCGAGCTTGCCGAGCAGCTGCGGGAGAACCAGGCCGATGGCCTTGGCTGCACCGGTGCCGGTGGGAACGATGTTGAGGGCGGCTGCGCGGGCGCGACGGAGGTCTGCGTGCGGTGCGTCCTGCAGGTTCTGATCCTGGGTGTACGCGTGGATCGTGGTCATCAGACCCTTGACGATGCCGAACTCGTCGTCGAGAACCTTGGCGATGGGGCCGAGGCAGTTGGTGGTGCACGACGCGTTGGAGATGATGTTCTGGCTGCCGTCGTACTTGTCGTCGTTGACGCCCATGACGATGGTGATGTCTTCACCCTTGGCCGGAGCCGAGATGATGACCTTCTTGGCGCCGGCTTCGAGGTGTCCCTTGGCCTTTGCGGCGTCGGTGAAGATACCGGTGGACTCGACGACGACGTCGACGCCCAGCTCGCCCCAGGGAAGTTCGTTCAACGGGCCGCGGTGTGCGAGGGCCTTGATGCGCTGATCGCCGACAACGATCGTGTCGTCACCGTCGAGCGACACGTCGTACGGCAAACGGCCGAGGATGGAGTCGTACTTCAGCAGGTGAGCGAGCGTCGCGTTGTCAGTCAGGTCGTTGACTGCCACGATCTCGATATCGGTGGTTCCGAGCGCCTTCTGCGCATCCACCGCCCTGAAGAAGTTACGTCCGATACGGCCGAAACCGTTTACGCCAACCCGGACAGTCACAATTCGCTCCTTTGACCATGATTCTGGTGTGCAACTTGACCCACGCATACTCCGAATCCGTGTGTGCACGACGCGGACGTGGGGTTCATCGGTCGATGTGACTCATACCCTAATGCGCGTGGCCCGAACGTGCGCAGCCCACCCTGACGGAGGGCAGGTCACCCCTCCTCGAGTAGCTCCACGTTCACTGCGGATTCGGTGTCGGGTATGCCCGTTTCTTTCGCCTTGCGATCAGCCATGGACAGCAGGCGACGGATACGTCCGGCGACGGCGTCCTTGGTCATCGGCGGGTCCGCCAACTGGCCGAGTTCTTCGAGGGACGCCTGTCGATGCTCGACGCGCAGTGCGCCCGCCGCCGCGAGGTGATCGGGCACGTCCTCGCCGAGGATCTCCAACGCACGCTCGACGCGTGCAGCGGCTGCGACGGCGGCGCGGGCCGAGCGTCGCAGGTTGGCGTCGTCGAAGTTGGCGAGGCGATTGGCAGTGGCGCGGACCTCGCGTCGCATCCGTCGCTCCTCCCACACCAGACGCGTGTCCTGTGCTCCCATTCGAGTCAGGAGATCGCCGATGGCCTCACCGTCACGGATCACCACACGATCCGTTCCGCGCACCTCACGTGCCTTCGCCGAAATCCCGAGACGCCGCGCAGCACCGACCAGAGCAAGTGCGGCTTCCGGGCCCGGGCAGCTCACTTCGAGCGCCGACGAACGGCCGGGTTCGGTCAGGGAACCATGGGCGAGGAACGCTCCGCGCCACGCTGCTTCGGCGTCGCCGACACTTCCGCCGACCACCTGCGCGGGCAAGCCGCGGACCGGGCGTCCGCGAAGATCGAGCAATCCCGTCTGGCGCGCGAGGGCCTCACCCTCCTTCGCCACGCGCACGATGTAGCGAGCGGACTTACGCAGCCCGCCCGCGCTGAGTACGTGAACGTCGGCGCTGTAGGTGAACAGGTCGAAGATCTCCCGGCGCAGACGTCGCGCCGTGGAGCCCAGATCCACCTCTGCCTCGACGACCACCCGGCCGCCGACGATGTGGAGTCCACCGGCAAAGCGCAGCAACGCGGAGACCTCTGCCTTGCGGCAGCTGACCTGAGTCACCACTAACCGGCTCAGTTCGTCCTTGACCTCCGCTGTCATTGCCACGAAGCGTTCTCCCTCTGTTCTTTCTCGGACTGCTGTTCTTGCAGGGACTGCTGTGTCGAATCCCCTACTGCCGCACCGCTCGACAGTTCAGCCAGTACATCGGCCAGTTTTGCCGGATCGTGTACATGCGCTGCGCCCGGTGAGGTGTCCGCGACATCCGCGTACCTGACTTCGGCTGAAAATTGATCCGCCGCACGCTGCAGATGTTCACGTTCACGCCCGGCCGGTACCGACGCCGAGTCGACCACCACGTAGTCGACCCGGAAATCGGGCACGTGTTGGGAGAGTACGTGCAGGTGACGCTCTGCGGAGAATCCGGCGGTCTCCCCCGGCTCGGGGGCGAGATTGAGCACCAGCACCTTTCGAGCCTTCGTCGACGACAGTGATTCGACGAGTTCGGGTACCAGGACGTGCGGGATCACGCTCGAGAACCACGATCCCGGACCGAGCACCACGAGATCGGCACGATCGATCGCAGTTACTGCGTCGGGGCACGCGGGCGGATTGGACGGGAGCAGTCTCACACGCCGCACCTTGCCCGGCGTGGTCGCGACGGCGACCTGTCCACGAATGCAGCGGCTGACGCGGGGGTCCTCTTCGAGTCCTTGAACGTCGGCTTCGATCTCGAGCGCGATCGGCGACATCGGCAGCACACGGCCACGGATTCGCAGCAGCCGCGCCATCTCGTCGAGCGCGACGACCGGATCACCGAGCACCTCGGTGAGGCCGGCCAGGATGAGATTGCCCACCGAATGCCCGGCAAGTGCGCCGACACCGCCAAAGCGATGCTGGATGGTCCGCGTCCAGTCGACGATCTCGGGTTCGTCCGACGCGAGGGCCGCGAGCGCCATCCGGAGGTCACCGGGCGGGATGACGCCGAGTTCGGCGCGCAGCCGACCCGAGGAACCACCGTCGTCAGCGACGGTGACCACTGCGGTGACGTCGACCGTCAGGCGTCTGACGGCCTGGAGGGTGGCGAACAATCCGTGGCCGCCGCCGAGCGCGACAATCGCCGGATCGGAAGACGTGCGCTGTGTAGGTTCACTCATTCGCGCCCCAGATCCCGGTGCACGATGCTGACGGAGATGTCTTCCTCGGAACCCAAACGCCTCGCGAGAGCTTCCGACATGGCCACGCTTCGGTGCTTACCGCCGGTGCACCCGACTGCAATTGTCATGTAGCGCTTTCCTTCTCGTCGATATCCGGCGATGGTCAAATCCACCAGATGCCGGTAGGTGTCGAGATAGTCTTCCGCACCCTCGCGGGACAACACGTAATCACGGACGTCGGCATCCTGACCGGTGTGCGGACGAAGTTCGGGGATCCAGTGGGGATTGGGCAGGAAGCGAACGTCACAGACGAGATCGGCGTCCATCGGCAGGCCGTACTTGAAGCCGAACGACTGGACCGTCACCTTCATCGTGCGGTTGGCGTCGTTTCCGAATGCGGTTTCGATCTTCTGACGCAGCTGATGCGCCTTCAACGCCGACGTGTCGATGACCAGATCTGCGGCTGCCTTCACCACAGCCAGCTGGCGACGCTCGGCTGCGATGCCTTCGGACAACGTGCCGTCGATGCCGTCGTTCTGCAAGGGATGGCTGCGGCGTACCTGTTCGAACCGTCGGATCAACACGTCGTCCGACGCTTCGAGGTAGAGCACCCGGGTGTGGATCGGTTCCGCTTCGAGTTCGGTGAGCACCCAACCGAGGTCGCCGGTGAAGAGTCGACTCCGCACGTCGATCACGACGGCAAGACGATCGACCGGCGGATCGGAGGTCAAGCTCAGACCGACCATTCGGGATATGAGCTCAGGTGGCAAATTGTCCGCGACATACCAGCCGAGGTCCTCGAGCACCTTGGCAGCGGTACTCAAACCTGCTCCGGACAATCCCGTCACCAGCAGGAAATCCATCGTTCGACTGTCTTTGGCGCTGTCGGTAGTCACTGTGCACTCGGCCCCGTCGTCGGCATGGACAATTCTCGCGACTCGGAGCCCTCGTCACCGCTACCGGATTCGGCGCTGGGCGCGTCAGCAGACGTAACAGACGATTCGGATTCCTTGTCCAGCTCATCATCCCCTACCGGCGCGGGCAGCGCGCGAGCTTCAGCCCCCGTATCGGCTGCGGCCGAATCCGTTCCGAGTGCGGCCAGAACCGCTGTGGCGGTGGTCTCACCGATACCAGGGACCTGCATGATCTCCTCGACCGTTGCCGTTTTCAGCTTTGCCACGGAACCGAAGTGCGCCACCAGAGCGGTACGACGAGTTTCACCGAGCCCCTTGACCGAGTCCAGCGCCGAAGCCGTCATCCGCCTCGAGCGTTTGCTGCGATGGAACGTGATCGCGAATCGGTGAGCTTCGTCTCGGATGCGTTGCAGTAGGTACAACGACTCGCTCGTTCGGGGAAGGATCACCGGATCTTCTTCCCCCGGTACCCATACCTCTTCGAGTCGCTTGGCCAATCCGACTACCGCGACGTCGGTGACCCCCAGCTCGTCGAGGACCGCCGCTGCCGCCGTGACCTGAGGGGCGCCGCCGTCCACGACGAACAGATTGGGTGGATAGGCGAACCGCCGAGGCCTGCCCGTCGCCGGGTCGATCGCCGCTTCGGGAGCGAGATCCCCACCGTCCGCGTCCATGGTCGACGCTGACGCGGCGAGAACGCCCAGGTCGCGGTTGTGTCGCAGGAACCGCCTGCGGGTGATCTCGGCGATACTCGCCACGTCGTCGGAGTGACCGTCGCCGGCTGCTTCCTTGATCGCGTAATGCCGGTAGTCCGACTTACGCGGGAGCCCGTCCTCGAACACGACCAGTGACGCCACGACGTCGGTTCCTTGGACGTGACTGATGTCGATGCACTCGATTCGTAGTGGAGCCGAGTCCAGGTCCAGTGCTTCCTGGATGCCCTGCAGCGCCGCGGAGCGTGAAGTGAAATCGCCGGCGCGCTTGAGCTTGTGCTGCGCCAGAGCTTCTTTCGCGTTTCTCTGGACCGTTTCGGCGAGGTCTTTCTTGTCTCCGCGTTGCGGAACCCGCAGTTGCACTTGTGATCCCCGAAGCTTGCTCAGCCACGCCTGGATCTCGGTCGCGTTTGCCGGTAGGACCGGCACGAGAACTTCCTTGGGAACGGCGCTGATCCCGGCCTCGGAGCCCGCTCCCGGGTCGAGTGCCGCCTGCTCACCGTAGAACTGGGTGAGGAACTGTTCGACCAGGATCGGCAGGTCGGACTCGGCGTCGAGTGCGGCCCAGTCGATGGCGTCACCTGCCTTCTCCACGACCCATCCACGCTGACCCCGCACGCGTCCGCCGCGCACGTGGAACACCTGAACGGCGGCCTCGAGATCATCGGCGGCAAAGGCGACGAGATCAGCGTCGGTGCCGTCACCGAGTACGACTGCCTGCTTCTCGAGCGCCTTGCGCAAGGCTCCGATGTCGTCACGCAGACGGGCTGCGGTCTCGAAGTCGAGATCCTCGGAAGCCTGCTGCATGCGCTTCTCGAGATCTTTGACCAGCTTGTCGGTGCGGCCGGCGAGGAAGTCGCAGAAATCTTCGACGATCTGTCGATGCTCCTCGGCGCTGACTCGCCCGACGCAGGGCGCCGAGCACTTGTCGATGTAGCCGAGCAGACACGGACGACCGATCTGGTTGTGCCGTTTGAAGACTCCGGACGAGCACGTTCGCGCGGGAAATACTCGCAGCAGCAGATCGAGGGTTTCGCGGATGGCCCACGCATGAGAGTAGGGACCGAAGTAGCGGACACCTTTGCGCCGCGGACCGCGGTAGACGAACAGCCTCGGGAACTCTTCGTTGAGCGTCACGGCGAGAACCGGATACGTCTTGTCGTCGCGGTACCGCACGTTGAAACGCGGATCGAATTCCTTGATCCAGTTGTACTCGAGCTGAAGCGCTTCGACTTCGGTACTGACGACGGTCCACTCGACGCTGCCGGCGGTTGTCACCATCTGCCGTGTCCGGGGATGAAGTGTCGTGACGTCCGCGAAGTACGAGTTCAAACGCGAACGGAGGCTTTTCGCCTTTCCGACGTAGATGACCCGGCCATGCGGATCGCGAAATTTGTAGACGCCCGGCGCAGCCGGAATGGTTCCGGTAGCGGGGCGGTAAGTCGAGGGATCCGGCACGGTTTCAGGTTAGTCGCCGCCACCGACCGACTCGGAAACGCGCAGGATGCGGGCACCGAACCGGTCGGAAGACGTCAGTTGCTCTTGTGCGCGACCGGTGCGTAGCGGTCGGCCAGTTCGCGGAACTTACCGACCGTGTCGACGGCGTACTCGCGGTCGTTGGACTGGATCGCCATCACGGCCATGTACTCGTCGTCGGGCAATTCGATGCGTGCCCAGGCGGCACCGTCGGGGAACGAGAGTCCCTCGAACAGATCCCAGTCGACGATCTTCTCGCCCAGGATGTTTCGGACGGCGATTCCCTGCTTGCCCACCTTGACCCGGGGGCGCGTCAACATCAGCACACCGAGAGCCAGAATGGTGCCGATGCCTGCCATCGCAAGTTGGTCCGCGGCACGGAAGTACACGCCGGTGGACCCCTGACGGAGCAGGAGTGCCAGTGTGACGTGAACGATCACCAGAAGTACCGCAACTCCGATCGCGTACCGCGTGGACTTACGCGGTGACGCAATCAGTTCCCAGTTCTCGTTGTCGCCGGGTGTACTCATCGAAACGAATCCTCGGTCCATGGTGCTCGGAGATGGCGCAGGGTCACTGCGGTGTCCAGCGCGGCGGCGCAGGCCTGTGCGCCCTTGTCCTCGACGCTACCCGGCAGCCCTGACCGGTCAAGAGCCTGCTGCTCGGTGTCGGTCGTCAGGACACCGTTCCCCACGGGAGTGCTTTCGTCGAGCGAGACGCGTGTGAGACCGGCGGTGACCGCGTCGCACACGTACTCGAAGTGCGGCGTGCCGCCGCGGATGACGACGCCCAGAGCAACGACGGCGTCGTGAGTGCGAGCCAATGCCTGCGCGACGACCGGCAGTTCGATCGCACCGGCGACACGGACCAGCGTCACGTCCTTGATCTGTGCCTCCTGCGCGACGCGCTGCGCGCCGGCGATCAGGGCCTCGGAGATCGTCGCGTGCCACTGCCCGGCAACGATCGCCAGCTTCAGATCCTTCGCTTCGGCGATCGCGAGCTGCGGCTGACCTTCGCCGCTCACAGTGCGGTTCCCGGCTGTGCGGTGTTCTGGTTCGCCTCGTACTCGTCGAGTCCGATCAGATCGTGCCCCATCCGGTCGCGCTTGGTGCGCAGGTAGGTGAGGTTTTCGGCGTTCGCGCGCAGCGGCATCGGAACGCGATCGGTGATCTGCAGGCCGTAGCCGTCCAGACCCACACGCTTGGCCGGGTTGTTGGTCAGCAGACGCATCGACGAGATTCCCAGATCGACGAGGATCTGCGCACCGATGCCGTAGTCACGGGCGTCGGCAGGAAGTCCGAGTTCGAGATTTGCGTCGACGGTGTCCGAACCGGCGTCCTGGAGCTGGTAGGCCTGCAGCTTGTGCATGAGACCGATGCCACGACCCTCGTGTCCGCGCATGTACAGGACAACGCCGCGGCCTTCCTGGGCGACCATGTCCAGTGCGGCGTCGAGCTGCGGGCCGCAATCGCACCGCAGCGAACCGAAGACGTCGCCGGTGAGGCACTCGGAGTGAACGCGGACGAGTACGTCACTACCGTCGCCGTCGGGGCCTGCGATGTCGCCGCGCACCAGCGCAACGTGCTCGACCTCGTCGTAGATGCTCGTGTAGCCGACAGCAGTGAACTCACCGTGGCGGGTGGGGATGCGGGCCTCGGCGATGCGCAGCACGTGCTTCTCGTGCTTGCGACGCCACGCGATGAGGTCGGCGATCGAGATGAGAGCAAGGTTGTGTTCGTCGGCGAAGACTCGCAGCTCGTCGGTCTGAGCCATCGCGCCTTCGTCCTTCTGGCTGACGATTTCGCAGATGACGCCGGCGGGACGCAGGTCCGCCATGCGGGCGAGGTCGACTGCAGCTTCCGTGTGGCCAGGACGACGCAGTACTCCGCCTTCCTTCGCGCGGAGCGGAACGACGTGGCCGGGACGAGTGAAATCGTTGGCACCGGATTCGGGGTTGGCGAGCAGACGCATCGTCGCAGCGCGGTCCGACGCCGAGATACCGGTACCGATTCCTTCACGGGCGTCGACGGTCACCGTGTACGCGGTGCCGTGCTTGTCCTGGTTGGTGGCGTACATCGGGGGCAGGCCCAACCGATCGCAATCGTCACCGTCGAGCGGCACGCACAGGTAGCCAGAGGTGTAGCGAACCATGAACGCCACCAGTTCCGGGGTGGCCTTCTCGGCGGCGAAGATGAGATCGCCTTCGTTCTCACGATCCTCGTCGTCCACGACGACAACAGCTTTACCTGCAGCGATATCTGCTACTGCGCGCTCGATACTGTCGAACCTGGTCACGTGCTCGCACTCCAAAGTCTTGACTATTCACATCATCGAATACAACGAGTGCACCCGACGGATGCACTGACAACCCTACGACCAATCGGACGGGTCCGATCAGCCTGGTCCTACCGACCGGCAGAGTGAAGCCGCTCGACGTACTTCGCGATCACGTCCACCTCGAGGTTGACCGGAGTACCGACCACAGCGGTACCAAGTGTCGTCAACTCGAGCGTTGTCGGGATCAGCGAGATCTCGAAGTACTCGAACCCGCGGTCGCCGCCCAGCGCGGAGACCGTGAGCGAGACTCCGTCGACGGTGATCGAACCCTTCTCCACGACATAACGGGAAATGGACTCCGGCAGTGCGATCCGCACTACCTCCCAGTTCTCGGACGGCGAGCGGGAGATGACATGGCCTGTTCCGTCGACGTGCCCTTGAACCAGGTGGCCGCCGAGTCGGCTGTTCAGCGCCGCGGCACGCTCGAGGTTGACGCGAGAGCCGACATCCAACTTCGCCAGGCTCGAGCGATTCAACGTTTCCTGCATGACGTCTGCGGTGAACGAACCGTCGGCAAGCACGTCGACCACCGTCAGGCACACACCGTTCACCGCGATCGAATCACCGTGACCGGCGTCGGAGGTGACCAGTGGCCCGCGCACCGTGAAGCGTGCAGCATCGACCAGTTCTTCCTTGGCGACGATTTCGCCGAGTTCTTCCACAATTCCTGTGAACACGCGCCCTACTCCTCGTTCCCCGGAGCAGAACTCTCCGGAACCAGACTCAACAAAATATCGGGACCGATCGTTACCGCGGACTCCAAACGGAATCGGTGGGCGTCGGTGATGGTGTGCACTCCGGCGTCGACGAGTGCGGAAGCGCCCGCGCCGAGCAGTATCGGAGCGATGTACGCCTCGATCACGTCGACATATCCGGCGGCGAGGAATGCTCCGGCCAGGCGGGGCCCACCCTCGAGAAGTACGTCCGTGTACTCCCCCAACGCCTCGACCACTTCGGCGATGTTGTCGGTGTTGAGCACCAGAGTCGGCGCGGTGTCGTCGAGAATGCTTGCAGTCGAAGGTATTTCACGCTTACCGACGACGACGCGCACGGGCTGGTGCGCCGCGAGCTCGCCCGTGGGCTGACGCGCCGTCAGCCACGGATCGTCGGCGAACACGGTGCCGGTGCCGACCACGATCGCGTCGATCTGCGCCCGCTGCGCATGTACGCGCGCTCTCGCCTGCGGACCGGTGATCCACTGACTCGTTCCGTCCTCGGCGGCGCTGCGTCCGTCCAGACTGGCCGCGTACTTCCACGTGATGTGCGGGCGACCGGTGCGCTGCTTGTGCAGCCAGGCTCGCAGTGGACCTGCCTCCACCTCGGGTGCTCGCAGTCCGGCCGTGACGCTGATTCCGGCTCGCATGAGCGTCGCTGCACCCCCGGAGGCTTCCGGATTGGGATCACCGACGGCGTAGACAACCGCCGAAACTCCGGCGTCGATCAATGCCTGCGAGCAGGGGCCGGTTCGTCCCTGGTGATTGCACGGTTCCAGTGTCACCACTGCCGTTCCGCCACGTGCCGCATCGCCGGCCTCGTCGAGAGCCACGACCTCCGCGTGCGGTCCACCGGGAGGTTGCGTCATTCCGACGCCCGCAATGGTGCCGTCGGCGGCGAGGATGACCGCGCCGACCGGCGGGTTGGGGCTGGTGAATCCGCGCGCGGAATCAGCTGCAGCAAGCGCAATCTGCATCGCGGCGTCGAGATCAGCCGTCGACGCCTGTCCACCCTTTGCCATCGAGCGGCTCAGACCGACAGCGTCAGGTGCGGCGACGCCGAGGCGGCCTGCGCGCGGAGCTTGCGCACGGCCTCACCGGGATCACTCGCTCCGTACACCGCCGAACCGGCGACGAAGCAGTCGATCCCTGCTTCGGCGGCCTGCTCGATCGTGGAAGCGTTGATGCCGCCGTCGATTTCGACGAGGAGCGTCAGCTCACCCGAATCGACGAGCTTGCGAACTGCACGTGCCTTGTCGAGCACCTGCGGCATGAAGGACTGACCACCGAATCCGGGTTCGACGCTCATGATCAGGAGTGTGTCGAAGTCCTTGAGGATTTCGAGGTAGTCGTCGATCGGGGTTCCGGGCTTGATGCTCAGCCCCGCCTTGGCACCGGCCGCACGAATATCGCGGGCAACCGAACGCGGGTCGTCGGTGGCCTCGGCGTGGAACGTGACGTTGTACGCGCCGGCCTCGGCGTACGGCGGCGCCCAACGCTCCGGGTTCTCGATCATGAGGTGGCAGTCGAGCGGAATGTCCGTCGCCTTCAGCAGACTCTCGACCACCGGCAGACCCAGCGTGAGATTGGGAACGAAATGCGCGTCCATCACGTCGACGTGAAGCCAGTCGGAGCCGGACACGGCAGTCGCTTCATCGGCGAGTCGAGCGAAATCTGCGGACAGAATGGACGGTGCAATCATCGGGGAAGCCACGACGCCGAGTTTAGCTGTGTCTCATCGCCGACCGCGCATGCACCACGGGGCAGGTGCGCCCTGGTCAGTTCTTCACGACACTCCGCAGCTTGCGCACCTTGGCGGGTGCCTTGATCCGCCACGCATCTTCGAGCATCTCCGCAAGTTGTACCTCGTCGATCAGTTCGAGGTGCACGAGGATCGAGCCGTGACCGTGATAGTGATCCGTGGTGAAGAAGGGCGCCTCACCACTGGCGAGTAGCGCCTCCTTCTCGTCCAGGCCGCACATCACGACCAAGGCACCCTCCGCTTCGGTGCGGAGCCGCGCAAAAGTCTTGCCTGCCACCTTGAGTGCCGGGGTGTTGTACGAGGTCGACTCCTCCACGGAGGGAAGAGCCGAACCCAGTACTACAACCTGTTCCCACGTAACCATGTAGGCACCATACGACTACCGATGCCCAGAAGTCATCCGATCAGGCCAGCGGCTTGCGCAAAGCGGCCATGAACATCGCATCGGTCCCGTGGCGATGCGGCCACAACTGAACCGAAGACCCGTCTCCGACGTCCGGAACACCGGGCACCAATTCCTTGGTGTCGAGTTCGACGACGCCATGACGGCGCACGGCATCGGCTACCACTGCGAGCGTTTCCGACAGGTGCGGCGAGCACGTCGAGTAGAGCACCACCCCGCCGGGGCGCACCAGTTCGATTGCAGCGGCAAGCAATTCACGCTGCAACTTCACGAGCGGAGCCACATCGGACGGCTGGCGACGCCAACGGGCTTCCGGGCGCCGACGCAGCGCACCCAACCCGGTGCAGGGGGCGTCGACGAGGATGCGGTCGTATCCGGGTTCGAGTCCCGATTCGCGGCCGTCCGCCACGTGTACGTCCACGGGAAGCTCGCGAGTCGTCTTGCGGATCAGTTCGGCGCGGTGTTCGACGGGCTCGACGGCGTCGAGGCGCCCGCCTTCGATACCGGCGAGAGCGCCGAGAAGCGCTGCCTTGCCACCCGGACCTGCGCAGAGGTCGAGCCAGCGGCCGGCGTCTTCACCTTCGAGGGGAGCAATGCTGAGGGCGCGGGCAACCAGCTGACTGCCCTCGTCCTGCACGCCTGCCAAACCTTGGCGGACCGCCTCGAGCTGTCCGGGGTCGCCGCCGTCGAGATGTACGGCGTACGGCGAGTACGGTCCGATTTCCCCACCGGTGACCAATGCGAGCTCCTCGGCAGAGATCTCACCGGGGCGGGCGACGAGGTGCACGGCAGGGCGGGCGTCGTCGGCGATCAGTACTTCTTCGAGTTCTCCGGCAGCAGCGCCGAGGGAGTCGGCGAAGACCTGCGCGATCCACAGGGGGTGCGCGTGCTCGAAGGCGAGACGGCCGACCGGGTCCTTCGGGGCCAGCAGTTCGACCCACTCGTCCTGGGTGCGTTCGGAGACGCGGCGCAGGACCGCGTTGACGAATCCCGCTCGGCCCTGGCCGTTTTCGGCGCGAACGAGGTCGACCGAGGTGGCGACGGCAGCGTGCGGTGCGACACGAGTGCGCAGCAGTTGGTACGAGCCGAGTCGGAGAACATCGAGCAGAGTTCCGTCGATCTCTTCGATCGGCCGACCCGCTGCATGGGCGATGACCGCATCCAGGAGGCCCTGGGCGCGGGCCGCGCCGTACGCGAGCTCGGTTGCCAGCGCAGCGTCGCGTGCGTCGAGTTTGCGGTCGCGAAGCAGTCCCGGCAGAACCAGGTTCGCGTATGCGTCACGTTCACGGACCGCGCGCAGGACGTCACGCGCTGCCAGACGCGGCTGATCGAGCCCGGCGGTTGCCGGATCCGGGCGCTTGGCCTGCTTCGGCTTGGTGTTCTTGCCACCGGCTGCGCTCTTGGCTCCGGGGCCCTGTGTCCGCCGTGCCGGTCGTCGTGATTCGGTCACTGTGCTCGTACCTCCGCGTCGAGTCGGGCACCGCGTGCCCAGTCCCCTGCCGACATCAATTTCTTGCCCGGGGGCTGAATCTGCCCGAGTCGTACCGCGGTGGTCGCGGTACCGATGTAGAGACCATCCTTGCGTACCGAGATCTCGCCGACGGCCAGGGTCTCGTCCGTGACGGTGACCGGGCCGACCTTGACTCGAAGGTCACCGATCATCGTCCACGCGCCGGGCGCCGGTGTGACGGCGCGGATGTGACGGTCGATCGTGCGGGCGGGCAATTCCCACCGCACGCGGGCGGCGTCCACCGTTACTTTGGGGGCGTACGAGACGCCGTCGGCTGACTGCGGAACCGCGTTGATCTCTCCGGCCTCGAGTCCGTCGAGAACCGATTCGAGCAGAGCCGCGCCATTTTCTGCCAGACGCCCGAGTAGATCGCCTGCCGTGTCGGTGTCACGAATCCGCTCGGTCATCACTCCGTACACCGGGCCCGTATCCATGCCGGCCTCCAAACGAAATGCGCTGGCGCCGGTCACCTCGTCACCGGCACTGATCGCGGCCTGCACCGGCGCGGCGCCGCGCCAGGCGGGAAGCAGCGAGAAATGCAGATTGACCCAACCGTGTTTCGGAATGTCGAGGATGTTCTGCGGCAACAGGTTTCCGTAGGCGACGACGGGTGCGCAGTCCGGCTCGAGGCGGGCAAGTTCGGCTGCGAAGTCGGGATCGGACGCCTTGGCCGGCGTCAGCACCGGGATGCCGTGCTCGTCGGCAAGGAGACCGATCGGCGAGCGGGTGACTTTGCGACCACGGCCCGCGACGGCGTCCGGACGCGTGACGACGGCTACCACTTCGTGGTTGGCGGACTCGATGAGACGACGCAGTGACGGAACCGCGGGTTCCGGTGTTCCGGCGAACACGACGCGCATGTCAGCTCTCCCGTTTCGGTGGGCTCTTCGGACTCTGATCAGCCGATCGGCCTGTCGAACGCGGTGGACTGCAACTCACGAAAATGCTCCCGGATGTGTCGGTGGGTGGAACTGTCAGTCTAAGGACTGCGGGAGCTACGACCTACCTCGCGCCACACCGAACCACTTTCTCAGCAATTTCTTTGATCAGAACCCTGCAGATTCACCGGTCGTCGGTATTGACTGTTTCTGTCGTCGCCACTCGGCGAAGGCTGATACGGGATACACCGATCACACGGAGGAACTTAGATGGCAGGCATCGACAGTAAGTTCGACAAGGCCTACGCGGGAAAGTCCGTCGAAGAATTGGCGGATGCCCCGGTCGCGGCACTCAACGGTGTAAGCGATTCGGATGCAGAGCATTTGAAGGCAGCGTTCAACATCAAGACGGTCCGCGATCTGGGAACCAACAAGTTCTTCCTGTGGGCTCAGGCCACTGCCAAGCTCGCCGAGTAAGGATCCCGACCGAGGTGATGTCGGTGCTCACGAATTGGCATCGATGACCACTTGCGGAATATCCGTGCCGAGCGGCACCGCGCTGCACGTAGCGTGCCGCTCGGCATCGGGGTCGAGGACCGTCCGGATGACATCGATCACGTAGGGGTCGTACGGCATGCGGAAGTGGCCGGTCAGGTTCGACGGACACAGGTCCTGGAGAACGATGTTTTCTGCACCGGCGTCGCGCAGCGCGATGTTCGAGGACGGCTGGATCATCTCGTCGACAGTGGACCCGATTGTCGTGTAGCGGACGCCGGTTACCGTGTCACCGCCGTCGTTGAGAGCGTTCAACATATCCGACCCCTGCATCTGCTCTCGGACAGCTCGCGAGAAGACATCTTCGACAAAATCTTCTCCACCGGGGATCGCGCGGACGATCGGCACCAATCCGAACATCATGCCGCCGTAGGTCGGAGACGCCAGACCGACCCAATGATCGACGTACGCGTCCCCGCCCATCTTGTTGACGTAGTACCGCGTCACCGTCGCGCCTTGGGAGTACCCGATGACGTCGACCTTGTCCGCACCCGTCGCGGTCAGTACCTGATCGACGAAAGAACCGAACGCGGTGGCACTACCGACGATGTCTCCGACGCCGTAGGTCTCGTGCGCGACATCCCCGTCTTGTTCTTTGATCACACCGCCGTAATTGAGAGCGAAAACGCAGTAGCCGTCGGCTGCCAGTGCCGGCGACAGAGCCGCCCAATCTGCATACGCCTCGGTGTCGGTTCCGTGGGCGAGCACAACCGGCCGAGGATGCGCTGCGGAGGGCGCACAGCCGAAATCGTTCGACCCGGCAGGGGCAGATCCGGGATGAGCATGCGCATATGCCGTAGCAACGGAACGGGTCGCCTGACCCGGGCCGATGTCGAGGGGAACATCCATCGCGTCGGCACTCGAAGACGGCAGCGACGGTGCGGCAGCCGATATCGCGGGCGGTGCCCCGATCAGCAGCGCCACTGCTACCGAAAATGTCAGTCCCACAGACCGTTTGACGCCAGCCATTGTTCCTGCTCCTGCTCTGATCCTACGAGGGAGCTGACCGTAACACCAGAAACTTCGAGGCGCATACCCTACCGAACAGTAGGTATCCGACGTCTCAATTGCCGCCTTCACCGGCATCGTCGCCGGCAAGCACTCGGTACAGCGACTTGCGTGCCTCGACCAGCACGTCGGCTGCGGCCTTGACCTGCGCGGGCGTGCCTACAGCGGCCACTTGACCGGCCGCGCCCATCAACTGTCCGATCAGTTCACGAAGGTCCTGCTCCGGCTCCCCCACGCTGAGACGAACGTCATCCCACGGCGCCCCGAGATCGGCGCGATGCTCCTCGACGTACGCGACGCCTTCCTCGGTCAGCTTGGCAGTCTTGCGGCCGGCGACCTTTTCGATGATCACCAGTCCTTCGTCCTCGAGTTGGGACAGCGCGGGATAAATGGAGCCCGGACTCGGCTTCCAGACGCCACCGCTACGCTCGACGATCTGCTGAATCAATTCGTAGCCGTGCATCGGCTCTTCGGCGATCAACAGCAAGATCGCGGCGCGCACGTCCCCCCGACGACCGCGCCCACCACGTCCTCGCCCCCGACCGAATTGTGCGCCCGGACCGAACCCGGGGCCAGGTCCGCCGTCGGGACCGAAACGACCACGCCGATAGCCTCTGCGTGGCATCTCACCGAAGCCGGGGCGCTCATGCGGTCGACCGCGTCGTCCACCGTCTCGATCGCCCGGACCAGCGCCCGGTGCGCCGTCGTCCGTCGGCACCCACATCACGAATGGCGGCCGCTGTTCACGCCCGAAAGCGCCGAAGAAACCGCGCCGGCCGAACATCCCCTCGTTCGGGAAACTTGCATCCATCATCAAACCTCCATCACTATCGTTGATAGTTCGACGATATATCGCCATACCGGGTTGTGCAAGATCTTCGCGGCACACAAGCATGCCTCTGACAGCTCGAAACTCAGCCGATGCGGCGTGGGTCGATCTGAATGCGGACCGGACCCGATGACTTCCGCGCACTGCGTGCCGCTCGCGCATGTGCCAGTGCGTCCGCAAGACCCCGACCGTCCTTGCGTGGAACGCGGACCAGCATTCGCTCTGGCGCGACACCACTCTCGTCCTCACCGGAATACGGAAGTCTCTCCCCCGCAGGCAATTCCACTGGACCGAGGAGTACAGCGCTTGCTGGCAATTCCGCCGACTCCACCAACTCCGCAATTGCTGCGGATCCACCGTCGATCGCAGCCATGTGAACGGCCGGAGGAAAGCCGACCTCGTCTCGTTCCTCGAATTGAGACTGTGCGTGCCCCACCGGATCCCACCGGACCAACGCCTGCACCGTAGGGATACCCGAGTCCGCGACAACTACGACTTCACCGCCTTCGGACAGCGGAATCACCATGGCAGCAGCCGACATCCAGCGCCTGAGTGTTTCCTCGGCGGCGCGAAGATCGGGCCGTCCGAGCAGTGCCCACCCGTCGAGCAAGAGTGCGGCGCCGTAGCCGCCGGTCATCACCGGCTCCGCACCGACCGTCGACACCACCAACGCAGGCCCGTGTGGAAGTTCCTTGACCACGTCACCGCCCCCGGACAGAACAACTTTCACACCGGGAAACGCTCGCCCGAGTTCTTCGGCGGTCCGACCGGCACCAACCACCACCGCGCGCAACGCTTTCGCACCGCACGCGTGACATCGGTAGGCGGCATCGGCAACCCCGCACCAGCGGCACACCGGTGTGCCGGCGCCGTCCGGGCCTGCCGCAGCGGGAAGAGCGAGCGGGCCGTTGCACCGACGGCACCGTGCCGGGGCACGGCACTTTCCGCAGGCCAAGGTCGGCACGTATCCTCGCCGAGGCACCTGCACCAGGACGCCGTTGCCCTCACCCAGAGCACGCCGCGCGGCCGCGAATGCAATAGCGGGCAAACGAGCCGCTCTGGCTCCCGGATCGCGGGCCAAGGCTTGATCACTGTCAGCCAGCGCGGTGATCTTGGGTGCGTGAGCACGAACGACGTCCCGCGTGGCGACCAGATCGTGCGCCCATCCCGAGTCGACGAGTACCTGCGATTCTGCCGTACGTGAGAACCCACCGATCACGACGGCGCACCCGGCGACGTAGCCCCGCAGGACGGCAACTTCCCTGGCGTGCGGATACGGCGACCGTGGCTCGGAGAGATTGTCGTCGCCGTCGTCCCAGACGACGACCAGACCGGTCTCAGGTGTCGGCGCAAAAACAGCGCTCCGCGTGCCGACGACGATCCGGGCGGTCCCGCGCAGCGCTGCGAGCCACCTTCGGTATCGCATGGCCGGCCCCAGGCCCGCGGACAGACCCACCACTGCATCCGCTCCGGAGAGTTCGGTACATGCGGCGACGACGCGGTCCAGATCGCGTTGATCGGGCACAACCAGGATCGCGGATTTACCACTGGCCGCTACAGCACCGGCCAGTTCGGCCAGGCGCAGTGGCCAGTTTTCACCAGGCAAAGCCTGCCAGACCGCACGCGGGCTTTTCGACTCGCGAATCGCGGACAGGAAGGCGTCACCGAATCTGTAGAGATGCCAACCATTTTCGATCGGTTCAGGAGCGGGCGGCGGCGCGCCGAGCTCCCACGGTTCCGCCTCGACCTTCGCGTGGCGCGGCGGCACCGCCAAGCGGAGGACATCGGCACGGGTTCCGGCATAACGCTCCGCCACTCGATCGACGACTTGCGCGATTTCGGCCGTCAGGACACGCTCGGACGAGATGACGCGTTCGAGCCAGCCGAACTTCCCCTGATGGTCACTGGTTGCCTCGCGCGAGACGATGAAACCGTCCACCAGACGACCAGCGAAGCGGATGCGCACCCGGACTCCGGGCTGCGCATCCGCTTCGAGTTCACGAGGAACGAGGTAGTCGAATTCACGGTCGAGGTGAGCGAGCGGGAGCATCGGCAGCACCCGGGCGACCGGGTCGACTTCTGCCGCTACTCTTTCCGCGCCCACCCGCGCCCCGTCTGTACGTCAGTGATCAGAGACCAGCTGCGCTACGCAGCTTGTCGGCGCGATCGGTGCTCTCCCACGGAAGATCGATGTCGGTGCGACCGAAGTGACCGTATGCTGCCGTCTGCGCGTAGATCGGGCGCAGCAGGTCGAGGTCGCGGATGATCGCTCCCGGACGCAGGTCGAAGATCTCGGTGATCGCCTTCTGGATCCGTGCCGGATCGGTCTTCTCGGTGCCGAAGGTTTCGACGAAGAGTCCGACCGGAGCTGCCTTGCCGATGGCGTAGGCAACCTGAACCTCGATGCGGTCGGCCAGACCCGCGGCAACAGCGTTCTTGGCTACCCAACGCATGGCGTAGGCAGCACTGCGGTCGACCTTTGACGGGTCCTTGCCGGAGAACGCGCCACCGCCGTGGCGAGCCATTCCGCCGTACGTGTCGACGATGATCTTGCGACCGGTCAGGCCGGCGTCACCCATCGGGCCACCGAGGACGAACTTGCCCGTCGGGTTGACCAGCAGGCGAACGTCGGAGGTGTCGAGGTCGGTGAGGTTCACATCGGCCAGCACCGAATGGAGCACTTTCTCGCGAAGGTCCGGCGTCAGCAGGTTGTCGAGATCGATGTCCGCTGCGTGCTGGGTGGAGATGACCACGGTGTCGAGACGGACAGCCTTGTCGCCGTCGTATTCGATGGTGACCTGGGTCTTGCCGTCCGGGCGCAGGTACGGCAACACGCCGGACTTGCGGACCTCGGTCAACCGGCGGGAGAGACGATGAGCCAGCGCAATGGGCAGCGGCATCAGTTCCGGCGTGTCCGTGGTGGCGTAACCGAACATCAGGCCCTGGTCGCCCGCACCCTGACGGTCGATCTCGTCGTCGCTGATTCCGTCGACGCGAGCCTCGTGCGAATGATCGACACCCTGCGCGATCTCGGGCGACTGAGCGCCGATCGCGACGTTGACACCGCACGAGTTTCCGTCGAAACCCTTCGCGGAGCTGTCGTATCCGATTTCGAGGACCGTGTCGCGCACGATCTTCGGAATGTCCGCGTACGCAGTGGTGGTGACCTCGCCGGCTACGTGAACCTGGCCGGTGGTGACCAGTGTCTCGACGGCCACGCGGGCGCGCGGGTCCTGGGTGAGCAGCGCGTCGAGGATCGAGTCGCTGATCGCGTCACAGATCTTGTCCGGGTGCCCCTCGGTGACGGACTCGCTGGTGAATAGCCGACTGCCGGACTTGCTCACAGATCTCCCTCTCGACGACTGAGTTCTTGACTACAGCTTATTGAAGTATCCGAATCACCGTTCGGTGACCGTTTTGTCATGCTTTGTTAGCTGGGGGCTGAGCCGACGATAACGGTTGGACCGCCTGCGCAACACCCTTGTACTCACCCGATTATCGTGGGGTAACTCTCACCACCGGGCGCGTGTCGCTACTCGGGGAAGAGCTTGACCAGGGCGTCGAGTACTCGACTGGCCATCAAAGCCTTGGATCCGTGTTCGAGAGCGGACTCCGAGCCGTCGGAACCGAGTAACCAACCGTCGTTGTGATCGACCTCGAACGCCTTGCCCTCACCGACCGCATTGACCACGAGGAGATCGCAACCTTTGCGGGCCAGCTTGGATCGGGCATAAGTGAGAACGTCACCGTGGGCGTCACCGGTCTCTGCGGCGAATCCGACGATCACCGTTCGAGCATCCAGATCGCCGTCACGACGCGCTTCGACGAGACCGGCGAGGATGTCGGCGTTTCTGGTGAGGCTGATCGAGTCGGGTTCGTTTGCGCCCTTCTTGATCTTGCTGCCTTCGACGGTGGTGGGGCGGAAGTCCGCGACAGCCGCAGCCATGACGACTCCGTCGTGTCCCGGTGCGTGCTTCTCCACCGCCAATCGGAGATCTTCCGCCGTCTTGATGTGCACGACGTCGACAGCGGCGGGGTCGGCGAGATCGGCCGTGTAGCCGGCGATCAGCGTGACGTGCGCGCCGCGTTGTGCGGCCAGACGGGCGAGCGCGTAGCCCTGTTTGCCCGAGCTGCGATTACCGAGAAAGCGCACGGGATCCAGCGGCTCGCGAGTACCGCCGGCAGTGACCAGAATGCGGCGACCTTCCAGGTCGCGCGGCAACGCGTCCGAGCGCTCGAGGAGCAACGATGCCAAACCGACGATCTCGTCGGGTTCGGGAAGTCGACCCGCTCCGGTGTCTTTTCCGGTCAACCGCCCGGAGGCAGGTTCGATCACGTGGACGCCGCGCGAGCGCAGTGTCGCCACGTTGGACACCGTTGCGGGGTGCTCCCACATCTCGGTGTGCATTGCTGGGGCGAAGACGACCGGACAGCGCGCGGTCAACAAAGTAGCCGTCAACAGGTCGTCTGCGCGACCCATGACAGCTCGCGCCATCAGATCAGCGGTTGCCGGCGCGATGACGACGAGATCGGCTTCCTGTCCGAGACGGACATGCGGAACCTGCGGGACGTCGTTGAAGACGCCGGTGTGAACCGGGTTGCCGGAGAGTGCTTCGAACGTCGCGCGGCCGACGAACTCCAGAGCGGATTCGGTCGGAATCACGCGGACGTGATGACCGCTCTCGGTGAAGCTGCGGATGATCGAGCACGCTTTGTACGCGGCGATACCCCCACCGACACCGACGACAATGCGCTTACGTATCGATGTGGGTGCGTCGGACACTCCCCCGACACCCGAACGAGGTTCGGGTGCGGCAGACGTGGTGCTCACTCGCCTTCGGTGTGCTCGAGGAGATCAGCGTGGATTTCACGCAACGCGATGGACAGCGGCTTTTCCTGCAGACCGGGCTCGACCAGAGGTCCGACGTATTCGAGGATGCCGTCACCGAGCTGGTTGTAGTAGTCGTTGATCTGGCGTGCACGCTTGGCCGAGTAAATCACCAGGGCGTACTTGGAAGAGGTGCGTTCGAGCAACTCGTCGATCGGCGGGTTGGTGATGCCGAGCGGGGTGTCGTAGGCAGGCAGAGCGCCCTGACCTGCTGCGGACGCGGCTGAAGTGCTGCTCACTCTTGTGTCTCCTGAATTAGATCTTCATTGAAGAACTAGTTTTATCGATCCGGATATCTGAGAAACAGGATGGAAATCGGTTCCCGAAGGGTGCCGAATCAGTTCCCAACCAACAAGGATACCAACTCATCGCAAGCACGGCTTACATCCTCGTTCACGATGACCGTGTCGAACTCGTCCTGTGCGGCCAATTCCACTCGGGCCGTCTCGAGTCGCCGTGCCACGACGTCTTCCGTTTCGGTGCCTCGCCCGGTCAGCCGTTGCACCAGAACGTCCCAGCTCGGTGGAGCCATGAACACCAACAGAGCCTCGGGCATCGCTTTCCGGACAGCTCGTGCTCCGGCGAGATCGACCTCGACGAGAACGGGCTTTCCAGCTTCGAGTGCTTCTTCGATCGGAGCTGCGGGGGTGCCGGAGCGCTGCAGACCGCCGTGGATTTCCGCCCATTCGAGAAGTTCACCGGAGTCGATCATCCGTTGAAATTCTTCGCGGGAGGTGAATCGGTAGTCCTTGCCGTCCACTTCACCTGGACGGGGATCGCGAGTGGTTGCCGAAACACTGAAAACGAGTTCGGGCAACCGAGTTCTCAGCTCGCGAACGACGCTGGACTTACCGACAGCCGAAGGGCCGGCCAGTACAACCAGCCGACCCCTCCGCACTGCGGTCTTGCTCTCTGACACTGTTGCGTCAGCAATCATCAGACACTGCCGCGTCAGCAATCATCACTTGTCGGCTCAGGCCTCGAAGTCAAACTTGGTGAGCAGAGCCTTGCGCTGCCGATCACCGAGGCCACGAAGGCGACGGGTCGGTGCAATCTCCAGCTCGGTCATGATCTCCTGAGCCTTGACCTTGCCCACCTTGGGCAGCGCCTCGAGCAGTGCCGAAACCTTCATCTTGCCCAAGATTTCGTTGTCTTCGGCGTCCTTGAGGACCTGCTTGAGGTCGGTGCCGCCACGCTTCAGGCGCTCCTTGAGCTCAGCCCTGGCCTTGCGGGCAGCAGCTGCCTTCTCCAAAGCAGCAGCGCGCTGCTCATCAGTCAACTGGGGAAGGGCCACGGTTCCTCCGTCTCGTCGTGTGCAAATTTTGTCTATTCCGCTGATAACCAGCAGCGATAGCGACCGTACTCACGCCTGGCGCGAATTGCTAACCCACCCCCCGCGGTCCGATGCAGATCGCGGTGGGTTATGCGCGTCGAATCGATGGCACCGATCGTCGCCATTTTCGGCAGGATCGAGACGGATTCGGCGCAACATGAACGTGAGTACAATACCGAAATAGACTGTAACACAAAGTATTTCGTCAATCGCGGCATGACCGCCCTGAGTACGTGTGCGAAATCGTTACCTGCGGGAATGAACGTGGTCGCCGACACATCCAAAATTTTCGAGCATTTTCGACGCCCATGCGCGTGTCGCGGCCTGTTTTCAGGTCTGCAGCGACGATTTCGGATCGCCGGCGTCGACCGTCTCGGGTTCGGTGCGGCTCACACCGGGGGCAGCCAGAGCGATGACCACCGCGAGGCTCGCCCAGAGCAATGAATTCTCCAGTACGAAGCCGAAGACCGGGACATCCATGTCCGCACCGACTCGCGGAAGCCGAAACAGGACGACTGCGGCAGTGAGGCTGATGGCGACCCAGGACCACACGGGCACGGTTCGAGTGCGCTCCCCCACGCTTGGCTTGATCGGAACCAGGAGCACGCCCACCGCCGGCACCAACCACACGAAATGGTGGGTCCAGGCAATGGGAGTCACGACTGCCGCCAGCAGAGCCACCACCGTGAAACCGGCAAGATCACCCCGCAGGCGCTGAGCACGCCGTGTTGCGACAATTCCGACGACACCCAACACTGCACAGGCGAAAAGCCATGCGGGACCCACCAGGCCCTCGGGAAGTAGCCGCAAGGCCATTCCACGCACGGACTGGTTGCCGAACACAGAAGGGTCGCCGACAGCGACGCGCCCCGACAGTGAGGCGATGTCACCGAAGTAGTCGATCGTCTGGCGCGGGAGAACCGCCAAGCCGAGTGCCGTTGCGCCGAGGAAGCCGGCGAGGCCGCCCGCAACCGCTTTCCAGCGCCCGGTGATCACGTAATAACCGATGTAGACGAGCGGCACCAGTTTGACCGCCCCGGCGATCCCCACCAACACACCCTCGGGAATCCACCGTGGTCGAGCCAGCACGTCGATCAGACACAGGAGCGTCAGGAACAACCCGACCTGCCCGTACCCGAGGTGATCGGAGATCGGTGATGCTGCCGTCCACAGGACCAGGAAACCCACGTAGACCACGACCGGTCGCTTACGCGTGAACGGGACTTCGCGGTAGCTGAGCACGATGATCGCGGCCAGCATCAGGAGGCTGACAAAACTCCATCCCCACTGGACCGCGCCCCACGAACCCAAGGCGACCGGAACGGCGACGAGCGCAGCGAAGGGCGGATACGTGAACGGCAATCTCGCGTTGAACGATTCGTCGTACAGGTTCGAGCCGTCGAGCACGGCCTGACCCGCCGTCCGGTACACGGCGAGATCGTCGCCGTGTACGCCGGTGACGGATTGGAACCCGGTGGCCAGCAGCGCGCACGCCGCGATGAGAAGTCCGATCTGCCACCAACGATTCACCGACGGACGGTACCACCGGGTTCCATCGCTCGAACGAGCCTCGAGGTCACTCACGGATCAATTCGCCAATGCGGCTTCGATCTCGTCTCGGTCACGCATTGCTGCCTCCCGAAGTGCCGATACCGAAGGACCGTGCCTGAGCACCCCGCGTGAGGTGTTCGGCAGCAGGAGTTCGGTCGAACCGGCAAAGATGTCTGCGAGATCCGCTGCCGTTGCGCCCTGCGCGCCGAGCCCCGGAGCGAGAATCGGCCCGTTGAACTGCGACAGGTCCAGACCGTGGTCCCGAGTTGCACCAACCACCAGTCCGACGGTGTCGCGGCCGTCGGCGTTCGCGTCGACCGCCGCGTTCACGATCGACTGAGCCACGCTCACACCGTCGGCCGACGACTGTTGAAGTTCGCCACCCTCGGGATTGGACGTTCGGGCCAGCACGAAGATCCCGCGTGCGTTCTCCCTCGCCAGTTCGAGTGTCGGAGCCAGCGCCCCGAACCCCAGGTACGGCGAAACAGTGACCGAGTCGGAGGCCAACGGTGAATCACCCAACCAGGCTTGCGCGTACGCGTCCATCGTCGATCCGATGTCACCACGCTTGGCGTCCGCGACGACAAGCGTTCCCGCGTCGCGGAGGACCGAGATGGTCCGCTCCAACACGGCGAAGCCTGCGCTGCCGTATGCCTCGAAGAACGCGACCTGAGGTTTGACGAGTCCGACCTCACCGGTGAACGCCTCGACGCAGATCTCGGCGAAAGTCTCGAGACCCTCAGCAGTACGCGGCAGTCCCCACGCGTCGAGAAGTGCGGGATGCGGGTCGATGCCGACGCACAGCCGCCCCCGGTCCGCGATCGCGGACCGGAGACGATGCCCCCAGCTGTGACTCACGACTGCTGTGCCGGCCGGCGAAGACCTGCGTGCAGTTCCTGCAGGGAGTGAACCCCGATGTCGCCGCGGATGGCCGCTTCGATGCCTTGTACGGCAGCCGAGGCACCCTGCACCGTCGTGATGCACGGGATGTTCGACGCTACTGCTGCGCTTCGGATCTCGTAGCCGTCGACGCGCGGGCCGTTGTTGCCGTACGGCGTGTTGATGACCATGGCGACCTCGCCGCTGCGGATCTGGTCGACGATGGTCTCGGCACCGGCCGGAACATCCTCACCCGACTGCTTGTACACCTGCTTGCACTCGATACCGTTGCGCCGCAACACATCTGCGGTCCCTTCGGTGGCAAGAATGGTGAATCCGAGATCTGCCAGGCGCTTGACCGGGAAGATCAGCGAACGCTTGTCCTTGTTGGCGACCGAGACGAACACCGCGCCCGTGGTGGGCAAGGAACCGTAGGCAGCCGTCTGCGACTTGGCAAAAGCCGTACCGAAGTCGAAGTCGATTCCCATGACCTCACCGGTGGACTTCATCTCAGGGCTGAGCAAGGTATCCACGCCGGTACCGTCGGCGCGGCGGAAGCGGTTGAACGGCAACACAGCTTCCTTGACCGCGATCGGTGCACCGGCCGGAGTGTTTCCACCGTCACCGGTCGCCGGCAGGATGCCGCTTGCGCGCAGCTCGGCGATGGATTCGCCGAGCATGACGCGGGCGCATGCCTTGGCCAGCTGGACGGCCGTCGCCTTGGACACGAACGGAACCGTACGGCTGGCGCGGGGGTTCGCTTCCAGCACGTAGAGGATGTCGTCCTTGAGGGCGTACTGGACGTTGAGCAGGCCCTTGACACCGATGCCCTTTGCAAGAGCCTCGGTGGAGCGGCGGACGTTCTCGAGATCCGCACGACCCAGAGTGATGGGCGGAAGCGCACACGCCGAGTCGCCGGAGTGAATGCCGGCTTCCTCGATGTGCTCCATGACGCCACCGAGGTACACCTCGGTGCCGTCGCACAGAGCGTCGACGTCGATCTCGACCGCGTCTTCGAGGAAGCGGTCGACCAGGACCGGACGATCGTCGGAGATCTCCGTGGCACGCGAGATGTAGTCGGCGAGGGAAGCCTCGTCGTAGACGATCTCCATGCCGCGACCACCGAGCACGTACGACGGACGCACCAGCACCGGGTAGCCGATACCGGCTGCGATCTCGCGGGCGCCGTCGAACGTGGTGGCGGTACCGAACTTCGGTGCAGGCAGTCCGGCTTCGGTGAGCACACGACCGAATTCGCCGCGGTCCTCCGCCAAGTCGATGGCTGCGGGGCTGGTTCCCACGATGGGGACTCCGGCAGCTTCGAGGCGCTTCGCCAATCCGAGCGGGGTCTGGCCGCCGAGTTGGACGATGACGCCGGCAACGGTGCCCGACTGAGCCTCCGCGCGGTAGACCTCGAAGACGTCCTCGAACGTCAGCGGCTCGAAGTACAGGCGATCAGCAGTGTCGTAGTCCGTAGAGACTGTCTCGGGGTTGCAGTTGACCATGACGGTCTCGTACCCGGCTTCGGACAGCGTCTGCGCCGCGTGGACACACGAGTAGTCGAACTCGATGCCCTGACCGATGCGGTTGGGGCCGGATCCGAGAATCAGAACCTTGGGACGCTCGGTCTGCGGAGCCACCTCGGACTCGGCCTCAGGATCAAGCTCGTAGGTCGAGTAGTGGTACGGCGTCTTGGCCTCGAACTCTGCGGCACAGGTGTCGACGGTCTTGTAGACGGGGCGCACGCCCAGCTGATCACGCAGAGCGCGAACGGCGTCCTCACCTGCGTGCGTGTCACCACCGAGTTCGGGGCGCAGAGCCGCGATCTGGCGGTCCGAGATGCCGTGGTACTTGGCCTGACGCAGGGCAGCCTCGTCGAAAGACTCTGCAGCGCGCAGCTTTTCACCGAGCTCGTGAATCTGCTGGAACTGGTCGAGGAACCACGGATCGATCTTGGTGGCGTCGAAGAGCTGCTCGACAGTTGCGCCGAGGGCGAATGCCTTCTCGATGCCGTACATGCGGCCGTCCTGCGGAACGCTCAGATCGGCGAGCAGTGCGTCCAGGCTCTCCGTCTCGATGTCGGCGCCGGTCCAGTAACCCGCGCGCTTGGTTTCGAGTGAACGCATGACCTTGCCGAAGGCCTCGGTGAAGTTGCGGCCGATGCTCATGGCCTCGCCCACCGACTTCATCGTGGTGGTCAGGGTTCCGTCGGCACCGGGGAACTTCTCGAAAGCGAACCGCGGAGCCTTGACGACGACGTAGTCGAGCGTCGGCTCGAAGCAGGCCGGGGTTTCCTTGGTGATGTCGTTGACGATCTCGTCGAGCGTGTAGCCGATGGCAAGCTTGGCGGCCATCTTCGCGATCGGGTAACCGGTCGCCTTCGACGCCAGAGCCGACGAGCGGGACACGCGCGGGTTCATCTCGATGACAACCAGACGGCCGTCCTTCGGGTCCATCGCGAACTGGATGTTGCAGCCGCCGGTGTCGACGCCCACCTCACGCAGGATGTCGATGGAAAGGTCGCGCATCGCCTGGTACTCGCGGTCTGTCAGTGTCATCGCCGGAGCGACCGTCACGCTGTCTCCGGTATGGACACCGACCGGGTCGACGTTCTCGATGGAGCAGACGATCACGACGTTGTCGCGACTGTCACGCATGAGCTCGAGTTCGTATTCCTTCCAGCCGAGGATGGATTCCTCGATCAGGACGTTCGCCGTCGGCGACGCGGCGAGACCGCCACCGGCGATCCGGTTGAGATCGTCGACGTCGTACGCCATGCCGGAACCGAGGCCGCCCATGGTGAAGGACGGGCGCACGACAACCGGGTAACCGAGTTCGGCGACCGTTGCGTGTACTTCGTCCATCGTGTAGCACACTGCGGACTTCGCGGATTCGCCACCGACCTTGGCGACGATGTCCTTGAACTTCTGGCGATCTTCGCCGCGCTGGATGGCGTCGAAGTCGGCGCCGATGAGTTCGACGTCGTACTTCTCGAGGATGCCTTGCTCGTGAAGAGCCACTGCGGCGTTGAGTGCAGTCTGACCGCCGAGCGTCGCGAGGACGGCGTCGATCTTGTTGCCCTGCAACGCTTCCTTGGCGATGACCTTCTCGAGGAACTCGGCCGTGATCGGCTCGACGTACGTGGCGTCGGCGAACTCGGGGTCCGTCATGATGGTGGCGGGGTTGGAGTTGACGAGGCTGACGCGCAAGCCCTCCTCCTGGAGGACGCGGCAAGCCTGGGTGCCCGAGTAGTCGAACTCGCAGGCCTGACCGATGACGATCGGACCGGAGCCGATTACCAGGATGTGCTTGAGATCTGTACGGCGTGGCATTAGTTCTTGACTCCGGTTTCTTTCCGTGCGGAGAGCAGGCTGGTGAAGCGGTCGAAGAGGTACGCAGCGTCGTGCGGGCCGGCTGCTGCCTCCGGGTGGTACTGCACCGAGAAGGCCGAATCGTCGAGCAGGCGAACACCTTCGACGGCGCCGTCGTTTGCGCAGGTGTGGCTGACCACCGCGCGACCGAACGGAGTGTCGAATTCCTGACCGGCTTCGCCTTCGAGTGCGAAGCCGTGGTTCTGCGCGGTGATCGCGATACGACCGGTCTGATGCTCGATCACCGGGATGTTGATGCCGCGGTGGCCGAACTTCATCTTGTACGTGCTCAGGCCGAGGGCGCGGCCCAGGATCTGGTTACCGAAGCAGATACCGAACAGCGGCAAGCCCTGTCCGATGACCTCTTTCGTGAGGTGAACGGCACCGTCGGCGGTGGCCGGATCACCAGGGCCGTTGGAGAGGAACACTCCGTCGGCCTTCAGGTCGAGGATCTGTTCGAGACTCGCGTTGGACGGCAACACGTGGACGCGGATGCCGCGCTCGGCGAACATGCGCGGGGTGTTGGTCTTGATACCGAGGTCGATGGCGGCAACCGTGTACAGCGCCTCGCCACCCTTCGGCTCGACGACGTAGCCGCTGGTGGTGCTGACCTCACCGGCAAGATCGGCGCCGAGCATGGTCGGCTGATCCTGGACCCGGCGAACCAACTCGTCATCGGCGGCGATGGCTTCACCGGAGAAAATGCCGGCCTTCATCGAACCGCGAGTGCGCAGGTGGCGAACCAGGGCACGAGTGTCGATCCCGGCGATTCCGACGATGCCCTGCTCTTCGAGCTTGGCCTGCAGCGAACCGGTTGCACGCCAGCTCGAGGTGACGCGCGAGGGATCACGAACGACGTATCCGGCAACCCAGATCTTGGCGCCGGCACGCTCGCCGGTCGGTCCGACCGACTCGTCGTCTTCGTCGTTCCAGCCGGTGTTGCCGATCTGCGGCGCGGTGGAGACCACGATCTGGCGGTGGTAGCTGGGATCGGTGAGCGTTTCCTGGTAGCCGGTCATTCCGGTGCTGAACACCGCTTCGCCCAGGGTCTGTCCAACCGCACCGAAGGTGGTTCCGCGGAACACCCGTCCGTCTTCGAGGACCAGTACTGCCGGGCTGTTACCAAAGCCGCTCATGCGTTCTTTCCGTTCTGCTCGATGTCGCCAGAGCTTGCGTCTTCGTTGTCATTCGTCTTGTTCGAAGCAGTCTTGTTCGAAGCAGTTACCGGCTTGACCCAGTCCGGATAAACCGTCTTGTCGTCACCGCGCACGCCCGTGTCGATCTCGGTTCCGCTCGGCAATTCCCAGCGGATGACCAGGACGCCGTCCTTGCTCATGACCTTGCCGGCGAGACCGTTCTCCGTGCGGATCGCGCGGATCGACTTCTCCGGAATCCATATGGCCGACGCACCGTCACGCTCGACCAGAATTCCGCCGCTGTAGCGGCTGATCTCGCAGGTGGCGCGGAAACCGAGGTCGCCCACGGCGATACGGTCCTGCCAACTGGGTGCGATGGTGCTGCCGACGTAGAGGCCGGTGGTCGGCAGCACGAGCAGCTCACCCAGGGTTGCCGGTACCGTCGGCAGCTCGCCGATCCTGTCTTTCTGGCGTCGAGCGCGTCCACGCCAGCCGACGTACATCAGGCCGATCATCGCGACCCAGAAGATCGCCAGACCGATGATCCACAGTGCTCTGTCCATGACGCGCTACTCCTCGCTACTCCGCAGCCGCACATTCCCGTCGTGTGCGGTGATGCGGCCACGTAACAGTGTGGTCGTGACCCGAGCGGGCAATGTCATCGACTCGTACGGAGTGTTATGCGCGACACTCGCCAAGTCCGGACCGTGGACCGTCCACTCGGCCGACGGATCGACCAATGTCAGGTTCGCCGGCTCCCCCACCTCGATGGGGCGGCCCTGATCGTCGAGGCCCACGATTGCCGCGGGGCGCTCGCTCATGACCCGGGCAACGCCGCGCCAGTCCAACAGACCAGGCTGGACCATCGTCTGCACGATGATCGACAGCGCCGTCTCGAGGCCGAGCATTCCGGGACGAGCGGCCGCGAATTCGCAGCACTTGTCCTGCTCGGCGTGCGGAGCATGGTCGGTCGCGACGCAGTCGATGATGCCCTCGGCCAGACCCTTGCGCAGGGCAGCAACATCGCTGGCCTCACGCAAGGGAGGATTGACCTTGTTGATCGCGTCGTACGTCTCGAGCCGTGAATCGTCGAGGAGCAGGTGATGCGGGGTGACCTCGGCGGTGATCGAAATCCCTTGGCTGCGAGCCCACTTCACGAGTTCAACGGTTCCGGCGGTGGATGCGTGGCAGATGTGAACGCGAGCTCCGGCGTCACGCGCGAGGAGTGCGTCACGGGCGACGATCGATTCTTCGGCTGCTCGCGGCCATCCGGCCAGGCCGAGACGCGCGGCCGTGGGGCCCTCGTGGGCGACCGCACCGACGGTCAGGCGGGGCTCTTCGGCGTGCTGTGCGATCAGAACGCCCAGTGAGCTGGAGTATTCGAGCGCACGACGCATGATCAGTGGGTCGTAGACGCAGTGGCCGTCGTCGGAGAACATCTTGACCTTGCCGACGCCAGCGGCCATGGTCGCCATCTCGGCGAGCTGCTTGCCTTCCAGGCCTGCGGTGACTGCGCCAACGGGGTGGACGTCGACGAGGCCGACTTCCTGACCGCGTCGCCAGACGTGATCGGTGATGACCACCGAATCGGCGACGGGGCTCGTGTTGGCCATCGCGAAGACCGCGGTGTATCCACCCAGCGCGGCTGCCGAGCTACCGGTTTCGATGGTCTCGGTGTCTTCGCGGCCCGGCTCACGCAGATGCGTGTGCAGATCCACGAAGCCGGGAAGCAGGATCTGCCCGCCGGCATCGATCACCTCGGATGCCGTGGCCGGATCGAGGTCCACGCCGATCTCGAGGATCGTGCCGTCGCCGACGAGTACGTCGGTGGGCTCACCTTCTCCGTAGATCAGGACTCCGCGGAGCAGGACACTCACGGGTGATTCTCCGTTCTCGTTTCTCGTCACAGTGCGCCGTCCTCCGACCCGACCAGAAGTCGGAACAAGACAGCCATGCGCATGTGCACGCCGTTGGTAACCTGTTGCAGTACAGCAGTTTTCGAGGAATCGGCGACGGCGGATGCAATCTCCATGCCGCGCAGCATCGGGCCGGGGTGCAGTACCACCGCATGATCGGCCAGCATCGCCAGTCGCTTCTCGGACAGGCCGTAGTTGATCGAGTACTCGCGCTGCGACGGGAAGAAGCCGCCGTTCATGCGTTCGGCCTGAACCCGCAGCATCAGCACCGCGTCGAGGCCGGGCAGTTCGGCGTCGAGTGAATGCGAGACCGTGACCGGCCACGTGTGCGCCCCGACCGGCAGCAGTGTCGGCGGGGCAACAAGAACAACCTCGGCGCCGAGCATCGAGAGCAGCAGTGCGTTGGAGCGGGCCACGCGGCTGTGCAGAATATCGCCGACGATCGCGATCCGCTTGCCCTCGATGTCACCGAGACGCTGCCGAAGGGTCAAGGCGTCGAGAAGCGCCTGGGTGGGATGCTCGTGCGTACCGTCACCTGCGTTGATGACTGCCGGGCCACCGTCGTCGGCCGCTCCGGTCCACTTGGCGATCTGGTGGGCGGCACCCGAAGCCGGATGCCGCACGATGAGGGCGTCGGCACCCGCCGCGCGCAGGGTCATCGCGGTATCGCGCAGGGATTCGCCCTTGGACACCGAGGAACTCGATGCGCTGACGTTGATGACGTCGGCACTCATCCACTTGCCGGCCACCTCGAAGGACACCCGGGTGCGCGTCGAGTTTTCGAAGAACACCGTCATGACCGTGCGTCCACGCAGCGTCGGGAGCTTGCGTACCTCGCGTCCCAGAAGCGCCTGCTCGAAGCGTTCCGCCTCGTCGAGAAGTTCTACCGCGGACTCACGATCGAGGTCCGCGATGGAAAGAAGGTGCTTCACGCGCTCTTACCTCCGGAGATGACTACCGCTTCCCTGCCGTCGTGCTCCTGGAGGAGAACCTTGACGTCCTCGGACCTCGCGGTCGGGACGTTCTTGCCGACGTAGTCGGCACGCAGCGGGAGTTCGCGGTGACCACGATCCACGAGCACTGCGAGTTGGACCGCACGAGGGCGCCCCAGATCGCGCAACGCGTCCAGTGCCGAGCGCACAGTGCGACCGGAGAAGAGGACGTCGTCCACGAGAACGACCAGCGCATTGTCGACGCCACCTTCGGGGACGGACGTGCGCTCGAGCGGGCGATGAGGCTTGTTGCGGAGATCATCCCGGTAGAGCGTGATGTCGAGAGATCCGATAGGAAGACGCACACCGGAGAATTCTTCGATCTTGGCGCGCAGTCGCGTGGCGAGAGTGGTTCCACGCGTAGGGATACCGATCAGAACCACACGAGGGGCTGTTCCCTCGGGTCCGTCGAGTGCGGTTTTCTCGATGATCTCGTGAGCGATCCGCGCGATGGTCCGGCCCACATCCTGGGCGGACAACAATTCGCGGGTCTCGCTACCTGCCTCGGCACCGACCGGCGCCTTCGCGTTATCTGGACCTGCAAGATCGGATGGGCGAGACCCTTCGGGCACGCTCATGCTGCGACCTCCTTCTCCGCCTCACTGGACGGATCGTTAAAGGATGTCTGACGGTCCCCACCCTATCAGCCGACAGACCTGATCCCGCCGTGCGAGCAGTGACTCTGACCGGTTGTGTGCAGACACACAACTCGCGCAGTGACATCTGTGCGACTCGCGCAGTGACATCTGTGCGACTCGCACGGCGGGTGGTGGAACAAGACTTGCTACTCGGTACCGGAATCCGATTCCTGCGCGCGCTGCGAGGTCGCCGCTGCTGCCGATCGAACCTGCGGCGCAACGAGAACGACCTGGCCGAGGATTCCGTTGACGAATCCCGGAGAGTCGTCCGTCGAGAGCTGCTTGGCGAGTTCGACGGCCTCGTCCACGGCGACAACCGGAGGAACGTCCGTCGCGTGGAAGAGCTCCCACACGGCGATACGCAGAATCGCACGGTCGACGGCGGGCAGACGCTCGAGCGTCCAGTCCTGCAGATGCGAGGAGATGACCTGATCGATCCGGTCCAGATTCTCCGCGACTCCGGACACCAACGTGACGGTGTAGGCCGCGACAGGCGCTACCGCGTCGTCCTTGACGGACAGGTCGGAACGCTCCGACGCGAGTGCGACCGGATCGAGGTCACGTGCCTCGGCTTCGAAGAGGAAGTCGACGGCACGCTTGCGCGCCTTGTGGCGTGCACCGAGTTTCTTATGTGTGCCGGACACTCAGGAATTCACACGCCCGAGGTAGTTGCCGTCACGGGAATCGACCTTGAGCTTGTCACCGGTGTTGATGAAGAGCGGGACGTTGATCTCGGCACCGGTCTCGAGGGTGGCAGGCTTGGTGCCGCCGGTGGAGCGGTCGCCCTGCAGGCCCGGATCGGTGTGCTTGACGACGAGCTCGACCGTGACCGGAAGCTCGACGAAGAGGGGAACGTCTTCGTGGGTCGCGACCTGGACGGCCATGTTCTCGAGCAGGAAACGCGACTGGTCGCCGACGGTGGATTCGCTGATCGACACCTGGTCGTAGGTGTCGCCGTCCATGAAGATGTAGTCGCTGCCGTCGTGGTAGAGGTACGTCATGTCACGACGGTCGACCGTGGCGGTCTCGACCTTCACACCGGCGTTGAACGTCTTGTCCACTACCTTGCCCGAGAGCACGTTCTTGAGCTTGGTGCGCACGAAGGCAGGGCCCTTGCCGGGCTTGACATGCTGGAACTCGATGATCGTCCACAGCTGGCCTTCGATCTGCAGAACCAGACCATTCTTGAAATCACTGGTGGAAGCCACTTGCTTCGCGTCTCCTAGGGGTCGGGAAACCGTCTCAGACGACGGTAAGGTCTTTTGCGGTCAGTGTGAGCAGCTCTGGCCCCTGCTCACGAACTACGAGCGTGTCCTCGATCCGTACACCTCCGCGCCCGGAGAAGTACACGCCCGGCTCGACGGTCACCGCCGCGCCGGAAAGAAGTGTACCGGTGCCGAGCTTGCCGATCCCCGGTGCTTCGTGGATTTCGAGGCCGACACCGTGGCCGAGGCCGTGCAGGAACAATTCGCCGTACCCTGCATCGTCGATCACCGCACGGGCGACGGCGTCGACTTCCGCACATTCGACACCCGGCGCGAGCGCGTCGCAACCGGCAGCTTGAGAACGCGCGACAAGCTCGTAGATCTCCCGTTGCCAATCGGAAACGGACTCGAGCACGTAGGTACGGGTCATGTCCGAGTGGTACCCACCGACCTGAGCCCCGAAGTCGAGTTTCACGAAGTCACCCGACGCCAGGATTGCGTCGGTCGGTCGGTGATGCGGAATTGCCGAGTTGGCGCCGGCCGCGACGATCGTCTCGAACGAAATACCGTCCGCACCGTTGTCGAGCATCAGATTTTCCAGCTCGCGGCCGACCTCTCGTTCCGTTCGGCCAGGTCGCAGACCACCGCGAGTGATCAACTGTGCCAACGCGACATCGGCTGCGGTGCACGCGGCGCGCAACAACTCCACCTCGTGCTCGTCCTTGACCATGCGCAACTGTTCGACAAGTCCGCTCACCGGTTCGAACCGGATCTTCGGCGCCGCCTCGGTCCACGCCCGATGTTCGGCGAACGTCGCCACGTGTGACTCGAATGCGAGAACGGGCGCCGTGGACTTCTCGATCAAGTGCGCAGCACTCGAACGGGCGATTTCGGCACGAAGGTCAGGTACCTGCTCCGCGACCTGCGTCACGTAACGGCCGTCGGTGCAGATCACCGTCTCGCGTTCGTCGGACGCTGAATCGGATGCACTGACGACGAGCGCCGCATTCGAACCGGTGAAACCGGTGAGGTATCTGATGTTGAGGAGATCTGTGACGAGAATCGCGTCGAGTTCGCGCTCCGAGAGGAGGCGTCTGAGGGATTCACGGCGTGTTCTGAAGTCGACCGGCATCCCTCGAACCTACCGCCCGCGCAGACCGGCCGATCAACTCGAAACTCACGGTTACAGCAATAAGTGTGGGTTAGGCCACAAGGTGTAATGGGTTCTAGTTAGGCTGTACCCATGAATGCGTGGTTGGTACGTGGCCTCGGCATGGCCCTGATACATGTTGTGTTTCGTGCGTTGCTCGGTGCAGCGATCGCACAGTGGCCACTTCAGGGGTCCACCCTGCGCTGGCTGTCCCTGTTGATCGTCATCGTCTTCGCCGCGATCTGGGGTGGTATCGACGGCATTCGTGACCGCCGGAACTTCCCCGAACCCGAGGACGGCGCCGATCTGACCATGCTGTGGCTCAAGGCCGCGTTGGTCGGAGGGTTCGTCGCCGGTGCTGCCAGCTGGGCACTCAGCCTCGTCCCTTCCCTCGAGCTGACCCAGCAGGGCTTGTTCTTCGAGGTGACGTCGGGTGCGGCGTTCACGATTCTTCTCATCTTCGTCCCCGCCATGATCGCCATCACCGTCGGACGCTTCTTCGTCAGCCGCGAACAGCGCAAGAACGGAACAGCTCCGCAGACCCCGACCCACGAGCGTCACCGCGAACCCGTGCCCGTCAGCGAGGGCTACGACTCCCCCACCGAGCAGCACGCGTACAGCGGAGCCGCCATGTCCGTCGAGGAATCCGACGCCGATACCGCGGTCTTCCCGGCGATCGATCTGGGCAAGCGCGAGCAGTAACGCCCACCGTCTACACAACCGAATGCGGCCCCGAGGATATTTTCCTCGGGGCCGCATTCGTGTGGCTGGGTTTTCGACTTCCCTCGTTCAGCCCCGCTCGGCGAGGAATCTGATCGCCAGCGGGTACGCGGCGACGCCGAGTCCGACGATCACGCCGGTCGCAATCGGGCTCAGGTAAGAATGGTGCCGAAACTCTTCTCGCGCATGAACGTTCGAGATGTGCACTTCGACGAGACCTGCGGTCAGTTCGGCGCATGCATCTCGCAGGACCACCGACGTGTGCGTCAAGCCACCGGCATTGAGGATCACGGGTTCCCCCGCGTCCGCCGCGTCGTGGATCCAGCCGAGCAGATCACCTTCGTGATCGCTCTGACGAACGACGACCTCGACGCCGAGCTCCTTGCCTGCCGCGACACACAATTCGATCAGGTCGTCGTGTGTGGTCGCGCCGTAGACCTCGGGCTGACGCTTACCCAGACGTCCCAGATTGGGTCCGTTGACGACGTTGATCTTCACAGCAGGACCGTTCCGCCGGCCGGCCTCGCATCGCGGGCAATCGCGGAGTATGCCGCAACCAACAAGCTCGGATCCGGCCCTTCGAGGCGGCCCGGCTTGGCCAGACCGTCGAGGACCACGAAACGCAGCAGGCCGGCACGGTTCTTCTTGTCGGTCTGCATTCCCTTGAGCAGGTCACCGAAGGCGTCACCGTCGTAGGACGTCGGCAGCCCGACGAGATCGAGAATCGACTTGTGACGATCCGCGGTGGCATCGTCGAGTCGGCCCGCGAGCCGTCCGAGTTCGGCAGCGAAGACCAGTCCGACGGAGACGGCAGCACCGTGGCGCCACTTGTAGCGTTCACGACGTTCGATCGCGTGGCCGAGGGTGTGGCCGTAGTTGAGGATTTCACGCAGATCCGACTCGCGCAGATCCGCGGCCACGACCTTGGCCTTGACCTCGACGGAGCGTCGAATCAACTCGGGCAGAACAGTTCCCGACGGATCGAGAGCTGCCTTGGGATCGGCTTCGATGAGATCCAGGATTACCGGGTCGGCGATGAATCCGGTCTTGATGACCTCGGCCATGCCGGCGACGATCTCGTTGTGCGGCACCGTCTCGAGTGTCGCGAGATCGATGAACACCGCGCCGGGTTCGTGGAACGAACCGACGAGGTTCTTGCCCGCTTCGGTGTTGATACCGGTTTTGCCGCCCACTGCTGCGTCGACCATCGCGAGCAAGGTGGTGGGGACGTGAACTACCTTGACACCGCGCATCCACGTAGCAGCGACGAAGCCGGTGAGGTCGGTCGCCGCTCCCCCGCCCAAGCTCATGATCGCGTCGCTGCGAGTCAGGCCGATCCGGCCGAGCACATCCCAGCAGAAGCCGGCGACGGCAAGATCCTTGCCGTCCTCGGCATCGGGAATCTCGATACGGTGAGCGTCGATTCCCTTCTCCGCCAACGCAGCCCGTACGGCCTCCGCGGTCTCTGCCAGCGGCGGCTGATGGAAGATCGCGACAGTGCGCGCGCCGTCGAACTCGGCAACGAGATCACCGAGCAGGCCGCGGCCGATCACGACCGGGTAAGGACTTGCGGTCTTCACCTCTACACGTACGGGTTCGGTCACTGCTCCACTACTCCGCTCCGGTTGTTCATTTGTCTTGAAGTTTCGACACCAGTTGTCCGACGACACGCGCCGGACTTCGGCCGTCGGTCCGAATCCGAATCGTGGCCGAACGCCGGTACAGCGGACGACGACGCCTCATCAACTCCTGGTACTTGACCTTGGGATCTCCGCCGGCCAGCAGCGGACGATGATTGTTCGCCCCGGTGCGGCGAAGCCCTTCGGCGACACTGATCTCGAGGTAGATGACCGTGTGACCCTGGAGCAGTTCGCGGGTGCGATCGGAGAGGATCGCGCCACCGCCGAGGGAGACGATGCCGTCGGTGGCCTCCAACGCTTCGCGAACCACCGATTCCTCGATCTCACGAAACCGAGGCTCGCCGTCATGGGTGAAGATCTCCGGGATCGTCCTACCCGTGGTCCGTTCGATCTCGGCGTCGGTATCGACCAATTCGAGTTCGAGTGCCTGTGCGAGACGTCGACCGATGGTCGATTTGCCGGCTCCGGGCGGACCGATGAGTACAGCCTTCGGCTTCATCGATACGTGAGTCCTATCGAGGCGGCCGGGCTGCGATGCCCTCGGCGTAACGACGGTAGTTGGCAGTGGTTTCAGCAATGGAATCACCACCGAACTTTTCGAGTGCAGCCTGAGCCACGACAAGCGCAACCATCGACTCGGCGACGACGCCGGCGGCCGGAACCGCGCACACGTCGCTGCGCTGGTGGATGGCAACCGCTTCCTCGCCGCTCTCCATGTCGACCGTCGCCAGAGCGCGCGGAACGGTCGAGATCGGCTTCATCGCGGCGCGAACTCGCAGAGCCTCACCATTGGTCATGCCACCTTCGATACCGCCTGCGCGGTTCGTGGAACGCACGATGCCGTCGGGGCCCGGACGGATCTCGTCGTGAGCCTCGCTGCCACGACGGCGCGCGGTCTCGAAGCCGTCACCGACCTCGACGCCCTTGATGGCCTGAATTCCCATGAGGGCAGCGGCAAGTCGTGAATCGAGACGCTCGGCGCCACTGACGAAGGTGCCGAGTCCGACTGGCAACCCGTGGATGACGACCTCGACGACGCCACCGAGGGTGTCGCCGTCCTTCTTGGCCGATTCGATTTCGGCGATCATCGACTCTTCGGCGGCCTTGTCGAAGGCACGGACCGGGCTCGCGTCGATCGCGTCCAGATCCTTGCCCTCCGGCACAGGACCGACGTACGGCTCGGAAGCGCCGATGGAGATGACGTGTGAGACGACCTCGGCACCGAACACCTGACGCAGGAACGAACGCGCGACGGTTCCGGCGGCTACTCGGGCTGCGGTCTCGCGAGCGCTGGCACGCTCGAGGACGGGACGCGCATCGTTGAAGCCGTACTTGAGCATGCCGCTGTAATCGGCGTGGCCGGGACGCGGGCGCGTCAGCGGGGCATTGCGTGCCTGATCGGCGAGCAGGTCGGGGTCGACCGGGTCGGCGGACATGATGGTTTCCCACTTGGGCCACTCGGTGTTGCCGATTTCGATGGCCACGGGGCCACCGAGCGTAAATCCGTGGCGGACACCGCCGATGATGGTGACCTTGTCGGCCTCGAACTTCATCCGTGCGCCACGGCCGTAACCGAGTCGACGACGGGCAAGTTCGGACGAGATGGCCTCAGAGGTCACTTCGACCCCCGCGACCATGCCCTCGAGCATCGCAACGAGGGCGGGACCATGGGATTCTCCGGCAGTTATCCAACGCAGCACGCCGACCATCTTTCCACGTCGCAGACCTCAGTTGTCACAGTGGCCCTCCGGGTGAACGCAGATGGCCCACACGCACGATGCGTGTGGGCCATCTCAGAGGTTCCTGCGGGTCTAGAACAGGCGGAATCCTCCACCGTTGGCATTGATGTCAGCCAAACCGATGTTGATGTCCGCCGAGTTGTCGGGAGCATGGAACGGCGGCGGGAGCGGCTCGAAGCAGTACGGTTCGAAACCGTTGCTGATCAAGCCGACCAGGCGATCACCGACGACAAGCGGTCCACCGGAGTCACCGGGAATCGAGCAGGTGTGCTCGACGATCTCACCGTAGACGGAGTCGTAACCCCAGGTGATACCGCACGTGTTGCCGGTCGATCGACCTTCCTTGCAGACGATCGTGCCCGGTGCCGGCGGGGCGCCGATTCCGTTGATCGTCGTGCCGCCGACGGTACGCAGCGGGGCAACCTTTGCGTCGTCGAGATCGATCACTGCGATGTCCGAGACCGGACTCGAGTAGGTGAACCGGCCGATGGGGCCGGCTTCGGGCAGGTATTCGGCGAACACCCGGTCCCCGACAACTCCACAATGTCCGGCGGTGAGTGCCACGAGCGAACCGGCGTTGTCATAGCCGACCGCGGTCAACGTGCACGCCGCAACTTGGTCGGGATTGGAGTGATCCACGTCCGGCAGCAGGATTCCTGAGCCCCCGCCCAGTGCCACCGACGAAGGTGCAGGCGCGGCGCCGGCGACGCCTGCCCCTGCGGCCACAGCAGCCAAACAGGCTGCCGCAGCGACGAAAAGCCTTGTGCGCATAGGTTCCCCCGATAATCGAGTGCGAAACGAGATTCGTTTTGTCCCATTTCCGAATGCTCAGTGAACGACAGCATGTGGACATTCGGCAAGTCCGACTCGCCGCATACTGGGACTGCGCGCTTGCAATACCCGCATTTATGAAACCGACGGTTACGTCTTTCCTGCAGATCACGGTTCGTCGTTGAACGGTCAATGACGCCAGACTTTCCGCCGATGTTGCACTCGTCACGTCAGCCAGGCAAACGTGATCGAACCGCATGCTGCCAGGCACATCGAAGGACCGTGCGGCAGGGGCGAATTGTGGGCAACCGGTCCCCTCTTTCGACGTCCGAGCGTCCGCAGTTCGAGCACGATCCCCAGGGTTGCGGTGAGCACCGACGCAGACACCAACGACCACAGCCAGGCGTCAGCACCCACCAATCCGGTAAGAGCGCCGAGTGGAAGAGAGAGTTTCGCATCGCCGACACCCATGGAACCAGGCGACATCACGTGCGCCAGGAGATGGATTCCGGCGAGCAGCACCGATCCCACCGCGGCCGCCCACACCGTGCCCGCCACCGTCGCGTAGAACATCACGACTGCGTAGCCGGGCAACGTGAAACTGTTGGGCAGCCGGCGCACGGCCAGGTCGACAGTCGAGATCGCGACGCACCACCACACCACGGCGAGACCGGAAAGCAACTGCACCACCGAGGTATTCAGCGCGCCGACCACAACCCAGCCTGTTGCGACGGCACACTGCGGCAGACAACAGAGAGCCACGACTGGTCGATAACCGTGTCGTCGCAACCAGCTGTCGACGATCGCCCGAGCACCGACACCACCGATTACCCCAGCGCCTACCAAGACCACGAACGTCCACATGGTTTCGAGCTTGGCGTCTGGCGTACGCCAGCGGCAGACTACGAATCGTCTTGTGGACTACCTCGACACTGTGTACAGAGCTAGGCGATAGCGGCAGCCATCGCCTCTCGCGGAGCGGGCTTGCCCGTGAACTGCTCTACCTGTCCGAAAGCCTGATTGAGCAACATCTCGAGGCCACCGATCACCGTGCCACCAGCCGCCTCGACAGCCGAAGCGAGTGGCGTCGGCCAGGGGTTGTAGATCGCGTCGAGGACAAATCGTGCCCTCCCCAGTTGCTGGGCGAAAGGCGCGGCCGCTTCTGCGGGAACGGTGCTGACCAAGACCGAGGATTCGGCGCAGATCCCACCGAGTCGTGCGTCGTCGAAAGAGGCCAGATCAATGCCCAACCCGACAGCACTGCCGCATTCGATGGCACCGGATGCTCGCCCCGGATCACGCGCGACCACGGTGACTGTCCGAACTCCCATGTCGGCCAACGCGACCAATGCCGGCCGCGCGGTGCCGCCCGCGCCGACGACTACCGCCGAAGTGCCGCTGAGATCGCCGACGCCGCCGGCGATCAACGCACCGCTGACTCCGTCGACGTCCGTGCAGTCGGCACGCCAACCGCCGTCGATGCGGACCAGGGTGTTCGCCGAGCCGATGGTCACCGCTCGCGGTGTGCGTTCGGTGGCGTAGTCGAGTGCTGCGATCTTGCCCGGCATCGTCACGGAGAGGCCGACCCATTCGGGGCCGAGTGAGTCAACGAGGGCAGGCAACTGCTCGCCGGTGCATTCGATCCGCTCGTAGGTCCAATCGCTCAGACCCAAAGCCTCGTACGCAGCAAGGTGCAGCAACGGCGACTTCGAGTGAGCGATCGGGCTTCCGAGAACTGCCGCCTTACGCGGCGTCGCGAGCGAAGTCGCGGTACTACCGTCCACTGTCGAGAATCCCACTTTGCTGTGCCAGTTCGATGTTGGCCAGATGCTCCTCGTAACTCTTGGTGAAGAGCGTCTGGCCTTCCTTGTTGATCGTGACGAAGTACAACCAGTCACCGGCCGCCGGCGATTCCACGGCCTTCAGCGCGTCGATGCTCGGCGAAGCAATAGGCGTCGCAGGCAGACCGGGCATTGCGTACGTGTTCCAGGGGGTGACGCGCTCACGGTCGGCATCCGTGGTGGCAACTTCGGTGGTGTCGAGTGAGTAGTTGACCGTGGAGTCGAACTGCAAAGGCTGATCGACTGCGAGTCGGTTGACGATCACCCGCGCGACCTTGGCCATGTCGCCAGGCAATGCCTCACGCTCGACCAGCGACGCTGCCACCAACAATTGGTACGGCGACATTCCGACTCCGCTGCCTGCTGTCAGGATCCCGGTGGCCTCGTATTTGGCGGCGCTGCCCTCGACCAACGAACGCAGGATCTCGGTCGGCGTCGCAGTGGGGTCGAAATCCCAACTGCTGGCGGCGATCAGGCCTTCGAGCTGACGGTCCTTGTCCGGCACGCTCTTGACCGACGACATCGCCCAGTCCGGCACGCCGAGCGAAGCCAGATCGGAAGATGCTCCCGCAGTGTTCAATTCGTCCGTCGAGACGCACTTCTGAGCGGAAACCGGGCCGACACAACTCGCCTCGGAAATGAGGTTGTAGATGCCCTTCTTGAGCGAGCCCGTCTGCGCGTCCGAACTGTCGTGCAGCTGACGACCCTCGGCGATGACAACACTGCCGACTCGGGAGTCCGGGGCAACCAAGGTGTCGAGTGCGCTCGCGGCGCTACTCTGCACCGGCACCTGGTAGAAGCCTGGTTGCACCTTCTGGATCTCCGACGGGTTGGCGATCGCGGCGTTGTAGAAAGCAGCGGAACTCGCGACGACGTTCTTCGCTTCCAGCGTCGCACCGATCTCCGATGCGGTTTCTCCACTGTTGATCTGGATGACCACGGGAGCGCCGCCCGGGCCGGCGAAGTCCTCCGCGGCCTTGTTGCGATCCATGTACCAGAGGGCACCGTATGCACCGACACCGAGAACCGCGATCACCAACACCAGGAGAGCGAGAACACCGACCTTCTTACCTCGCTTCGCGCGCTTGTTGCGGGCTTCGCGTTGCTTCCGTGCCTCCGCTCGCGACATGTGCGGCGGATCGATGTTCTGCGGCAGCGCACGCATGACCATGGTCTCGTCGTTGTCGAAGTCGAACGAACTGGTGGGCCGGCTTCCGCCGCCCTCATCCCACCGCGCGTTCACAGATCGCCCTCCAGTGCAGCGTCCTTCGACGACTCCCCTGGTTTCACAGCTCTACTCCGCTCGTCCAGCCAGCCTTGCAGGATTTCCACCGCCGCAGCCTGATCGATCATCGGTCGCTGACCGCGTGCCTTGACTCCACTTTCGCGGAGGTTGCGCGCAGCCGTGACGGTCGTCAGTCGTTCGTCGGACAGTCTCACCGGGATCGGTTCGACGGCCCGCTGCAGTCGTTTGGCGAATGCAGTCGCGATACCGGCGGCTTTACCTTGCTCACCGCGCAGCGTCTGTGGCAGTCCGACGATAACCTCAACGGCCTCGTATTCGGACACGATGGCGATAATGCGCCGGATATCCGGCGCGTCGGGCCCACGCTCCTTCGAGCGTGGAACCGTTTCCACCGGTGTCGCGAGGATGCCGTCGGGGTCGCTGGACGCGACGCCGATGCGAACGCTGCCGACGTCGATGGCGATACGCCGCCCGCGACCAGGGTCGTCGATGCCGGGGCGATCGGGACCCTGCTGCGTAGCCACCACCGTCAGCTGCCGCCCGCCAGCTCTCCGACTCTGTCCCGGATCGCATCGAGCGCCGCCGGGATTCCTGCGGAGTCCGAACCCGAACCCTGGGCCATGTCGGGCTTTCCGCCGCCGCGGCCACCGATCTTGGGACCGAAGGACGCAACCAGCTCACCGGCCTTCACACCGAGACCCTGGGCTGCCTTGCTGGATGCGACCACGAACGGGACCTTGCCGTCGACGTCACCGAGGAGAGCTACGACGGCAGGTTCGGAGCCGAGACGACCCTTGATGTCCGTGACGAGGCTGCGCAGATCGTTGCCGCCGACGCCCGCGGGAGCAGGCTCGGCGATGACGAGGACGCTGCCGATGCGCTTGGCCTTGGCGACGTACTCGCCCGCCGATGCCAGCACAGCCTTGGCCTTGGTCTGTTCGAGTTCCTTCTCGGCCACCTTCAGACGCTCGACGAGTGCCTCGACTCGGGCAGGGACCTCTTCCGAAGGAACCTTCAGCGAGGAGGACAGTCCGGCCAGCAGCGCACGCTCCTTGGCGAGGTAGCGGTAAGAGTCCAAACCGACGTACGCCTCGACGCGTCGGATTCCGGAGCCCACCGACTGCTCACCGAGCAGCGTGACCTGACCGATCTGAGCGGAGCTTCCGACGTGAGTGCCGCCGCACAGTTCCATCGAGAACGGACCGCCGATTTCGACGACGCGAACCTCGTCGCCGTAGTTCTCACCGAAGAGTGCCATCGCACCCATCGCCTTGGCCTTGTCGAGATCGGTGACAAAGGTGTTGACCGCGTAGTTCGACGCCACGGCTTCGTTGGTGAGTGCCTCGATGTCCTGCTTCTGGGAATCGGACAGCGCGCCCTGCCAGGAAAAGTCGAAGCGGAGGAAACCCGGCTTGTTGAGAGAGCCCGCCTGCACCGCGTTGGGGCCGAGCACCTGACGCAGCGCCGCGTGCACCATGTGGGTACCGGAGTGCCCCTGGGTTGCGCCCTTGCGCCATTCGGCATCGACGTGCGCGAGGACGACGTCACCCTCGGTGATCTCGCCCTTCTTGACCGTCACCTTGTGCGTCCAGACCTTCTTGGCGATCTTCTGCACGTCGTTGACCTTGGCTTCGAGGCCCGGAGCGGTGAGCGAACCGATGTCGGCGATCTGTCCACCGGACTCTGCGTAGAGCGGGCTTCGGTCGAGGATGACCTCGACGTCCTGGCCTGCCTTCGCCACCGGCACACGGACGCCGTCGACGATCAGCGCGAGGACGTGAGCCTCGGAGACGAGCTCGTCGAAACCGGTGAACTCGGTGGCGCCTCGATCGAGCAGTTCCTTGTAGACCGTCAGGTCCGCATGCGCGTGCTTACGCGCTTGAGCATCGTCCTTGGCGCGCTTGCGCTGCTCGGCCATCAGCGTGCGGAAGCCGTCTTCGTCGACTGTGAGACCGGCCTCGGACGCCATTTCGAGCGTGAGGTCGATCGGGAAGCCGTATGTGTCGTGCAGTGCAAATGCCTGATCGCCGGCGATGACCGACTTTCCGGACGACTTGACCGTCTCGGCAGCATTCTCGAACAGGGCCGATCCCGACGCCAGCGTCTTGAGGAACGCGGTCTCCTCACCGACGGCAACGTTCTCGATGCGCGTGAAGTCGGTTTCCAGAACCGGGTACGACGGCGCCATCGTGTCGCGGACGACGATCATGAACTCGCGCATGGTGGGCTGCTCGCTGCCGAGCAGTTTGGCCGAGCGCACGATGCGACGCAGCAACCGGCGCAGGACGTATCCGCGGCCGTAGTTACCGGGGTTCACACCGTCGGCGATCAACATCGCTGCAGTGCGTGCGTGGTCGGCGATGACGCGGAAACGAACGTCAGACGTGTGATCGGTCCCGTACACACTGCCGGTCAGTTCGGCGGCCTTGTCGATGACGGGGCGGAGAAGGTCTGTCTCGTAGACGTTTTCGACGCCCTGCAGGAGGAACGCGACGCGCTCGACGCCCATGCCGGTGTCGATGTTCTTCTTCGGCAGCGGTCCGAGGATCGGGTAGTCGCCCTTGTTGGTGCCCTCGCCGCGCTCGTTCTGCATGAACACGAGGTTCCAGATCTCGATGTAGCGATCCTCGTCGGCTTCGGGGCCACCCTCGACGCCGTATTCGGCGCCGCGGTCGTAGAAGATCTCCGAGCAAGGTCCACACGGTCCGGGGATACCCATGGACCAGTAGTTGTCCTTCATCCCGCGGCGCTGGATGCGCTCTTCGGGCACTCCGACCTCGTCGCGCCAGATCGAAAATGCTTCGTCGTCGTCGAGATAGACGGTTGCCCACAGGCGCGTGGGATCGATGCCGTATCCGCCGTCCTCGACCGAACCTGTCAGCAACTGCCAGGCGTGGGAGATGGCTTCCTTCTTGAAGTAGTCACCGAAGGAGAAGTTGCCCGCCATCTGGAAGAAGGTGTTGTGGCGGGTGGTGATGCCGACCTCTTCGATGTCCAGGGTGCGGACACACTTCTGCACGGACGTCGCCCGTGAGTAGGACGGCGTCTGCTGCCCGAGGAAGAACGGCACGAACGGAACCATGCCCGCGTTGACGAACAGAAGGTTCGGGTCGTCGAGAATCAGCGAGGCGCTGGGCACCTCGGTGTGGCCGGCCTTGACGAAGTGGTCGAGGAATCGCCTGCGGATCTCGTGGGTTTGCACTAACCGGTCCTTACCTTCAAGAGCGTCGAGCTATGGGTGTCCAGACTAACGCGTCGACCGGTGGAACCTGGCAGGCGTCAGCCACGAACTATTCGGCGGAGTTTGCTCACCCGATCGGCGATCTCTCGCTCGTTGCCGTGCGCGGTGGGCTGGTAATAGTCGACACCCACCAGATCGTCCGGTGGATACTGTTGCCGCAGAACACCATCACGTGTGTCGTGCGGGTACTTGTATCCGACTGCGTTGCCCAATTGCTCGGCACCCTTGTAGTGCCCGTCACGCAGATGCGGCGGTACCAGTCCGGATTTTCCGGCGGCCACGTCGGCCATGGCTGCACCGAGAGCAGCGATGACCGCACCCGATTTGGGAGCCGTCGCCAGATGAATGGTGGCCTGTGCCAGCGCCAGACGAGCCTCCGGCATACCGATGAGCTGCACTGCTTGCGCCGCGGCGGTGGCAGTCTGCAGCGCCGTCGGATCGGCCATGCCGATGTCCTCGCTGGCATGAACCACCAGCCGCCTCGCGATGAAACGAGGGTCTTCGCCCGCTGTCAGCATCCGTGCGAGGTAGTGCAGGGCGGCGTCGACGTCTGATCCACGAATGCTCTTGATGAAGGCGCTGATGACGTCGTAGTGCTGATCTCCGGCACGGTCGTACCGAACCGCGGCCTTGTCGACACTGGCCTCGACGGTCGCGAGGTCGAGCACCACCGGGCCTGACGCGTCACCTGCCGTGTCCAGTGCAGCTCCGGCGGCGGCCTCGAGTGCCGTCAGGGCTCGGCGTGCGTCGCCGGCCGCCAGACGAACGAGGTGTTCCATCGCGTCGTCGTCGATCGTGATCGCGCCCCCGAACCCGCGCTCGTCGGCGACGGCGCGTTCGAGCAGTTCCTGGACATCCGCAGCGGTGAGCGATTGCAGTTGTAAGACCAACGAGCGCGACAACAGCGCGGAGACGACGGAGAACGACGGATTCTCGGTGGTCGCGCCGACCAAGAGCACGATCCGGTTCTCGACCGCGGCGAGCAAGGCGTCCTGCTGGGTTTTGGAGAAACGATGAACCTCGTCGATGAACAAGACGGTCTGTTCGCCGTTCAGCAGACGACGGCGCGCAAGTTCGATGACACCGCGAACCTCCTTGACGCCGGCGGACAGAGCAGACAGAGCCTCGAACCGGCGGCCGGTTGCGCCCGAGATCAACGAGGCGAGAGTGGTCTTGCCGGTGCCGGGAGGTCCGTACAGAAGGACCGATGCTGCACCGGATCCCTCGACCATTCTGCGCAGCGGAGCGCCAGGGCCGAGCAGGTGCTGTTGACCGACAACCTCACCGAGGGTGAGCGGACGCATGCGGACAGCCAGTGGAGCCCCGGGCGGCACCGAGGACAAGGCACGCTCGGCTACCGACACGACATCTGGTTCGTCGACGATCGCGGATTCCTCCGGAGTTGCCTCGAACAGGCCGTCTTCCGCCACCACGCCGTCTTCCGCCACCACACTGTCTTCCGCTTGCCAATCGCTCACGAATCGACGCTACTAGAGACCACCGACGCCGGACACAACCCGCAGTTCCAGCCAGCCCGAACGTCCTCGGCGGAGGCGCTGTAATAGCGTTGTCGCCATGAGCACCTCCGAGATCGCCACCGTCCTCGCGTGGCACGATGCACTCAACTCCCAAGACATCGACACACTGCTGCAGTTGTCGAGTGACGACATCGAGGTAGGCGGCCCCAAGGGCGCGAGCCAGGGACTCGCAGCCTTGCGCGAGTGGGCCACCAACGCCGGCATCACCCTCGTCCCCGGCAAGATGTACGTCCACCACGGCGTGGTCGTCGTCGAACAGACTGCAACGTGGGCGGCCGAACCGGACAAGTCCGCGACTCTGGCCTCGGCTTTCCGAGTCGTGGCCGACCAGGTCACGTCGACGTTCCGGCATCCTGATCTCGAGACGGCGCTCGCGGCGACGGACCTGTCCGAGAACGATCTGGTCTCCGACAACTGAGGTGACTCGAACGAGAAAGGGCGTCCGTGCTGCGTGCACGGGCGCCCTTCTGCGTCTGTTCGGTCAGAGACTCAACTGAACTCGGTGCGCAGCGCCGCCACGACGTCGCGGGCGTGTGCCTCGACGGCGTCGTTGCCGGCGAGCTGCGCCGAACGCGCGAGCCTGGCCCAACGGCCGACCAAGGCGTCGGCGCGCGGGATCGAGAGATAATGCTCGCGGACGGCGGCGATACGCGAATGATCCTCGGGCAGATACAGATAGGTGCTGAGCCAGACCCAGATGAGTTGGGCCTCGACGATCCTGCGCCCCAACTCGGCTTCGTCGGCCAGGGCGGGCCACATCCCCACGACCTCGGCGCGCCAGGCGTCGACCATCGCCGACGCCCGCTCTTCGGTCAGGTCGATGTTGCACAGGCAACCGGGGAACGACACCAGTGCATAGGTGATGTCGAGGAGCGCGTCGCGGTAGCCACCCCACTCGTAGTCGAGGAACTGCACGCCGTCGTCGTTGACGATGATGTTGTCCGGGCACAGGTCGGACGGGCTGAAGGCACGGAATCGACCGCCGCTGAACAGTGTCTGCGCGTGCTGAACCTGCTCGAGAATGTCCGAACTCACATCGATGCCGAGACTTTCCACCAACATCGCGGGAACACCGGCCACTGCGCGGCCCACCTGATCCGCCACTTCGTCCGAGCAATGTGCAACTTCGGCACGACGCAGAAGCGCGGTGAAGTCGTCCTCACGGCCGACGGTCGCGGCGTGCATGCGGCCCATGGCCTGCGCCATGGCCATCAACGTGTGTGTGACGGTGTCCGGGTCGGAGTCTTCGAGCCGGACGCTGATTGCGGTGGCGTCGCCGAGATCACTCAAGATCAGGAGGCGAGCATCGAGGTCGGAGGCCAACAGTTCGGCACCGGGGCGTGCGTCCTTGGCAAGCGCGTTGGCGAACTGATACGACACCGCTTCACGAAGGAAAGCGGTCTCGACGTCGAAGTCGCCTTCGGACGCGGCCGGGAGCGCAATCGCTGTTTTGGTAGCTCCCTGGAAGTTGTCGCGGACCTGCTTGATCACCAGCGTCCGAGGCAGGGAGAACGGGTTCTCGGCGACACGTACGCGCAGCACGACGGTGCGGCCACTCCCCCCGAGATCGACTGGATCCACCAGGGTTACGGGTGCCCCTGTGCGGCGTGTCAGCAACTGCTCAGCAGCTGCGACGACTTCGGAAACGGGGTCTGCCAGTAATGCGGTCATCACCGACCAACTTACCCGTTAGTGACTCCGATCATGCCCGGCTCATCCGCTCACAGCGGAGAATTCAGGTAATCGCAGCGACAGAAGTTGCCGTCTACCTGCGGTGATGACAAAAGTCCCTAATCGCCACACCGCTTTACAATTCTCGCGAGAATATTGCTGTCGACGAGCAGAACTCCGGACCGGCGAATTCACGGACTCTTGTCCTCGTCGACAAAGCGGGAAATACCCTTCAACGCTGCTTCGAACTCCTCGTCGGCTCGCGTTCTGACCCAGAGAACAAGCACGCAGGCAATGACGATCCCGAGCAGGTTGACAGCCAGTTGCAGAGACGACAACCCGGCGATCCGCCACTCCCCGTTTGCTGCTGCCACCACTGCGAAACCGGCGGCAGGAACGGTAGTGACCGAGATGAACACCCCGACCAAGGCAGCGGACTTCGACGAGACGAGTGCCAGCATCCCAGCCGCACCGGCAAGAAGCGCGACGACAAACGAAATGGGCCCGACCTTGTAGACGAAATCGACCTCGTGGAGTGATTCGAGACTGACGACGTCCATCCACCCGAAGAACTTCACCACGAACGTGGCGGCAAGGGTCACTCCCATCGCGATGGGGAATCCGACGGCAAGGGCGAGAATCGAGCGTCGACGCAACCGTCGATCCCGCCGTACGAGTGCGACTGCCAAAGCAGCCAGCGGACCGAACTCCGGGCCGACGACCATGGCGCCCACGATCGTGATCTGAGAGTCGGTGACGACGCCGATCGCGGCCAGCAGACACGCGATCGTCAGGAACGCGACGAACAATCCGTTGAGAGTCGACTCTTCGCGAGTGCGGGACAGTAATTCCTCCCACACGACGGAGTCCGCGGGATCACCCGGCACGTCGTGTTCGGCTTTGCGGGCCGCCGCCGACAAGACAGTCTCGACCGGTACGAGCGTCATTCCGCCGTCCTCGGCGACGCCGAGTTCGTTCAGGGCGTCCACGACGTCGTTTGCCGCCTCACGGGCGACGTCGGCCTCCACCATGTCTCCGGCAGGATGAACCGCGACATCGCGCATCACGACGATGTGTGTCGCGCCCCGCTGCGACGCGAGCGCACCGAGAACTTGCTCGGTGCGCTCGGTCGGGCAGATCACCCGCAAATGCAGCATGGCGACCCGGTGTCGGCTCTACTTGGCTTCGCCGGTGTCGCCTTCGGACTTCTTGTCCTCTGACTTCTTCTCGGGCTTCGCGTCGATACCCGATTCCTTGCGCTGCTGAGCCGAGATCGGTGCCGGAGCATCCGTCAGCGGGTCGACGCCGCCGCCGGACTTCGGGAACGCGATGACCTCACGGATGGAATCCATACCGGCGAGGAGCGCGGTGATGCGGTCCCAGCCGAATGCGATTCCGCCGTGCGGCGGCGCACCGAAGGCGAAGGCGTCGAGGAGGAAGCCGAACTGCTCCTGCGCCTCTTCCTCGGAGATGCCCATCACCTTGAACACTCGTTCCTGAATGTCCTTGCGGTGGATACGAATACTGCCGCCGCCGATCTCGTTGCCGTTGCAGACGATGTCGTAGGCGTAGGCGAGAGCGGAATCCGGATCGGTGTCGAATGTGTCGAAGAACTCCGGCTTCGGCGACGTGAAGGCGTGGTGCACCGCCGTCCATGCGGAGTGGCCGAGCGCGACGTCACCGGATGCAGTGGCGTCTGCGGTCGGCTCGAACATCGGAGCGTCGACGATCCACACGAAGGCCCATGCGTCAGGATCGATGAGATCCTTCTTGCGGGCGATCTCACCACGGGCCGCGCCGAGGAGGGCGCGCATCGGCTTCGTTGCGCCGGCTGCGAAGAAGATGCAGTCACCCGGCTGAGCTCCGACGTGAGCAGCAAGGCCTTCACGCTCGGCGTCGGTCAGGTTCTTGGCAACAGGTCCACCGAGAGTGCCGTCTTCGCCGACCAACACGTACGCCAGGCCCTTGGCCCCGCGCTGCTTGGCCCATTCCTGCCAGGCGTCGAGTTGCTTGCGCGGCTGGCTTGCACCGCCGGGCATCACGACGGCGCCGACGTACTCCGCCTGGAACACACGGAAGGTCGTGTCCTTGAAGAAGTCCATGCACTCGACGAGTTCGATGTCGAAACGCAGGTCCGGCTTGTCGCTGCCGTAACGACGCATTGCCTCGGTGTAGGTCATGCGGTCGATCGGCGTCTTGATCTCGTGGCCGACGAGCTTCCAGAGCGCCGTCAGGATTTCCTCGGCAAGCAGGATGATGTCGTCCTGGTTGACGAAAGCCATCTCGATGTCGAGCTGAGTGAACTCGGGCTGACGATCGGCGCGGAAATCCTCGTCGCGGTAGCAACGCGCGATCTGGTAGTAGCGCTCGATGCCACCGACCATGAGGAGCTGCTTGAACAGCTGCGGGCTCTGCGGCAGTGCGTAGAAGCTACCGGGCTGCAGGCGTGACGGTACGAGAAAGTCACGGGCACCCTCTGGCGTCGAACGCGTGAGCGTCGGAGTCTCGACCTCGACGAACTCGTGGTGCGCGAGAACGCCGCGCGCTGCAGCACTTACCTTGGAACGCAAGCGAATTGCGGATCCGGGCCCTTCACGACGCAGGTCGAGGTATCGGTACTTGAGGCGTGCTTCTTCGCCGACCTGATCGTCGAGCTGGAACGGCAGCGGTGCGCTTTCGTTGAGAACCTCGAGTTCGGTGGCGTTTACCTCGATTGCTCCCGTGGGGATCTCGAAGTTCTGGTTGCCCTCGGGGCGAACCTCGACCGTTCCGGTTACGCGAACGCAGTATTCCGCGCGCAGACGGTGCGCCTGCTCGGCCACGTCACCTGCCCGGAAAACTACCTGCGCAACTCCGGATGCATCACGGAGATCGATGAAGATCACTCCGCCGTGATCACGACGCCTGGCTACCCAACCGGTGAGCGTTACGGTCTGCTCTGCCTGCTCGGGTCGCAATGAACCGGCGAGATGTGTGCGCAGCACGGGATTCCTTTCGAACTACTTCCAATAACCGACGACCGACTACTTTGCCTGCGATCCTACGGAGCGAACTGCGCAGAGCGGAAACGCGGACCCGCATCGCATGCGAAGCTATCTCCAGAAGTGACGGCAAGCACTTGTTCACGACAGCAGAAAGCGGACATAGATGACCTTCAACGAGGGGGCCCGCGGCGAAGCGGGACGCGTTCAGGTTCAAGGCGGCGGGGGCGGCGGTGGCCGCGGCGGCAAAATCGCGATCGGCGGTGGCGCGGGCGGCATCATCGTTCTGATCCTGGCGCTGTTGTTCGGCGGTGACCCCGGCTCACTCCTGGGCACGTCCACCGAAACTTCGAGTTCGTCGACCGGACTGTCGTCGGTCGACGAGTGCACCGGCGCTCAGGCAAACGCCGATGTGAACTGCCGCGTCACACTGACCGTCGGAAGCCTCGACGACGTTTGGGAACAGCAGTTGGTCAAGCAGACCGGCACGGCGTACGTGCGCCCCGAAGTTGTCTTGTTCAGCGGTTCGGTCAACACCGGGTGTGGCCAGGCGTCGAGTGATGTCGGTCCGTTCTACTGCCCGGCCGATCAGACGGCGTACTTCGACACGAGTTTCTTCCAATTGCTCGTCGACCGTTTCGGTTCCAGTGCCGGACCGCTCGCACAGGAATACGTGGTCGCTCACGAGTTCGGACATCACATCCAGAATCAGCTCGGCGACATCGGCCGCGCGCAGGCCGACCCGCAGGGTGAGGAGTCCGGCGCGGTTCGCACCGAACTCCAGGCCGATTGCTATGCCGGCGTCTGGGCTCATTTTGCCGACACGATTCCCGACGAGGCAACCGGTCAGCCATTTTTGAAGCCACTGTCGAAGAACGATATTCGCGACGCTCTGTCAGCAGCATCGTCGGTGGGCGACGACCGTATCCAGAAGTCGACGACGGGTCGAGTCAACCCCGAAGGATGGACACACGGTTCCTCCGCGCAACGCCAGGCGTGGTTCGCCACCGGGTACCAAACGGGCCAGATCTCCTCGTGCGACACCTACTCGGCGAGGGATTTGAACAACCCGCCCGATCTGAAGCGGTAGAGAAACCACGAAACCATCCCGCCGACAACTTTTTCTTTCTTGACAGATCAAGTTGTCGGTGGGATGGTTTTCTCATGTTGGAAGTCGCAGTCATCGACCGCCCCGCAGCTGCCGAGGTCTCTCTCGATCCGATCCGGCAACGGATTCTGGCTGAACTGGCAGTTCCGGGATCAGCATCCTCGCTGGCACCCCGGATCGGACTGACACGCCAGAAGGTGAATTACCACCTGCGCACTCTGGAAGAACACGGACTCGTAGAGCTGGTCGAGGAACGCAAGCGCGGCAACATGACCGAGCGCATCATGCAAGCGAGCGCCGCGTCGTACGTCATCTCCCCCGCCGCGATGTCCGCACTCGCCCCGGATCCGAGTCGGTTTCCGGATCAACTCTCGGCACGTTGGCTCGTCACTCTCGCGGCACGGATCGTTCGAGAGGTCGGTGAGCTGATCGCCGGAGCAACTGCGGCCGGAAAACCATTGGCCTCCTTTGCCATCGACAGTGACATCACCTTCGCCACTGCTTCCGACCGCGCCGCATTCGCCGGCGAACTCGGCGAGTCGATCAACTCACTCGTGGCCAAGTACCACGACGGCAATTCCGAAGGTGGACGCAAACACCGCCTGGTTGTCGCCCTGCATCCCAGCCTCACCACACCGCACGTCACCACACCCGAAACGGAGCAGTAGCAATGTCCGAGAAATTCGAAATCCGCCGCGAGGTGGTCGTCCCCGGAACTCCCGAACAGATCTGGGCCGCGATCTCGGCAGAGACGGCCGGCTGGATGTTCCCGTCCCCTCTCGAGATCCCCGCCGACGGCAGTCGCCCGGACAGCCCGATCATCGCGGACTGGGAACCGCCCCGCGAACTAGCCATCCACATGCAGGGCCCCGACGGCTGGTTCAACAACCTCGAGTACGTCGTCGAGGCCCGCGACGAGAGCACCGCTGTCGTCCGTTACGTCCACGCCGGAGTATTTGCCGAGGACTGGGACAACCAGTACGACGGCGCGAGCAAGCACACAGACTTCTACCTGCACAGTCTCGGCCAGTACGTTCAGTACTTCGCCGGCAGACCCGTCACCTACGTCTCAGTCGAAGGGCCGGAAGCCTCTTCCGCACCGGAGGCCATGGGAGCACTTCGCGGCGCCCTCGGAATCGCCTCGGGCGCCACCGCCGGAGACACGGTGACGGTGGATGTCCCCGGAATCGGAACCGTCGAAGCAATCATCGACTACATCGACGACTGGTTCGTCGGCCTGCGCACCGAGAACGCATTGCTGCGGTTCTACGGCCGAAATGCCTTCGGCGGCAACGTCGATGCAGCCCATCACCTCTTCGCCGCGGATGCGGACGGAGACGCAGCGACGGCGGCATGGCAGGCCTGGCTCTCCGGCGTGTTCGCCTGAGCCGTCACACTCCCCGCTCTGCTGACACGCGACCGTCGTCGATCGCGGTCAGCAGAGCGGAGTGATCGCGTGCGTTGCGCTTGGCGTAGGCAGCCGCGAACTCTCCGATCGCGAAATCGAATTCGGTTCCCTCACCAAGGTATTCGGCGATCGCAATCCGGTCGGAGGAGCGAGCGTGCGCATAGGCGAGGACCCTCGCACACAAGCGCCCGTAGAGTTCCAGACCCTCCGGAACCATCTCCTCGATGACTGCCGATCCCTTACCGTCACGCAGTTGACGAATGTAGAAATCGTGCTCACCCTCGTCCAGTCCCGGCCCGCGTTCCCAGCCGAGGAAGATGTCGCTCGTAGCCTGCATCAAACGCTGCCCGTTGACGACGCGCTCACCTTCGTTCTTGAAGGTCGGACCGTCGACGTAGCCGGACAGCACCGAAGGCTGCGCCTCCTTGACCTGCAAAATCAGCGGGTCGCCATCGTCGACGCCCTTCATCAGGATCATCCACGCGCGGGTTCCGACGCTTCCGACGCCCACCACCTTCCGGGCGATGTGCGTCATCTCGAAGGCGTCGAGGAGAACGCGCCGATCCCATTGCAGAGTGTTGCGGTACGACCGGACACGCTGACGCAACAAGTCCTCGATCTGCGTGAGATCGGTGCCCGCGAACAACTCGTCTGCCGGAACGATCAAAGGCGGATCACTGATGAATCGCCGACGGCCGTCGACGATTTCGGTGAACTTGCCGGCTGCCTGCACACTGTCGCGGCGACGGGCCTTGTCGAGCGTCGCTTGCGTGCGCGCGACCATTCGCTTCTTCAGGTCGATTTGGAGATCCTCGAGCCCGTCCTCGGGTGCGATGTGCGAGTACCAGACCGCAAGATTTCCCAACCCTGCCTGGGTGATCATGGTTTCCCGGTACTCGGCCGCGCATCCGCGAACGATCTTCTTTCGCTCCTTGCCCGAAAACCCGTTGTCCTTCGCGGCGATCACCAAACTCGCGGCCAGCCGCTTGACGTCCCACTCGAACGGGCCCGGGTATGTCTCGTCGAAATCGTTGATGTCGAACGCCAACTTCCGCTCCGGCGTCGCATAGATGCCGAAATTGCTCAGATGTGCGTCACCGCAAAGTTGACTGCCGAGGCCCGAATCCGCGCTGCGAGACAAGTCGTCCGCCATCACCAATGCGGCACCACGGAAGAACGAGAACCGTGACGCCGACATCCGCCCGTAGCGAATGGGTACCAGGTCCTGCACCCGGGATTTCGCCTGTACTTCCAGCAGCGAAATCGGGTCGCGGTCGCTGTCCGCGAGATCCGCGAGCGCTGCCAGCGGGGTGTCTCTACGCGCTTGGCGGCCGCGCGCCCGCCGCTCGTCGACAGAGAGATGTTCGGTGCGCACTGCTGTCATCTGCCCGACCTTTCACTCGCAACGGCTATCGCTACGAACTCGACGCGTCGGGCATCGCTCGGCCTCCTGATCCGCGCGCCGCGCGTACCAGGAGTTCCGGACTGGACACCAACGCCTTGCGCCACGGAAGTACCCCGTCGATCTCGATCTGAATCGACAGGCTCAGCACAGTTCGAATCAGCACGATCATGCCCAGAACTGCGGCGTCGGTCAGTGACGGAGAAGACGTCACAGTCTTCACCAGATCAGCGGCGACGAGGATCTCGAGTCCGAGAAGGATGACCGCGCCCATGGTCTCGCGCAGCGTGCGAAACGCCGAACTACCGTCGCGTGTTCGACTCCACGCCCGCCCCGCGACCACGAATGCGAACACGAACCCGAGAACCATGGCGACAACACCGAGCACTTCGAACCATTCGGTGACAAGCTCGAAGAACCTGATTTTGTCCATGGTCATGATTCTCGAGGTAATGCACCGATAAGTCGAGGTGACACGACGGAGTCAGCTGAAGATCCGCTCGATGTCGTCGAGCCGCAGCTCGGTGGCGCGAGGGGAATAGCCCGAGCCCCACAGGCTGTCGTCGACGTAATGGACGTTTCCCGAGCGGACAGCGGGAAGGCGCTCCCAGAGCGGGTTCGTCGCCAACTGTGCGCGGACGTCCTGCCGATCCTGGAAGGCGCCCACGATGATCACGTCGCTGGTGACCTGATCGAGTTGCTCCGCGGTCAGTGTGCGCGTGAACTCCTCCGACGTGGCTCGATCGCCGGGGAACTCGAGGGCGTCGAGAAGTGCGTCGACCTGGTTGTAGACGACACCGTTCTCACCGGTACGCAGCAGCGTCACCGACGGTAGCGAGCCGAGGGCCGAGAGTCGATCCTTGATTGCGAGGAGGCGCTCTTCCGTTCTCGCGTTCAATTCGGCTGCCGCTTCTTCGCGCCGGACCGCGACGCCCATCGAGGTGACCAGTTTCTTCATCTCGTCCCACGTGAGGAAACCGTTGAAGCCGGCGAACACCGGCACGCCGGTCGCCGAGAGTTCGTCGTAAGATTTTGCGGCATAGGCATTTCCGGCCGTCAGAAGCATGACGATCAGGTCGGGCGATGCGCCGATGACAGCTTCCTTGTTCCACGTTCCCGCCGTGCCGAGGTTCGGGATGTTCGCAGCCTCCGGCATCGTGCGCAACACCGCGTCACCGCTCACACCCTCGAGACCGAAGAAGCCGCCGACGATCTTCTCCGGCGGCACACCGAGGTCGAGCACCGTCGCCATGGCGCTGACATGGGCGATGACCATTCGCTGCGGATCCGAAGGAATCTCGACACTGCCCGTCTCGTCCTGCACCGTGACGAGACTGCCTGACTCCACGCCGTTCTCGTCACTGCTGCACGCTGCCAGCAAGGTCGCGGCCGCGACACCGAGCCCGGCGCCGAGGAATCCCCTGCGCGTCAGCGCATCGACGATGAGGCTCCACTGCTCGTCTGTATCGAGTGCGGTGCTATCGGGAGCAGGGTCAAGGCAGATCGAGTGCGACACAGTTCGGTCCATTCGTTCGAGAGGTCGAGAATCTCCTCGATTGTGGCTGTCGAACCGTCGAAACTGAACAGGATCTCGAGCCGACTTCTATTGCTATCCGGTCAGACCTTCTTGACGACGCTCGACTTCAATTGCATTGGCCCGATGCCGTCGACCTTGCAGTCGATGTCGTGGTCCCCAACGCCCTGAACAAGGCGGATGTTGCGCACTTTCGTGCCCGACTTGATACCGGTCGGACTGCCCTTCACCTTGAGCGTCTTGACGACCGTCACAGTGTCTCCGTCCGCAAGGACGTTTCCTACCGAATCTTTCACCACTCCCGGAGCATCCCCTGCGCCCTCGGCCGGCGCCCACTCGTGTGCACAGGACGGGCACACCATCAAGGCACCCATTTCGTAGGTGTATTCGCCGGCGCATTCAGGACAAGGAGGCAAGGTGTCTTCCACGTGGATCATCCTATCCAGCGGGTGTCGGATGCCCATTTTTGCACTTCATAGGTCATTCATGGGACAAAAATTGCATTCGATGAAACTTTGCACTCTGTGCAATTATGGATGAAATGGGAACCGAAACACTCGGATTGCGCGAACGAAAGCGAATCGCTACTAGGCAGCTGATCGAGCACACCGCGGTCGAACTCGTCCTCGACCTCGGATACGACGAAGTGACCGTCGAGAAGATCTGCGAAGCCTGCAATCTGTCGACCCGCACGTTCTTCAACTACTTCCCCACCAAGGACGCAGCCATCGGTGGACTCATGCTCGTCGTACCGAATGAGACGACCATGATCACGCTGATCAACGAGCACCCCGATGACCCTCTCCGAGGGGCTCTGGCGGTCTTCGAAGAGGCGATGCAGATCGTCGACGAGCGGCCCGACCTGCTGGCGTACCGCCGCGAATTGTTCGAACGGCATCCCACACTCTTGCAGCAGCACCTGGCCACGTTTCACGATCTGGAGGACACACTCACCAGGCTCTTGACGCGTGAGTTGCGCGGTCGCCCCGAGTATCGACAGCTTCCGGCAGCCACCGCCGCCGAAGACGAGGCCACCGCGACGGTCATCACAGCGGGCGCAGCGATGCGTTACGTCTTCCGAAAGTGGCAGAACAGCGAACGGGCAAGCCCCAGAACCGAACTGCTCGATCCTGCACTACTTCTGATGGCTCGAATTCTCCGCTCCGCGAACTGATTTCACCAGCTGTCACTCAACTAAGGAATTCCATGTCCACTCGAGAAGCTGCGACCGTCGGCCCAGACGACACGCGCACCGACACCGAATCCACGCCAGACAAGCGGTCGATCATCCTCGTTTTTGTCGGGTTGATGATCACCATGCTTCTGGCATCGCTCGATCAGATGATCTTCAGCACCGCCTTGCCCACCATCGTCGGCGAATTGAACGGCGTCAACCACATGGTCTGGGTGACGACGGCGTACATCCTCGCCTCGACCGTCATGATGCCGGTGTACGGGAAACTCGGTGATCTGATCGGCCGCAAGGGCCTGTTCATCGGCGCCATCAGCATTTTCATCGTCGGTTCTGTGATCGGCGGCCTGTCCCACGACATGACCACACTCATCGCGGGGCGCGCTGTTCAAGGACTCGGCGGCGGCGGGTTGATCTTGCTGTCCCAGGCGATCATCGCCGACGTCGTTCCGGCCCGGCAACGCGGCCGGTACATGGGCGCGATGGGCGGTGTGTTCGCCCTGGCTTCGGTTGCCGGTCCCCTACTCGGCGGCTGGTTCACCGAAGGCATCGGTTGGCGTTGGGCTTTCTGGATCAACATCCCCCTCGGCCTTCTCGCCATCGCGAGTGCGATGGCATTCCTTCACTTGCGGAAACCGAATCTCGGCAAACCTCGCATCGACTACCTCGGAATGATCCTGGTCGCGACGGCAGCGACGTGCCTGATCCTGTTCACCACCTGGGGCGGAAACACTTACGCCTGGGGTTCCGGAGTCATCATCGGGTTGATCGTCGGCTGCATCGTGACCGCCGTGGCGTTCGTCTTCGTCGAGAAGCGTGCCGACGAACCAGTAATTCCGATGCACCTGTTCGCTCAGCGAAACTTCGTGTTGACCACCGTCGCGGGTCTGATCATCGGAATCGCGATGTTCGGTGCGCTCGCCTACCTGCCGACCTACATCCAGATGGTGACCGGAAAGAACGCCACCGAAGCAGGACTGATGATGATTCCGATGATGGCGGGCCTACTCGTCGCCTCCATCGGATCCGGTCAGCTGGTCAGCAAAACCGGTCGCTACAAGATCTTCCCCATCGTCGGAACATCCATCGTCGCCCTTGCTCTGGTCCTGCTCTCACGTCTGACGCCGTCGACCTCGCTGCTGGTCTTCGGTTGTTACATCGCCCTCATGGGTATCGGCCTCGGCCTCGTCATGCAGATCTTGATCCTGATCGTGCAGAACACCTTCCCTGCGGCCGAAGTGGGAACGGCCACCGCGTCGAACAACTTCTTCCGTCAGATCGGCGCTTCGTTGGGCAGCGCTATCGTTGGCAGCCTGTTCGCCTCGCGCCTGACCAATCTGCTGTCCGAACGACTACCGGCAAACGGAGGCGCAGCTGGTGGGGACGAGAACTCTTTGACGCCGGGAATTCTCTGGAAGTTGCCGAGCCAGGTTCGCGAGATCATCGTCGGCGCATACAACGATGCGCTTGCGCCGATCTTCCTCTATCTCGTACCGCTGGTCATCGCGGCGGTCGTCTTGTTGCTCTTCGTCAAGGAGAAGCCCCTCGCGACGACGATCGACCGCTCAGCGCCCCCGCTCGAGTAATTTGACTATCGTGGCGTGATGTCGCACGCACCGAATACGTCCAGACGCACTCTCACTGTTCTGGGCGTATTCGGCGTTGTAGTGGTTGTAGCAGTCGCCGGCATTTTCTGGTGGTTCGCCCGCAGCGACGACGCCCTTGCCGGCGAGAACCTGGATTCGTTCCCGGCTGTCGACCACAGCGCACTGACCGCTCAGCAGAGTGCGCTGCTCACCGTCCTCGAACAGGAATGGGAGTCAGGGAGCCCCGGCACCAAGTACGCCGAAGGTGTCGAGGAATCGTGGTGTGCCGATTTCGTGAGCTGGTCGATGAACCAGATCGGCACGCCGTTCTCGAACCCCAACTCAGGCTCGTGGCGCATCCCCGGGGTGTACACGCTGCAGGAGTATTACGAGTCGGTCGACGCGTTTGTCCCCTACGGTCAGGACTACCAACCCAAAGTCGGCGACACGATCCTGTACGGCGACTCGAGCCCATTCGGTCAACACGTCAACGTCGTTCTGGTCAATGACGTCGGCACTCTGACGACCGTCGGCGGCAACGAGAACAACAAAGTCATGCTTCATCGCATAAAGCCCTCGGAAGTTCCGGGAATAGTCGGGTTCGGCGTCATCTGAGCCGAACCCGACCGTCGTTGCTTGTCGAGATAGTGCGAAGTGCAGGGGTGAGGTTGCTGATTTGGCGTTGCCGTTGGATGGCACTTGCTATTGACCAACATTCGGATAATTCCGCGTTTCCGTCGTCGACAGATATTGAGCAAGCGTGAAGAATTGTCCTCGCCAACTAGATTCGTATTGAGCTGTCCCCTACCTCAGACAGGAATTCGATGCGCCCTGGTGAGCTGACCACCCGCGAGCAGATGCAACTCATGGCCCGCGCGGCAGCTGCGCAGGCCATGAGTACCCCGTCGATGCTTCGACTGCGGCTCGGCCGCTACCCCACTCACACGCCCGACCTGCGCAAATGCCCACTCCCCGACACCAGACTGTGCAGGGAAGCGCTCGATCACGCCAGAGGAACCCTCTCCCCCGCGGTCTTGAACCACAGTCTCCGCTGCTGGATCTGGGCCGACACCTTCGCACAGATCGACGCGATCGAGTACGACCCCGAAGATCTCTTCACTGCGTGCGCCCTTCACGATGTCGGACTGGGCGCAGAAGGATCGGCCGAGCATGGGTGTTTCACCTACATCAGTGCCGCAGACGCGGAAGAACTCGCGACCCGAGTGGGAACTTCGGAGAAGTCGGTAGAGCGAATCGGCGCAGCGATCCGTCTGCACATGGATCTGACCGTCGACCGCAGCGCGGGCGGTGACGCCTATCTCCTGCACGCCGCAGCGCATTTCGATGTTGCCGGTCGGCGTGCGGCCGAAATTCCGCGAGCAACTGTTGATGCAGCAATCACGGAGTACCCCCGAACAGGATTCACCGACGAGTTCGCGCAGTCGATGCGGCGCGAGGTCGAGCTCCGTCCGCGCTCTCGCGCGGCGACGCTCTGGAGATCGGGAATGGCCCTGCCGTTGCGTACCAATCCCCTGGACTGGAAGAGCCGGTAACTACGAAAAGTCCTCGAGCACTGCGGTTCGCGGACCTCCCACGTTCCCGGTATTCACCACGCCGACGGGTTCGATCAACATCACCTCCGCTTCCTCCTCGGCGATCGGGCAATGTTCGACGCCGCGAGGTACCACGAACAGTTCACCGGGCCCCAGTGCAACATCTCCGTTTCGCAGTTGGATTCGAATCTGCCCCTTCGTCACCAGGAACATCTCGTCGGTGTCGGCGTGGGAGTGCCAGACGAATTCACCTTTGATCTTGACGATCTTGATCTCGTAGTCATTGAGCGCCGCAATCTTCTTGGGCGACCAGTGCTCGGTGAACTGACCGAACTTCTCGCGAAGCGATACCGCTGTTGCCGAACTGTTCATGTTGTTCCTCCCTCGGGCGCGCCACCACCGCGATGACGACCCCGCCACTCTTCGTCACCCGCGGCAGCTGCGTCTTGTACGTTTCTGACATGGATCCCCACGGCGCTCAGATCACCGCGTGGGCACCGGGCCTCGCGGGAATCACCGAGGTCTTCCATGCCGATTTCGTCGGACACGCCTATCCCAAACACACGCACGATCAGTGGTCTCTGATGCTCGTCGACCGCGGCACGATTGCATACGACCTCGATCATCGCGCTCATGGCGCAGCACCCGAGATTGTGACTCTGTTGCCGCCAGGTATCGCACACGACGGAGTTCCGGTCACCGAGGCCGGTTTTCGTCAACGAATCCTGTACCTCGACACGTCAGTTCTCGGCGAGGTCCTCATAGGCCCGGCAGTGGACAGTCCCGAGATTCGAGACCTTCTGCTGCGCCACCGCATCGATCAACTGCACTCTGCACTCGGCCCAGACGGCGAATCACTCGAGGCCGAAAGTCGCCTGGGGTTCCTCGCTGAAAGATTGAACGAGATCCTCACACCGGCCACAGGCCGAGCCCGTCACACGCCCACCGTTGACGAACGCGTTGCCGATCAACTGCGAGACCTGCTCGATGCGCGACTCACAACGGGAATCACGATGCGGGAAGCGTCGAACATCCTGCAGCGGAACTCCACGTATCTGATCAAGAACTTCGCGAAGCATTTCGGGCTTCCGCCTCACAAGTACGTGACGGGACGCCGAATCGATCTGGCACGACGCGCAATCCTGGCGGGGCGCGAATTGGCGGACGTGGCCGTCGACGTCGGGTTCCACGATCAATCCCACTTGTCGCGGCACTTCGTGAAACACGTCGGGGCGCCGCCCGGCAGGTACGCACGGAACGTGGTCGGCAGAGCGGGCTAGCCACAGCAGCTGGCACCGGTTTCATCGAGCAGAGACTGTTTCCGGTCAGCTGGAGCCTGTGCTCACTGGATGAAAACGGTGCCAGGTCCAGCGATCAAGAAGCCGTCTCGAGGTCGACTAGCAAGAAGTCCTCGCGCCGCGGCCCCCATTCACGATCGGTCAGCTGATACGAGCGCAACGCGCGAGGCGCACGGGCCAACTCGTAGAACCGCTCGGACCCGGGCACGAATTGCCTCGTAGCCCAACCCCAGCTCGGGCCGTGCGGAAGCTTCGGGTCGGGCAGCATGTCGGACTCCAACGACATGAGCCGAAGACGGCGAACCACTCCGGTGGTGGAGGCATTCTCGTCGAAATCGGTCCACTCCTGACGGGCGTTTGTACCGTCACGAGGAGTTCCGGCACATAGTTGCAAAGCGCCCGCGGCATCGATCCGGGACGGCACCGGTGATTCGGCGTCGAACATGAATTGCAGCGCACCGTCGCGACCGATTGCCGGCTGGACCGGTTCCCGTATGTCGGAGCCGTCGCGAGGCAACCTCCACTTCAACGGTTTCGAACTCGTGCGCACTTCCGCCGTCGAGACCCACGCCGGCTCGGCGACCGCCCATCTGCGCGGGCTGTCGACATTCCACGAGAGTCCCCACCGGACGGTCTCCCCCACTTCGGGAGGAACAAACCACCTAAGACGCAGAGCGTCGACCACTACCGGCGTGATCATCGTGTCGAAGTTCGCCGACGCACCGACCATTCGACCGACTCGACCGCATCGTCCAGCCCGAGAACCACGCGAGCTGCGTTACGTCCCTGATCGAAGAGGGACTGGCGAACTGTGGTCAAGCCGGCGTCCGATGCAGCTGTTGTGTCGTCCCATCCGACGACTGCGACATCGTCGGGCAGCGCGAGGCCGAGTTCACGGATCGCGTCCAGAGCCCCCAGAGCAAGTTCGTCGCTCATCGCCAGGATGACATCGGGCCTTCGGCTCACCGGAACGTCGAGCAAGGACCGAGCCATCCGAGACCCTTCGCTCCGCTCGTTGACGGTGACGACCCCCACCCGCACCGAGGACCACTCGAGGCCGGCGTTGCGGACGCCGCGTTCGTAGCCCTCGAGCCGATGGCGGGACACCGGAAACAACGCTTCACCTGGATCCACGTCCATCCGAATCTCGGACCGACGCTCACGATCCCACGGAAGGCTGATCACCACAGGCCGCTGCGCCTCCGACAACCCGACCGCCGCGATCGCAACGGCGCCGGCAACATCGTCCATCCCGACGAGATCCACACCCTCGTGCAGGGGCCCACCCTGGATGCATGCGGGTTTTCCGGTGCCGACGATCGCTTCGAGGATGGGATCGTCGAAGACGGTGGTCCAGACGACAAAGCCGTCTACTGCTGCGTCGCGAACTCTGTCGACGTCTCCAGGTTTCCCCGAGTTCGGCAGCATCATCAACCCGGCGTTCGCATCCAGGCACGCTTCGGCCACTCCCGAGAGAAACCGCCGGGCTACTGCGTCTTCGAAGGCGTAAGTCAGCTTCTCGCTGAAGACGACCGCAATGTTGTTGAATTTCCCGCTTCGCAAGGACTGCGCCGCCCGGTTGGGGCCCGCGTACTCGAGTTCTTCAGCAGCCGCGAACACCTTGGCCCGCGTTGATTCCGACACGCGCTCGGGCTGTGCGAAGGAGTACGACACCGACATCACCGACACCCCTGCGGCCTTGGCGACGTCGGCCATCGTCGGTCGACTCGAACGCTGCGCACGTGTGGCCATGAGCATCAGCATAGCGAGTGCAAAATATCGATTGCGCAGGTGTGTATCGATACATGTATCGTTACACAACATGACCGCTCGACTGCCCAAGGCAACCACGCTCCGGCTGATGACCCTGGCCGGAGCAGCCTTCGCCTACGTGACGGCCGAAATGCTCCCCGTCGGACTGCTCAGCGAAATATCGACGGACCTCGACGTCACCGAAGGGCGTGTCGGCCTATTGCTGACCTTCTACGCATACGGTGTCGCGGCCTTGACTCTTCCGCTGATCGGAGCGGTCAAAACCTGGCCGCGCCGACGCGTCGTCGTTCTGACGGTGGCCACCCTCGCGGTGTCGCAACTGGTCGCAGCGTGCGCCGTCAACTATCCGATGCTGGTGATCGGACGATTGCTCTGCGCTGCGACGCACGGAGTGTTCTGGGCTGTCGTTGCCCCGGTCGCAGCCACCCTGGTTCCGCGCGGACAACAGGGCAAGGCAATCGCGATGGTGTATGCCGGAACGTCTCTCGCTTTTGTTCTCGGGGGTCCACTTTCCTCGGCGATCGGCCAATCCTGGGGTTGGCGAACTGCGTCGGCGGCAATCGGTGTGGTGGCGGTGATCATCGCATTCTCGCTGCATCGTGCGCTGCCTGAGATGCCGGTCGACCAGCGCCATCGGAACAAGCGAGACAAACCGAAGCCGACACCGGAGATGAGACGGGCACTCGCCGTCATCTGCGCGGCAACGCTGTTCGCCGCCCTGGGACAGTTTGCGTCGTACACGTTCTTCACGCTTCTCGTGGAGGAAAGCCTCGGCTCGTCCGGTGGCATCCGTACCGCGATGCTTCTGGTGTACGGCGCAGCGGGCGCCGTCGGAGTGTGGGTCGCGGGCAAGTACTACGACCGCAGACCGCGCCTCTTCACGCTCATCTCGATCGCGACGGTGGCCGGCGCGCTGGCCATTTTCTGGCTCCTGGCGCCGTCGATGGGAGCGTTCGCCGTCGTCGCCACGATCTTGTGGGGCGCGGCGTTCACCACCGTTCCGATCTGCCTCCAGTCCTCGGTTCTGCGCGCCGTCCCGATCGGGACCGACCGTGCCTCCGCCATCTACGTCGTCGTGTTCCAGATCGCGATTGCAACAGGCGCTCTGCTCGGTGCGGCCGTCGTAGACAGTGGTGGGCTCTCACATCTGGCGGGCATCGGGGTCGCCCTGATGATCGGTTCCTTGGTGATAGTCGGGTTCGGGCGACGCGCGTTTCCCCAGGAACCGGAACGGTCTACTCACTCCCCCACCGACGCGCCCGCGGGCATCGCGTCGTAGATCAGGGTGTATCGCCAGAACAGTCGTCTCCTGATCCTGCTCCCTGGCAAACACGACGCGGCCGCGCGCCGAACGTCAGCCATCGACTCACCCGGGTCAGCGGTGGGAGCCGTCATCGCCTTCAGCGACTCGGAGGCAACCCGTCGATGCTTGACGACGCCGACGACGGGATTGCAGACGGTCGCCAACACCGACAGGAGCCCGTCGGTGGCTGTGGTCGATCGATAACACCCGACCACGACGAGCCGGCCGCTCGGTTCGAGCAGGCCGCGCAGCCGCTTCATCGATTCGTCGAGTGGAAGATGGTGCAGCGCCGCGACGACCGTGATCGCGTCGTACTTCGCCTCGGATGCAAAGTCCTCGATCCGCCGTGCGTCGATGATCACGTTCTCGTCGTGGACAAACCTTGCGCGCACGGCGGCCGAGGTCGTGGGGTCGGGTTCCACACCGACCACCACGTCGAATCGCCGACGCAAGAGTTCGATCAAATTGCCCGTCCCGCACCCCACGTCGAGAGCACGAGCGGACCTGACCCCGCGCAGATTACGTAGAATCCATCGGCCGTAGTGATCGTTGTGACTCCAGGGATGGCGTCGGTTGAAACCGTCCAAGCGAGCGATCACACCCATACCCGACGGTATCAATCCGAGCCCCGGCACCGGCCGTCACAACCGCGGGTCGACCGGCTCCGATTCTAGAGCCAACACCGCGAACACGGCCTGGTGCGCTCGCCACAAAGGTTCACGGTCGACGAGCCTGGAGACTGCCTCCATGCCGAGCGCGTACTCGCGCAGCGCCATCGACTGCTTGTGCCCGAGGTTGCGATTGCGTAGCCGAGCAAGCGTCGACGGTTCGAGGTAGTCGGCACCGTAGATCAATCGCAGGTACTCCCGGCCGCGAACCTTGATGCCCGGTTGTACCTTCGCGTTGTAACCCCGCGGTCCGTGGATCTGATTCGCCAGAGGTTTGACGACCATCCCCTCACCACCGTCAGCGGTCAGCGACTCCCACCACTTCGTCGCTTCGGACACCGAGTCCTCGGAACCGAGATCGACCACCAGTCGACGCGTGGTGGTAAATCGATTCGGGTCGGCCGCGGCCAGGCGGTCCGAAATACCGAGGTGCCATTCGTGATCCCGTTCCCCGTACGACTGGCCCTCGGTCGCAAGAATCTGGAAGGGCGCGATGGTGACGCCGTCCAGTCCGTTCGTCGGCCACACATACCGTCGGTAGGCCTCACCGAAGCGGTCGATACTGGCAGCCCGAACAGTTGTCTGTTCGAACATTTCCGCCACGTCCAGGCCCCGCGAACCTGCCTGCGCCAACACGGCCTCGCGAGCGGCGAGGTCTGATCGCCCTGCCGCCGCGACCGACGCGTACTGCGAGCGCAGCAGACCCTCCGCTTTGACGTTCCACGGCAACAGTTCGCAGTCGAGGAGCAGCCAGTCGGTGCCCAACTCTTCCCACAACCCCGCTGCTGTGGCTGCGGCGGCGATGTCGTCGATCAACTGCTGAGTCAGGCCGTCGCCGAAGAACTGACGGCCGGTGCGGGTGTGCACCATCCCGGTGAGCGAATCCGGTGCGTCGAAGCGGGACTGAGCAACCGATCGATCACGGCACACGAGCACCACTGCCCGCGAACCCATGTGCTTCTCTTCGCAGATCACTGTTCCGATTCCGCCGGCCCGGTATGCGTCGAACGCGGTCGACGGGTGTTCCAGATAGTCGTCGGATTGGGCCGTCGCGCAGGGCGCCATGGTCGGCGGTAGGTACCGCAGCCATTGCGGGGCGACCGCGAATCGGCTCATCACTTCCAAGGCGCCGGCGGCGTTGTCGGTGCGAACGGACACTCGCCCGCGCAGTTCGGTGTCGACGCCGGTCGTTTCGAGGACGTCGGCGAGATCGAGCACATCCGGATCGCGAGTCGGCGCAGCCAGCGGCACCACCGGCTCGTACCAAACCCGCTCCGCCGGAACCGACACGATCTCTCGTTCCGGGTATCGAAGAGCGGTGAGGGATCCACCGAAGACGCACCCGGTATCGAGGCACGCGGTGTTGTTGATCCATTCCACCTCGAGCACCGGCGTGTGACCGTAGAGGACCATGGCTGATCCTCGGTAGTCCTGCGCCCACGGGTATCGAACAGGCAAGCCGAATTCGTCAGTCTCACCGGTGGTTTCACCGTAGAGCGCAAAGCTTCGCACCCGGCCGGACGCCCTGTTGTGGTAGTCCTCCTTGAGACCGGCGTGTGCGACGACGAGTTTGCCGTCGTCCAGGACGAGGTGCGCCACGAGGCCGTCGCAGAAGTCGACGACGCTTTCGCGGAACTCCGCCGACTCGGCGGCAAGCTGCTCGAGCGTCTCGGCCAGTCCGTGACTGGCCGTGACCTTCTTACCCCGAAGCGCTTTGACGAGTTTGTTTTCGTGGTTACCCGGAACTGCTATCGCATGACCCGCCGCGACCATCCCCATGACCAGACGCAGCACACCGACCGAGTCCGGTCCCCGATCCACGTAGTCCCCGAGGAAGACGGCAGTTCGCCCGTCCGGCGGCACGGCATCGACAGCGCGGCCATCCGTCCCGTAGTCGAGGGTGTAGCCGAGTTTCACGAGGAGCGACTCGAGCTCACTTCGACATCCGTGGATGTCGCCGATGACGTCGAACGGGCCATGCTCGACACGCAGATCGCTGCGCAGCGGGTGGCGCGAGAATGTGGCTTCGGAAACCTCGTCCTCACCTCTGAGGATGTGAACCGAACGGAAACCTTCCTTACCCAAACCTCGGAGCGAGCGAGTCAACTGTTGGTGCTGGCGGCGAATGACGTCGCGTCCGAACGTCCGATCAGAGCGAGCGTCGTTTCGTGCCGAACACACCGATTCCGGAACATCGAGCACGACTGCCACCGGCAGTATGTCGTGCTCGCGTGCCAACGCAACGAGCCGCTTGCGCGCAGCGGGCTGGACGTTGGTCGCGTCGACAACCGTGAGACGTCCGCGTCGCAGACGCTTGGCTGCGACGAACTCCAGCACTTCGAACGCGTCGGACGTCGATTCCTGTGAGTTCGGATCGTCACTGACCCACCCGCGGAAGGTGTCACTCGAGAGAGTTTCGAAGTCACCGAAGTGACGCGCCGCGAAGGTCGACTTTCCCGAGCCGCTGACACCGATGAGTACTACAAGAGCGAGGTCTGGAATCTCGTACACCGTCATGACGTTCGTGCCTCCTTCGTGAAGATCGCCATCTGCGTCGGCCCGCCGAGGGCCGGATCGATGGCTCCGACGAATTCGAACTCCACGGAATACCCGTGGGCTCGGGCCGTTTCGGTTGCCCAGTCGCCGAATTGGGTTCGGGAGAACTCGAACCTGTGGTCCGGGTGCCTGAACTCTCCCTCCGCCAACGCCGGATACAGCACGTTGTAGTCGGCATTCGGAGTTGTCATCAGCACGTACTGAGGTGCTGCGTCCACGAAGACCGATCTGACCAGGGCAGGCAACCGCGCAGCATCGACGTGCTCGATCACTTCCATGAGCACGGCTGCGTCGAAGCCTTTCATCCGTGCATCGCGGTAAGTCGCCGACGACTGCATCAAAGACACCCGTTCACGCTGGACGTCGGACATTTCGGTGAACTTCAATCTCCGCTGCGCACGCGTCAGTTCGCGCGCGCTCACGTCGACCCCGACAAGTTTGTCGAATCGAGCGTGCGGCATCAGTGCCTCGATCAGTTTCCCTTCGCCGCAACCGATGTCGACGATCGTTCGCACGGGCAGTCGCTGAAGTGTCGCCGACACTGCGTCGATGCGAAGCCTCGCCAGCGGCGGATCCGGTCGCGGTACTTCGATCTGCGCCTCGGCTTGTTCGGGAATCAGTCGATCGACCACCGATTCGACCAGGTCGCGTCGACGAGCCAGGTAGCGGGACATGATCAGCGCGGAATCCGGATGCGACGCCAACCACTCTCCAGCGACGCGGATCAATTTGCCTGCCTCGTCGGGTCCCACCCAGTAGTGCTTCACGTCGTCGAGGACCGGCAACAGCACGTAGAGGTGCCGCAGGGCGCTCTGCACCGTGTGTTCCCCGGTGAGCGTCAGCGACACGAAGTCGGAGTTTCCCCACGTCGGCAGGTGCGGATCAAGCTGCACCGGTATCGCGGTTACATCCCAGCCCAACGGCTCGAACAGCCGACGAGGCAATTCCGCATCGCTGCCACACGGAACCACCGGAATCGAGACGGTCAACGCTAGTTCGGCTCCGACGAGTTCCGGGTGCGACTTGCACGTTCCCGTCAACGCGGTGCGAAACAGCTTCGACAGGGCAACCGAGAGGATGGACGACGCCGCATACGGCCGATCGTTGACGTACTCCCCCAGCGAAAAGTTGTCGCCACTCTTGCCGCGTCGATACCTACTCTGCACAAGTTCGATGGGGTCGACGTCCACAATCACTGCCACAGTTGTCTTCTCGGCCGAGGACTCCGGGTACAGAATCGTGGCGGTGCCGATCGCCAAGTCGAAGCTTTGCACGCGGTCGGGATGTTTGTGCAGCAGGTAGCTCAACGCGGTCGCATCAGGAGTCTGCGAGGTCGGGGTGGACGTCAGTGTGAGTAGCACCAGGCGAATGTAGCCCGGCAAACGTCCGGGGCGCCTCCGATTTACGCGCCCACGGCCGTCAGAACAAGGTGAGAGCTGCTCCCGCACCCACCAGTTCCCGAGGCGCCTCGCGCGATTCGATGCCGGCTGCACTGACGTCTCGATGCTCCGAGCGACCACCCAACCCATGACGCTCGACCAGTGGCTCGACACGGCTTGCAAGCCAGCGCTTGTACTCGGGCGTGACATACGCACCCCGCCCGTACAGCTCGCGGTAGCGACGGATGAGCGCCGGGTGTTCCTGAGCAAGCCAATTCATGAACCAACCCCGAGTACTCCCGCGCAGGTGCATCGGAAAGACCGTCACGCTGCTCGCGCCTGCCTCCGACAGTGCCTCGAACAGACCGTCGAGGTGACTGGTGGAATCGGTGAGGAACGGAATGACCGGCGCCACCATGACATTGCACGAGAATCCGGCATCGGTGATGGCGCGGATCATCTCGAGACGCGCCCGCGGCGACGGGGTACCAGGCTCGATCTGCTTCTGAAGGGCTGCGTCGTTGATCGCCAACGACACTCCGATTCCGACGTCGACCTGCGCCGCCGCCATTTTCAACAGCGGCAGATCCCGTCGGAGCAGAGTTCCCTTCGTCAAGATCGAGAAGGGAGTTCCCGATTCGGTCAACGCGCGAATGATGCCGGGCATCAAGCGGTATCGGCCCTCGGCTCGCTGATAGGGATCTGTGTTGGTGCCCAGTGCCACCGCCTCCCGTTTCCAGGACTTTCGCGCCAACTCCTTACGGAGCACCGCGGCGATGTTCGTCTTCACGACCACTTGGGAGTCGAAATCCGCGCCGGCGTCGAGGTCGAGATACTCGTGACTCGGTCTCGCGAAGCAATATCGGCATGCGTGCGAGCAACCACGAAAAGCGTTGACGGTGAAGCTGAACGGCAACGTCGACTCTTCGGGCATCTTGTTGAGCGCGCTCTTGCAGAGCACCTCGTGAAACGTGATTCCCTCGAACTCGGGAGTCTGCACGGAGCGCACCAACCCGGCCCGTTCGAGTCCGGGTAGCGCTCCGTCATCTGCATCCAATGCCTGACCCGACCACCTCATGGCCCCAAGTCGAACACTTGTTCTAAGCTATGTCAAGATGAAGCGAATAGCCGACCGTGCCTCACCACGGCCGGTGAGTTGTTGGCACAATTCCTCGCATGTCGAACACAAGCACGCCGAACAGAATCAACATTTCGTCCGGTTCCGAATGGGAACCGAAGATCGGTTACTCCCGCGCCGTGCGCATCGGTAACCAGATCGCAGTCTCCGGCACCACCGCTCCTGGTGAGACCCTCACCGATCAGACCCGCGCAGCGCTCGAAACCATCAAGGCAGCACTGGCCGAGGCAGGCGCCACCCTCGGCGACGTCATCCGCACTCGCATGTACCTTCGCGACATGACGCAGTGGGAGCAGGCCGCTCTCGCCCACGGCGAAGTGTTCGGCGAAATTCGTCCCGCCACCACGATCCTCGAGGTCAGCTCGCTGATCGACCCCGCTCTGCTCATCGAGATCGAGGCCGACGCGGTTATCAGCTGATCGCCAATCCGGACATTTGCGGAAGTGGGCGCCTAGTCTGAGCCGATGACACCGATGCGGCTGTATCCGTTGACGCTCGCGCTCGGCATCACCGTCACTTTCCTCGCGTCCACCTTCCTCTCGCCCGGCTCTGCACTCGCAGATCCGGGCGAGAGTCTTTCGACGGCCTGTGGCAGCCCGCTGAGCAATGCCGAGGTGGATCGGGTTGCCGAACTCAGTGACGTCACGACGCTGACCGGCGCTGGACTACCGCGTCTCGAGACCGCTGTCGAACGTCATCGGGAGATCACGTCGATCCTCGTCTCACACCATGATTGGCGAGGCTTGTTCTCCGTCGGCCTCGACGCTGTGGAGCACGAGGCGGTGATGCCGCTGCAGCGAGACCCTGCGGCCTTCGACGATGACGAGTGGGCCCATTCGGTCAGCTACGAATTGCTGCGCAGGTACCTGGTGAACGTCCATGCGGAGTTCACCGGCACTCCCACCGATCCGGCGTGGAGCAACTACTTCACCCTGACCCGTCAGTGCGACGCCAGTCCGGCACGAGTCGCCATGGCCGGCTACAACGCCCATCTCACCGTCGATCTCGCTCACGCCGTCGCCACATCCGGAACCACTGCGGAGGATGTCCCCGATTTCTACAAGATCGTCGATTCCATTGCCGTCAAGGGTGGTTCGATCGTGACCCTCACCAAGGCCGAGTACGACGCCGATCTGGGGCCGCTCTGGCGGTTCTACTTCGTCGGCGAAGGACTCGACCGATTGGCCGGAAACTCGCAGCCCTCGGAACTACTGCTCCGCGCCGCCGACAGCGGATACAACACCATCACACTGGCCAACGGATTCGCCCTCCAGAATCCGCAGACACGTCCCGGCGCAGAACAGGAGATCGACGCGCTCTGGCGTACTACAGATTCCGCTCTCGACGTACTCTCGCGACTCGGTGGTCTCTGACATCTCCCCCTCCGCTCCCTGAAACGGACACACCTGCGACAATGACCCCATGACGGGGCACTCGGCGGGGCAAGGCATGCAGAGTCCCGCCATGCGCCGGGTGCGAGACCTGTTGCGCGGGCCCGCAATTGTCTGCGACGGCCGGGCAACCATCCGCGATGCCGCCAAGTTGATGACCGATGCGGGCCGCCGCGCTGTTGTGATCCCGACGGAGACAACCGGTTTCGGAATCTTCACCGAAGGTGACCTACGTGCTCGCGTGGTAGTCGGTGGTATCGACAGCAACCAGCCGGTATCAACGGTGATGACGCCGTCAGCAGTGACAGTCGATCCGGATCGACTGGGCGCCGACGCCGTGACCGACATGCTCGAGTACGGATTGCGCCATCTGCCGGTCGTGACCGAGGCGGGCGCACTGATGGGTGTGCTCGAACTCAGCGACCTCCTGACTTCGGCCACCAATCAGGGTTTCGAACTGCGCGCAGCGCTCGCCACGGCACAGGACGACTCCCACCTCGTCGAAACAGCCCGCGCGGTCCCTGTTCTGGTGGCGGAATTGGTGGCGTCACGGGTCTCACCGCTCGACATCGGTGCGACGCTGGCGGTGCTGATCGACGTGACGGTCAGGCGAGCCATCGAATTGGTCGTGGGCGGAGACGAGCGACCGGATTTCGCGTGGCTGTCGCTCGGCAGCGTCGCCAGACGTGAAGCGCTCCCCTCTTCGGATATCGACAGCGCGCTGGTGTGGGGCGGCGAATCTCATCACGAGGGAGCCGACGCCGCGAAGACCATCCACGACATCCTCGATCTCTGCGGGTTCCCCCGCGACACCAAGAACGCCGTCGCGACCCAGGCCAGGTTTGCGCGGACGCTCCCACAATGGCGCACTGCGCTGCGGAAATGGGTGTCCAATCCGTATCAGGACCAAGCCCTGGTCATGTTGTCGATGCTCGCGGATGCCCGCGTCGTCGCGGGCGATCCTGCGTTGGATCCTCGTCCTGCGGCGTTGGATCAACTGCGACTGCACCCGGCAGTGATGCGCCTGCTCCTTCGCGAAGCGGTCGGCGACAAGGCAAAGCTCCATTCGTTCAAGGACGTGATGACGCGTCGGACCGGAACCGTCGACCTCAAAGCCAGCGCCGTCCAACCGATCGTGAACATCGCTCGATGGGCGGGGATTTCCGTGGGCGCCCGCACGAGTTCGACCCTCGAACGCCTCAAAGCCGCAGCGGGAAGTGGTTTCCTACTCGACGACGACGCCCAGGTACTGATCGAATCTTTCGAGGTGCTGCAGCAGATTCGTGTCCGCCACCAGACCGATCAATTCTCCGCGGGTAGGCCCCCGACCGACGAAGTCGTGATCGCCGAACTCACTCCCCTCTCGCGTAGCTTGCTGAGCAATGCGGTGCGCGAAGTCGCGGGTGTGCAACGACGACTCGAATATGCCGCGTCCGCGTCGGCGCTACCCGACATCGACCCGTGAATCGCACTGCGCTCGAACAGGTTCTGGCGGCGGAGCGCCTCGAAGGCTGGGATCCGAGCGATGAGCAGATCGCGGAACTCGAAGCCGTCCTCGTCGGAACACTCTCTCGGCGTGAATATTTCGAGCAGGAATTGGCGCGGGCTGTCGGCCTGTCGTCACCGATTCCCCCGCGGATCCGCTGGCGAAGATCAGCGCCGTACGTCTATCGCGGTACGTCGGTACTCGAGAACAACTTCGACGTGCGGGATCCCGCTGCCCTGCAATCACTCGAGTTCGCGGCGACCGCGCTCCGCCTGGGTGAGGCGCACCTCGGCAGCGACCTCGTACCGCACACGCGAGACACAGCCGAACTACTCCTGCTTCACCAGCACGTTTTCCAAGACCTGTATCAGTGGGCCGGCCACATCAGAACGGTCGACATCAGGAAAGGTGCGGCGACGTTTGCGCCGGTCTCGGCGATTCGGAACTATCTGTCCGAGGTGGAAGAGATCATCGCCGCCGTCGATTGGGTAGCGCTCGATCACGGCGCTGCGTCGTTCGCGCTCGCATCGGTGTACTCGACGCTCAATCATGCCCACCCGTTTCGGGAAGGAAACGGGCGAACCGGAACCCTCTTCCTGCACCGACTCTCCGCCGACACCCGGCATCAGCTCGACTTGTCGCGGGTGAGCAGAATCGAGTGGGTATCGGCGTCGAGGGACTCTGCGCCTTTCCGGCCCACCGGAACCCCGTCGCCTCGCCCGTTCATCGATCTGTTCAATCGCGCTCTGACTCGCTGACGCACACGACTGCCGGTGGTCCGCGCTGGGATCGACCATCAACCGGGCAGCGCGAACTCCCCTGCATCGGACCAGCGTTGACGCTCGGCCCCGAATGCGACGGACTGCATCGCGCGGAACTCCTCGATCGAGCGCGAGTTCGACGCGAGGAACTCTTGATGCTCGGCCAGCGAGAAGCTGCCGTCCTCGATCTCGACGCCCCCGCCGCGGCCGGCGGCGGTGTCCGCGCGCAGATCCATCAACTCGTCCGGCTCGACGGGGTACCAGGAGATCCGGTCGAAGAATCGCAGCAACCACGGAGTGCCCTCCTCGAACGGCCCGGACTTCGCGGGATGACGGTGATTCCACACCTGCGTCGTACGTCCGACGAACTGGTATCCACCTGGGCCTTCCATGCCGTAGATGCAGAGGTAAGCCCCGCCGATCCCGACGGCGTTTTCCGGGGTCCAGGTGCGGGCCGGGTTGTACTTGGTCGTGACAAGACGATGACGTGGGTCGAGCGGCGTCGCGACCGGAGCCCCGAGGTAGACGTCGCCGAGTCCGAGCACCATGTATTCGGCGCCGAAGACGGTGTCGAACACGTCGTTCACGGATTCGAGACCGTTCATCCGGCGGATGAACTCGATGTTCCACGGGCACCACGGCGCGTCGGCACGCACGCCGTGCATGTACCGCTGGATCGCTTCGCGCGTAGCCGGGTCGTCCCACGACAGTGGCATCCGCACAGTGCGACTGGGCACCACGAGTTCGTTGGCAGCAGGCAAGGTGTCCTCCGCCTCGCCGAGCATTCCCATCAGCTTGCGGACGGGCAGGACGGCCGGGTCGACGCGAACCTGCAGGCTGCGGATTCCCGGTGTGAGATCGAGTAGTCCGGCCGGCTTCTCGGCTTCGAGTCGCTGATGCAGTGCATGTGCACGCGCACGGAGCGCCAGGTCGAGGTTCATGTCGCCGTATTCGACCAACACGTTGTCATCGCCTGAGCGCCGGTACGTGACCGCGGTGTCGCCGTCACGGCGGGCTATGACGCCGTCGTCGCCGTCACCGCCGGAGGAATGCACAACCGAATTGGACGCTCGACGCGATACTCCGAGGTCACGGCGGGAGGCTGCGCGTTCGGCGCGGATCGGTACGAAGCGAATCTTGTTCCCGGGAGCCAACTGTCCGAGCTTCCAGCGATCAGCGGACACGACCGTGATCGGGCAGACGAAGCCGCCGAGGCTCGGTCCGTCGGGTCCGAGGAGGATGGGCGTGTCGCCGGTGAAGTCGAGTGCACCGATCGAATACGCGTTGTCGTGGATATTCGAAGGGTGAAGTCCCGCTTCGCCGCCGGTGGTTCTGGCCCAGTCAGGTTTCGGACCGATCAACCGGACTCCGGTGCGGTCGGAGTTGAAGTGGACCTCGTACTCGGTCGCGTACAGCGTCTCGATGTCGGAGCGGGTGAAGAACTCCGGCGCCCCGTGCGGGCCCTCGGTCACCGCAAGTTCCCAGCAGGTGTATATCGCCGGAACATGCTCGGCGGGAACAGCTCCCGCTGCGCCGGTCGCCTGTCCGAGTTTGAGAACGTCCCCCGCCCGCAGGGTCCTCCCTTCGTGTCCACCGAACCTGCCGAGGGTGAAGGTCGACGCGCTGCCGAGATAGTCGTCGGTCTCGATTCCGCCCTGGACGAGTACGTAGGTGCGCAGTCCCGGGCCGCTGACCGTTCCGACATCGAGCACCGCTCCAGCGGGGACGAAAACGGGACGCCACTGACCGTGTGCGACGCCGTCGACCGTCACCGACACCGGGGCGCCCGTGACGCATACCGTGGTGTCCTCGTCGAACGTCATCGCAGGTCCGGCCATCGCGCATTCGATGCCGGGAGCACCTTCGGGGTTTCCGACTGCGGTGTTTCCCAACCGAAACGACAGGTCGTCCATCGGGCCCGACGGTGGGACTCCGATCTGCCAGTACCCGACGCGTCCTGGATAGTCCTGAACCGTCGTCAACATTCCGGGACGCACGATGGTCAGTTTTGCGTTCATTCGTCTGCCTCCGGCCGTGTGACGATCATGCGGACGGCAGTCGGATCGAAGCCGTTGCACGGGTTGTTGATCTGCGGGCAGTTGGACACGAGGACGAGCACGTCGCGTTCGGCACGCAACGCGAGCCGCTTGCCTGGCGCTGAAAGCCCGTCGACGATCCCGAGCGTGCCGTCGGGGTCGACCGGGACGTTCATGAAGAAGTTGATGTTGGACACCAGGTCCCGCTTACCGAGCCCCCATCTGGCGCCCTCGACGAGGAAGTTCTCGACGCACGCGTGCTGATGTTTGGTGTGGTGGCCGTACCGCAGGGTGTTCGATTCCTGTGAGCACGCGCCGCCCACGGTGTCGTGGTTTCCGACCTCGTCCGCGACCAGGGTCATGAGTGGAGTTCCGTCGTCACTGCGAAGCACGGAGCCTACGGACAGAAACAGGTTCTTCTGGGCTGCGACCGTCGCTGCTGCCGAGTACCGAACACTGTGATCGTCACTGGCGTAGACGAGTGTGTCGACGGCTTGGTTTCCGTGCAGATCGACGACGGTCAGGACGTCACCGGCGCGGACAACTGCGGACCACGGCCCGAATGCATCGGCAATCTCGTCGAGGATCACCGTTCCGGGAACGAGGGCGGGCACATCCAAGGTGGTGGTCATACGATCTCCTCCAGGTTCGAAGCCGTCCAGGCATCTTCGGTATTGAGCACTGCGCGTTGGTATTCCGGCTCGCCCCCGGCAAGGCTGCCGAGTTCGTCGGCCGCATTCCACGCGAGCACTTCGAGGGACGTGGTGGGAAACTCCAGCGCCGGATCAAGTGGGTGCGCGGTGTTGGCGATCATCACGATGACCGGCAGGTGGATGAGAAGATCGACCGTTGCGCCTGCGCCGGCGGATCCGGTACTGGTGAGAGCGCCGTCCGCCTCGACGCGGACACCGTGGAAGAAGGACAACGGAGGCGCAATGTCCTGCGGCCCGAGTCCGTTCTTCGCGGCAGCGACGGTGAACAGTTCGCGTCCGGCGGGTGCGGCGCTGTGCAACGAACCCTGCCCGTACTTCGCCTCGTTGGTGGCACGTGACGTCGTTCCGCAGAACGCATCGTGGTGACCCGACGTGTCTGCGACCACGGTCGCAAGTACTCGCCCCTGATCGGAGAGCAACGGGTGTCCGACGCCGAGATAGGCCTGCCATGGCACCTTGACGGTATCGGCGACGTTGAGACGCTCCCAGGGGGCGTCGGCGCGATAGAGCAAGATGTTTGCGCAGGCGCTGCCGGCGATGTCGCGAAGTCGCAATCGGGTTCCACGGGCGAGAACCTTGGTCGTGTACCGCCCACCCGGCACGGTTTCAGCCCAGGTCAGACGTTCGGGAGCGACGTCCTCGGGTGGGTTCGGCCAATGCGTTGCAGGCAATACGGGCATGGAATCGGTGATCGTTCCAGCTTGGGACCGGGCATGCTCGCGCGCTCCGGCGGTGGTCTGAGTACTCATGGTCAGGCTCCGATCGTGACGGGATTCGGGGTGGCGCGGCCGCGCGGGAAGCAGGCGACTCCCAACCCCACCACCAGCGCTATCGTGATGGGCGCGGCCCACTGCAGAATGGGGTACTCCCCCGTGGGGTTGAAGATCTCGGCTCGTGGCCAGGACAGGTTGATCACCATCAGCGCGCCGTACACAACCGCGGCGATGTTGACCGGGACTCCCCAGATGCCCAGGGAGAAAAGCTTTTTGCCTTCGGCGTCGAACTTGGGGCCGACAGCGGTGCGCGGCCAACCCTTGAGACGCTGAACCAGCAGCGGCACGGTCACCATGAGGTAGGCCAAGTAGATCAAGATGATGCATACGCTGGACAGAGTCGCGAAAATTGCCGAGTTGCCCACGTTGACGGCCAGAACGGCTATGCAGATCAGGCCGATGAGGACGGACGGTGCGATAGGTGTTCCGGTGCGGGGGTTGACCTTTGCCAGTATCTGCGAGGCAGGCAGCCGGCCGTCGCGGGCCATGGAGAACATCAGCCGTGACGCAGCAGTCTGAATGGCCAAGGTGCACACGAACACTGCGATCGAGACGTCGATCAACAGGACCGTGCCCCACGGCGAACTCAGAATCGATGTCAGTACGTACGGCAAACCTTCCGTGGCCAGGCGTCCGTCGGTGAGTGAGGGGGCTGCCATCAACGCGCCGAGGATCATCAAGCCACCGCCGAGTGCGGAAGCGGACAGTGCAAGGCGGATCGTACGAGGTGCGACGCGTCGGGGGTTGCGGGTCTCCTCCGCCAACTCCCCTGCCGAACCGAAGCCGACCATGACGTAAGCGGCCATCAGTCCGGACATGATCCACGCCCAGGCGTATCCGGGCTGACCGCCGGCACTGCCGGTGTCGAAGACGACGTCCGGTCCGCGCTGAGCGTGGGTGAAGAACATCCCGATCACTGCGATGACACCGACGATTTCGCAGGTCACACCGATATTGTTGATACGCGACATCCAGTTGACGCCGATGCAGTTGATGAAGGTGGTCAGAACCAGAAGCACCGAACCGAGCAGCACGGCATTGGCAGCGCCGCTCGAGGAGGTGAGCGCACTGTCCTCGCCGATGATCTGGAACCCGCTCCACACATTGGGAAGCACGACCTGCAAGGCGATGGCAGCAGCCGATGCAGTGACGATCTGAGCGAGAATCATGAACCACCCGGCGAACCAGCCGACTATCTCACCGCCCATCCGTCGCGACCACTGGTAGATGGCTCCCGAAATCGGATACCTGGCAGCAAGTTCCGCGAAGTTGAGCGCGACCATGAACTGGCCGACGAAGACGACCGGCCACGTCCAGAAGAACGCCGGACCCGCGAAACCGAAACCGAGGCCGAACAATTGGAAGATCGTCGTCAGAATGGAGACGAAGGAGAAGCCCGCAGCAAACGACGCGAACTTTCCCAGCGATCGATGCAGCTGCTGCTCGTAACCGAACTCCGCGAGATCGCCGTCGTCGTGAGGTGACGAGGCGAGTGCGGATGCGGTGGTGGGCTGCGCAGCCGGGGTTGTTGCACTCAACGGCGTACTCCTTCGGCGAGGCGATTCAGAGGCGAATAACTGTCGATTGACAGTTTTCGCGAAATCAACTCGTCGCAGGTGACGCCCGCGTATACGATTCGCCCGATTCTGTAACAGGCTGGTTGAGTACGTTTCGAGCATGTGACCGAATGCTCACAGGGCCGCCCACCCCGCACGTAAGGCCTCCGCCTGCCACTATGGAAGGCGTGACCAACGCCGGCCCCGGACGACCCCGCCTGACCGCTCGCCGACGCCCGGGTGGGACCGCCCGGGCGGAGATCTTGGATGCTGCTGCAGAACTGTTCACCACCCGAGGCTTTGCCGCGACGTCGACGCGCCACATTGCCGAAGCTGTCGGGATGCGTCAGGCGTCGTTGTACAACCATTTCGCCACCAAGGACGACATCCTCGTTGCACTACTCGCCGACACAGTGACTCCGGCGCTCGACTTCGCCGAGAATCTCAGGCCTCTCGACGCCTCTCCCGAGGTGAAGCTGTATGCACTGTCGTACCTCGACGCGGCGCAACTGATCACCGGTCGGTGGAACCTGGGCGTCCTTTACCTCTTGCCGGAACTGAGAAGCGACAGATTCATGTCGTTCCGGGCTGATCGCGATCGGCTTCGCGAGCAGTACCGGGCACTCGCCCAAGCAGTTCTCGACGCGATGGGCGATCCTGCGTCGACACAACTGGCCGAGTTGCCGTTTCGTCTGGTCGAAAGCGTGATCAGCGCAAGAGCCGACGCACTCGAAGGAACACCGATCCCCGACGCCGCGGTGATCGCCGGGTCGGCACTGCGCATTCTGGGGTGGCGCCAGGATCTTGATCCCATCCACACGGAAGCAGCAGAGCTCATTGCGAACGCAGAAACGTCGACATTGTCCGGAGCTGCAACAGCTCCGGACAATGTCGACGCAATGAAGACCTGAACGGCCACGAGACTAGACCGAGAGGGACTGTCCCGGGAAGATCAGGTTGATGTTCGGGACCTGGCTGGCGAGGTTCTCGAGCGAGATGCCGTGTGCAGCAGCGATCTTCGACAGGGTGTCGCCTGCCTTGACCACGTAGTTGCCGCTTCCGGTGCTTGCTGCCGGAGCCGACTCGACGGAAGCCTCAGCGGTAATGGGAGCTGCTGCGGCCTCGTAGTTGCCTGCGGTGGTGCCGGTGGTCAGGTACTGACCGCACACGGGCCATGCGCCGACGCCCTGGCCTGCGAGAACGTTCTCGGCGACACGGATCTGCTCAGCCTGGCTGGCATTGGCAGCGTTGCCCGATCCACCGAACGCGTTCCAGGTGCTCTGAGTGAACTGGAGACCGCCGTAGAAGCCGTTGCCGGTGTTGGCAGCCCAGTTACCGGAGGACTCGCAGTTCGCGACTCCGGACCAGTCGTGGCCGGCTGCCGAAGCGGTACCGGTGCTCATGGCGAGCGGGATCGCGACGACTGCGCCTGCGGTTGCAACTGCGCCGAGGGCGCGCTTGAAGGTAATGCTGGTCATTGGGTAGATCCTCTCCGCTACCGCGGACGAGGTCGGTCCGGACGCTTGCACGTCTCGTCGATCGACTCGTCTGTTTCACTCCTGCCCCGCGAAGGTTTCGGGAGTACCGGACCCGCGGGGCAGAAGCACGCAGTTGCGGGTCGGTGTTTGCCCGGTAGTTTCGGGCTGTCAACGACCGTAGGCGATGGTCACGGATTGGTCACGGGGCATTTTTCCGGTACTGACGTACCAGATTCTGTCGCAATTCGAGCAATAGCCACAGGTCAACCGATTGATTCGAGGTTCAACCATACCGATCGTTATCCGTCCGTTATGTGGCAACCGTCACTGCGATTTTGTGACCCACCGCACCGAAAAAGGCCGTGTCGGACCACGAAGGAGCCCCCTTTGGATGTTAAGAGATTCCTGGCAACGGGCAAAAACCAACCGCCCCAATCGTTATGGAGAATCAACTGGTGATCATCGCAGTGGAAGGACCCAGCGCCGCCGGCAAGACCACTTGGTGCCGAGCCCAGATGACGAATGAATCGGTCGTCGAGGAATTCGTGGCCGAATATCAGCCCACCGGGTTCGAACCGGATGGAACCAACCTCGAAGTGCAGGCAAGTTACTGGGCAACGGTCAATTCGAACCGATGGTCGCAAGCGAAAGAACTCGAAGTGAGATCCGGCATCGCGATCTGCGACAGCGACCCGTTGAAACTGCACTACAGCTGGTGCCTCGCCGCAGTGGGTGCGGCACCAGCGGAGCGATTCGAGCGCGAGCTTTCGGCAGTGGAAAGCGCTTTTGAACAGCTGAAACTGGGTTTCGCAGACCTGACCGTCATTTCGATGCCGTCACCGGAACAACTTCGGCTGCAACGCGAAAGAGACCACAGCCGCCGACGACGGCACTTCGAGCTTCATGCAGCGCTCGCTGGGCCACTCACCCACTGGTACGCGGCGATCGACCGAGTAGATCCAGGTCGCGTTCTGTGGCACTTCCCGACACAGCTCGATCTTTCGCAGTGTCCACCGCCTCGATCGGATCGCAGCGATCTGAGTCTCCTTGACGCAGTGATCAACGAGTTGCCGCCTCTTCCCAAATAGCCAGCAGATGCGCACTCGGTCAGCGAGACACAGCGTCACCGAGACACAGCGTCACCGAGACACAGCGTCACCGAGACACAGCGTCAGCGTGCTCGTTCGACCCTGGCCTCGTCCCACACCGGCGACTCGCTCTCGTACACGTTCCCGTCCGATCCGAAGACGAGGAACCTGTCGAACCCGCGCGCGAACCAACGATCGTGGGTGACCGAGATGACGGTCCCGGCAAATTGTGCGATGCCCTGCTCGAGCGCGTCCGCCGAATGGAGGTCGAGGTTGTCGGTCGGCTCGTCGAGCAACAACATCGTCGCGCCGGAGAGTTCGAGGAGCAGAATCTGCAGACGCGCCTGCTGTCCGCCGGACAGGTCGTCGTACTTCTGCTCGGCTGCTCGAGACAGTCCGTAACGATCAAGAGCCCGGCTCGCCGCTTCACGTCCCATTCCGTTGCGGTGTTCGTCGCCCATGTGCAGGATCTCGAGCAGCGTATGTCCGGTCAGATCAGGCCTGGAGTGGGTCTGCGCAAACAATCCGGGACGTACCCGGGCACCGAGCGTCGCGGTACCACCGTGCTCGACCGGCGCGATGTCGAGCGCCTCGACGGGTAGATGCTCCGTCCCCGGGTCGGTTCCACCGCCCGCCAACAGACGGAGGAAATGCGACTTTCCGGAACCGTTGGAGCCCAGCACGGCAACGCGGTCGCCGTACCAGATCTCGGTGTCGAAAGGCTTCATCAGCCCCGTCAGCTCGAGATCCTGACATACCAAGGCCCGCTTGGCGGTTCGCCCACCCTCCAGCCGTACTGTCACCTTCTGCTGGAGGGGGATCGCCTCGGGCGGTCCGGCCTCCTCGAACTTCGCCAACCGGGTTTGCGAAGCGTGATACCGCGCCGCGACGCCGTCGTTGAACTTGGCCTTCTCACGCAATCGCAGAACAAGGGCACGAAGTTTCGCGTGCTCCTCGTCCCAGCGTCGACGTAGTTCTTCGAATCGAGCGTTGCGATCTTCGCGGGCCTGGTGGTAGCTGGCCAGCCCAGCGCCGTGGGTCCACGACGTCGCGCCGCTGATTCCGGGTTCGAGCGTCACGATGTGGGTAGCTGCATTGGCGATCAGTTCGCGGTCGTGGCTGACGAACAAGACGACTTTCGACGATTCCGAGATGGTCTTCTCGAGCCACCGCTTACCCGGAACATCGAGGTAGTTGTCCGGCTCGTCCAGCAGAAGTGCGTCGTCGGGCCCAGCGAACAGTGCTTCGAGGACCAACCGCTTCTGCTCGCCCCCGCTCAGCGAGTTGGCCGCTCGCCACTTCGCACGGTCGTACGGGACACCGAGAGCCGCGGTGGTGACCTTGTCCCAGAAGTCTTCCGTCTCGTAGCCTCCGACGTCAGCCCAATCGGCCAGTGCGTGTGAATATTTCATCTGAGTTGATTCTTCGTCGCGCTCGATCATCGCGTTTTCGGCTGTATCGAGCGCCAGCGCTGCGTCGCGGATCGGTGCCGGAGACACGGACAACAGCAGATCTCGCACGGTGGACTCGTCGCGAACCTGGCCGACGAATTGCCGCATCACGCCCAGTGTGCCGGATCGAGTGACTGCGCCCTCGTCGGCGACGGCGTCTCCGGCGATAATGCGAAGCAACGTCGTCTTACCAGTGCCGTTGGGGCCGATCAGTGCAGTTTTTGCACCGTTTCCGACCCGGAAGCTGACACCGCTGAGCAGTTGTCGACCATCAGGGAGGAAGTAGTCGACGTCGGCGATGTTGAGGTGGGTCACGCTCTCAAGAGAACCCTACCCACGGCGTTCTGCCAAACCATTATTGCGGTCCACGGCCTCTTGGCCTCTACCCTCGGCCTGTTGGCCTCTGCCCTCGGGCAAGCGCCCGGCCGCATCGAGTGCCGCCAGATAGCCGAAAACCATTGCGGGACCGATAGTTGCACCTGGACCGGCATAGGTATGACCCATCACCGGCGAGCTGGTGTTACCTGCTGCGTAGAGCCCGTCGATGACCGAACCGTCCGCGCGCAACGCCCGCGCGCAAGCGTCCGTATCGATGCCGCCCTTGGTCCCGAGGTCTCCCGGCACCATTTTCGCGGCATAGAACGGACCCTTCGTAAGTTCTCCGAGGCTGGGGTTGGGCTTGTTGGTGCAGTCGCCGTAGTAATGGTCGTATCTGCTTGTCCCACGGCCGAAGTCGCGATCGACGCCTTCGCGGGCATAACTGTTGAATCGTGTGATCGTCGCTGACAACGCGTCACCTGGCACGCCGATCTCGGCAGCGAGTTCGGCAATCGATCCAGCTCGTACGATCGCGCCCGATTCGATCCAGGACCGAGGAATCGGCCTGCGCGCCGGAACTCCCGCGAACAGGTAACGGTCACGGTACGTCTGATCGAAGATCAGCCAAGCCGGGATGTTCTCAGCGGGTCCTTCACCTCGGCCGTACTTTCCGCCGAACATCGCATGCGCCGCTTCGACATAGGGAAGCGACTCGTTCATGAAGCGATTGCCGCCGGCGTTGACCATCAGACTGCGCGGCAACGAGCGTTCAGCCAAGGCGAACCACGGGCCTTTGGGCAGCGGAATCGACGGGGCCCACCACGCGTCGTCCATGTACGAAATTGCCGCGCCGACCCGCAGTGCCGCCCGTATCCCGTCCCCGGTATTGGTCGGTGCCCCGAGGGTCCACTGTGCACTGCTCGGCCGACGCTGGTACTCGCCTCGCATGTCGTCGTTGTTGTCGAACCCACCGCACGCGAGGATGACGCCGCATCGAGTGTGCAGTGTTGTCTGCACTCCCCCGGACTCGAGTCGCACGCCCACGACACGGTCACTGTCGGTAATCAAATCCACAAGCCTCGTTCCGAGCTTCACCGGCACTCCAACTCCCCGAACTCCGAGCATCAGTTCCGCCATGAGCGCTGGGCCGAGACCGATCAACTTCTTCTTCCTGGCCTTCGCGGCCAGCGAGCGCATACCCACCCGCAGCATTCGCACCGGCCCGCGCCAATGCCGAATCCCCGTGCTCAGCCAACGGTAATCAGATTGTTGGACAACCATGTTGAGCGGAACCTTCATGTACGGCGGATGAAGTGTCGCAAGATCGTCGCCCAGTGCTCGCGCGTCGAACGGGCGCGGCTCGCACGAGCGGCCGCTCGCAAGTCCGCCGGGTGCCTCGGGAAAGTAGTCGGAGTAACCCTTCACCCATTCGAGCTCGAGTGCAGAGTGCCGAATCAGGAAATCGAGGGCTTCCGGGCCTCGATCGATATACGTGTCGATACGGTCGGTGTCCGCATCCTCTCCGACAATGCTCTTCAGATATGTTCGCGCAGAGTCGATATCATCCGCCGGCGCCTCGCGGCGAAGTATCGAGTTTCCTGGAATCCACACTCCACCCCCGGACCGGGACGACGAACCGCCCCAGTATTCGGACTTCTCCACGAGAATCGTCGAGAGTCCGTTTCGGGCGGCGGTGATTGCCGCGGACATACCGGCAGCCCCCGAACCGACAACAACCACATCCACCGCGGGCAGATCCGCTACCGGTGGCACGGTGTCCTGAGGGTTCTCGGTCATCACTGGTCACTACCTTTCGTGTCGTCTTCATCCTGCGTGCGCCACCGGGATCCCCGGACCGCGTCGAGCGCCCCCTCGACGCACACGGGAAGTGATGCGCCGCGCTTTTGGGGGTTACGTATCCATTGGCGATAACCGAACTCCGCCGCTGCCAACATCAGATGAACGAGAAGTCCGGGGCGGCTGTCATTTTCCGGATCGAGGTGCATCCGGTGCGCCACCAACTCGACCAACCGATCACGATGCTCGGGCGCGATGAGCGCGACTCGATCCATCAAATGCGGCGCGGTACGAAACGCTGCCCGCCACTGATCGATCTCCGAGGACTCGAATGCATTGGAGCGTTCGAGGATCGCCCGCGAGATCGCAAGATCAGCCGACTCGGATGCCGGGCGATCCTCGAGCAACGTCACGATTCCGGCGCCGCCCTGCCTGACCGGATCCAACAGCAGATCCTCCTTGTTGCGAACGTGCCGGAAGTACGTACTTGCCGACACTCCCGCCGCCGCCGCAATCTGCTCGGTGGTCACGTCCTCGAATCCGTCGCGCGCGAACAGATCGAATGCCGCACGTTGAATGTCTGCTCGCACCTGCAACCGCTGTCTCTCTCGTAGTGACATCAGCAACGTCCTTCCACTTCGGCCGAGATCCGACCTTTCTCGATAGTGCGAGTCTCACCTATCATGACAGTCACTGTCAATATCCAATTCTCTGTCAAGTATCAGCAGACCTCGGCGTTTCGTTGACAGGGCATTCGGTGCCACGACAAGCTTCGAAGATGAAAAGTTGGTTCGCGGCAGGCCTCGCAACGGCGATCGTCTCGCGGTCGCTGCTCCACAAAGCCTTGCTCTTCAAGTTCGGGCGCGACGTCCGGGCGCTCAACTCCGGGAACTACCGCCCATTGTTGGGGTCCTATCACCGCGACGCAGTTCTGAGATTCGCAGATGGCGATCATCGGTGGGCCGGGGAGCACGCCGGGCGGGACCGAATCGAGAACTTTCTCCAGGAATTTGTCGCTGCCGGACTTCAAGGCGAAGTCACCGAAGCGTATTTCGGCGGTCCACCATGGCGGATGACTCTGCTCGCCCGTTTCGACGACCGAGCCCTTGGCCCCGACGGCTCCGTCATTTACCACAATCGAACAGTGCTTCTCGTTCGAACCAACTGGGGCAAGATCATCGAGCAGGAGGACTACTACGAGGACACCGCCAGAATCGGTGACTTCGACAGGCGACTCCGCGAGATCGAAGCCGGACGATCCTGTGGCACAGTCGTGGAGTGAAACACGTCAGGATTGACCGCCACCGAAAACTGTCGACATTCCTGTCTTCCCAGAACGATGTCGAACTGGCCCGACTGACCGACACCGCTCGAGTCTCGAGCATCGGCGTGGGCGGCGCAGCAGGAGTGGTCAATGTCTGCGACCACAGGCTCAACTGTGTTCCGATATTCACCAAACGCATTCCACTGAGCGATCGGGAACTCGCCGACGTCGGCTGTACCTCCAATCATTTCGATTTGCCGATGTTCTGCCAGTACGGCATTGGCGGCCCAAGCTTCAACGCCTGGCGAGAGCTGGCCGCGAACATCATGGTCACCGAGGCCGTCCTGGCCGGCGAAACACAGTCGTTCCCAATGCTTTACCACTGGCGAGTGCTGCCCGGCCGATCGCCGGTTGCGCCCGAACACGCCGACATCGATTCCGTTCACACCGCCCGCGCCAGTAGTCAAGTGCGAGTCCGCCTCGAAGCGCTCGCCGCTGCACCGTGCAGCCTCGTACTGTTCTGCGAGTACATCGCACACCCGATCTCGGATTGGCTGCAAGACAACCCGGCCGCCAAAGCTGCCGACCTCGAGCGCCAGTTTTCGGAGATCGTGGCGTTCTTGCGAGATCGACAGTTGCTGCACATGGACGGACATTTCGGCAACATGCGCACCGATTTGGAGCGGATCTATCTCACCGACTTCGGACTGGCCACATCCCCACACTTCGACCTGTCGACTGTCGAGCATGACTTCGCCCGGCGCCATGCCACTCATGACGCCGACTATGCCGCCATGCTTCTGGTCAACTGGCTGGTGACCGAGGTCTGCGGCGTACCGAGACCGAAACACGGCGGACCAGTCACCCGCAACCAGTACGTACGACGATGCGCCACAGGTCATATCCCAGGTGATGTGGCACCGGAGGTGGCCGCGATCTTGACCCGGCACGCGCCCGCCGCTGCGAGGATGAACGACTTCTACTGGCGATTGTTCGACGGCGACTTCGATGCGCCCTACCCTCATGCCGCGGCAGTTCCGACTTCCGGTCGAGGACAGGGTTTTCCCTGAACTGCCGTCTCCGCATCTCAGGGTTCATGTCATCCTCCGGACGGATGTGCTGGTCAGTGCCGGTAGGGCACAGTTCCCCTCATGATTGAACTGAGGGGATTGACCAAGGTTTACGGACCGACGAAAGCGGTGGACGATTTGTCGTTCACGGTCAAGCCAGGCATCGTGACGGGCTTTCTGGGCCCGAACGGTGCGGGTAAGTCGACGACGATGCGGATGATTCTGGGGTTGGATCAGCCGACGTCGGGTGCGGCGTTGATCGACGGCAAGCCGTATCGGGAGCTGAAGACACCGCTGCGGACTGTCGGCGCGTTGTTGGATGCGAAGTGGGTGCATCCGAATCGGAGTGCTCGGGCGCATTTGCAGTGGATGGCTGCTTCGAACGGTATTCCGAAGTCTCGGGTGGACGAGGTGCTCGGGTTGGTCGGGTTGTCCGAGGTGGCGGGCAAGAAGGCCGGCGGGTTCTCGTTGGGTATGTCGCAGCGTCTCGGGTTGGCGGGTGCGTTGTTGGGGGATCCGAAGGTGTTGTTGTTCGACGAGCCGGTCAACGGTCTCGATCCGGAGGGCATCGTCTGGATTCGTAAGTTCATGCAGCGGTTGGCGGCCGAGGGCCGCACGGTGTTGGTGTCGAGTCATCTTCTCTCGGAGATGGCGTTGACGGCGGAGCAGTTGGTGGTGATCGGTCGGGGTCGGTTGATCTCGGATTCGACGGTGGCGGAGTTCGTGGATCGTTCGTCGGAGTCGACGGTGCGCGTGCGTAGCCCACAATTGGACGCTCTCCATGCCGCATTGACTGCCCACGGACTGACTGTCCGCGAGGAGCATTCAGGATCGGAGCCGGTGTTGGTGGTCGTTGATTCGACCACCGATGTGATCGGTGGTCTGGCTGGCTCGCAGGGAATCGTGTTGCACGAGTTGGCGTCCCAGCAGGGATCGCTCGAGGACGCGTTCATGAAGTTGACCGGAGACGATGTCCAGTACCACGCATCCGGTGTCGATCCGGGTGCCGGAGCCCACCACGCAAACACACAGCACGCTATGGGAGGTGCACTGTAATGGCTGTTCTCAGTGCTGAACGAATCAAGATCACCACGACCAAGTCCCCGCTGTGGTGCACGATCACCATCATAGTCCTGGGGTTGGGCGTCGCCTGGATGATCGGGCGTTCGTCGAGTTCGAGCATTCAGGCGTACAACGACGAAGCCGCATCAGGAACTCCTGATTTCGAGAAATTCCTCCCCACGTTCAACGACGCGGGGCTTGGAGTTTCCGGCTTCGGCGTCATGGTCCTGATGATCATGGCGGCGCTCGCGATCACCAGCGAGTACCGCTTCGGTATCATCCGCACGACCTTCCAAGCCATCCCGGGTCGGGCGTCGGTTCTGATCGCGAAAGCCGGCCTGATCGGAGCCTTCGGAGCGGTGCTGTCCTTTGTCCTCATGCTCGGCGCAGTCTTCATCACCAAAGCTGCTGCAGGCACTGAAGGTTCCACCAACCTGGCACTCGACAACGCCGATGCCTGGCGCGCCGTCTACGGCGTACCGATCTTCGCGTTCCTCTGCGTCGTCCTCGCTATCGCCGTCGGAGCACTCCTCCGTCAATCTGCCGGAGCTATTGCACTACTGCTGCTGTGGCCACTGCTCATCGAGAGCCTGTTCGGCATGTTCGGATCCTTCGGTAGAAACGTCACACCGTTCCTCCCGTTCGCCAACGCCGACCACTTCCTCTCTTCGGGTTCGAGCGCCAATTTTCATTGGGGCCCTTGGGGAAGCCTGTTCTACTTCGCCGCATTTGTTCTGGTGGTTTTCGGAATCAGCATCGCCGTCGTCAACAAGCGCGACGCCTGACCGAACACCACGACTGGCCGTACCGGAGATGGTTCCGGTACGGCCAGTTTCTCGTTGCCACAACCGAAGTTCACATAACTTAGGATAGGCTCACTTCTATTCGATTCGGCAACGAACTGAGGCAACGGACAGCGATGCAGACTCTGACAACCCAGACGATTTCCACTCCGGGCACCGAGATGCGTGTGTGGCGCACGTCGGCGCTCGACCGGAAATGCGTGGTCTTCCTGCATGGCGCCGGAGTTGATCATCGAATGTTCGACGACCAGGTCGCGGAACTCGCGGGGGCCTATTCCCTGGTGCTACCCGATTTACGCGGTCAAGGGCTGTCTATCCTGAAGGAAGGCCACCGCGCCACTCTCGACACTGTGATCGACGACGTGAAGGTCATGTTCGACTCGCTCGGAATCGATCGGGCAAGCATCGTCGGACACTCGTTCGGCGGAAACATTGCGCAGGAGTTCACCCACCGCCATCCGGATCGAGTCGACAAACTCGTCATGATCGGCAGCCCTGGACAGCACCGGGAAATGAGTGGCGCCGCTGCCTCGGCGATCAAGATCGGCACACATCTGTATCGACGAATTCCGTGGGGCCCCTTTGCCTTTTACAGTGGTCGGTGGTCGAGTCGAAATCCCGCAACTCGCAGATACGTTGCCGACTGCATGCTGGCCGCCGGACGGCAGACATGGCTGGATTTGGGAACAAGCGGGTTAACGTCACTCTGCCCGGTGGATACGGCACCCCGAAAGGAGACCCTCCTGATGCGGGGAGAGGTAGACATGGCGCGCCAACTCGATCGCATCTACGACGCGCTGAGTGAACAACTCCCCGACCTGACTCGCCGGGTGGTGATCAGCGGTGTCGGACATCAATGCACACAGGACAACCCGGAAGAGGTCAACCGCGCGCTGGCCGAGTTCCTGGCAGACTGACCTTACGTGTCAGCGTTCCAGTTGCGCGGCAAGCTCTTTCATCCACTCCAGGAACGCCTGCGGGCCGTCGAACTGGACGCCGTCGACAGCAGCCACCTCCGGTGCAATGTCATCGCCCTTGACCACCAACGCTTCTCCACCCGAGGCAAGGACAGCAGCAAAGGCGGGTAGGTCACCCCGGTCGTCGCCCGCATACGCGACGACGTCGATCCCCGCGGCCGCGATCGCACGAAGGAGGCCTGTCCCCTTGTCCTCCTCAACGGGTGGGCGCAATTCCTCGACCAACTTGCCGGGCTCACGACGCAACCCGGTCCGGCTCGCGATTTCTGTTGTCGCCGCTTCCACCAGGCGCTGCGCGGCCGCTCGATCCGCGACCCGACGCCAATGCACTGCTACCGCAAGGCCTTTGCTCTCGACGTGGATGCCAGGAACTGCCTGAGAGTCGAACAAGCGGCGCAGTTCGGCTTCTGCTTCGGCGACAGCATCACTGAACGCAGCGACGGCCGGAAGCACTTGGATTCCGTCGTCCGTCCAGGTCTCGACACCGTAGGAACCCATGAGCACAACGGAATTCAAGCTGAGCCGCTCTCGCAAGAACGACACCGGCCGTCCCGAGAGCAAGCCGACCACACCGAGGTGCTCCGCCAGGGTCGCGAGCACGTCTTCGGCGCCGGGCAGGAGTGCACTCGCCGACGGATCGTCGACGATGGGTGCAAGCACGCCGTCGAAATCCATCACCAGTCCCGCACGAGCTGGATCGGACGTGAGTCGGAGGATGACGTCCGAAGCGGTTCGCATGGTTCGAGTGTGCCAAATCGATCGCACTCGCAATACCAACACCGGAGCCGAATGTAATCTCTGCCACTTCGTCCAGGTTGTCCGGAACCGCTGAGTAGGTCGCGTCCTCTCCCTGCAAGGGCCCACAGTGGTCCGCTAAAGTTCTCACGACGCTTGCCAAACTGGGGGGTAATGATGAGCGAATTGACTGTCGTCACTGACGACATCCGAAAGTACGGCTCGACGTCGACCGAAGCGGCAGGACGCATCGCGCAGGCCGCCGCCGTCGATCTGGATGCAAACATCGCAGCAGTCGCACCGGCCGTGGGCCCCGTCGGGATCGAATTTCTCGAAGCATTCGCGCGCGCTCAGGCCACACACACCAAAGATGTTGCAGCACTCGCCACGTTCTACGCAGGCAACGCCGCAACGGCCGGTGCAGCCGCGCAGGCCTACTACACCGCAGATCGTGCAATCGCAACAGATCTGACCGCTGCGGCTGGATCGACGGGCGCGACCGCGTGAGCACCGAAGACGACTCGACGACCGTCATCGAATTCCTTCACGGTGGTGCTCCGGCCCCGGTACTGCCGAACAACGCGGTCGAATCGATGCTCTCCGGCATACCGTTACCGGCGCTACCCGGAATCGAAGATCTGTTCGCGCCCTTGATCGAACTCGGGAAGAGTCTCGGCACAGGCACTTTTGCGGGCATCGATCCCGTCGGCACCTTCGATCAGGCGTCCACTCTCATCGACCACGCCATGGGACTGTCCCAAAGCGCGGTCGCCGAGGTGGGCCAGACCTGGAACAGCACCGGCAGTGAAGCCGCGACCGAACTGTCGCGATCCGCTCAGAACAGCGGCGCCGAATTGAGCGAACGCGGAACCGCGATATCGAAAACTGCTGCCGCCGCCGCGGAATCGGTGCAGCGAGGCAACGCGAATCTCGCGGCAATCGCGCAGTCCTTCGCCACCACGGTTGCAGCTGCTGCGCCGATCGCGTGGACACCACCAGGACAGGCGATGTTGCTTGCCTCGGCAGCTGAACACATGCAGGCAGCCGTCGCGGCGGTGACTCGGACTCGTGGGGAGATGCTCGGGCACACCGCAGCCATGAACGCCCTTGCCGGGTCGATCCCAGTTCCGACTCCACCGACCAGTGAGGCACTATCCAACCTGGTCACTCCGGAGGCAATCAACAACGCCGCCCGTCAGATCGCCCAACCTCTGTCTGCCTCAACCGATGCCGGTGACGCGTACTCCACCCACCAGGACTCCACTCAGCCAGGCACCGACGCAGTCCGGACCTCGGCGGCGCAGGCAGGCGCCGGACTTGCGACCGGCGTCGACAAGCTGTGGGGCGCGGGTAATTCGTCGACGTCACTCGCAGCTGGCGGGTCGGCGTCACCCAGTGCGACGACGAGCTCCGGTGGAGCATGGGTGGGTGGAAGCGGCACTATCGGTGGAATTGCAAGGGGCGCAGCGGGAGTTACTGCGGCTCAACCGGTCCCGATAGCAACGCCCGGCCTGGGTGCACCATCGTCGGCGGCCGCCAGTGCTGGCATGTCGCCGGGCGGCATGTTGGGCGGTGGACCCCGCGGATCTCGGGACGACGAGTCGTCACGCACTACCCCGGGGTATCTCGTGACTGCCGGCGACGAGAATTCGATGGTCGACGACCTACCGATGGTGTCACCGCCCGTGCTCGGTGCCGAGAATCCCGATCAGTATCTGTTCCGAGATCTTTGATCGGGACTTCCCGGCCGGGGCGGCATTACAACCTCAGACGAAGCCCAACTCCCGTACCGCCGCGCGCTCCTGCTCCAATTCGCTGACGGACAGGTCAATCCGTTCGCGCGAGAAGTCGTCGATCGCGAGGTCGGGAACGATAGTGAATTCGCCATCGGCGCAGGTCACCGGGAAAGACGAGATCAATCCTTCGGGCACTCCGTAGGAACCGTCCGAACACACGGCCATGGACACCCAGTCGTCCTCGGCCGTTCCGATCACCCAGTCGCGGACGTGGTCGATAGACGCGCTGGCCGCACTTGCCGCCGAGGACGATCCACGCGCAGCGATGATGGCGGTGCCTCGTACCTGCACAGTCGGGATGAAATCGTTCTCCACCCAGTCGCGGTCGTTGATCACCGCGAGCGCAGGCTCACCCGCGACGGTCGCGTGGGAGAGGTCCGGGTACTGCGTCGCCGAATGGTTTCCCCAGACGGACACCTTGCGCACCGACGACGCACGAACGCCGGTCTTCTTCACCACCTGCGCAATCGCTCGGTTGTGGTCGAGACGCGTCAACGCACTGAACCGAGTATCGGGTACATCCGGCGCGTTGTTCATCGCGATGAGAGCGTTCGTGTTGGCCGGGTTTCCGACGACCAGCACCTTGACGTCCGAGGCGGCGTTGTTGTTGATCGCCTTCCCGTGCGCTGTGAAAATCGCGCCGTTCGCGCTCAGCAAGTCGGCGCGCTCCATGCCCTTGCTCCGCGGACGCGCACCGACCAGCATGCCGACGTTCGCTCCGGAGAAGGCGACATCGGGATCGTCGGTGATGTCGATGGAGCTCAGCAACGGAAATGCGCCGTCTTCGAGCTCCATCGCAACGCCTTCGGCAGCGGACACGGCGGCGGGAATCTCGAGCAGTCGAAGTTTGATCGGTACGTCAGCGCCGAGCATCTCCCCCGCAGCTATGCGGAAAAGCATTCCGTATGCGATCTGACCCGACGCTCCGGTCACCGTGACGGTTACGGGCGCAATACTCATTGCCGACTCCTCACCTGCCGTTTTCACGACTGTCCGTTCTACAACGCTGTAAGAACGGTTTCCACGCTAGTCGAGTAATCCGGCCACTTCGTGGTCTGTCAGTGTGGTTCTCGGCACTCGTCCCGCCGCCGTCACGAGTTCGACGGCGCGATACAGCGGACGCTCGTCCAGCCCGGCGCCGCGGGCTTCGGCACGCAACTGTTCGATCAGGACCGAAGACAACGCGGCCGCCGGTACCAACTCGCTGGCTGCCAGGGCGTCGGCGAGTTTGCGGAGCGCAAGGATCTCCAACTCGCGCCCGCCACCCGCGGTATACAACGCGAGCGGGATTCGTACGGTGGACCGCCCGTCGCCGAGCGTCAGGCTGACCTCGCTGATCCGGCCGGATCGCACCGTCAGCGCCGCCGTGAGTACCTCGGCGACGTCGACGTCGTTGGTTCGGAAGCCGGCTTGCGCCCGAATCCTGTTGCCGTACAGGGTGATGTGTCGGCGCAACGTCATCAGAATGGCCAGCGCCGTCGGCACCGCGATGACGGCACCGACGATCGCTCCCACGGTCGCCGTCGAGAAAACACTGACGATCAACCCGACGACAACACCGAACACCACCACGACGACAGCGAACTTCTTCAGCCGCGGCGCGATCAACGCCACGGGAACCAGATCGAGCGAAACCGGTTCGGCCTCAGTGCTCAACGAGATCCCCGAGCTTGTCGACGACCTGGTCGAGTGCCACCGACTCCTGCTCACCTGTCGCCAAGTGTTTGACGACGATCACGCCTTCTTCGAGTTCACGCTCGCCGAGAACCAACGCGATTGCGGCACCCGAGCGGTCGGCCGCTTTCATCGAGCCCTTCACACCACGATTTCCGTAGGCGATGTCAACTCGAATTCCGTTGGCACGCAGCTGGTGAGCAATCTTCACCAGCGCTGCCTTCGCTTCGGTACCCATCGGCACACAGAACACATCGACACGTGCCGGTGGTGCTACCGACTTACCCTCGGCCTCGAGCGCGAGAACAGTGCGGTCGACGCCGATTCCGAATCCGATCCCCGAGAGCGGCTGTCCGCCCAGTTGTTCCATCAGACCGTCGTAGCGACCACCGCCACCGATTCCGGACTGCGCGCCCAGTCCGTCGTGCACGAACTCGAAGGTCGTCTTGGTGTAGTAATCGAGGCCGCGAACCATGCGCGGGTTGACGACATAGGGAACGCCCAAGGCGTCCAGGTGCGCGAGTACCTCGTCGAAGTGTGCCTTGCAGCTCTCCGACAGGTGATCGAGCATGAGCGGTGCGCCCGCAGTCATCTCACGCACATCTGGGCGCTTGTCGTCGAGCACCCGGAGCGGGTTGATCTCGGCGCGTCGACGCGTGTCCTCGTCGAGCGGGAGTGCAAAGAGAAACTCCTGCAGCAGTTCGCGGTACTGCGGTCGGCAGGTGTCGTCGCCGAGCGAGGTGATTTCGAGGCGGAAGCCGTCGAGCCCCAATGACCGGAATCCGGCGTCGGCGATCGCGATGACCTCAGCGTCGAGTGCGGGGTCGTCGATCCCGATGGCCTCGACGCCGACCTGCTGCAACTGGCGGTAACGACCGGCCTGCGGACGCTCGTAGCGGAAGAACGGGCCCGCGTAGCTGACCTTGACCGGCAGCTGTCCACGATCGAGGCTGTGCTCGATGACCGCACGCATCACACCGGCGGTTCCCTCGGGACGCAACGTCACCGAACGGTCGCCACGGTCGGCGAACGTGTACATCTCTTTACTCACGACATCGGTCGACTCGCCGACGCCGCGCGCGAACAATCCGGTGTCCTCGAAGATCGGCAATTCGATGTGGCCGTATCCGGCCAATCTGGCGGCGCGCGTCAAACCGTCACGAACGGCGACGAATTCGGCTGACTGCGGCGGAACGTAGTCCGGAATACCCTTGGGTGCAGAGAAGGTGCTGGCTTTACTCACGAGAGGTACTTTTCCTTATTCTTGTGCGCTGAGTCCAACGAGAAACGGGTTCGAGCTTCGCTCGGCGCCGATCGAACTGTTACCACCGTGCCCGGGCAGGACCACTGTCTCGTCGCCGAGTACCAGTAGCTTGCGGGCGATCGAGGCGAGCAACTGCTCGTGATTTCCGCCGGGCAGGTCGCTGCGTCCGATCGAACCCTGGAACAGCGTGTCACCGGTGAACGCCAAGTCCACGGGTCCGGTCTCCGTGTTCGCCTGGGTTCGGAACACCACGGATCCCTGCGTGTGCCCGGGTGTGTGGTCCACGAAAAAAGACATTCCGGCCTCGGTGATCTTGTCTCCATCGGCCAGTTCGATCACTTCGTCCGGCTCCACGAACGTCATACCCTGGATGAATTCCTTCATTGTCGGGCCGATTCCCCGTGCCGGATCACTGAGCATGTAGCGATCCTCGGGATGGATGTACGCGGGTACGGAGTACCGCTCACAGACCTCGCGGGCCGACCACACGTGATCGAGATGGCCGTGTGTCAACAGGACCGCGTTGACCGTCATGTCTTTGGAGTCGAGATATTCGAAGAGCGGCTCGGCCGCGTCCTGCCCTGGATCGACGACCACACATTCGCACGCGTCGTCCTGGGCGAGTATGTAGCAGTTGGTTTGGAACATCCCGGCCGGAAAACCAGTGACGAGCACGGGGGCAACTCCTCTTCGAAGGGTGGAAACGAACAACACGGTGTCGGTTACAGCCTAAGCTGCTGCCCCGCCAGTAAGTTCTCAGGTTGCAATGGGAGACTCTGACGACGAGTAGAGCCGCTTGCCGAAGCCGACCCCAGGGTGTCGCTCGGCCGGCCGACCACGATCCACCCGCGATACGGAGGACTACAGCAGTGCCGAGTAACGAGCAACGCCGCGAGGCGGCGAAACGCAAGCTCGAGCGTCAGCTCGAACGCCGCGCAGAACGTGCCCGCAAGCGCAAGCAGATGACGATCGCCGGAACCGCGCTCGGCGTGGTTGTCGTGGTCGGTGTCGTCGGTGGACTCATCTGGCTGAGCAACCGCAGTGACGACGACGCGAACACCACCAACACTGCTGCCGACGACTCGAGCCTCACGCCACAGACTGCGGGTGCCATGCCTGCCGGACTGTCGACGCCGCTCGCCGACACGGTGTCCTGCTCGTACCCGGCTGACGGCGCTACCGCGTCCAAGGCCAACAATCCGCCTCGTACCGACGGCATCCCCACCACCGCGCCCGACGCGACGCCGAGCATCAGCGTCGAGACCTCGCAGGGAAACATCGGGCTCACGCTCGACGGAACGAAGTCTCCGTGCACGGTCAACAGCTTCGTGAGCTTGGCGCAGCAGGACTACTTCAACGACACCACCTGCCACCGTATGACGACGAGCCCCTCGCTCCAGGTTCTGCAGTGCGGTGACCCGTCGGGCACCGGCACCGGCGGGCCGGGTTACGGATTCGACAACGAGTTCCCCACCACGGCCTACGCCACCACCGACCCGGCAGCGCAAGAGCCCGTCACCTACGCGCGCGGCACGGTTGCGATGGCCAACACCGGGGCACCCGGTAGCAACGGCAGCCAGTTCTTCCTCGTCTACGGCGACTCACAACTCCCGCCGCAGTACACGGTTTTCGGCACGATCGACGAAACCGGGCTCGCCACTTTGGACAAGGTCGCGGCCGGCGGATCGACGCCAGAGGGCGACGGCAAGCCGAATCTGACCACCGACATCAAGACAGTAAGGCTCGACTGATGCGACGTAATCCCGTGATGCGCTTTCCTGTAGTCATTGCCGCTGCGAGCGCCGCGGCGCTGCTTCTGGCTGGTTGTTCCAGTGATTCCGGTAGCTCGGACTCGCCGTCCAGTACCTCCAAGGCGAAGACGACAACGGCTGCCATGCTGCCGCTCGACATGTCACAGTTCGACGCACTCCCGCCTGTCCCGACTCCGGCGTCGGCGACCGTCGACTGCTCGTACCCGAGCGCGGCGGGTGCAGCCAAAACCGTCAATCCGCCGAACTCCACGGGTGTGTCCACCGAGGGAACCGTCAACGTCGCGCTCACGACCACGGCCGGCCCGATCGGGATGGAACTGAACCGGGCAGAAGGATAGCGTCCCATGGAGTGGTGTACTTCGGATCGGTGAACCATCAGGTTCGTGATCAACGAGTCGTGTTGTAGGTTATGCGGTTTCGAGTTCGGGTGTCAAAGATTCAGTCGTTGCTTCGTGGGTC